>NZ_JAUXXZ010000043.1 GCF_030684675.1 Daejeonella sp. | reverse complement strand
TCAGCTTTAATGACTTTACTAACAGTGTAGCTCTCTTTTACAGGGGATGGTTTAATCTGCTACCTATCACCCAATAATATGCTCACTAACACCTACAATGTTGAATCTTTCAGCGCAGGGTTGCGCAACAAGCACTAGAGCACCGGGTGAAGATACGGTCTTCAGATCGGGCTTTAGCCCAAAACCTAGGCGACCAGAACGGATCAAATACCGGTGCTTCAGCGCCGGAATACCGATAAGTAATCCACATCTACCATTCACTAACCCGAATTTTTATTTTTCCAAAACTTTCAAATATTGTAGTCTAAATACCTGAAATGTCATTTATAAAAATAACTATCCATTGTGTTTGGAGCACGAAAAATCGAATTCCATTTCTAAAATCATCGGAATTCCGGAATGAGCTATGGGATCACATTCGCCATAATTCAAAAAAGAAAAATATCTATATAGATACCATAGACGGATATGATGACCATTGCCATTGTCTTGTTTCTTTAAAAAGCGATCAATGTATTAAGGATGTTCTGCAAATATCAAAGGGGAATCTTCGAGATGGATAAACCTGAGAGGGGGATTTACCAATTCGTTTGCATCAAAATTTGAATGGCAGGATGAATACCTGGCAATTTCTGTTTCTGAATCCAATTTAGCAATGGTAAGAGAATACATTAAAAATCAGGAAAGGCATCATCAGAAAAAATCATTTGAAGAAGAATATAAGGCTTTTGTTGAAAAACTGGGGTTCAATCAAATCAGAAGAGGTTAATGTTCTATCAATCGGGCTAAAGCCCAATGTAATTGTTCTTCAAATGTTGTAGAATATTGGGCTGAAGCCCGCCCGGATGAACTCCGTTCGGACTGGCCCGATAACGAACACACTCATTAACTCCAGCTAAAGCTGGAGCCTATTGAAAAATCCTACTGGGAATACATGGACACTAAAATAAAATTGCAGTTTAACTGTGACGATGCAAGGGTAAATTTATTGAAACTCTATTTGTTAATTAATGAGTGACATAATATTAGGGGACTATACTCCCGAACCGCTTTCATCTTGACTTTCAATTGCCCTTTTCTCCCGGCTTATCCCGGTGCTGACCCTGGTATCGTGAACACCGTCGATCAGGGATATATCCAGATCTTTGGTTTTATCTGAATGATGGATGGCTGTATCATCGATATTCTGTAAAGCCACATCATAAGGGCCTTTATTGCTCATCAGTTTTACAAAGACCGGCAGACATTCAAAGAGGATGAACAGAAAAGCAATGAAGGAAATAGCAAGATAATTATCCATATCGCGGCTGCCATCCTCATTATAGCTTAGCTGTCCCAAAGCCCTGTTCCTGTCGGCAAAACCGGCAACATTAGCCAGACTATCGAGCTGTTTGCTGCTGAACATTCTTTGTTGCGCCAGCCCTTCAAGCTCTTTCCGCTTGCTAAAGAAGGTATCCATCGATGCAAGTTCTTTACGAAGAAGTTCCAGTCTTAATTCTTTTTGTACAACAATTGATTCTTTTTGCTTGGCATAGGTACCGTAACCCGTAATACCGGATGTTTGATTCGTTTTATCGCCAAAAACTTCCTGGTTCAGAATGTATCTGGAACGGTTAATGTCCTTTTCCAAAGAATCTTTTTCTGTTTTAAAATTCGAGGTTTTCTGCAGTTCCTGTGCATACTTCTGGTCGAAAGTACGATTCAGGGTATCTATTCTGGCACGCTGCAGGTTCAGGTAACTTGTTTTTAACTGCTGCCGGATCTCCTTATCAAATATTTTGAGCTCCAGAGGCCTGGAGATCACGATTCCGATCATTATTGCCAGAAGTATTCTGGGAGTAGCCTGTAATATCTGATGCCAGGTTGTCCCGCTTTTACTGATACTGGAAACTATATAACGGTCCATATTGAAAATAGCAAGTCCCCATATTAAACCGAAAAGGAAAGCGAAAGGCACTGCAGTTTCAGTTCCCGCAAAAACGAAGTACATGGCATACCCTCCAGAAAGCGAAGCGAACAGAGCCGTAAAAAATATAGTGGCGCCTATGCCTACGTATTTATTATGCTCGGTAGGATACTTCAGAAGGGTGTCTCTATGTGCTCCGGAACAGAACCAAAAGAAATCAGTTAGCTTTTTCATTACATAATAAGACGTCCGGAAGGTCAATTTGTTACAGAACTCCGTCTATTAAACGCCCGAATGGATAAGATTGTATTATCATTAATATTTAAGAAAATCGTACCTTTACACTACAAATTAAAGCGATATGAAAGAAATCACAGTACAGGAGCTAAAGCAAAAAATCGACAATAATGAAGATTTTCAATTAATCGATGTTCGCGAGACTTTTGAATATGAGATGTCTAATCTGAATGGTCTGAATATACCACTAGCGGGTGTTATTCTTGAGGCTTCAAAGATCAGTAAGGATAAGCCTGTTATCATCCAATGCCGTAGTGGTGCAAGAAGTGCTGCAGCTTTGAATCAGCTTGAACAGCAATTGGGATATTCAAACCTGTATAACCTGAAAGGTGGTATTCTGGCCTGGAAAGCAGAGTACGAGCCAGATATGCAGGTATATTAATTCAATATGCTAAAAAAAGTCTTATTAAACATTTTTCTGAATGTGGCTATCATTGTTCTGGTGATGTGTATTGCATGGGCCGTGAAAAACTCTTTCTATCTTTATGTATTTGCCGGAATACCACCGCTTGCCATGCTGATTTATCTTAAATTCAGGCTGGTTAAGAGTGTCAGAAGTTTGACCAGGAAAAATCAGAAATAAACCGGGAACAACTCAAGACTTGATTAGTCCCAATCCCGGGGCATCTGATAAAACCCACTTCCCATCTTTAAATTCAGGGTCTTTATAGGGATTATTGCTGGTTAAGAATGGTCCGTCGAGATCTGCCCAGTCGCACAAAGGAGCCAGGGCAGCAGCAGCAAGAGTACCGCAGCTGGTCTCGCTCATACAACCAATCATGGTTTTCAATCCCAGTTCTTTTGCTTTCATGATTATGCGATAACCTTCGTGCATACCCGCACTTTTCATCAGCTTCATATTGATACCATGGTAAACCCCTTTGGCTTTTTCAACATCTGCAAAGCGTTGAACAGATTCATCACCTACAATTGCAACCGGACTTCTTTCGGTGATCCAGGCATTTGAATCAGGGTCATCTTTTGCCATAGGCTGTTCAATTAATACCACACCCTGTTCATGCAGCCATAAGACCATATCAAGACCCTGTTGCCTGTCTGTCCAGCCCTGATTAGCATCTACATACAGTGGTTTATCAGTTGCAGAACGAATAGTATTGATCAGTTCCTTATCATTATCTCTTCCCAGTTTTACTTTAATAATATGGCAATTTCCCCCTTCTTTAATTTTGCGAAGTAAAACTTCAGGGGTGTCAATTCCAAGAGTATAGGAGGTTGGGGGCATTTTAGCAGGGTCAGTATTAAAATATTTATAACAGGCCTTTTGTTCAATCTTACCCCGCAGATCCTGCAAAGAAATATCAATAGCTGCTTTAATATTAGGATTTCCGGGAGCAATACCATCCAGATAAGCAATCAGTTCATCAAAATTGAATGGGGCTTTAAGCCATGAAAGATCAACTTTTGACATGAACGCATTTGCAGTTTCAATATTCTCGCCCATGTAAGGCACCATCGATGCCTCCCCATAACCTGTAAAACCTTCATGACTAATTTCCATCAGCATGATCGGAGTAGAGGTACGTGAAAATTTTGCGATAGTGAAAGGGTGCCTCAGATTGAGTTCAAAAGGTTTATAACTGATCTTCATGAGAATGATTTATGATGCACGAAATAACGAAATATATATTATCTGCTAACAAATTTTTGTAGCCTGTGGGAACAATCTATTGATAAACCTGACAAATTGCAGGCAATTGCCTCTATAAATGATTTATATTGCACTATATTAAACAGCGAAGCTCGTGAATAAATTAATCAGGCTGATTAAGTATCATATCATCCTATTGGCTGCTTTTTCATTATTAGTTATATCCGCTTTCTATGTTTCGGAAGGAGGTGATTTAAGTACTCCTTTAGCTATTGCCCTTTATTATCTGATTTCTGCAGTACTTTTATATATTCCTTTGATATTGATTCTGACCTGCTTCAACTTTGTCATACTTGCTATCGGGCTCAAGACGTTTAAAGACCTTAAAAACCAGGCTGCAATATGCTTTTTGCCTGTTCTATTGTTTTCACTTTGGTTTATTTTCTCAAAAAACAGCAGCTTCGAAAGCTATTGGAAGCTCTCTGATTTTCAATTTTATATTATTACGGGGATTTGGATCATCCTCCTCTTAACAGGTATGATCATTTACTCCGGACTTAGAAAATATACTCTTGCTGCTTTTCTTCCGGCTATGGTTTTTACTTTATTGTTTTTTCTACAGAAGTATAATATTACCTCAAGACAATTGTCATTATCAAATTTTAATTTTAGTACAATGCTGGTTATTTGGACAGCTTTAAACTACTGCCTTTTGTACAGTTATCGTAAAATGATTTACTGCTTACAAAGGAATGTGACGCTTGAAGCAGTTGAGGAAATGTAATTGAGACCTTGTTAAAATGGAAAAATTAAAAATAGCGACCGCGCAATTCGAAAATAAAAGTGGCGATAAAGCCTACAATTTATCAGTGATTGAAAAGTTGGCAAAAGAGGCCGCCACAGGGGGCTCAAAAGTAATCACTTTTCACGAATGCTCAATTACCGGCTATACTTTTGCCAGAAAACTTTCAAGGGAACAAATGCTTGACCTCGCTGAACTCATCCCCGACGGGCCGAGCATACTTCGTTTGACTGAGATTGCAGAAAAATATGATATTACAATCCTTGCCGGACTTTTTGAGAGGGATATCGAAGGAAATTTATTTAAGGCCTATGTCTGTGTTGATAAAAACGGCCTGCTGGCAAAACATAGAAAATTACATCCCTTTATCAATCCGCATTTAAGTCCGGGTAACAGTTACACCGTCTTTGACATTCATGGATGGAAGTGCGGCATTTTGATCTGTTATGATAATAATGTCATTGAAAATGTAAGGGCAACAGTATTGCTCGGCGCCAATATCATCTTTATGCCGCACGTAACCATGTGTACTCCCTCTACCCGCCCAGGTGCTGGTTTTGTGGATCCTCAATTATGGTACAATCGGGAAAATGATCCAACCTCCCTTCGCCTTGAATTTGATGGTATGAAAGGAAGGGAATGGCTGATGAAATGGCTGCCTTCCAGAGCCTATGATAATGGAATTTATGCAATTTTCTCAAATCCTATCGGGATGGACGATGATCAGCTAAAAAACGGATGTTCAATGATTATCGACCCTTTTGGAGATATTGTGGCTGAGTGTCGAACCTTTGAAGACTCCCTGGTCAGCACAACTTTGATACCCGAAAAACTTAAACAGGCCGGTGGCTACCGTTATACTAAGGCCCGAAGGCCGGACCTCTACCGCAGCATATTAGGGCAGGGGCACCAGCCCGAACTAAATGTGGTATGGCTAAATTCTGAAGAAGATAAATGAGCGATTCTAATTGAACTAATCACGCCTGCTGGTATGATTGCGGATACTGCAGAATACCAAATCTTCAATATATTCAACCACCAGCTGTTCATTCTTGCTCTCACCAAAGTCTGTTAATGAAGGAAGGTTATGCATGAAAAATACCTGCAAATGTGCCATCTCAATAATCGTACTCGCAAGAGAACGGGGGTGAGTATAATTACTGTTGTATTCTAGTATAATTCCGGCAATCAAAGAACAAAGATCTTTATAAGGCTTGAATAATCTGTCCTTGTTATCCTCTGATACATGCTTAGTCAGATATGCTTTTGAGCCCTCGGCAATGATTATCTGATGCAAAAGACTCTCATTAACATACATTGTGCTGTCATCATCAACAACATTGGCTGCAAGAAGCTGGATCAGCTTTTTCAGTTTTATATTAGGGTCAGAAATATTATTCAGATGGAAAGTAACCCTGAATTCCAGCCAGCTCCAGTACCATGCTGTCAGATAAATCAGTAAACGATGTTTATTTTCAAAATATCTGTAAATACCTGCTTCGGTAGAACCAATCTCTTCTGCAAGTTTCTTGAAAGTAAAGGATTCAAAACCATTTTCCTGGATGAGCTGAATACTGAACTGAATTATCTTTCTTCCAAGTTCTGTTTGTTCGGGATTACGAACAAACAGTTTTTCATTCATCTTTATTTGAAGTTGTAATTCCATCGCTCTGATCTGTAAATCTTAAACACAAATTGCTTTCATTTATTTCTGCTTTGCAAAAATAGATAAAAGTTTTACAATTAAATGAAATAGTAATACTATCATTTAAAATATTAATGCTATCTTCGTATCGTTAAACTAAACAAAAGATTTAAAAAAATGGAATCAAGAAACATGTTTAAAGAAATAAAAAATGACCTGCCTGCCAGTATAGTCGTATTTTTTGTTGCAGTGCCTCTTTGTCTCGGTATTGCACTTGCATCAGGAGCACCGCTATTTTCTGGAATTATTGCCGGTATAGTTGGTGGAATTATTGTTGGAATTGCAAGCGGATCACCTCTGGGTGTTAGCGGCCCGGCCGCCGGACTGGCTGTAATCGTACTTACCTCGATAGCTGCACTGGGATCATGGCCTGCCTTTCTCCTGTCGGTAGTGATTGCAGGGATAATTCAATTAGCCATGGGATTTGCAAAAGCAGGTTTCATTGCTTACTTCTTTCCGACTTCTGTTATCAAGGGAATGCTTACCGGTATTGGTTTGCTGATCATTCTTAAACAGATACCGCATGCTTTGGGGTACGACAAAGATGCCGAAGGCGATGATGCTTTTTTGCAGGCAGATGGGGAGAACACTTTCTCTGCTATCAGCAAAGCTTTTGACCTGGTGACACCGGGAGCGGTTTTAATAGCAGCCATTTCGATTGCTATTCTGATCTTATGGGATACAGTTCTAACCAAAAAACATAAGATTTTCCAGTTAATTCAGGGGCCAATTGTTGTAGTATTTCTGGGTATTGTGATGAATTACATGTTCCAAAATGGAATGTTGAACTTTACCCTGGCAAGTGATCAGGTAGTACAACTTCCTGTAGCTCAAAACCTTGCGGAATTCTTCACACAGTTTACTTTACCCGATTTCACACAGCTCAGCAATCCGGAGGTTTACAAAATCGCAGTGGTTTTAGCAATTGTAGCGAGCCTTGAAACCTTGCTTTGTGTTGAAGCTACCGATAAACTGGATCCTGATAAACGGGTAACACCTACAAACAGGGAGTTAAAAGCTCAGGGATTAGGGAACATCGTGTCAGGATTAATTGGTGGATTGCCTATTACACAAGTAATCGTACGCAGTTCTGCAAACATCTCTTTTGGTGGAAAGACAAAAATGTCGGCAATTCTCCATGGCATTTTTCTCCTGATTAGTGCGCTGACAATTGCGGGTTTATTGAATATGATTCCACTTGCCAGTCTCGCAGCTATTTTGATTATGGTAGGATATAAACTGGCTAAGCCCGAACTTTTCAAGCAGATGTACCGCTTAGGTTGGGAACAATTTGTACCGTTCATGGCAACCATAATTGCCATTCTCTTAACTGATTTGCTGATGGGAATTACCATAGGAATGCTATTTGGTATATTCTATACCTTAAAACACAGTTACCGGAATTCGCATCATTTAAAAACCAGCTTAAATAAAGCAGAAGGAATACAGATTTATCACATGGAATTGGCAGAAGAGGTTTCCTTCTTTAACAAAGCGAGCGTTTTGAAAGCCTTAGATGAAATTCCTGAAAACTCAAAAGTGATTATCGATTGTACACGGTCTAAATCCATAGCACATGATGTCATAGAGCTGATCATTAACTTTCGGACAAATGCAAAAACCAAAAATATACAAGTAGAAACAGTCAATTTTATAGAACCACAAATTACAAGCTAAAAAAGATGAAAACACTAACTAAAGAATTACAGGAAGCCATTTCACCGGCTCAGGCGCTAGAGCTATTGATAGAAGGTAATAAGCGCTTTGTAAATAACCTCAAAGTAAACAGGAATTTATTACAGCAGGCTAATGAGACCTCAGATGGGCAGCATCCATTCGCAGTTATTTTGAGCTGCATCGATTCAAGAACATCTGCAGAACTGATCTTTGATCAGGGTCTGGGAGACGTATTCAGTGTTCGGATTGCAGGAAATATCCTGAATGAGGATATCCTTGGAAGCATGGAATTTGGATGTAAGGTAGCAGGTTCGAAGATCATCGTGGTATTGGGCCATACTAAATGTGGTGCAGTTAAAGGTGCCTGCGATCATGTTGAAATGGGTAATCTCACCTCACTTTTAACCAAAATCAGGCCGGCGGTAGATGATGAAACCACCGTGATTTCTCAGAGAAACTCATCCAATGCAGAATTTGTTGAAAAAGTTTCTGCAATCAATGTGAAACGTACGGTAAAAGGAATAATGGAAAGAAGTCCGATTCTCAAAGAAATGATCGAAGCCGGACAGATTGGTATTGTTGGTGGTACACACGATATCACTACTGGTGTAGTGGAGTTTTACAAGGACACCCAGATCATCAATTAATCTTTTATGCATATATAGTTCGGGGGTGATTCGGTAAGTTTTACCGGAGACACCCCGAATCTATTTGTGAACCAGTCCTATTTGCCAGACATTCACCTTTAAAACAATTTTCTGAAATTAGCCGCATGAAAAAGATACTTTTAGCTACCTTTTTAAGTCTTTTTACAATCGTTGCCTTTGCGCAGAGTACCAGAATAACTGACAGGAATACAATCGGCTGGCTGGCATATAGCGGAACTATACGATTAGATCAGAAATGGAGTCTCCACACCGAGCTGCAGCTTCGAAGGGATCGTCTGATTTCTGATCCCCAGCAAAACCTCATCAGAACAGGAATCAACTATACCCTGAACAATAAGCTTAGTTTAAGGGCTGGCTATGCCCTCGCAGAAACCTATAATTATGGCGACATTCCTCTCAATAACCTGGGAAAACAATTTACAGAACACCGGATTTACCAGATGGCTACATTAAACGATAAATCAGGAATATTTGAATTCAGCCACCGCTTCATGCTCGAACAAAGATGGATTGGCAGATACACAAACGCTTCATTAACAAAAGAAGATGATTTTGTGTTCTGGAACAGAATGAGATATATGTTCAGAACAAATATTCCGCTAAAAGGAAGAACTATTGCTGATAAAACCCCTTACCTGGCATTTTATGATGAAATTCTAATCGGATTTGGCAAAAACGTCAATGAAAATATATTCGACCAGAACAGGCTGGCAATCCTCCTTGGTTACCGACTTTCAGCAAAAGCCCGTATTGAAGCAGGTTATTTGAATCAGATAGCACAATTATCCAGAGAAGTTAACGGCAGGAATGTATTTCAGGATAATAAAGGAATTCTTTTGAGCACGATTCTAAATTTTTAGCTCATCTTATATCGCTAAAATTAGTTTTCATACATTGTAAAAATCTGAGATGAGTATTTTTTACTGAGTATTATCCAATATTGTCTCAGTATTCCCGTTAATTAGTAATTAGTTGTAACTACTTAGTTATTAAAGGGTTCACTACACGGCATATTATGAAAAAGCTCACATTAGTTTTTTGCATTCTGATCTTTTCTGGCATCTCCTGCAAGACACAAAAAAAACCCAGAGTACCAAAAATTGACGTTCCAATCGCAATAAATATTCAGGCCGAAAGCAGTGCGAATACAAATTATATCAACCTGGGTTATTACCGCTTTCAGCTGCTGAATGCAATAGAACAGTTTCAGAGTGTAAATTTTGTGCTTGTAGAACCAGATGAAAATCCGGAAGTAGTTCTCAATATTGATATTGAAAATTTTATGCTCTGGCCAAAAGATGAGCGGGTTTCCAGAAGAAGGGTAAGCCGTAACATTGTAGCAGGCACAGATTCAAACGGGAAACCTGTTTACCAGACAGTTACAGCAAGCGTTGATATTGTTCAGATCCAGCAAAGAACAAATGCGCGATTTAAAACATCCTTATCGATTAAGGCTGAACCGCCGGTAAAATTTCAAAAAACATTTGTCGCCAACTACAATTATGTAAATTCCTATGTTGATAATATTCAAGGTGATATGAGGGCATTGGATCCTTCAATCAGCATATCAAGAGGAATGATAAATGAAATTACAGAGGATGATTATATTCTGATTTTATCAAAACAGGAAATGATCCGTCGCATAGCCGATGAAATTCGAAAATTTTACGATTCGAAAACTAAAGTCCCCCAATAAAAATAAGCGGGTTTACTACCTTTGCCAGGCATGGCGATTAAATTGTACAAACCTTTCGAACGATTAAATTTCAGTAAACAATTCTGCTTCCTGAGCGGCGAAAAACTTCAGTCGGCTGAAGAGGAAATCACTGTATTTCCGCTCTGGCTGATGCAGGAATATGATCTTCAGGATAAGCCATTCAAACTTCTCGATGAAAGTATGTCGACTTACAGCGACATGAAACTACCCTGCTCAGGGAAAATTTATGAACAGGCTATAGAGCCCCTGGACGAAGAAATAAGAACTGCCTTTTTAGCAGGATATGATTCAGTTAAGCAATTACCCGAGTTAAGATTATTTCAATGGATTGCCAAAATGGTTTATGGCATTCTTTTCAATGAAATCCGCATTGGCATGATGCAGCAGAAAGCTAAAAATGAAGAGTTTATCCTCTCACAATCCCTGATTCATAAGTTTGGCAACCTTCATCTTATGCTTCAGTCGCTTATTCAACCAATAATATTTGAAGGTAATAATCCCTGGAGCATACGAGTCTTCAAACTTGAGAGCAGCAAGGACCTGTTCAACTACCGTGATGAGATTAATACGCTCACCTTCTCTTTAGCAATGAAGGATTTTGGAATCATAGCCTGCCTGCAGGATAATGGTACCAATGCGATTTATCACAAGGAAATTCTTTCAAAACTATTAGGTAAATCAATACATCCTGCACAATTGGAGGAAGTTTTCGCGCGGTTTTTTTATTCCAATTACCTGTTTAACCGCTTACCGGAATACACTATCATGCCAACCGAAGAGGCAATTTATATTGAGGCCATGCCCTTGCGGGGAATGAGCAATAAGCCACTTTTTGATTTCTGGCAAAATAAAACCTATGCCCAGGTATTGGAAAATTTCTGGAAACCATGGGGTATCCTCTTATTTGAGATTCTGAAAGATCCTGAAAATCCCCTGACATATCTTCTGAATAAAAATAAGGAGTTTATTCCGGCCGAATCTGTTGATTTGCCATCATAAAACTCTGTCTATCAATTTAATATTGAGATAGGTTTGTTTTAAACCAGGAAATCATCCTCCGGTTAGCTGATTAACAAAATAGCCAGCAATATCCGGGTAGTAAATAATTGTAAATAAAACTCCGGTCAGTGCACCGTAGAAGTGAGCATCGTGATTAATTGCATCTTTTGAATTACGGGAAGCATATACACAATAACCAAGAAACAGAAATCCGTACAAAACCGCAGGAATAGGAATGGGTATTGGGAAGATCATCATTTTATTCATTGGATAGAATAAAATATAGCTGAATACTACCGCACAAACAGCACCGGAGGCCCCAAGACTGTTAAACCAGAAATGCTCCTTATGCTTAAAAATAGAAGTGATATCACTCAAAATAATGCTTACAATGTATAATAATCCAAACTGAAAATGACCCCAACTACTCAGTGAAACAAAGGTTTTTTCAAGAGTGAACGCGAAGAAATAATAGGATAACATATTCACCAGCAGGTGTGGCCAGTCTTTATGAATAAGTCCGCTGGTAATCATACTATATAGTCGGCGCCCACGGCTTACACTGTAAGGGTGAAGCATAAATTTTCCATAAACCTCCGCATTCGAAAAGGCATAAATACTGGTAACAATCGTGAAAATAAAAATAATCGTAGCAACAGGGGTATCGTTAATATAAGTCTCCATCAATGTAATTCAATTTTAGCAGGACTGATTAAACGGCCTACCGGGTATCTCAAATGTGTTTTTTCGTAATGTTTTGAATTCCTGTACACCCAATCAAGTTGTGCTGATGGGCTTTGCAGCAATGCGGGATTTTTTTTCTTCTCTTCATCAAGCCTGGCTAACAATACAGGATCCTGCTTTATTAGTCGGGCTGCTTCATCCTCAAAAACATAATCAGAGAAATGTTCTTTCTGACCCAGCACTGAATCATAGAAATTCCAGGCAAAGAATGAATCTACACCCTGAGGTTCAAGGGTTTCAACAATATATCTGTTCTTTACCTGATTAGTATAAACGATATAATCGCCCTCGTAATATTTTACTCTTTGATTTTCAGTCCGAAGTTTGACCTGAGAATGAAGATAATGCCCCTCAAAGGGTTTACCAGGAGTCTTATAATCTTCAATATAATACATTTCCGATTCGATCTCCGTATCCGCGGCAAAGCGTTTCATCTGAACACCATTCAGTAGCATCAGATCAATAACCTTTTGCCAGGATTGCGGAATAATATAGGCTAGCGGTTTTTTTACTATCTCTG
Source organism: Daejeonella sp. (assembly GCF_030684675.1). GTDB lineage: Bacteria > Bacteroidota > Bacteroidia > Sphingobacteriales > Sphingobacteriaceae > Daejeonella. The sequence continues at coordinate 150,921 of NZ_JAUXXZ010000043.1, read as the reverse complement.
AAGGTAAATAATGATCAAATACACGGATGTCTTTTTCATAAGGCTCATTCTGATCATAATAGAGCCTTGACGTACCGCTAAGCTCACTGGTTTTATATTTGGCCTCGTAGCCTTTGAACCTGAACAAAGAAAAACTTTTATCATCCAATGTCCATTGCAGAGGAAATAAAACCTGGGCCCTGACATCCGCATCAGCTTTCTGCTTATTTTTGGCGATCAAATCCGCATCACGCTCTACAATTCCAATCACATGCTCCATAAACTTATAGGTTCCATCAACCCGCTGGTGATATGGTTTAAGCATATGTGTTTCGGGCATAAAACCAATGGTATTATGTAAGGCAGCATATCCTGTTGAATACCTTGCTGTCTCTAAAAAACCTGTAATTCCAGAGTCCGGAGTCTCTTCAATGCTATTTACATAAGGGGTCATTTCGAAGTTCGAAGCCTTCATTTTTTTGTACAGATCAGGTAGCATACGACTGCTTAAATATTCTGAAAGTACTGAATTGAGCTTGTCCTTCTGAGGAGCGATGAGCGTCATTATATACTGATAATCAGCGCCATTGCTCGTATGATTATCAATAAATACTTCCGGCTGCCAGGTATTAAAGATCGTTTGAAAGACTCTTGAATTTTTGGAATCACCTTTTATAAAATCCCTGTTGAGATCAAAATTCTGGTAATTTCCCCTAAAACCATATGACTCGGGGCCATTCTGATTAACTCTGGAAAGGCCTCTGTTCAGCATTCCATCAATATTGTAGACAGGGATGATACAGATCACTACATTTTGGGGGATTGAGTTCTTTTCCAGCAGCTTACGAACAAGTATCATGCTGGCATCTATCCCTTCAGGTTCACCCGGATGAATCCCATTATTAATCAATAGAATTCTTTTGTTTTGCTTTCTGATTTCAATGGGATCAAAGATTTTATCCCCCGAAAGAACAATCAGGTTTATTGGTTTTCCGATATCGCATTGCCCGCAATCGAAAATCCGCATCTGCTCATACTTTTTATCAAGAACCTGATAATAATTAATCAGTTCCTGATAGGTCGCAGTTAATTCCTTGTTTTTTTCAAAAGGACTTATCTGTGCATTTGCCATATGAAAACCATTAATTAAGATCAATAAAAGACTAAACCTTCTAATCATACCTGATCGACAAATATAAGATCAATACTCAAGCTTATCGATAAGATCGGCAAGATTCCTGTCCTTTTCTGTAATTTTAAAATCGCTTGTTCTTAGGCAGGCTTTTTAATATCAGATCATAAGAATGATCGATCATTTCCTTCAGGAGGGTATCCGTTAATCGTCCATTCATAAATACGGTATTCCAGTGAGTTTTATTCATGTGGTAGCCCGGTTGTACTTCCTCATATTCTTCCCGAAGCGATATTGCTCTTTCAGGATCGCACTTAACATTGAAACGATCCGGATTCTCAAGTCCGCAAAGCAAAAAGATCTTATCTGCTAACTTGAACACCAGTGTATCTTCACCGAAAGGAAAAGTTTCAGTAACTCCGGGCTTTAAAAGGCAATAATCTCTTAAACTTTCAATATTCATTTCGGGATGACAGGTTTGAATACTCTCTGGGCTAATCATTTCAACAATACGGTTGGTAATGATTAATTTCGCAGAGCCAATTATAAAATTAAGCAAAAATGACCTTAAGCGAAAATATAAGCTTTACTGTTACAGAACGATTTTTAAGATATACCGCAATTGATACCCAATCTGACCCGGCTTCTACAAGCTTTCCTTCTACCGAAAAACAAAAAAATCTAGGGGCACTATTAGTCGGCGAATTACTCGAAATGGGCTTGAAAGATGCCCATTTAGACCAGTACGGGTATGTTTATGCACGAATTCCGGGAAATACTGATAAAAAAGTGCCTGTCATTTGTTTCTGCTCACATATGGATACTTCTCCGGATTGTAGCGGAGAGAATGTAAAAGCTATTATTCATGAGAATTATCAGGGACAGGATATTATTCTTCCTGATGATCCTAACCAGATTCTACGCATGAAGGATCACCCTGACCTGAAAGATCAGATTGGCAATGACCTCATAACCGCGAGCGGAACAACATTATTGGGTGCCGATAATAAAGCCGGATTAGCCGAAATTATGGATGCGGCAAATTTTCTGATCACCCACCCTGAATATAAACATGGTGAAATCAAGATTCTTTTCACTCCTGATGAAGAAATTGGAAGAGGAGTTGACAAAGTTGATCTCAATAAACTTGGGGCGGATTTTGCTTATACAATCGATGGTGAAACTGTGGGTTCCATTGAGAATGAAACCTTCTCAGCAGATGGTGTTAAGATAATTATTCAGGGTGTAAGTGCTCATCCCGGGTTTGCCAAAAACAAAATGGAAAGTGCCATAAAAATAGCTTCGGAGATTATTTCGGCCTTACCAAAGGAATATCTTTCACCGGAAAACAGCTCAGGCACAGAGGGTTTTATACACCCTGTTTCTATAAATGGTTCGGTAGAACAAGCAAGCATTGAATTCATCATCCGTGATTTTAAAACGGAATTATTAAAAAGCCATGAGCTGATTCTTGAACAAATTGTACAGAAAATTTTGAAGGCTTATCCCGGTTCAGGATATGAATTTATTTTGGAAGAGCAATACCGGAACATGAAATCGGTTCTTGACCAATATCCACAAATTGTTCAGGCAGGAATAGAAGCCATTGAACGAAGCGGATTAACAGCCAGATTACAGAGCATCAGAGGAGGAACAGACGGTTCCAGGCTCTCATTCATGGGCTTACCCTGCCCGAATATATTTGCCGGAGAACATGCCTTTCATGGAAAACAAGAGTGGGTATCTGTTCAGGACATGCAAAAGGCTGTTCAAACTATTATCAATCTGGCATTGATCTGGGAGGAGAAGAGTTAAAAGCAAACATTCTAATAATTAAGATCTTAACACAAATTAACAAAGCTGCTGACCTCGCTAATGTATCTTTACAGATTCAGAATATTGCTGGGATCGTATATAATAACAATTGTAATGAAATCATTACGAACACCATTAAACCTTTATCACACACTTAGTCTAAAAATCGTATGAAGACAAAAATCAAAAACTTTTTTTTTCTCTCATTATCCATATTTCTTTTCGGTTACCTGCCTGCGTATTCGCAGAAAAAAGCAGAGCTGATAAAATCACTATGGGTTGATAAACCAATACTAATTGACGGCCAGCTAAATGACTGGAATGATAGTCTTACTCTCTATAACGATGCCGCAAAACTATACTATAATATTGCCAATGATGATGAGAATATCTATCTGGCAATAAAAAATGGAGCACAAGAAAGTTTAACCCGGATTCTGGCAAGAGGAATAAGTTTCTCAGCCAATATTGAAAATAAGAAAATTCCGACAATGGTGACCTTTCCGCTTCTCGACCGAACTCCCGGAAAAAAGCTAAATGAAACAGAACCACCGGAGCCTGAAGAGATACAAAGAAGAATTCTTGAAAGAATCAAAGAGATCAGAGTGGATGGATTCAAAGAAATCATTGATGGGGGTATTTCACTTTACAATACCTATGGGATAAAAGCCGCTGCTGCATTTGATTCAAAAAATAATCTGATTCAGGAGATTGCAATACCAATCAGGTTGCTGGGCATTGAACCCGGCCGGACTGAACCCATAACTTACAGCATCCGAATTAATGGATTTCAGGGACCAGCGGCTGTGCAGCAGAGGGATATGAATGCATTTGATGATATGTATGGCGGTAGATACGGTGGCAGAAATAGTGGAAGGTATGGCAGAAACTATGGTGGAATGTACGGTGGGATGCCTTCCAGAAATTACCCCCCGGCGAGAATATCCACCTCAACAGAGTTTTTTATAAAGAGCTCACTGGCAGTAAAGCAATAAATATGGTTCCAGAATGAGGAATTAAGGAGATCAAATCAATTATAAACTAAATAATAACAAACATGAAAAAACTGTTACCCTTAATGATCGGCTTTTTTATTAGCTATGGTGCTACTGCACAAACAAGCCGTGATATAAGTGGAGTGGTACAGGATTCCACGGGTACCAGTATTATTGCTGCCACAGTAAAATACATCGCCGGCAAAGACACTTTATTTACCCGGACTGATGTTGACGGAAACTTTATTTTTAAAGGGGTTAAATCCTCAACTTTCCTTTTAACTGTATCGAGTTTAGGCTACCGGCCCTTAAATAAAAGGTTTTTATACAAAGACGGTGATACAGCAATCAAATTAGACCCAATCAGTCTGAAGGCAGAGAGCAGAGTGCTTTCTGAAGTTGTTATTTCAGGTATTCCTTCTGTTATTATAAAAGAGGATACAATCATTTACAGGGCATCCGATTACCCACTCCGGGAAAATGCACTGGCTGAAGATCTTCTGAAGAGATTGCCTGGAGTTGAGGTGGATAAAGATGGTAATGTTACAGCTCAGGGTAAGGCAATTACCAGAGTCAGGGTAAATGGAAAAGATTTTTTTGGTGGCGATGTTAAAACCGCTACCCAACAGCTTCCTGCAGATATCCTTGAATCTGCTCAGATCATCGACGACTATGGAGATCAGGCAAACCTGACCGGGATTAGAAACGGAGATCCTGAAAAGATTCTGAACTTTACGATCAGAGCAGATAAAAATAAAGGCTATTTCGCCAGAGGTACAGTTGGAGGTGGTGATAAAGAACGCTATCAGGCTTCATTGACAGCTAATACCTATAATAATTCTGAACAGTTTTCATTTATCGGGAATCTGAACAACACCAATAGCTCAGTCTTCAATTTCGGTGCTGGCGGCGGATTTGGTGGCGGCGGCGGTGGTGCCCGGGTACAGAATGTTGGCGGTGGTGGCGGTGGCGGTATGCGCTTTCAGGGTGGCGGCGGTATGGGAGGTGGTGGTTTCCAGGGTGGAAACAACAGTGATGGACTTACTTCAGTAGGATCTGTCGGACTTAATTATCGTAAGGATTATGGTAAAAAAGTAAGTTCATACGGGAATTATAGTTTTTCGAATCGGGATAACGACGTGATAAGTGATCAGTTGCAACAAAACAATTTTCAGAATTCACTTATTTCAACCAACCAGAATTCGTTAAAAAATCTGATCAATAATAATCACCGATTCGGCTGGAATCTTGAATACCGTCCGGACAGTGTAAACTTTATTAAATTCAGTCCTTCATTCAGCTATGGATCATCGGTTGATAACGGAAATACAAGCTATTTACAATATGATAATGGCCGGCTAAGCTCAGACGGTACAACACTTAATAATACTGATTCCAAAAATCCTAATTTCGGAGCAACCCTCTTACTGAACCATCGTCTTAAAAAAAGAGGAAGAAATCTATCCTTGTTCGCTTCAGCCAATAATGCCAAAACCAAACAGGAAGATGATCAGCTGACTCAATATATCAACTATATTGTCGGGGGCAGAAATACAAATGTTTATAGAAATCAGGAATTGTACGATAATAACAGAAATTCCAACATTAATACTAACCTATCTTATAATGAGCCACTTAGCTTAAAATCAAATCTGGAGTTCAATTATAATCATAGCACTACAACCTACAGAAATGAAAGGGAAACCTATGATATTACTCCGGGTGGAACTTATAGCTATAATACAAGCCTGAGCAATGATTTTAATTATTCATTCAGTACCAACAGGTTTGGAGTGAATTACAGATTTAATGAGAAAAAGTACAATTATTCCTTTGGCCTAAGTGCTCAGCCCAGTGTTCTGGAGGGCAGATCCGTGGTTAATGGTGTTACTACTCCTAACAGGAACACAGGTTTTAACATTATCCCTTCTGCTCGTTACTCTTATAATTTCTCAAGAACCAGAGCTGTAAATGCATTTTACTTTGGCCGGGCAAATGAACCAACCTATATTCAATTACAGCCAACACCGGATATTTCAAACCCGCAGTACCCTGTGTACGGAAATCCAAATCTTGGAGCTGAATTCTCACATTTCCTTACTTTTAGGTATAATAATTTCAATTTCAATTCCGGAGATGTGTTATTTTTTAATGTATCCGGAAACTTTACGGAAAATAAGATCGTTTCGAACATCATTCGATCAATGGATCCGGCTGTTGGTCTGGTTCAGGAAACCCGTTACCTCAATACAGATGGTTATTATACAGCGAATGCATTCTATAATTTCTCCAAACCTTTCCAGGAAAAGAAATATGTGTTCTCATTCAATGGATCAGCCAATTACATCAATAACATTTCCTATACTGATAACGTAAAGAATACCGGCAAGAACTGGATCTTTTCGCAGGGTCTGAATATGCAGATCAATCCAAACAAGAATCTTGAATTCAATCCGGGATTGAGATACAGCTTAAATACCAATACGAATGATGCCATTACCAATAACAATACGAAGGTTTCAACTTATTCATTGAATTTCAGCAATAAAGTTTATTTTCTGAAAACCTGGTTGATAGGTTCAGATCTTAGCAAATCATTTAATAATGGATACAGCAGCTCATTAGCAGTTAATCCATTTATTATCAATACTTATCTTGAAAAGCAGTTCTTTAAAGACAAACGTGCTTCTTTAAGATTTCAGGGATATGACCTGCTCAATGAAAATACCAGTGTATCCCGTTCTGTAACAGGAAACGTGATCACTGATAGTCAAAGTAATCGCTTATCAAGATATTTCATGTTAAGCTTTACCATGAGACTACAAAAATTCAGTGGAAAACAACCAGAGCAGCAGCAAATGGGCCCTGGTATGAGACCCGGTATGGGTGGTCCGGGAATGGGCCCAGGTATGAGACAAGGTAACGGTCCGGGTAATTTCTGATATTTCAATAAGCATTCTAAAAAGCTGCCCCAAACAGGGCAGCTTTTTTATTTATAAACTTCTTATAAACTCAGGAATATCTATATTAGAAATAGAAAATATTCTAATATGGAAAGAAGAAAATTTATAAGCAGTGGACTGGCAGCAGGTGCATTAATACCTGCAACATATGCTACCCTGCTGGGCTCAGAAGCAAAGGCAGCTGAAAATGCTCCTACAACTGAAGCCAAAGCCAATAAAATGGCAGAAGACGATGGAATTGTTATTGAGAGAAGTGTTTCCGGAAGACCCCATGAGGGAAAAGTACTGGCTGTAATCCAACCACATGTTGATGACTCTACTTTATTTGCAGGTGGCACTATCGCAAAACTGATTAGCGAAGGTTATACAGGTTACCTTATCAGAACCACAAATGATGATGCAGCAGGTGGTGGAACCGATGGTGACAGGGTTCTGAATAATGAAAGGGATAATGATAAAGTGGCCAAAGTTCTGGGACTTAAAAAAGTATATAATCTTGGATACCGTAACCATCGTATGGATGAATACAATACCCAGGAAATTAAGGGAAGATTAATATTCCTGTTCAGGCTTTTGAAAGTGGATACCATTTTCAGTTATGACCCATGGGGACACTACGAAGAAAATCCGGATCATTATGTAACTGCCCAGGCGGTTGAAGCTGCACGATGGATGTCGGGCAGTGTCGATTATCCTGAACAACTGGATGCGGTAAAACCTTACGGTGTAAAAGAACGCTATTACTTCGCGAGAGGCCCGCAACTGGTAAACCGAATTGTTGACATATCGAAACATATTGATAAAAAGGTTGAAAGCAACGTTGTAATCACTACTCAAGGCCCCGGAGGCAATAATGGCTCAAGAATCAGAAAGAGACTTGCTGAACAGGGTAAAAAATTACCAATACTTGGTGATACGGATGAATCAGCAGACTCCAATTATATAAAACACTTTGTTCTGGACAAAGACTCTATGACCCAGAGAGGTACACCTTCAGACAGAGAAGTGGGTAAGAAATATGGTCTTGAATGGGCAGAAGCATATCATTATATTGGTGCACCTGTTTCGGTATTACCTGATTATATTGAGAAAAATGCTGTATCCAAATAGATCAACGAACCATTACAGTATAATGAAGAAGCCCTGAATTAATTTCAGGGCTTCTTCATTAAATTAAATCTGGTTTGTGATCAGTTCTTTTTATTTGCACTTTTCATTGGATTATCCCCGCCGGCTGTACCTCTCCCACTATTATTCTCTTTAAAAAGTTCAAATCTGCCGGGCAGAAACTGTCTTGGCCAAAGGTTATTCCCTTCATCGATATCTGCGGTTTCACGGAAAGGGTCAAGCACAATATTTTTCACTTCCTTTTTCTTTCCAAACACCTTGTAAACTTCTGATTCATTTAATCTCCAGATCTCGGCCGGAATTCTTTCGATTTCAGAACTGCCATCACTATAATTGAACTGAACGATCAGCGGCATTACCAAACCTCCCACATTTTTAAACCTGATCTCATAAAAGTTCAAACCGCTGTTCAACAATTCTTTCTCTTTCGGACTTAATCCAGCTATAAAATCAGAGTATGCCTTCTCATCTTCAGGAGTCACACTGAATGGATTATAAGAATTGTAGAAATCACGGGTAGAAGGATCTGATTCTACTATCGTTTTGGGATTGTCTTTGATATTATTCGTCTTACTGACAAAACTTTCCTCTTTTTCTGATACCTTCTTTTCATCAGACTGCTTTTGAGCCAGACTGCGGTTATCCAGTTTGAACCAGCTGACAGATTCCAGAGAAATATCCACAGGCTCAGTCTTGAAGAACCATCCCTTCCAGAACCAATCCAGATCAACTGCTGAGGCATCTTCCATCGTACGGAAGAAATCATCCGGGGTAGGATGCTTAAACATCCACCTCTGTGCATATTGCCTGAATGAATAATCAAAAAGCTCTCTTCCCATTACAGTTTCTCTCAGAATATTTAAGGCTGTGGCAGGCTTGGAGTAGGCATTAGGCCCAAACTGGACAATGTTCTCAGAATTGGTCATGATCGGTTCAAGCAGATTTTTTTCACTTCTCATGTAGGGGACGATCTTATGGGCCGGGCCTCTTTTGGACGGATAATTTCTATCCCATTCCTGTTCGGCCATAAACTGCATAAAAGAATTTAATCCCTCGTCCATCCAGGTCCACTGACGCTCATCTGAATTCACGATCATCGGGAAGAAATTATGCCCAACTTCATGTATAATTACAGAGATCATCCCGTATTTAATTGCATCAGAATAAGTTCCGTCAGAATCAGTGCGGCCATGATTAAAACAGATCATAGGGTATTCCATGCCATTTGAAGCTTCCACAGAGATGGCAACCGGATAAGGATAGTCAAAAGTCTTTGATCCATACGATTTAATAGTATGTGCAACCACTTTAGTTGAATACTGCTCCCAAAGGGGGTTAGCCTCCTTACCGTAATAAGACATGGCCATAACATCCTTTTCTTTCTGTTTGACGGCCATTGCATCCCAGATAAATTTACGGGAAGATGTCCAGGCAAAATCTCTTACATTCTGTGCATGGAAGATCCAGGTCTTTTTATCTTTTGAGCGGCCTTTTTCAAGTTTTTCTGCTTCAGCCTGTGTTCTTATTATAACAGGCTTATCATAGCTTTTCTTCGCCTCTTCCCATCTTTTCAGCTCAACAGAGCTTAAAACAGCTTCAGGATTCTGAAGAACCCCGGTTGCACCAACCATATGATCGGCAGGAACTGTAATTTTTACTTTATAATCTCCAAAAGTCAGAGCAAACTCTCCTCTACCCAGAAATTGTTTATGCTGCCATCCCTGAAAATCTGAATAAACAGCCATTCTTGGAAACCATTCTGCCATGGTATAGAGATAATTTCCATCCTTTGCAAAGAATTCATAACCCGGACGACCGCCAATAAAACTAATTCTGTCGTGAATGTTGAAGGTCCAGTCCATGGTGAACTCAATTGCAGCTCCGGGCTTAAGCGGTTCAGGAAGGTTCAGCCTCATCATTGTTTTATTCACAGTTACAGGAATATCCCTCCCTGAAAGGTCCTTAACTGACAGGATCTTGTAACCCAGATCCTGATCATGCCATAAAATACCCCCCAACTGACTCAAGCTCATATTTGGAGAGATTCTGCTTTCAGTAACTTTTGGCGTGTTAGAATCTTTCGCTCTCTGATTCTGATCCAGCTGGATCCATAAATAAGAAAGGGGATCCGGAGAATAATTATGATAAGTGATTTTCTGCCAGCCTTTTATAGACTGATTTTCATCATTCAGCTCTACCACAATTTCATGATCTGCTTTCTGCTGCCAGTACATATGTCCCGGAGCACCGGAAGCAGTACGGTACACATTCGGAGAACGAAGGCTGGTTCCCAGTTGTTCAAAACGCTCAGCATGATTTTGTTCGGCCTGCTGGGCAAAGGATGTAAATCCGCAAAGCAATAAAATTACTGATGCAATTGAAATTCTTTTCATTATCAGTTAAAAAGGAGTAATACAATTAGAAATGGCTTATCAGTATTCCTGAACAATGGTCAATCCTGTTGATAAAACATGCTCTAAGATACTCAGCCTGCGGGGAATTAAAAGAATATACTCATCAAAATTTTGTCAGAATGCCAAATAAAAATCCAGGTTAATCAGATTATCTATAATTTGCAACAAATATCCCGCTATATGATAAATTCATTTTTAATTTCCTTATTCCTGATCATTCAGAGTATATTCCACCCGTTTTTCATAAGTCTTACGGAGATTAAATACAATCAAGCGAAGGCTAGCCTGGAAATATCTCAAAAGATTTTCTGGGATGACCTGGAAGTTGAACTAAGTGATCTTTACAATAGCAAAATAGATTTACTGAAGCCCAAAGATAAACCCGATCTGAAAAGAAAGCTCAAGCAGTATATTTTGCAACACAATGAGATCAGCATTAACGGGAAAAAAGTAGAATTAACCTACCTTGGATATGAGATCGAGGAGGACGCCGCATGGTTTTATCTGGAGGCAAAAAAAATACCTAAACCCGAAACTGTTACTGTAAGGAACAGCATCCTCTACAAAAATTTTGACAGCCAGCAAAATATCATCAATTTTTACCGGGATAAGAATCCAAAAAGCCTGATCCTGCTGAAGGGAAAAGACAAGGGTCTGATCAGGTTTTAAGACTACATAAACAAACCTAATGACATATGAAAGCCCGGTCCCTTCAAGCCCGGGCTTTCGTTCAAAAACCTGCAGGAATGGTTAAGGTCAGAAATACGGATCCGGGTTTTATTCTGGTAGATTTTGAACCCAATAGCAGTATTGTACTAAAAGCGCTTTAGTAAAAATCCCCTTGCACCTTTAAAATGATGTTCAAAAAAAGGACCCTGTTTCCACAGAGCCCTTTTTTGAATTATTATAATTATAATGATATCCCCGGATCAATGGAACCTTCTATTTTATTTTAGAAAAATCAGCAGGTTTCATATAAACCGACTCGACTTTTTCTACCAGTTTACCATTTACTTCAGAGGCAGTACTTGCTTTTATCCATTCAGGATCTTTACGGAAATTTTGCCAAGCCAATTTACCTGCTGCTTCATCTGGATAAGCCAGGAAATACAGAAGTTTAGCCTGATCAGCCGGATCCTTTTCAATAGTTGTAAAATAAGCTACATTCTGCATGCCATTGTTCTTAAAGATCTTCATGGTATGATCCCTGAATCTGTTCTCAAGATTCTGAAGCTTTTCTGGCATAGCAGTATAGATCCGCATTTCGAAGGTGCGCATTGCTGAACCTTTTGAAGGTTTAATTTTAGGTGTAAAATCTGCCGCCTTTAGAAAATAAATGTTTGCCCGAGCAATTAATTTTCCATTTTCTTCAGATTTTTTCGCAGCTTCCTGCCACTGTGGATCTTTTCCAAACTCTTTCCAGGAAGCATCCCTTGCTTCTTTGCTAGGGTATGCCATTAGATAATAGAATGCATTATCCGGATTATTAGTCGGCACCCAATAACCAAGTCCGTCAATTCCATGTTTTTTAAACAATGGAACCGCATGATCCCTGAACCTGTCAATTAAAGCATCCAGTTTTCCCGGATTGCAATAGTAAACTCTTAATTCGAAATAGCGATTGTCAGCTTTTTTTGCAAAACTTAGTTGGGAGAGGAGAAGAAGGCAAAAGATTAGTAATTTTTTCATGTTTGAAATATAAACAGAAGATTTCAGATCTTTTAGAAAAATTTTGTGGTCCCGGCGGGAATCGAACCCACATCTAAAGTTTAGGAAACTTCTATTCTATCCGTTGAACTACGGGACCTATTATTTACCTTACCACACTGCCATTATTCATGCCTACAGGAGGAGCCACAAAACTAAGATTTCCATCCGAATTTTCAGCCATTAGAATCATTCCCTGCGATAATATTCCCTTGATCTCCCTGGGCTCCAGATTAATCAATACTGAAACCTGCTTGCCAATGATATTTTCAGGTTCAAAATACTCTGCAATTCCTGAAACAATGGTACGCTGATCAATCCCGGTATCAATCTGAAGCTTCAATAGTTTTTTTGTTTTTGCGACTTTTTCAGCCGCCAGAATCGTCCCGACCCGGATATCCATAGCCGCAAATTGGTCAAAACTGATGTTTGGTTTTGAATCTTCAGCCTTCCTGTTTGCCAGTTCATTGGCATTTTTGCTATCCATCAGCTTTTTAATTTGTGCTTCAACTGCATCATCCTCTATCTTTTCAAAAAGTAAACTTGCCTCATTCAATTGATGCCCGATTGGCAGCAAATCAGCAGTTCCGGCTTTATCCCATTCAAGTTTATCCTGGTTCAGCATTTGAAACAGCTTGTCAGAACTGAACGGAAGGAGTGCCTGTGCCAGTATGGCAAGATTAGAGGTAATCTGCAATCCAATATTGAGAATTGTTTTTACACGCTCTTCATCCGTCTTAATTAGTTTCCAGGGTTCAGCATCAGCCAGATATTTATTTCCTAAACGGGCCAGATTCATGAATTCGCTTAAAGCTTCCCTGAAACGATATTGCTCAATAGATGATGCAATCTTAACCGGGTATTCCTTTAATTCTTCCAGGACGCCACGATCCACAGATGTAAGTTCAGAACCCATCAATACCTTTCCATCAAAATACTTATGGGATAATACCAAAACACGGTTCACAAAATTTCCAAAAATGGCCACTAGTTCATTATTATTTCGGGCCTGAAAATCCTTCCATGTAAAATCATTGTCTTTGGTCTCAGGTGCAGTAGCTGTTAAAACGTATCGCAATACATCCTGCTTATTTGGAAAATCCTGAAGATACTCATGCAACCAAACCGCCCAGTTTCTGGACGTAGAGATCTTATCACCTTCGAGATTCAAAAACTCGTTGGCCGGAACATTATCGGGAAGATGATACTGCTCATGTGCCATAAGTATTGCAGGAAATATGATACAATGGAATACAATATTATCCTTGCCTATGAAATGAACCAGTTTGGTATCCTCAGCATACCAGTATTTCTCCCAGCTATCTGTAGGTTTTAATGCTTCATTTAAATAATATTCAGATTTCTTCTCCGCACTTAAGGCAGGATCACAAAGGTCTTTGGTACCCGAGATATACCCGATAGGTGCTTCAAACCATACATACAATACTTTTCCGTCAGCACCTTCAACCGGAACTTTAACACCCCAGTCGAGGTCACGGGTCATCGCACGCGGATGCAGGCCGCCGTTAAGCCATGATTTACATTGCCCATACACATTTGCACGCCATTCCTTATGGGAGTCGATATAGGCTTCTATTTGAGGCTGCATTTTATCCAAAGGAAGAAACCAGTTTCTGGTTTTCTTTAAAACTGGCTGAGCTCCTGATAGGGTTGAATGTGGATTGATCAGTTCTGTCGGACTAAGAGAAGTACCACACTTTTCACACTGATCACCATAAGCTTCCTCATTCCCACAATTTGGACAGGTTCCAATAATATATCGGTCGGCCAAAAACTGACCAGCTTTTTCATCAAAATACTGCTCGGTTTCTTCTTCATTGAAAACACCCTTATCATATAGTGTTCTGAAAAATCCTGATGCAGTATCATGATGAGTTTCTGAAGAAGTGCGGTGATAAATATTAAAGGATACCCCAAAATCGCGAAATGAATCACCTATGGCTTTATGGTATTTATCTACCACCTGTTGTGGTAATATACCCTCCTTACGGGCTTTAAGAGTAATTGGAACTCCGTGTTCATCAGATCCGCAAACAAATATGACATCCCTCCCTTTTGATCTGAGATACCTGACATAAATATCTGCCGGAATATATACCCCCGCCAAATGCCCGATATGAACTGGTCCATTTGTGTAAGGAAGTGCTGCAGTAACTGTATATCTCTTATAATTCTTTTCCAAAATCTGAATATTTGCGTTTCTTGCCTTTTTGATCGCTTGCAAAGATAATCGCTAATGTTCTTATTTTCTAATTGGATAGGCTAAGTGTCCGGAGAAAAATTCAATACCTTATTTAACGTGAGATTAGTTTAAGCTGGTAAAATCGATTTTATCAAGGCTTTCAAAATCGATTCTAAGGGTAGCTTTTCGGGAAAAAATCGTAAATACCCTAAAGAATAGATTCTAGTTAAATGTGTAATCTACTTTTTTGTAAACTAGATTAGCAATTTTGATATAAGCACCTCAAAATCGTTGGTTATTGATTTGGGTAAATACCCAGTAAGGCTTAATTAAGATCAAACATACAACCAGATAGATGGGATTATCAATATTGTACGGTTTTTATGGATTCCAGATTTAATTTTTTTTCTGGCTCCTCTTATATTTGAAACAGAAGAAATTATATATAACATCCCGACAAAAAACTCCAGATGTTCCTTACGAATTTTCAATATATCATGGTAAATGTCATAAACACTTCCGGCAATAAGCACAATACCGGTAAAAAGAAAATAGCCTCCCGAATTTATGAATCTTTTGAAAGTACCTGGCTTCTTTTGTATCTCCTTATTTTTGGATGTGTCCAAAATTTTATTCGTACCAGAAATAAAACTATCCATACTATTCCAGAGTAGTATAATTCCAATCAATAAGTTTAAATGTTCTTTTTGTATCTCTCCAAATTCCCCTTTAAGATCGTACAAACTACTACAGATAATAAAAAGACCTGTAGCAACTTGAAAGTATTTGCTTTCTAAAATTTTTTGAATTGAACTCATCAAATAAAGTCAAAGTCTGTAATTAATTATTGATGATCATTGTTTGGGCCTGTTTAATAGTTCTATTCCCTAAAAAATCGTCGCCTTAAAATTAATTTTCTATGGTCCATACTGGATACTTAAAACTAAACCTCAAACAAAAACAAATTCTTAAAAATATTAACTCATTTAAGCTTGATTGTTACTCCTAAGCCCAGGGTTTGCATAAGTTGCAATTTCCTTGAAACTCCAACAGCTTCATTGAATCCATCACTATTCAGATCTGCAAATTGTGGCACCTTTGTGTCATCATTATAAACAAGGTTAGCCATTAGGTGCATTGTTATCCATTTATTGGCATGTACAGCCAGGGCTGTTCTCCAGTTCACATCAATATTTCCAAATTCATACAGATAATTGGTAAATAATTGCAAATCCGTTGACAAAAAAGTACGTTCCAGGATCTTTCTTTTGAAACCAGCCTGAAGAAACACCCCCAGTTCATTTTTGACACCATTTGAACTGTTTAAACCATACATAGTCCCATCCACATTATCATCTAATACTATTGTTTGCTTTCCCGTGAGTGGAGCAAAAACGACAAAGAAAAGGCTATCTGTCTTATAATTTTCATCTCTGTATTCATACCCCAAGCCTTCGGTAATATATCCCGGAGAAAACATACTCGAGACATGATTGGATTTATCGCCTGCTTCCTCGTTATACCCTTTTGCTACCTGAGTTAAAACGTTTGTAAATGCAATAAAGTGAGTTTTTTTCTTGTGGGCAAAACTCACACGGCTGTTCAGTTCTACTATGTCATGATTTTTCCTAAAATTAGTCCCCTTCCCGAGTTTTGAAATTCCATAAAATTGAGAGTATGAATTAATCCATCCTGTCCTACCTTTTTGGTAAAAAGCATCATACTCAAGACTTCCGGATAGAGAAATTGCAGTAAGACCACCACCGGCCCAATTGGAAAAATGTGCCTGATTTAATTGAATTGAACTTTTTCCGGAAGTATGCCAAAATCTCAACGAATCAGTCTGCGCTTTTAAGGAAACGCAAGATGATGACATCCCCAATATTATAAATATTACCCTGTACAACATATTAGTAATTATACAAATATTTTTTTAATCTGCAAACGTTTTTTAGAGTCTGAAAAGGTTAAATTCCTTGCCAGAGATAATAATAATTATCTTCATACTAAATAATGTACATGCGGGAAAGTGGCGATAATCGAAGGTCTTACAGATCCTACAGCGTAATGATATTACAGTCCGAAATGTGTCTTAATTTTCTGGTGTCTTCGCCTTAACTTCGCCAACAGAGGGTTCACCGTTCAGTAAGACAGGTAGCTTGTCTGTTCCCATTATGATTATCTTTGCGTTATTGGAAGTTGCAAGCTTTTCAGTAGCTTCTATACCACGCCACTTTAGTATGTCAATTCCTGAAATAGATCTGAATTCGGCAATACCGCTTGCCTCAACCCTCTTTCGTTCTGCTTCTTTTCGGGCAGACGTAATCATGAATTCGTACTGCAACGATTTCTGTTCCGCATCCAGTTTTCGTTCAATTGAGGCGACAATATAATCAGGTAGTTCTATGTGCTCTATATATAGGTTTTCAAACATGACGTAATT
Organism: Daejeonella sp.; assembly: GCF_030684675.1. Classification (GTDB taxonomy): domain Bacteria; phylum Bacteroidota; class Bacteroidia; order Sphingobacteriales; family Sphingobacteriaceae; genus Daejeonella. The sequence continues at coordinate 134,142 of NZ_JAUXXZ010000043.1, read as the reverse complement.
TGGCGAATTATCAGTTAGAATGTTCTTAACAATTTTTTGACTGTTTATTGATTCCAATACGCGCTTGCTAATAGAGTCTTGAATTTTTTCGCGATTTATAGAATAAAGTGATACAGGATCAAATTTACTAATGATATCACGCGTCTTCGCTTCAATTTCTGGCATTACAACTTTTTCGACATAATCAGGGCCAATATACCTATGTAAAATTCCTAGTGTAGACAAGCTAGGGAAAAACCGAAAAGAAACAACCAGGTTGATAGTTAAACCGTTGTTGCTAATTACAGTCATGGAATCGGTACGCTCCTGCATGCGCACATCATAAATATACATTTGGTTCCATGGGAATACCATGTATGTACCCTCCGGATAGGCCTTATCCAATTTGGTTCCGTTGCCAAAACGCTCAAACAAAACACCCGCATGTCCAGCTTGTATAGTAATGAAAATATCGCGATAGAAAAACAATATCAACATTATCAGAACCATTAATGCCACCAATATTGTTAATAAACGCTTTTTAAACCATAGCGAGATTCGTTTTAAAGAACTAGTTTGTATATTTTGTGGGTTATCGTCCATTTTGTGCTACTTATTGTTCAACCTCAATAAAACTACCATTTTCAATTTTGTATCTAAAGTCGCAATCATCGAAGAAATATTCGTCATGTGTTACTGCAATGATAGTTTTGCCCGTTGCCTTAAGTTTGGGAAGCAGCACCTTGTAAAAATACTTCTTGAACTGCGGATCCTGATCGGCGGCCACTTCGTCAAAAATATAAACAGATTTATCCTCTAAAATAGCTGCAACCAGCGCTAAACGTTTGCGTTGACCAGTTGAAAGCTGAATATTGGTAATATTACCATTTATAATCTGCGTTTTCTTATCTATCTGCATCTCAGTCAATAAGTCGTCAATCACATTTTGGTCATAATGGCTTAACCCGTATAATTTCTGAAAAAGGTGGAAATCTGTGAAAATGATCGAAAATAGCTCGCGGTAATTATGATAATTGAAGGTGTTTATCAATTTATCGTCAACACTGAAAAAACCCTTTTGAGGATAATAAAGTCCGCAAATTAGCTTTAATAACGTGGATTTACCACTACCATTACCACCTGTTATAAAGGTTATCATGCCCTTTTTTATTCGCAAATTAACAGGTCCAACAGCAAATTGGGGGTTTTGATCTTTCTTTGGATACTCAAACTGCACGTCATTTAGTACTATCTCATCATTAAAAATAGTTGGTTGCATTGAAATTTCCTCATTCGCCGCAGTATCGGTTGCATCATTGAAACTGCTAAGCCGTGCTTCGAGGCGCGAAATGTTGGTGGCTGATACATTCGCGGTAAGCAAAATAGGGAAAGAGGAGATAATCGACTCAAGAGGGCCTATAATAAACAGTATAGCAGCAGATATGCGAACAAGATCCTGGTTTTCGGTATCAACGTAAGTTGGTAATAAAAATATAATAAACGCGAGCAACACGTAAAAAAATGATTGCGAAGCGATGTAGCTTACAATTAACTTTAAAATAGCACGCAACTTATAGTCGCTTGATTCTACAGCAATTTCTCTAAAGTTTTCAAAAACAGCATCATTCTTGCGTTGATTGACTTTTAGCTCTTTGAAACCTAATAATAACTCGTTAAGCGAGCCATAAAATTCCGATTCCTTTTTACTGGATTCCTTTAGCAAGTCTGTTGCCACTTTGCGGTATCTCAAATATGAAGCTATGCCCAACAAAATAGAAGTTAAAGTTATTAGGAAAGCCGGGATTGATATAAAACCGATGTATATTACGCTGAACAGCACCATTATAGCAGATTGAAACGCATTGCCCACATAAGTAACCGTTTGTGAGATTTGGGCTGCATCCTGTGATATACGTGTAAATATTTCAGAAGTACCGGTTTCTTCGAGGTGCAATAAGTCCGAACGCCGTATTTTGTTAGCAATTCTGATACGTAGCTTTTTTATGATGTCTTCAACGAGAATCGAACTCTTTTTTAAGACGTGCTGTTTGGTAAAAATAAATAAACTGATGGAGACAATATAGAGTAGAAAATATTTAGTGAGATCTCCGCGGGTAACATTGCTTGACGTGGCAAGGTTGACAATAGCCAACAGCATCGCATTTGCAAGACCCGATATTATAGCGATAACAGTTATTGACTGAAGCGATTTTTCCGATTCCCTTCTCAGAAAATTTAATAGTTCCATATCTTTAGATTAGCACCCTTTCCTCGAAAAGCAATGTACTTTGTTTTTGCTGCTTAAAACGCTCATTAGGTAACTAGTTGTTAGCCTATTTAGTCATTGCTGTTATTTTTCCTGGTAAGTAGCATATATTGAAGCTGGAAAATCCGAAGCAATCAATTTGAAGATTTTATTGGCCCCTGCCTGATCATTGCGATCTAGCAGGAATTTGCCTATTGAATACAGTTCTGCATCGCTTATTACCCAATTTGCAGCGGAAGCGCTTGCTTTAATTTCTTTATATTTTGCGATTGCGCTATCAAGCCCTTTTGTATTTATAATATCAGCCATTAATATGCATATATCCTGCTTTACGGGTAGCGGCGGTTCGCTCCCTTTTAATAGATAAAGCAAATTAGCCAGCAAAGCGAAACCAGTGCTGTTTTCGTTATCGGTGTTATTTAAAAGGATAATAGCGTTTTGATTGACCAAGTCACGTAAAAAAAGTGTTCGCGAGCCCCACAATATCCCGGTTTTATAAACCATAGTTTTTTGGGTGTTTGGTACATACTGCCATCCGTAAAGCCAAGCATTCCCGGTTGAGTCTTTGGGGAAACGGTCCTTAAATATTTCATCAATATACTTTTTTTGCAAAAGCTTTTCGGAGTATAAAGCCTGGTCAAGTTTAAACAGGTCTTCTACGGTTGAGTAGAGGCCCCCGGTTGAAAACGCGCTTGTCTGGTCATAATACGCGGCTACCTGTATCACTGGTTCGACAGAATAGCCAGTAGCAAAATTATCGTATATGCCTGTATTATAGTAATATCCCGAATTAGTCATGCCGATCCTCTTAAATATTTTTTCGTTTATTACATCCGCATAAGGCCTTCCGGTTACCTGCTCAATAATGGCACCGAGAATATAATAATTTGAGTTTGAATAATTAAACTGATCTGACCCGGGTTGGAACATCAGTGTAGTAGGCGCGCAGAAGCGCAGTATAAATTCCCTTATAAATTGGGCGTTATTCCGGGAAGTAAACGAAACAAAATCATAATTGCTTGTATAACTCGGGATCCCTGAATTCATCATCATTAGATCCTGTATACTGACAAAGTTGCCAATGGCTTTAGGGTACCAGTCAAGTATATCAGAAATACGGTCGGTAACATTTAGCTTTTCTTCCTGAACCAGTTGCATAATTGCAATGGCGGTAAAGGTTTTTGAAAGTGAGGCTATCCTAAATTTGGTTGATACTGTATTTTTTACTTTGTGCTCGTTATTGGCATAACCGAAAGCCTTTTGATAAATCGGCATATTGTTCACAGACAGAAGAACACTCCCCTGGAAAATTCCCCTTTGAGCAACGCGGGTAAAAAAAGTATCTATTTTAGCTACATTAGGTTTTTGGGCAAATGCGAAACCTATACTCAGAAAAAATGCGAAAGTCAAAAAAAGGGTAACTCGCTGTAAACTTCTCATCATATTAATATTTGTAACCACTAGTCAATAGTTTTTCTGATCTTGGTTAAATATAATTCCAAAGAGCCCTATGATAACAGGGGTAAGGAAGAACGATAAAAAGAAGAAAAGCCAAAAGCCTCCGGTACGATTTTTTAACAAGAGGGCAACCAACAAGCAAAATATAAGATACAGAAAGATTAAGGGAAGCGCCATAAATTATAATTTTGGAAATGTGGTTCGCCCAAAGGCGCTGACACCGTTAATATAAATGGATCAGTTTTTTACTCTCTTAAACTATTTAGAAACTTAGGCCGTTCCGCTAGCCGCCGGAGATTTACTCTTAATGTAGTCGGAATGAAAGGCCTGAAATTCCTGTTTCATCTTTTCGACATCAAGTGAAAGCAAACTCATGCCGGAAGCAAAGTGGGCATTAAAGACCTTACCAAGCGCGAAGGTACTAGCTGCAGAATATATATAGCCACTTATGCCACCTAAGATTGGGCCAATAAACGGAACCATTTTAAATAGTGTACTGGTAGAATTTACTAAGGCACTTGCAGGTAGAGAGGTTACAAGGACCCCTATGATCGATTTCATCCGGTGCTCTTCAAATTTATAATTATAAAGTTTTCCAAGTTCATTTAGCATAGCTAGCTGTACTCCGCTTAAAGCTAAAAGATCTAAGAACGGAACAGGAATAAGGCCAGCGCCTGTTGATATAGCAGTATATTTATATATAATATTATTCGCCGAGTGTTCATTGGCTTGATGATCCGTTATGCCATGTGTCAAAACAGTTGCGTCGGTGGTTGCTTGTTTGCTCATTTTTTAAGGGTTTAAATTAAATTTTGTTTGTCTTAGTGTAAAGATTAAATTTTTTTAAATAATAAGCAAATAAATAATATATATTTAAAGGACATAATCAAGGATGTTTTGTATATCTGCGTTTTGATTCATGGAAAACGCTACCGGTTTACTTGACATTGCTGATAGTGAGGTTATTATGAGCTTAATTTAATGCTATCTAATAAGTTAAGATTATTTCGCTCTACAATTTTACTTGATTATGGACGGCTCAAAATCATTAACTATCGGTTGTGTTTGGTATAATTTAACACAATTAGCGTAGTAAATTTGAGCCTATTTTTGCCTACTAATTTTTAATCATAATGAAATACCTAAATCGAAGAGACTTGGTAGAAATAGGATTGGATTGGCACGATGTGGTAAACGTTATTTACCGGGCTACGCGTTTGATTGACGAAAAAGACGTTATTCAGCCAATAAAGCCTTATCTTCGATACAAGGATGTTTCCAACAGGATTATTGCCATGCCTGCATACGTAGGCGGCGAGATAGCTACAGCAGGCATCAAGTGGATAGCCAGCTTTCCAGGCAATGCAGAAAGGAACCTGCCCAGGGCACACTCCATTGTTATATTAAACGACGAAACAACTGGCGTTCCTATTGCTACCATTAATACGCCGCTTATCAGCGGAATACGCACTGCAGGCGTAACTGGAGCTATTATATCCCGGTATGTTGAGCACCTTCCTGAAAATACAGCAAAGTTCAGCATCGGAATCATCGGTTTTGGCCCAATAGGGCAGCTCCACCTGGAGATGGTATGCGAGCTGTTTCCGAATCTTATTGATAAAATTTTTATTTATGATATCAAAGGGGTTGATATTGACAATATTAACAGCAAATACAGGAACTATGTGGTAATTGCCTCAAGTTGGCAGGAGGTTTACAAATCCAGCAGGATTTTTATAACCTGTACAGTCTCTACAACGCCATATATCGATATTCCGCCCCCAATAGGTACCTTACAACTTAATATTTCTTTAAGGGATTACCATGCCGATATTGTGAAGTATGTAGACCTAATGATTGTGGATGACTGGGATGAGATATGTCGCGAGAACACTGACGTTGAACGCATGCACATTGAGTTTGGGCTTGCTAAAAGCGATGTAATTGAAATTAGCAGAGCAATTGATGGCAATAGTTGGAATGATTTGGAAAGGAAGGTGATCATGTTTAATCCAATGGGTATGGCGATTTATGATATAGCCATAAGTAAATATTATCTTGACAAATCTATCGAGCAAGGAATTGGACTTATCCTTGAAGAATAAGAACTTTATACATTATCTACGAATGAACACTATAACTGATTTACTTTACAAAGGCAGTCACGATACGCCAGATAACCCCTTGTACTTTTTTTTAGGTAAAAACAGTCAGATAACAGATTCACTTACATACGAACAAACCTATAAAAAAGCTGCCGGTATCGCATTAACGATGGTGAGCACCAATATGTTTGGGGAAAGGTGTATTTTAATGTACCAGCCAGGTTTAGAAATTATTACTGCCTTTTTCGGGTGCCTTTACGCTGGCGTAATAGCTGTTCCTGCATTTCCACTTCGTAAAAATTCATCCTCGCGCAGAATTATGGCTATTATTACTGATTCGGGCGCTACTGCGGTTTGCACTACACGGAAAACGTACGACAGTATTTCCACCCTTTTCGGCGATCACCCTATAATGCAAAATTTGAAATGGATTTGTACGGATGAGGTTGAATCAGACGATAAAAACTTTGCGCCAACTTTAAACTTTGGGGCAGAAGATATTGCGTACCTGCAATACACCTCCGGCTCAACAGGCAACCCAAAAGGGGTAATTGTTACTCATGGAAATATCATGAGTAACCTTATCGCAATAGACGAATCTTGCAAACACACGCCACAAAGCAAAATAGTTTCGTGGATGCCTGTGTTCCACGATATGGGATTAATCTACGGGGTACTGCAGCCGATTTACAATCAATGTGTATCGTATTTAATGCCTCCGATGTTGGTAATGCAAAATCCTTTTGAGTGGTTAAATGCCATATCCACTTATAAAGCAAATTACAGTACCAGCCCTAACTTTGCGTATGATCATTGCGTAGCTCAGATAAGCGACACCGAGAAAGGTACCTTAGACCTTAGTAGCTGGATAGCGGCTGGTTGCGCTGCTGAACCCGTAAGGCCGCAAACACTAAAAAATTTCGCGGATAGTTTTAGCTGTACCGGGTTTACTGAATCCGCATTTGCGCCGTGTTACGGGCTTGCTGAAGCAACACTTAAGGTAACCGGATTAGCAATAGACGAAGAGGTAAATTATGTTGATATCAATAACCGTGTGTCGCAGTTAACTGAGGGCATCGGGCTGAATGACGCCGCTGGCAGGTTGGCAGGATGCGGTTCCGGAGCCGTCAACACTACAATTAAAATAGTGAACCCAGAAACTGGTATTGAATGTTCCAGTGATGGCATCGGCGAGATATGGGTGCAAAGCCCCTCAGTTGCCTTAGGCTATTGGAATAAGCCGAAAGAAACTGAAGAAACATTTAAAGCTAGCATTAGAGGAGTAGAAGGGTACTTTTTGAGGACCGGAGATCTTGGATTTATATTTAATCGACAGCTATATGTAGCAGGCCGTTTAAAGGAACTGATCATCATCAGGGGTACCAACCATTACCCACAGGATATTGAATACACAATCCAGAACAGTCATCCAATCCTTAAACATGCATTTGGCGCCGCATTTTCAGTGAATAGCAACGGCAACGAAGAGCTGGTAGCTGTTTATGAACTTGATAACACGGCGGCGGTCAATCATACCCTGGTAAAGCAGGTAATTAGTGCGGCTATGGAGGCAGTATTCCAAAATCATGAAATAAGATTACATGATATCGTATTTATCCGTAATGGTACTTTGCCTAAAACGTCAAGCGGAAAAATACAGCGTGTAATATGTAGAAGTAGTTATATAAATAGCGCATTAGAAAACTTACTTTATGGTTCTGATAAATATGCGCGGCAGGAAGTACCATCAACGCTCTCAGAATCTGGAGTACCGGTGTACGCTGGAGTTGATGCATTTGTAGATATCAAGGCTTGGTTGCTTGTCAATATTGCCGATACGCTGAACTTACAGGCAGAGGAATTGGAAGATGATGAGCCCTTAGCTTCCTATGGGCTTGACTCGTCCGTTGCAGCTGCACTTACAGGTAAAATAAATGAGCAGTTCAATCTGGAGGTCCAGCCGACTGTTTTCTGGGAATACAGCACAATTGCCGAATTGAGCAGCCATATTAAACGATCAATAGAACAGATATCGGTAAACTAATGAATTAACTGTTACAATGCAGCCTATTAATCGTAAATTAATTGACGGTGAAGCAGCTATTCCGCCGCTTAATCTCTATTTAAAGAGTTATAGAGAAAATCCGTATAAATATCTAAAAGAAATAAGAGAGCACGCTCCCTTGTATGAAATTAAAGGCCCAAATCCCGAGTGGTTTATTACCCGATATGAAGATGTAAAAGCGGTTATATCAGGGAATAACTACAGTGTGGATGATTTACCTTATCGGCTGCTTAAAAAAAACGATCTCATAAAGGGAGAGGGCAACCTGAATGTCTTGTCGGACGCCATAGCCGACTGGATGATATTTGCGCAACCGCCCGAACACACACGTCTTCGAAGACCAATGACCCGGTATTTTTCGCCGCGTGAGTTAAGCAGGATGACTCATTTGGTACAAAAGGATGTAGATAGTCTTATTGCTGCCGTTAGGGAAAAAGGCGAAATGGAATTTATAGCCGATATTGCTAAAAAGCTTCCTATAATTACATCCTCAAGGCTGCTTGGTATACCTCCGGAGGATTATGACATCATTTATAAGTGGACAAACTGCCTCGTAGATATTTTCGATCAGCCCAATACACTGGAGAGCTACCAGGCTATGAATCAAACCACCATTGAGTTTCGGGAATATTTCACACGCCTTATCGCCACAAAAAGAAAGCGTGGTGATGATGGCCTGATAAGCTACCTGGTTGCTTTGAACGACGAAGAACACATTTATAGTGATGACGAGCTACTGGCTACCTGTTCGTTTCTGATTACTGCAGCGCAAGAGTCTACGGAGGCCTTCATGGGAAATTCCGTGCTGGCATTGCTCAAAAACCCAGATCAAAAGAAGTGGCTTTCAAGCAACCCCGATAAAATTACCATGGCGGTTGAGGAGTTACTCAGATACGACCCCCCGATCCAGATGTTGGTAAGGATACCATTGACAGAGGTAAATATAATGGGGCAAACCATCCAACCCGGTGAAAGGATCCTTACCAGCCTTGCGGCTGCCAATCGTGACCCGGCTGAGTTTGACGAACCCGATGTGCTTAACCTGGCCCGAGCAAAAAATAACAATATAGCGTTCGGTTACGGTATACACACCTGTATTGGCGCCTGGCTAGCGCGGCTGGAAGGTCAGTTGCTGTTTAACTCGTTGCTTGCCAGTTTTCCGGATATGGAATTGGCTAGCGATAAGTTGAGTTGGTACCCCAATGTTTTTATCAGAGGATTAAAAGAACTGCCCGTTAACCTTAAGATCTGATATGAAAGCGGAGACGCAGGATGTTGCAATTGTAGGTATAAGCTGTCGTGCACCTGGAGCGGACAACATCGCTGCGTTTTGGAGTATGCTTCAGAACTGCAGATCGGGTATTGTGGATATTCCGGCAGACAGGTGGGATATACAAAAATACTACGATGCCGACCCGATGAAACCGGGTAAGATGAATACCAAAAAAGGTGGCTACATTCATAATATTAGGGAATTTGATGCCGCTTTTTTCAATATATCACCGAAAGAGGCAGAAAGCATAGACCCACAGCAGCGGTTAATGCTGGAAATGACCTGGGAAGCGCTTGAAGACGCTGGTATTTTACCTGAGGATATAAAAGGTTCCAAAACGGGTGTCTTTATAGGGTCGTGCAGTAATGATTTTTCAACCATGGTCTTTAACCATGCTACCGATCACCCATATGCTGGTACAGGCACAACCAATTGTATTATTGCCAACCGCCTTTCGTATGCGTTTGATCTGAAGGGGCCAAGCATGTCTTATGATGCAGCATGTGCGTCTTCGCTCGTGGCTGTCATAAATTCATGTAAAAGCATCATGGAAGGTGAATCAGTGCTTGCAATAGCAGGTGGCGTACATCTTACGCTTCTCGCGGGTGTTACAGTAAGCTTTTCAAAGGCAGGACTTATATCGGCATCCAATGTCTGTCGTCCTTTTGACGACCGGGCAGACGGCTATTTGCGCAGCGAGGGTGGCGGAGTAATCATATTAAAGTCGCTGAAGCAAGCTCAAAAGGATGGTGACGACATTTATGCGGTTATCAAAGGCGGTGCTATAAACCATAACGGCAAAAGCAACGGCCTTTCTGCTCCCAATCCCGGGGCTCAGGAGGAGGTTTTGAAACAAGCCTATGAGAACAGCGGAATCAGTTCGCCTGAATGTATTGGATATATCGAAGCGCAGGGTATTGGCACCCGCTTGGGCGATGCAATAGAGATGAAAGCCATTAGCAATTTCCTCAAAGGCGCGGGGGGGACACCACAAGTTTGCAAAATCGGCTCGCTTAAATCAAACATAGGTCATACAGAGGCCGCATCCGGGATATTGTCGCTCATTAAGGTGGCTCTTTCTATGAAAAACGGATCAATACCCGCTACCATCAACTACGAACAGCCTAACTCGATGGTTGATCTCAGGAAACTGAATCTGGAGATCCAATGTGATAATACCTTGTGGCCTAAACAAAAGAATTATGCTGGCGTGAGCGCCTTCGGATTCGGGGGTGTAAATGCTCATGTGGTGTTACAACGTGCTGTTGACAATAAGGTGCGTAAATCTGAATTTACCGACACCCCCTTAATGCTTGTTTTAACGGCAAAGTCAGAAGCAGCGCTTCAAAAGCAATGCTCCGCGGTAGCTGCATATTTAAGTGAAAGTGAAGATGCGGATCTGGAAGCCATTTGTTACACTTACGCTAAAAAAACAAAGTTTAACTACAGGGTCGCTATTCCATTTACCCACACACAGGAGGTAGTTTCTCGCTTGAACGATTATCATTTAAATGATGCGTCTGATGGCTTGATAAAGAATAAAGCATCTAAAAAATCTGCGCAGGTTGTATTTTTATTTACCGGCAATCATAGTCAATATAAAAACATGGGGAAAGGGCTATATCACTCATTTCCTGTATATAAACAAGCCTTTGATCTTTGCGATGAGATAGCATCAGTCTACATTGACAAAAAGCTGAAAACCTTATTGTTTGATGATAATGATACAGCGTTAGAAAGCCTGTTAAACGATCGGCCTGATTACTATCACCTCGCCATATTTGCGGTAGAGTTTTCTTTATCTGAACTATGGAAATCCTGGGGAATAATACCTTCAGCGGTAGCCGGAAGCAGCTTGGGCGAGTACTGTGCTGCTTGTGTGGCGGGCGTTTTCTCCGTAAAGGACGCCATTTACCTCGTGTATCAACGGGCTTCACTTTTTAGCCGAATGCCAAAAGTAGGCAGTATCATTGTCGCATTTGCTGATGAGCGCTATCTTACAGATAAAATCGCCCGGTACAAAGGGAGGGTGGAATTTGCCGGCTTTAACGGCCCAAAGCATTTTTTGCTCGCTGGTTATAAAGATGCTATAGAAGAGATCTCATCAATACTAGAGGATGATCTCATTAGAGTTTTCACCCTGAATTCCCCTGTCGCTTATCATTCTTTCTTAATGGAGCCAGCTAAAGAAGAATGGCTCGCAATATTGAAGAAAGTTAAGTTTAACCGCCCGAACGTACCCTTCGTTTCAACAGTTTTAGGAAATTATTGCGATGAAGAAGTAGCTAGACCTGAATATTGGTACCAGCACATTATTGGCCCGGTTTATTTCCAGAAAAGCATTGAAGCCATCAAACAAAAGAACTATGATATATTCCTGGAAATAGGGCCAAAACCTACAATGGTGGCGATGGCTGCCGAGTTGTTTGGAAACGAAAAAAAGTTGTGGTTGCCCAGTATTAACCAGCATAGTGACGAAAAGACAATGATCCTTAAAAGTCTGGCATCACTGTTTGTGAACGGTGGGTCAGTAAGTTGGGACGGGTACTTCAATAATAATAAATACTCCAAACAATCGGTTACCTCATATCAGTTTGACAGGCAATACTTTTGGCCGCGAGAACTGGATACAAAACCGGTTATAACTAACGGTAGTTTCGATCGTCTATGCGAAGAAATAGAAGCATCAGGTCAACTTAATGCTGAACAGGTTAAACGCGTAATGGATATCATTCGATCCAATGCAATGCAAGACGCTACCACTCAAACCCCTGCCCAAAGCCCCCCACTAATATCCAAACTGAACCAACCACGAAACATTGTAAATGAACTTGCGGGCATGCAAGACAAAAATAGTGGTCAGCAAATTATGGACGATTATTTTGCTGGGCTTATTGTGGCTGTGCTTCGCCTAAAAAAGGCCGAGATTTTGCCGGACGTATCGCTCTTTAATCATGGCATGGACTCATTAATGGCTATCGAGATCACAGAGCGCCTAAAAAAAGACCTTGACATTACCGTGCAGACACTTTTTCTGATGGAAGAGTATACCATCGAAGAGATCGCCAGAGAACTGCTTGTCCTGTTTAATCGCCGACAGGCTGAAAAAACAACATTATCAAATACATCCGATCCGAATGATCAGAACCCTTTGTCCGAAGACCCTGATATTGCAGCCCTGAAAAAACTGGACGAACTTCCTGAGGATGAACTCGACCGCTTGATATGGACGTTAGATAGAACTAGTATTAATGGCAGAACATCACTCCCAGGTAAGCCCCCTGCAGTTGAACCTAAGAATCATAAGGACGAACATTGGGCGGGTAAAAGAAAAAAGTACTCTGATGTAATTAAAGAGAAAAGAGAATATCTTAGAATATCGCTAATCAGCAAGCTTTCCAGGCAATATACATTACACCCGGTAGCCGAGAACCAAAAGGCGCTTTGGTACATCCAAAGTAGCAAGCCCGACGACTATTCATACAATCTCGCGTTCGCAGTTAAGATCTACGACCCAATCAATTTGGATATTTTTAAGTCAGCCCTACAACTGGTGTTTGATAGGCATGATGAGCTAAGAGCCACTTTCCATTTTACCGACGACGCCATTGATAAGCACATTACCAAATATTCCGTGCTATTCTTCGAGTTGTTTCCGATAAATGGTTTAGCTGATGAGGATATTTTGCAAATAGTGAAGGCAAAACATCGCGAAGCGTTTGACCTTGCAAATGGACCTTTATTTAAAGCTTATTTCTTTAAAAAAGACGATAATGCGCCATCTATATTCTTGCTTAATATAAACCATATCGTTATAGATGGATTATCCTACTGGACCTTGTTAAAAGAAATTAGCCACGTTTACGCTACGCTGGCTCATGGGCAAAGGCTCATTACTCCGCCTAAACCAAGAAGCTACGATCAGTTTGTGCGACTTCAGACTGCGACCCTTACCGGAACGCGGGGCGATGAAATGCTCCAATACTGGCAGGAGCAGCTAAAGGCCAAAACCGAAGCCCTGGCGCTGCCCTATGATAAGGTTCGACCGCTTGTAAAAAGCACAAATGGAGCATCAATAGGATTTACTTTATCAGAAACTTTGAGCGCCGATCTACGCCAGCTATGCATTAAGAAAAACACTACGATGTTTACCTTGCTGCTTGCAGGTTTCCATACTCTTCTGCACAAGTACGCCAGACAAAACGATATTCTGGTTGGCACTCCTTTCGCCGCCCGCGTTGCCGGCGATTTTAACGATACGGTAGGCTACTTTGTAAACTCGGTTGTAATAAACGCTTCTTTTTCCGGTAATGAAACCTTTAACGACATCCTGCTGCAAACAAAGCAAAAGGTGAACAGGGCTATAGAATTTCAGGATTATCCTTTTTCGCTGCTGGTTAACAAACTTGGATCAGAACGCGACCCTTCAAGAACGCCTATATTCCAGGCCATGTTTGACCTGGCTCAGCCGCGCGAGGAAAATGAGATAAGTGAACTTTTTGCTAACCGCAATGCCGGTAATAAAACACAATGGGGCGATTTCTCGGTAGAACCTTACGGGATCGTAAATGAAGAAGCCCAGTTTGATATTTCCTTGAGATTATTTAGTGGTAAAGGAACCCTCAATGGATTTTTCAAATACAACGCCGATTTGTTTGAGCCTGAAACGATAGAACGAATAAAAGAAAGCTATCGCACGCTGCTGGAATCTATCGCGGCAGATTCTTCAATTCCCTTATCGCAACTTTCGGTAATTCCAAAAAAGGAACTGGAAATAATACTTTATGACTGGAACAATACCCAAAAGGATTTCCCGGATGAACTTTTACATCGGCTGATCGATAAACATGCAGAAACCAAGCCGGATGCGAAAGCGGCCATATATGGCGACGAAATAATTTCCTATGGTGAGCTCGCTGCACGTAGCAACAGGTTTGCACGGTTTTTAACCGATTCCGGCGTTAAACCAGGCAATATTTTACCTGTGCTGCTAGACAGGTCAATAGATATGTTGATCACCATCCTGGGTATTTTCAAGGTAGGTGCGGTATATGTACCGCTTGATAAAAAATACCCTTTTGAAAGGATTTGCACAATCTTATTAGAAACAGAAGCAAGGTTCGTGGTAAGCAAAGGTTATTTAAGTGAACGTTTTGAAAACAACAGCGAAGTTTTGCCAGCTACATTTAACGGTCTGCTGATGCTGGACAATGTAAAGCAAAATACAAACGTGGTAATAAAGTATTTCAATCCTGAAGCCTACAGCTCATCGACAGTATACACAGCTATTACGCCGAACGATTTGTGCTATATCATTTATACCTCCGGCTCAACAGGGAAGCCAAAAGGGGTGATGATCCAACACAAAGGAATGTTAAATCACCTATTTTGCAAAGTAAATTCACTCCACGTTGATAAGAGCAGTAGAATTGTGCAAAATGCCTCACAATGTTTTGACATTTCTATCTGGCAATTCTTTACCTCACTTATCACAGGTGGCACTACCATTATCATCCCCGATGATCAATTGTTAAATGTCTCTGCTTTTATGGATTCGGTACAACGGCAGGGTGTCACTATTTTGGAGGTGGTTCCGTCTTATCTTGGAGTGATGCTGGACGAGATGGAAGCATCCGCAATGCGGTCATTTGACCGGCTTAAATTTCTTGTAGTAACAGGTGAGACTTTAAAACCTCATCTGGTGCGCCAGTGGTTCACACGGTTTCCTTCTATACCTATGGTAAATGCATACGGCCCTACAGAAGCTTCAGATGACATTACCCATTATTTTATCCACGGTGAATTAACATCTAATGTAGTGCCTATAGGTAAGCCGGTGCAGAACATGAACATCTACATTGTGGATGCTAATGGTCAGCCTTGCCCAGTGGGTGTTAAAGGCGAGATATGGACTTCGGGAATAGGCGTTGGGAAAGGATACTTTAAAGACCCCGATAAAACCAGAAATGCTTTTAGCATCGATCCGTTTCGCGGTGGCGATATCCCATTGTACAAAACCGGAGATATAGGCACCTATTTACCCGATGGTAACATTTTGTTTTTGGGAAGAAAGGACACGCAAGTGAAGGTTAAAGGTTTTCGTATTGAACTAGAAGAGATAGAGCATGTACTCCTAAGAACGCCTGGCGTTAAAAATGTTGCCGTTAAGTTGATTGAGGAAGAGGAACGTTCTTTTATTGCCGCTTACCTGCAGATTGACGTTGATTCAAACTTGAGTGAAATTAAGGCGACCGTAACCAGAACTTTGCCATACTACATGATACCGGATTATTACATGGTGCTCGACCAATTTCCAGTAAACGCGAACGGTAAAATAGATCGCAATAATCTTCCCAAGCCGGAAACTGAAGTGGATAGAAACACCATTAAATGGCTGCCTACCGATGAGAAAGAGCAGATTATTCTTGACGCCTGGCGCGATGTTTTAGAAGTTCAAAATATTAACGACAGCACTTCATTTTTTAGTCTTGGTGGCGATTCGATAGGCGTTATGCGGGTTGTAAGTCGCTTGCGGAGTAAAGGCTTGGCTATCTCACCGGCGAATATATTTGAATTTCCTGCCATCAAACAGCTGGCGGTAGTTGCGAATTGGATAGGTAACGATGCTCCAAAGGGTGCTTCAACCCTTAGCGAGGCACCTTTAACACCAATTCAAAAATGGTTATTTCAGCAAGATGAAACTATACAAAATAGCTATGCAATGGCGGTACAAATTACATTGCCTGCGTGGCTCGATGATGGTAAAGTTCATGCGGCCTTGACGCAGCTAGTGGCAAAGCATAAGCAACTTCAGGCAATCTTCCCCTCAAAAAAAAGCCAGTTCATCGCTATACAATCAACTGAAGTGCAGATGGAAATAGAGATCGTTACGACGTCTCCCTCAAGTGAATTAGCCAATGAAATTAACTCCTGCATCAAGGCCATCAGTGATTCTTTCGATCCGGATAAGGGAGGACTGTTTAAGGCAGTGATCATTAAGACGGGCAGTAAACAAAACCAGTTATTGCTCGTGAGCCATCATTTGATTATAGATCAGCTTTCGTGGCAGATTATTTTTAAGGATTTTATTGCTTTGTGTGAACACGGAACCACATCTTCAATGTTATCAGCAACTTACCTGGAATGGGCCTCGATGCTGGAAACCCAATCAGGGACAAAAACGCTACTAAACAGCACTGATTACTGGAAAAATGAACATCTTCCGATTATGGGCCAATCTGTACCGGCACGATACGAAAATAGTACTAATGTATCCGTAACCTTAGATAAGGATGAGTCCGGGAAACTGCTCAACGACATACATCATGTATACAATACCAACACCCAGGATATTTTATTGACCGCCCTGCTACTTAGTTTTCACAAAACAAACCGGCAGAGCGAATTTGTAATCGATCTTGAAAATCACGGACGATTTCCCTTTTTTGATGAAAAAGTTGATCTTGTGGAAACTGTAGGATGGTTTACTGCGCAGTTTCCAGTTAAACTTAGCTTTCAGGGGCGCGATATTGGCGAAAATATTAAATGGGTAAAAGAGAAGTTGTTAAAAGTTCCTCACAATGGAATAAGTTATGGTCTGCTTAAATATTCTACCGACCCAGAAATTAGCCGGCAATTTAGCTTAGTTGCCAGCCCGGAAATACTATTTAATTTTCTTGGCAAAGCCGGAGGTCATACCTTAGATGGCGACTGGCAGATGAGATCGCTGCACACGGAACGTATCTCTCTCCAAAAAGGAATCAAAACTCATTCCATGGAGTTTAATTTAATGGTAACTGATGGACAGTTACGCGTGCTACTTACGTATGACAGGCAACTGCATCAGCCGCAGCAAATGACAAGCTTTTTGGATACATTTATAGAACAATTGCAACAGGTAATAGGCCATTGTATAAACGAAAAACAAAAGCAGTACACTGTGTCCGATTTTTCGGCGGCAAACTTATCACAAAACGATCTAAATACTTTATTAAAGGCGATTCATTAAACCAAAGATGAGCAAGATCGCCGATATATATCCACTTTCACATACCCAGCAGGGTATATTGTATCATACGGTTTATGAATCCGATAATGACCTGTATCATAACCAACTGTCCTTTGTCGTTAACGGAAATCCCGACTTACAGATTTTTAAACAGGCTTGGCAAGAGGTTATTTTACGATATGAAGTTTTACGCACCTCTTTCCATTGGGAGAATATGGAAAAACCTATGCAGGTGGTACATCATAATGCGGCGCCCGAATGGAAATATGATGATTGGAGTAGTCTGAATAGTAAACAACAGGAGGCCGCTATCATTAATTACCTGCAAACGGATAAGCAAAACAGGTTTCCTTTGGATAAGCCCTGCCTTATGCGGATAGCCACGTTTAGGATATCAGCAGAAAGCCTACAGGTGGTATGGTCTTTCCATCACCTGATATTGGATGGTTGGTGCCTGCCTCTTTTGCTTACGGAAGTATTGGAAAACTATCACGCTATTGCAACCGATAGTACCATAAGCCGCACGGTAGTTATTCCTTTCAAACAATACATTTTGTGGCTGCAAAAACAGGACACTACCGCTGCAAAAGCATACTGGAAGAATGAACTGAAAGATATCACGAGTCCTACAACAGTAAGGCAATACGGGGTATCTAAAACTCAAAGTGGTTACCTGGAAGAAGCACTGATATTGGATGATCAAATTAGCAATGATTTAAGATTATTTGTGCAAGAAAGCAATATCACATTAAACACCTTTTTTCAAGGGGTATGGGCTATTCTCTTGAGCCGATATACAGGCGAAAAAAATGTAGTCATGGGGATAACGACTTCTGGTAGGTTGGGCTCTATCAGCAGCGCTGAAAAAGCCGTTGGCCTTTTTATAAATACCGGCCCGCTAGTTTTAAACATTATCGATGACGAACCGGCCGTAAAATGGTTACAGGCAAGCCAATTAAAACATTTCGAAAGGGAGAAACAGTCGTTTATCTCACTTACAGAAATACAAGATGTATCAGCATTGCCTCGCACCCAGCCCTTGTTTGAATCATTATTTGTATTTGAAAACTATCCAGTAGCAACTCTTAGAGCTAGTAATAAAAGTGGTATCGCTCTATCTGGATTCAAATCTTACGAACAAACCAACTATCCGCTAACCTTGGTAATTTTGCCTGGTAAACAAATAAGCGTTCAGCTTAGTTACAATTCCGAGAAGTTTTCCGCCAGTTGGATAAAACAAATGCTTGAACACTATAAGCAATTGCTTGTCAATATAGCGGTTAGGCCACTTCAACTCCTTAGCAAGATAACCCTGATAACGCATCAAGAAAGGGCGCTGCTTGACAGATGGAATGATACAGCTAAAGCATTACCTACAGAAAAGACATTCCTCCATATATGGGAGGAAAATACTATAAATTATGGAGGTAGGGTCGCTTTAATACACAATAATCGCAAGCTCACTTATCACGAGTTAAATATCATGAGCAATCGGATAGCGGCTTACCTTTTATCGCGATGCAAACTGAAAAAAAACGCAGGGGTAATACTTTTGTTGCCGCGCTCCATTGAATTCGCTGCCTGTGTGTTGGCTGTGTGGAAGTGTGGTGGATATTACATTCCCGTGGATTGCGATTATCCCCCTTCGCGCATTAATACAATCATTGAAGATGCTGACGCTGGCATCATAATCATGAATTATGGTCCATTGGCTGTTACCTTAAGCGAACAACATCAGGATAGACGTTCAATAGTTAAGTTGG
Organism: Daejeonella sp.; assembly: GCF_030684675.1. Classification (GTDB taxonomy): domain Bacteria; phylum Bacteroidota; class Bacteroidia; order Sphingobacteriales; family Sphingobacteriaceae; genus Daejeonella. The sequence continues at coordinate 115,225 of NZ_JAUXXZ010000043.1, read as the reverse complement.
ATGTTGAGGCGCTCAATATCGCCGAAATGTCGAAGGAGAAGCCAGATACAGATTTAGCACCAGAAGACCTGGCGTACGTAATTTATACTTCTGGATCAACAGGCAAGCCAAAAGGCGCTATGATAGAACACTTAGGGATGCTTAACCACCTGTTTGCCAAAGTAAATTCCCTTTCCTTAAATGCTGATAGTATAGTGGTTCAAAATGCATCTCAGTGTTTTGATATTTCTGTATGGCAATTCTTTTCTGCGTTGGCTACCGGCGGCCATACCTTGATTTATACACAGGAAATGATCTCTGCACCAGAGAAATTTATACGTGGGTTACATAACGATGGGGTTACAATACTGGAGGTTGTTCCATCTTATTTAGAGCTGTTACTGTCAACTTTGGACAAAGTGAATATTCCTTCATTATTCAAAAAACTACAGTTCCTGCTTGTTACAGGCGAAGCCGTATCAAAACCGTGTGTAGAGGGATGGATATCATGTTTTCCGGGTATCCCGATGGTGAATGCTTACGGGCCGACAGAAGCATCAGATGACATCACTCATCATTTTATGACACAAGTGCCGCAAGAACCCGAAGTGCCTATTGGTAAAGCAATACAAAATGTTTCTATCTATATTCTTGACGATCATTTGAACATATGCCCACCCGGCGTTAAAGGAGAAATATGCGTATCAGGAATAAGCGTCGGAAGGGGCTACCTCAACAATGATGCGCAAACATCCAAAGTGTTCTTGCAGGATCCCTTTGCCCATGGTAAACAGCGGATGTATAAAACAGGTGACATTGGCATGTACCTGCCGGATGGTGTCATACTATTTTCAGGTCGGAAAGATCAACAGGTAAAAGTTAGGGGATACCGTATAGAGTTAGGGGAAATTGAAGCAGCGCTTTACCAACTCCCCGGCATCCTTGGAGCGGTTGTTAAGGATTTCAGGAACAGCCAGGGAGAACTGTTCATATGCGCGTTTTTGAAAGGTGTGCATAAATCGGATACCATAAAATTAAAACAACTGCTGGCGAAGGAATTGCCCGAATACATGATTCCAGGACATTTTATTTGGCTTGAAGAACTTCCGCTAAATGCCAACGGAAAAACTGACAGGGATAAATTAACCATCCCCGAAACTCTGTTAGACGTTACGCTCTCTAATTCGGTTGAGATGGAAATTTCGCCTATCGAAGCCATCATCATCACTATATGGAAAGGAGTATTGCAACGCAGCCATATTCATCCCCGGGATAATTTCTTTGAGCTTGGGGGGCATTCGTTGAAGGCTATGCAGGCCATATCCATGTTAAAGGACGCATTTGCGGTCGAATTGCCGATACGCACAATGTTTGATCATCCAACGCCCACAGAACTGGCTGTTCACTTGTCAGGTCAGCGCACCGGCAGAGTGACAACGAAAGCAATTCCATCTCAGAAAGGCGATTTGTTCCCGTTATCTTATTCGCAGGAGCGATTATGGTATATTCAACAAACTAATCCCCTCTCGCCAGTATATAACATGTCAGGGATTGTTAATTTCCAAGGAGAGTTACAAGTTAAACACCTGGAGGACAGCATAGCAGACATTATTAAAAGGCACGCGATATTCAGGACTACATTTGAAGTAGAGAGCGGTATTCCACAGCAGCGTATTCATCCGTTCAACGGCTTTAAAATCCCTGTTACCATCATTAATGAAAGCGAAATACCTTCTGAAATATTTCAGCATACTGCTTCGCTTCCTTTCGACCTGGAAAATGGACAGATTTTTCGCCCCGAGCTATTCTATCTGGGAAAAGACAAACATATTTTATTTTTGGGGATGCATCACATCGCAGGAGATGGCTGGTCGATAAGCATTTTATTGCAGGAAATAGCTGCCGCATACAACTGTCGCGTACAAAATAAGCAGCAGGAAGACAAACAATTTCCGTTACAGTTTTATGATTATGCCATGTGGCAGCGGGCTAACCTTGAAGCTGGTATATTTAACGACCAACTGAATTACTGGAATAAGAAACTGATTGGGGTACCCGATTATCTTGATCTCCCGCTGGATAAGCCGCGTCCCGAAGCGCCAACCTTTCATGGTGCTGTGCATGCTTTTGTAATAAACGATGCGTTATACTCCCAAATAAACGCGTTTAATCGCGATAACAACTTATCTGTATATATAACGCTTCTTTCCTGTTTTGCCGGATTACTTTACCGTTACACGGGGCAAAAAGACTTTGTCATCGGTTCGCCAGTGGCTAACCGGCCGGTAAAAGAGTTAGAGAAGCTTATTGGCTTTTTTGTTAATACACTAGCACTAAGGATCACACCCAAGGGTGAGCTCACTTTTAAAGAACTGTGCAAGCAGGTGCGAAGTACCTTTCTTGATGCCTTTGATAACCAGGATATTCCTTTCGAGCAAGTAATTGACGGACTGGATGTTAATAGGCAGATCAATGTTAATACATTGTTTCAAGTAATGTTCGTGATGCAGCACGCCAACGGAATGCCGCATTTTGAAGGCATCGAAGCCGCGGGTTTCGAAACAGGGGTTAACACTTCTAAGTTTGATATTACCCTCATAGTAAAACAGACTGACTCAGGCCTGGAGGCGGAGATAGAGTATAATACGGATATCTTTTATGCTGACAAAGTTGAACGGCTTGCACAACACTTTATTATACTGTTAACCCATATGTTGTCTAAGCCCGATAAGCCACTTGGGCAGCACGATATGCTTACGGCAGCCGAAAGTCATTGTATATTAAACGTTTGGAACGGGGGCACCACGCACATAGCGCCCAAAGAGCTTATTACCGATCTTTTTCACCGGCAGGTACAGCGTGCCCCTCATCAAATTGCAATATCGTCTGGCGATGCTGAGTTGACCTATTACCAGCTTGACAGGCTCACAAACCAACTTGCCAACAAACTACGGGCTTACGGAGTGCAAGCAGGCAACGTGGTAGGTTTGGCAATAGAGCGTGGCATAGCATCTGTTTCGGGCATGATCGCCATATTAAAAACTGGCGGGATATACCTGCCGCTTGATATTACTTACCCAGCCCAGCGCCTTAAGTATATGACGGAGGATTCTGGTGTGAAGGTGATCGTGACGACAGTGGCATTTAAAGGTGTCGCTGCTGAGCTAACCGACCAGATAATTGATTTTGACGAAATCGGCAGCGAATCTCCTTTATTTGACCTGTCCCCGGCAATTACCGCGGCGGACGGCGCTTATGTAAATTATACGTCTGGTTCTACCGGGTTGCCAAAGGGCGTGTTGATTCCGCACTGTGCGGTAATAAGACTGGTGAAAGATACCAACTACATCAGCCTGCAACAAGGGCAAAATGTTAGCCATAATTCAAGTATATCGTTTGATGCAAGCACCCTTGAAGTATGGTTGCCATTATTGAATGGAGGTACCTTAGTATTATTGGATAAGCATTCGCTTTTAGACCTACGGAATTTCGGAGCCATGCTGAAGCGGAAGCAGATCGACGTAATGTTTCTCACCACCTCCTTATTTAACCAAATAGCTAATAGTTATCCGGAAAGCTTTGGTAGTTTAAGCTATTTGGTAGTAGGTGGTGAGAAAGCACTCATTAATACGTTTGATAACGTGATGACCAGCACTTACCCACCGCAAAATTTGGTGAATGGATATGGGCCAACTGAGAATACTACTTTTTCAATTTGCTATAATTACAAAAATGCCGCATTAGCTGGTCAACGTGTCCCGCTAGGGCAGCCAATAACTAACTCTACGGCGTATCTTCTTGACGAAAACTGCAAGCCTGTCCCCGCCGGTGTCACAGGCGAAATATATCTGGGCGGCGCAGGCCTGGCAATTGGTTATATTAACAATGTCAAGCTCTCCACAGAAAAATTTGTGGATGTTTATTTAGATGATTTTCGGGAAGAGAGGCTTTATCGTACCAATGACCTGGGCAGGTACCGTCAGAATGGCGAGATTGATTATTATGGCCGTAACGACAGGCAAATCAAGCTGGGGGGCTTTCGAATTGAACTTGGTGAGATAGAGTCAGCATTGTTGCAGTTGCCTGGAATTAAAGATTGTTATGTCCTGCTCGAAAACGAAGAAACGATTTTTTCATTTTATACCGTTAACGAAGACGCGAGTATCAGCCAAATGGGTATAAAACTGGCGCTCAAAAACATGCTGCCTTCCTTTATGATCCCTTCTGTGGTAATTGAAATAGATGAATTACCCATTAACACCAATGGAAAGATTGACATTGAAAAGCTGAAGAAGTTACTCATTACACCAGAGGAGCCAACTATAAACCTGCTGCTTTCATCAACAGAGCATCAGCTTTTTCTCATCTGGAAACGATTGTTAAAAGTTGATAAGATCAATCTGAATGATAATTTTTTTGATTTGGGCGGTCATTCGTTACTCATCACCCGCATGCTCGCTGAAGCAGCCAAGGTTTTCAACACCAGGTTAAGCATCCAAACCGGATTTGAAAATCCTACAATAGAAAGTCTTGCCGCTATTATAGATGGCAAGGATTTCGATGCCGAGTTACAAAATATCCCAGCTATTGCGAGGTATGTTAACAGTAGTATTTACCCGCTTTCGTTCGCCCAGGAGAGGCTATGGTTTATAAATGAATACAATGGAAATAGCTCCTCCTATAACATTTATGCCGCACTTAAATTAACAGGAATCTTAGACATTAACGCACTTGATTATGCGTTCACCCAAATCGTTGAAAGGCATGCGGTTTTACGCACAATTTTTAAGGTAGAAGACCATAGGCCTTCACAGATTATCAAGCCGCCACAGCCTGTAAAAATTATCCCCATTGTAATTCAGGAAGACCAGCTCCCTTTATTGATGCAGCTACTACACCGGGAGATCGGATATGAATTCGACCTTCGAAAAGGTCCGTTGTGGTATGTTAAGCTTTACCGTTTGTCGGAAAGTGAGCATGTTTTGCTGTTCAATATGCACCACATTATTACAGATGGATGGTCAGTTTCAGTGTTGGTAGACGAATTGGTGCTGTTTTACAATTCCGAACGCAAAAACGAAAAGCAAATGTTACCAGAACTTCCGTTTCATTATGCCGACTTTAGTAAGTGGCAACGGAGGCAGTTTGATGATGGTTTGTTTAATTACCAATTAAAATACTGGTTAAATCACTTGGCTGGAACTCCTGATATTGATTATTTGAAGCTTGATCATTCCCGCCAAACTAATGCGACGGCATCCGGAAAGATCATCCCGATCGGTTCATTTTTCAGCAAAGATATTCATCGGCAAGCTGTAAGTCTCAATACTACTCCTTTTGTGTATCTTATGGCGTCATTCCAGCTTTACCTATATTTTATATCAGGTGAAAAGGATGTAGTAACAGGCACCAATATAGCTAACCGCAATTGGGAACATACCGATGCGCTTATTGGCTGTTTTGTTAATCAACTGGTTATTAGAACGGTCTTTAACGATGATGAGCTATTCTCCTCTGTATTGAATAAGGTGCACCAAACCTCTTTACGGGCTTTCAATAATCAGGACGTGCCTTTTGAGGTGATCGTTAAAGAACTGAGAATTCCGCGACAGGAATCAAAGAACCCCATTTTTCAAACCAAACTAGTGTTACAAAACGGACCGGTTAATAAACTCGACCTGGAAGGTCTCCGGGTTGAGAATATTTTGCTTGATAACGGAACGTCCAAATTCGACTTTATGATCTTACTTGAGGAATCAGGCGATACCATTTCCGGTAACATAGAATTTAACGACACCTTGTTTGAAGCGCATACCATTAAAACTATGCTTGGCCAGTGGCAATTACTCGTGAATAATCTTTATCAAAACGAAAAGAGGTGCCTTGCTGATATTAGGGTTGCCTTCATTAACGGCTGTGAGATTTTAGCACAAAAAGAAAATGAGCTACTTAATGAAAATCGTCAGAACAAATTAAGATCCGTCAAAAGAAAAGAAATAACAAATAATATTGGATAATATGAAGTTTGCCAGAACCGAACGCAGAGCCATCTCTACTAACATAGACGAGTTGGTAAAAAGAGGAAAACTTGAGGGCTACCCAGCTTTCCCATTGGTGATTACACCCCTTGCTAGTTATGTAAATTTAAGGCAATGGCTGGCAGCAAATATGGATTCAGTTTATGTGGAACTGAATGACGCCGGTGCCATACTCTTCAGGGGCTTTGACATAGCCGGGCAGGATGGCTTTGCAAGTATAATGAGTTTGCTATCCAATGACCATTTATTAGAATACAAATATAAATCTACTCCACGCGCGCATGTTGGCGGTAAAATTTACACTTCCACGGAGTATCCGGCCAACCAGGAGATTCCAATGCATAATGAAATGTCCTACACTTCAACTTGGCCGATGAAAATTGTTTTTTACAGTAAAATCACAGCTGAAGAGGGTGGAGCTACCCCATTGGCACACAGCGGCGAAGTATATAAGATGATACCGCTTGAGATAAGAGAGGAGTTTGAACGCAAAAAGGTAATGTACACACGCTATTACGGCGACCTTGACCTTAAGTGGCAGGATGTTTTTCAAACCACAGAGAAGTCCGGTGTCTCTGCCTTTTGTGACAAGGCAGGGATAAATTATAAGTGGAGTGGCGATTATTTAAAAACCTGGCAGGTTTGCGATGCTGTCCGCCGGCACCCACGCACTAACGAGATGTTGTGGTTTAATCAGGCACATCTTTTTCATGTTGCTGCCCTTGAGCAGGAAGTAAGACAGAGTCTGCTGGCATTGGTAGACGAAGATGAACTGCCGCGAAACGCATGTTTTGGCGATGGTAGCCGCATTGACGACGAGGTGATATATCTGATTAATGATATTTATAGAAAAGCATCCATTGTATTTCCATGGCAAACAAATGACCTGTTATTGCTTGATAATATGAAGGTTGCGCACGGTAGAATGCCATTCAAAGGAACAAGAAAAGTATTAGTAGGGATGTATTAAGTTTTTGTCTAAAATGAATCCTAAACCACCAACCACAACCAGTTACCACATTGCCATCCAACAAAAAAGAGCCTGGCGATACCTTGTCAATAAAAATTTGCCCGAAATATCGGTGTGGAATATATATATCAGCAGTAATATTAACATCTCAAAATTAGTAGATGCCATTCATGCCTGTACCTGCAAAAACGAAACTTTCAGGCTGGTTTATGAACAGTATGATGGACTTGAAGTACCTGTAACGCAGGTAACATCGCAAACCATGCCTCAACTTTTGCAAACCACGTTAAACTCATCTCAGAGGCTAGAAATAGCGAATTCAGCATACAATAATGGACAGCCGTTCTCATTATTTCTAATCAGCGAAACGCCACAACTTTTAAAACTTGAATTTTACTTACCTGCTTTGAGTTTCGACAAAACATCATACAGGATCTTTTTCGAAGCACTTTGTAGTGCCTACAGTAATCCGCAAAGCGTTGATTATGGTGTTGATGGGATTCAGTTCATTGATTTTTCTGAATGGCAAAATGATGTTTTAATGGAAGAAGCAGAACAAGGACGTGCCTATTGGAACCGAGTAATCAAAACCTGTACACCGGTCAACATCCCTTATGCAAAACCGAATGGGCAACTTCTACCTGTTTATGTTGTTAAAAGCGTAGCTGTTTTATCTTCAGTTACATCTAAAATCCAGCAATTCTGTAAAAATAACCAAACTGATCTATATACCTTCCTACTGTCTGCCTATAGTATTCTGCTGCGTAAATTATGTGACTTTGAGGTCATACCTATTGGCATAAAAGCAAACGGGCGTATTGCCGATGAGGTACAAACGTTGTATGGCTTCCTCGATCAGTTCATTCCATTGGTTATTGATACTGCCTCCAATGTCACTTTTAAACAATTGCTGAACGCCATCAGCACCGAAAAAGAGAATTCTTATAAATGGCAACTTTTTTATAATGCCTTACAATTTGCAGATGAAAAAGGCCTTCCTATTGATCATATGCCATTCTTGTTCGATCTGGAAGAGACAAGCAGTACACTTCAAAACGGCGAAGTGTGTTTTTACGCACAAACATCTTTTGACTCGTTCCAGGATCACGACCTGGCGCTACAAGGGTTGTACAACCGGTCTAACAACTCATTAACATTAAATTTCTCGTTCAACACCAAGAGTTATGATGAAGTTTACATTGACTTTTTTACGTCTCAGTATCTAAATATCCTCGATAAACTTTTGGGTGAAAAAGAGGAACATTTAGACGGGCTTCCGGTGATAAGCAATGAGGAAGTCTCGCTGATCCTGGATAACTTTAACCATCCACAATACTACCTGTCAGACAGCGAATTCCTCCTTCACCAACTGTTCCAAAAGCAGGCACAACTCTCGCCTCAAAACATTGCGGTTGTTGATGGTGAAAAACAATATACCTACCGGGAGATCGATCACTTATCCAATGGAGTTGCCAGCTATCTGCTAACACGCGATGTCATGACAGGTGATATCATAGGCTTATTAACAGAAAGATCCGCTTACACTATCATTGGTATACTCGGTATCTTAAAGGCTGGTGCCGCTTATTTACCTTTGTCAGTAATGTACCCGGCTGAAAGAATAGCCATAATGCTTGAAGTGACCAGTGCCCGCAAAGTACTGATGCAGCAAAAACTTACATCACTCATTCCCTCCGGGAGTATTCAGCAAATATTCATAGACACAGATCCCAATGTTGCTATACCTCTTGATAGCACCCTCCAGAACCCTGCACTATCACCAGATGATATAGCCTATGTGATATTTACTTCGGGCTCCACAGGAAAGCCAAAAGCCTGTTTGCTGACCCATAGCAACGCAGTGAACTATACGCTCGCGATACGCCGCGAAAAGCTTGTCGGCAACTTCGTTTTTTTCACCACCATAACATTTGATTTTACCCTCACCGGGATATTTGGTTCACTAATGAACGGTAAAACTCTTTTCGTGTTTAGCGAGGAACATCACTTAGACGAGGTGTTAACCAAATGCTTTAGTGAAGAAACCGGTATAGATTCCATAAAGCTTACCCCGTCACACATTTTGATGCTCGATAATTTGGATGTAGTGTCGACCAAAATTCAGCTTGTAGTAAGCGGAGGAGAGGCGCTGACAAAAACCCACGTAGACATCATTAGGAAAAAAGCGCCGCTGGCCCGCCTGGTAAACCATTATGGGCCGACTGAAACTACAGTTGGATGTCTTACAGGTATCCTGGGAACTGATACTGACAGGATTTATTTAGGCAAGCCGTTGTCAAATATAAGAGCTTATATAACAGATGGAGCCGGAGCGCTAAGCCCCATCGGTATTCCGGGCGAGATATTGATAGGTGGGAAGGGCGTAGGCGCAGGATACTTGAATGCTTCCGATTTAACTGCAGAAAGATTTATAAATGACCCCTGGGATTCCGGCATTGCTTATAGAACTGGGGATATTGGCAGGTGGCTTCCTGATGGAAAAATTGAATACTTGGGTCGCAAAGACTTCCAGGTTAAGATACGCGGACACAGGATTGAGCCAGGTGAAATAGCCGAATGTATCACTTCGTTCGTCGGGATTGATAAAGCGGTTGTGTTGACTGATAAGGATAACCAAGGTGGCAATATACTCATTGCTTATTTCACCACAAAGAGCGGTAATGATATACCTCGAGCTAGCCTTGTGCAACATATTTCGGGTTTGCTGCCCGATTATATGGTGCCGACTTTCATTGTCAGGGTGAACAACATTCCAGTAAATCAAAATGGCAAGCTCGACACCAAGGCACTACTTGCTATCGATTATCGCTTGCAGCAACCCGATCATAGGGACACCGCACAAAATCCAACCCAAATTGTGCTAACCTCTATCTGGCAAGAAGTATTGTCTATCACCAACATTGGTATTCATGATAACTTCTTTGAGGTGGGAGGTCATTCATTGCTGGCCATGCAATTAATTTCCCGCATCCGGGAAGCGCTGAATATTGAGGTTCAGCTGAGGGACTTATTTAGGTATCCAACCATCAAGGGTTTGCAGGAGTACATTGACAATGATGGCATAAGGCCTCGAAAAATGCCGACGTTTAAAAAAATTGCGGCGGATACTCCAGTTCAGATGTCCTATGCACAAAAGCGTCTCTGGTTTCTACACTTGTTAAATCCGGGTAATACCATGTACAATATGCCCGTTACAATGAAGCTTTCGGGATTTATTGATGCACAAGCGCTCAAACAAAGCTTCGACTATTTGTGCAAGCGTCATGCTATTTTACGCACTGTTTTCAGCTCTGAAGAAGATATTCTTTTACAAATTGTAAAAGAGCAACCATTTATCGATTACTTCTCAGCCTACGACTTGTCATCACTAACAGCTGATGCATTGGAGGCGAAGCTAGAAGAAATAGGGTCAGTCGAACGGACCCATGTTTTTAACCTGGAGACAGGACCGCTGCTTACCGCCAAGTTGATTAAAGCAGATATCAATACGAGCTACCTTTTCCTTAATATACATCATATTATTATGGATGAATGGTCGGCCAATATTTTTACCAATGAACTTATTGCATGTTATAACGCTATTGCCGCAGGACGCCAACCAGAATTTAAAGAAAATAAATTCAGCTATGCCGACTTTGCCCATTGGCAGGCACAGTTGATAGCACAAACAGGTCCCTTGCAGATTGCGTTTTGGAGAAAGAAGCTCGAGGGAATCACCCCGTCTATGAGCCTTCCATTTGCCAAAAAACGTGCAGATATCAAAAGCCACAGAGGCGGTGTGATACCATTTACACTGCCCGAGGAGTTATCCATCAATGTTCGACAATTCAGCATCAAAGAACAGTCGAGCATGTTCATGACACTTTATTCGGTATTCGCGCTTCTTTTGCACAAATACACAGGTGCATTTGACCTACAGGTGGGAACGCCCGTGGCCAATCGTAACTATAAAGAAGTAGAAAACCTGATAGGCTTTTTTGTGAATACGCTTGTACTTCGCACTAGCTTTAATGATAGCTACACGTTTAAGGATCTTGTTGATCATGTAAAAAATGAAACTATAGAGGCCTTTGCACACCAGGATATACCATTTGAGGAATTGGTAAAAGAGCTTAATATTGAAAGGGAAAAAGATTATGCCCCTATGTTCCAGACGTTTTTTGCGGTTCACAATGAAGGAGGTCAGAAACTGGAATTTGATGGTATCACCATTCAGGATATACCAGTTCATGAAAGGCAGGCTAAGTTTGACATTGTGTTTTCGATTGATGATAAGCCCCGTTTACAAGGCTATATCGAATACAACGCCGATCTTTTTGACGAGGATGATATGAAGCGCTTTTGCGCGCATTTCGAACATCTGCTTAACCAGGTGATTACTAAGCCTTTGGTACCGTTGAAAGATATTAGTCTTGTTACCGATGCGGAACAAAACCTAATACTTGGCGATTGGAATGCTACGCAACAAAATTACCCTGCAGATTCGGTTGCCGCGATGATCACGCAACAGGCGTTAAGATCTCCGCAGTCGGCAGCCCTTGTTTCAGGGACCAATATTCTCACTTACGCCGAACTGGAGGATCAGTCTAATTGCTTAAGTCACCATCTGCTTCAGCAGGTTAGTAAGGCAAGTGTTATAGCCGTTTATATGGATCGGTCGCCACAGATGATCGTCTGCTTTTTAGCAATTCTTAAGGCAGGGTGCGCTTATCTTGCTCTTGACATTTCCCATCCGGACGACCATATCAACTTCTTGCTTGAAGATAGTGAGGCCGTTTTAGTTCTTGCCGATGCTGCCAATAAGGGGAGGTTAAACGATGGCTTACGCATTATTACACTAGAAGATGTTTCTTTTGCTGGGTACCTCCCGGGCGAACATATAGTGAATGTGCAACCTACTGACGCTGCATATGTGATATATACTTCAGGCTCCACAGGACGTCCAAAGGGGACGACAATTCACCACAAGGCCTTGCAAAACCTGGTTCAATGGCATAACTCTACTTTTAACATTACCGCAATTGATCACTGTACCCAGGTAGCAAGTATATCTTTTGATGCAAGCATTTTTGAGATATGGCCGCCGCTGATTGCAGGTGCTGCATTGCATATAATCAATAAAGAATTGCTTCTGGATATAAAGGCTTTACAAAGAAAAGTCATCGAGCAAAAGTTCAGCGTTTGTTTTTGGCCAACTCCGCTGGCCGAACTAATGTTTGCGCTCGACTGGCCAGCAAATATGCCTTTACGATATGTGCACATTGGTGGCGATAAATTAAGGCAAAAGCCAGACCGGCAACTGCCTTTCACAATAATAGACAACTATGGCTTGGCCGAATCCTGTGTGGTGAACATTAGTGGCGTTGTATCCACAAACCCGGATGAGCCAGCGACAATTGGCCGACCTATCGCTAACAACTGCGTATTAATACTCGATAATCATTTGCAGCTGGTTCCAGCAGGTGTGTATGGCGAAATCTGTATTGCGGGTGACGGATTGACTTTAAACGGATACAACAACCAGCCAAAACTTAATCATGAGCGGTTTATCCCTAATCCATTTGCAGCGATACCTTACCCAACTCTTTATAAAACGGGCGACATCGGTACTTATACCGACACAGGCGAAATAAAATTTCTGGAGCGAGTGGACAGACAGGTGAAAATTAGAGGTCATCGTATAGAACTTGCTGAGGTAGAGTCCTGCCTAATGAAACACCCGGACATTTCTGACGCTGCTGTTATTTGCAGCAATGAATTCGGTGCGGACAATATCCTATTTGGTTTTTATGTCTCCGCGGAACCCTCTGTCTCCATTGAGGAAGAACTGAAAACATTCCTCAATTTGAAACTTCCTGCATATATGGTGCCTGCTGCGCTCTTCCGTCTGCCTAGTATACCTGTCACAGAGCACTACAAAACCGACTTCAAAGCCTTGGGGCAGCAAGCTTCAGAATGGTATAGCGCGGAAAAGCCTTTGTGTGATGCAGATAAATTTACACCAGCAGAAAAAAAGCTTGCCGGCTTGTGGAGCAGCCTGCTGACACACGTAACGGTTAAAAAGAACGATGATTTTTTTGATTTGGGCGGGCACTCCTTGCTTGTTATCAAATTACGATCGAGGGTGGCGGAAACATACAGTTTAGATGTTCCAGTAAGTTTCTTTTTTGACAACAGTGGGTTATCTGCTATGGCTGCAGGATTAGACATGCTCGTAGCTGAACTTAAACCTACGGCATCCGAACCAATAACTATTGAACGGGTGTCCAGGCAGCAATATAAAATATAAAAAAATTGAAGCAGCCCAACCCATCTATACTGGATAATCAGCACTCCGGTGCTGACCATGATATCTATGCCTTTCCGCTGTCATTTGCGCAACAGCGGTTATGGGTTATCCAGCAGATGGAGGATGTGGGAAGTGCGTTTAATATTTATGGGGCTTTTTATGTCGGGGGGACATTTGAAATTTCGGTATTCAAAAGCGCCATACAATTTCTGGTGAACAGACATGAAACTTTTCGTACAACATTTGAACTTATCCAGGATAAAGCGGTACAGGTAGTACATCCAAACACAATAGTTGAAATAGAAGTTGAAGACCTGGCTTTAGTGCCATTATCGGAAGATAGGATTAACGCTATTTGCCTTGAAGAAAGCAGATTCGTTTTCGACATTGAAAAAGGCCCTTTGTTTCGCATAAAAGTGATAAGGTGCTCGGCAGAAAAGCATGTCTTAAGTTTTTGCTTTCATCACATCATCTCAGATGGTTGGTCGGTAGGTGTGTTTGCCCGCGAATTGCAGATCGCTTATGATGCAATAATGCAAGATTTACCGGTTCCTTTGCCGGAGTTGCCTTTCCAGTATGCCGATTATACCATTTGGCAGCGGGAGCAGTTTGAAGCAGGCGCTATGCAAGACCAGCTTGACTTTTGGAAAGAGTTTCTGCATGGTGCGCCGGAAAGTGTTAACTTTTTGTTAGACAATCCCCGAGGTCCGGTGCAAACCTTTTCCGGCGACTCCGTATCCTTCTTTATACCAGAAGAACAACACAGGCGTCTTAAACAAATAGCAGATCAAGCTGGTGCCACATTGTACATGACCATGCTCGCTGTATTTAGCGTATTGCTATCCAGGTATACCCTGCAAGACGATATGTTGATAGGATCAGTAGTTGCCAACAGGAACAGAAACGAATGGGAATCGCTGATTGGATTTTTGGTGAATATTGTCGTATTCAGACTTAAGCCGGATGCCGATGATAGCTTTTTTGACTTCCTTAAAGAGGTTAAAAGCGATGCAATGAAAGTGTATGACAACCAGGACGTACCCTTTGAGAAACTGCTTGACGAGTTAGGCGTAAGACGAGACGCTAGCCGCAACCCATTGTTCCAGACAATGTTTACTATGCAAGTCGGCGCAACCGAAGGCAGCGCCTTTGGTGGTTTGTTACTGACGCCGATTACAGTTCAAAATAATACTACAAAATATGATCTGACAGCCGGTATTACTGCCACAGCTGATGGCTTACACGGAACTTTTCAATTCAATACTGATTTGTTTCATCGTGCGACCATCGAACGCATGGCCGTGCATTTTTGCAGGTTAATAGATGCCGTTATAAAAGACCCTCAAAAGGTTATCTCAAAATATAGTTTCATAACCCAGGAGGAGCGTAAGGAGGTTCTAAAGTGGAATTCAACTTTACAGACCTACCCCGGCATTACAGTCGTCGAGATGATTCGCCAAAGGGCTCTTGAAACCCCACATTCGCCCGCCATCTTTCATAATCAATACCGCCTCAACTATGCTGAATTGGACCAGCAATCTAACCGGTTAAGTCAATTTTTGTTAAAGAATGTTACCAAGGGTAAGATCATTGCTGTTTGCATGGAGCGTTCACCTGAGATGATTGTTTGTTTTTTAGCGGTATTGAAAGCGGGATGTGCTTACCTTGCAATCGATGTTGCCCACCCAACTGAGCACAGGGAATTTATACTGGGCGATTCTGGCGCGACCGTATTGCTCACTAATCATGACCATTCGATTCAATCAGATGTGTTGCCTGTTATTTGCCTGCAGGATATAAACCTGGAGTCATACCCCGAATATGCACCTGTAATTTATATCCAGCCTACTGACCCGGCTTATGTAATTTACACTTCGGGGTCCACCGGGAAGCCCAAGGGGGTGGCTATACATCATAAGGCGCTCCAAAATTTGGTTCATTGGCACAATACATCTTTTGGTGTCACTACTGCAGATCACTGCACACAAGTTGCCGGGATATCATTCGATGCAAGTGTTTGGGAAATATGGCCCACGCTTTTCGCCGGGGCTGCTCTTCATATTCTGAACCGGGAACTTTTACTTGATGTGCAGGCTCTACAGAGAGAAGTAATTGAGCAAAACATCACTGTCTGTTTTTGGCCAACTCCACTTGCTGAGTTAATGTTTGCGCTGGATTGGCCGGCTAAGATGCATCTGAGATATGTGCTGATTGGTGGCGACAAAATGCGACGGAGACCCACCGCGCTGCTGCCCTTTACAGTAATCGACAACTACGGCCTTACTGAGGCCTGTGTTGTAAGCTCAAGCGGGATTTTAAACACAGATCTGTCGGTAGCTGCAACCATTGGAAAGCCAATAGCCAATACAGTCATGCTGGTGCTTGACCAGCAAATGCAATTAGTGCCGGCAGGCGTGCAGGGCGAGATATACATAACAGGAGAAGGCCTTGCAATTAACGGATATATCAACCGGGCTGAGCTCAACGCAGAGCGGTTTATGCCTAATCCGTTTAAAGAAATACCCTATTCACAATTATACAAAACCGGAGATATTGGCACTTATACCCCGGAAGGCGATATAAGATATTTTGGGAGGATTGACCGCCAGGTAAAAATCAGGGGACACCGGATAGAAATTCCCGAAGTAGAAGCCGGTATACTTTTGGTTCCGGGTGTTACAACCTGTGCGGTCATCGTGAAAACACGCAACGACGGCGCAAATCAACTGGTTGCTTTTGTAGTAATGGAACCTACTCCTAACGAGCTGAGGGCCGAATTACAAAAAATCCTGCCAGGCAATATGGTTCCATCGCTTATTGTTAAGCTGCCCGTTCTTCCGATCACCAATAACGGTAAAATAGATTATAAATATCTGCAAGAGCATGAGGAAACGGAATCAGACGCGGAACCAGTGAAACATGAGCCCGCTTCTGCCTATGAGAGTGATCTGATAGATATTTGGCAGCAGGTACTAGGTGTAACTGACGTAGGCTTAGATGACAACTTTTTTGAGTTGGGCGGCGACTCAATTAATACCATACAGGTTGCATCCATGGCTAGACGCATGAATATGGTACTCAGCTCGAAGCATATCTTTTTACATCAAACTATACGGCAACTGTCGGCCGAGATTAGCAGCAGTGAGGTCATAATAAGCAGCGATAATGACGACTCCGCTTCATTTGCGCTGCATCCAATTCAACAATGGTTTTTTGAGCAGCAGGCTCCAAATAACAATCACTTTAATCACAGCATGGTGGTTGATACGCAACCGGGATCCAACGCAGAACTGTTGCAGCAGTCCTTTTATCAGCTAGCGGAACACCACGACATTCTTCGACTGAGATTTTACAACAATGGTAACACCATCACACAGGCATATGATAATGATAAATGGCGGGATAACTTTGTGACCCACCGGCTTGCCGGTAGCGAGCAGGATTACGCAATTATACAAACACTGGCGGTAGAAGCGCAAACATCATTAGACATATTCGATGATAAGCTATACAGGATAATATTTTTCGATCGTGGCCCTTATCAATTGGGTAAACTGGTCTTCGTTTTTCATCATTTGATAATCGATAGCTTTTCGTGGCGGGTTTTGTTGAGCGACTTTTACTCGCTTTACCAGCAACAGAACACCATAGGTTCATTTAAGCCTTTGATACAGACGCACTCTTACAAAAAATACATAAACTACCTCAACGACATTGTAAAGTCACCTGAATATTCAAAAAATATAAATTATTGGTTTGATCAGTGGGATTCCGATGCAGGTTCGCTTCCGTATGATTTGGCAGACCAATCAAACACATTTGGTGAAACTAAGACAGTAACCGCCATACTCGGAAAAGATACTACAGACGAGCTTGTAAAAAACATGCAACGCATTTACCGGACTGGCGTAAATACTATTCTGATTGCCGCATTAATTAAAACAATAGCTGACTGGAAGCAACAAAATTCCGTAGGAATCACCTTAGAGAGCCTTGGCAGGCACGAGCAGGAATTTGACATCGACCTTTCACGTACCGTTGGCTGGTTTACAGCCATGTATCCACTATATTTTGACCTGCCAGATTCAGATTGGTCAGCTTTAATAAAATTAGTTAAGGAAAAATTAATGCAGGTGCCCGGTAATGGTGTGTATTTTGGTATGGGCCGTTATATTTCCCACAGTCAGCAGTTAAAATCGCTTCCTTCTCCGCAAATAAGTTTTAACTATCACGGTAATTCGAGTGACAGGGCAGGGCACAAAGAATGGAACGTTTCCGGGGATAACTACGGCCAGCAGATCTGTGGATCATTTCCACGCCAGCACCTGCTGGATGTTACCTGCGCTATAGAGAACGAACAATTAGTAGTAAATTGGATCTATAACCCTGCTATTCATAATCGTAAAACGGTTGATATGCTCGCCGCTGCATTTAACACGAACGTAACGGATATTGTGAGCACTCATGCGGATGTAAAGCAGATATATTATACACCATCAGATTTTCCGAGCGCGGCAATTAGTCAGGCTGATCTTGATGAGATTTTAATTGGACGTAGATATGATTTCGCTAATATTTACCCGCTTGCTCCCATGCATTCGGGCATGCTTTTCCATTCTGTTTACCATGGTAAACAATCTAACGCCTATTTTGTGCAGATGTCGCTACTGCTTGAGGGTAGCCTTAATGCTACAGCACTACTCAATTCCTGGAATGCAACATTGAACAACCATGACGCACTAAAGACATCGTTTATTTGGCAAAACATAGCGAACCCCTTACAGGTAGTTTTTAATGATGTGGTCATCCCGTGGCAGTATTCAGACATATCCCATCTTACTGATGAAGAATTAGTCAGTGAATCTATTTTGAAACTACAACAGGAGCACGAAGATGAGGGTTTTGCGTTTGACCAAGCTCCTTTAATGCGCCTGCACCTAGTGAAAAAATCAGATCGCGTGCACGAACTTATCTGGAGTTATCACCACCTGGTAATGGACGGATGGAGTATGCCGATAGTGCTTAAAGAAGTGTTTAGCCGGTACAGAAATGCAGTTCGGGGCAG
This sequence comes from Daejeonella sp., assembly GCF_030684675.1. GTDB lineage: Bacteria > Bacteroidota > Bacteroidia > Sphingobacteriales > Sphingobacteriaceae > Daejeonella. Next base: position 96,863 of record NZ_JAUXXZ010000043.1, on the reverse strand, counting down.
CAATGAAACCTTTATAAAACCAGCCCCCTTCTTTAACTACATTAAGTGGCTTAACCAGCAGGACACCAACACGGCCGTTGAGTTTTGGCGATCTGAATTAGGCGATATTGATGAACCAACCTTTTTTAAGGCCGACATGCATGTTACCGATGATCAGTCATTTATTTATGGCGAAGAAAAAGTGCTTATTAAGGAACAAAGTCATAGTGCCATCAACAAATTGCTAAAAAAGAATAAGGTAACACTTAATGCATTTTTTCAGGCGCTTTGGAGTATTATCATCTGCAGCTACACCGATAAGGATGAGGCTATCTTCGGGGCTACGGTTTCGGGTCGACCGCCAGCCATAGCAGGCATTGAAGGTATGGTTGGTGTTTTTATCAACACAATACCGATAAGAATACGGGTTCAGGAAGATGCAGATTTTTTTAATTGGGTTCACGAAGTTCAATTAAAGCAGTCCGCCCGCGAAGAATATAGTTACCTGCCACTTGCAGAGATACAGAAATTAAGCGGCCTTACAGGTAACACTGCGCTATTTGATACAATATTGATTATCGAGAACTATCCCGGTTTAACTTCAGACGAAGACTCTGATACCGGGCTGCAGGTAAGTATTAATCGCGGTTACGAACGTATTGAGATCCCGCTATGCGTCATTGTAACTTCCAATGAAAATCTAAATATAAAAATATCTTATGATGCTGGTCGGTATTCACCGGGTTTTATTAATGGTTTGCTAAGCCATTTCGAGAGTTCGATAGAAGCTATTCTTAAAATTGAAACGCCCCTTATAAACGAGATCAGCCTGCTACCGGCATCAGCGATCGACCAGTTGCTTTATGGACTTAATAACATCCCCTGGCAGCTTCCGGAAGATACGGTCATAGATTTGTTTGAGGCACAGGCGTTCAACAATCCGCAGCGGGTAGCCGTTTCTGATGAACTCTGTACCACTCTTACTTACGTCGAGTTGAATGCTAGTATAAGGCAAGTTGCAGCCTATATCGTAAAAAATGCCGCAAATAATCGGCCTATCGCAGTGCTGATGGAGCGATCCGTGGCTATGATGGTTACGTTGCTGGCTGTAATGAAGGCGGGTCACGCATATATCCCACTGGATCCATCATTCCCCGCAGAACGGATACGTGTTATGCTTGCCGATGGACAGCCCGGAATGGTCATAACAAACATCGAAAGCTCCGGCGATAGTTTGATAGCTGATATTCAACTGGTCTATTATGACGATATATTTAAGCTGCCTTGTGAGGATCAGGTGCGATTCCTTAGAATAAAGCCAACGGATTCAGCATATATTATTTATACATCGGGCTCAACGGGCCGGCCCAAAGGAGTAGAGATAAGTCACTCATCCCTAACCAATTTTCTCCTTTCGTTTAAGCAATCACTTAATTTTACTGCCGAACACCGACTACTCGCCTTAACAACTATATCGTTTGATATTGCGGCTCTTGAGTTATACTTGCCGCTTATTTGTGGGGCACAAGTTTTGCTTGCGAGCAGTGAAACTGCCCGCGAACCCTATCGCCTGGTTGATACTATCAACAGCTTCCAGCCTGATTTTATACAAGCGACGCCGGCAACGTGGAGTATGCTTACAGAAGCCGGTTGGTATGGCGCGTCCTTTTTATCGCTGATTATTGGCGGCGAGGCGCTACCGGTTAAGATCGCAGCAGCATTGGTCAATAATTGCCGAGAAATTATAAATGTTTACGGGCCTACCGAAACTACTATATGGTCATCATACCATACAATGCAGCGCGATGTATTGTACGCCGGGAGCTTTATTACCATTGGTAAACCAATTGCCAACACTACCTTTTATATACTGAACAAAAAAAGACGTCTGGTGCCTTTTGGACAAACCGGAGAACTTTATATAGGTGGTAAAGGCCTGGCTAAGGGGTATTATAACAACCCGATTGAAACAGGGAAGAGGTTCGTAAATCATACTTTTGAAAATGGAACAGCCGAGCGCCTGTACCAAACAGGCGATATGGTACGCTATCTGCCGAGCGGCGACCTTGAGTACATCAGCCGGACAGATAACCAGATAAAGATTCGTGGTTTCCGGATAGAGCTTGGCGATATTGAAGCGGCTATTATGCAATATCCGGGTGTACATCAAGCCGTTTGTATAGCGCAAAAAGATGAATCAAACGGCTTTAGTAGTATTGCAGGCTTTGTAGTGAAACATCAGGAAGTCGCTCTGAAAATAGATGCCTTAAAAGTTTATCTGCAGCAAGCGCTTCCATATTACATGATCCCCGCAGCACTACATATAGTTGACAAATTCCCCCACACGCCTAATAACAAGATAGACAGAAACGAGCTGCTTAAACTTGATATGGGTTTTAAAACAGGTGCTGAAGCGAACGCAAAAATAACCTCTCGTACGCTGACCGAAATGGAAGTATTAAATATCTGGGAGGAAGTATTTAAATCCAGCAATATCAGCGTAAAAGATAATTTTTTTGATATAGGCGGTCATTCTATCCTCGCCGTAAAACTGATGAGTCGTGTTCAAAGCCAGTTTGGTCGTGATTGCTCTATAGCCATGCTGATGCAAAACCCCACCATTGAGGAGCTGGCATCGGCAATAGAGTTAAATAACGGTAATGATTGCGGGCTTTTGATCCCACTAAAAAAAGGTGGTGATAAAGCACCAATACTTCTTATCCCTGGCGAAGGTGGTTCTATCGTGTATTTTAATAGGCTGGCTAAGTACCTTGCAACCGGGCATCCGGTTTACGGACTCCAGTTTCCAGGCCTCGACGGCGTTTCTGAAGTTGCAACAAGTATTGAGGAGCTTGCAAATTTATTTACGGACATCATTTCGCGAAACTTTGGCAATAAACCGATAATACTCGCAGGACACTCCCTTGGTGGCAAGGTTGCCTTTGAGTTAGCCTGTGCGTTATCGCTAGAAAAAACCTTAAGCAAGCTTATTATATTGGATACGATAGCACCGGTACACCACACCGTCGAAAGCGAAAATCAGGTAAGTGATGCGGCTTGGTTGTGCAAAACAATACAGCGAATGGGGGAATTAAGCAATGTGCCATTGTCCATAACAGAAAAGCAACTCACAGTATTACTACCGGAACAACAAATGGAAGAAGTTAAAAGACTTTTGGCGGATGCTAACCTCATCCCTAAGCACTTCGACACGGGCCGGGTTCAATCATTTTTGTCTGTGTTAAAATCATCGCAACAAATGGTATATAAGCCGTCTGTTTATCCCAATTTCAATATCCACCTATTTAAGGCGGCAAATAACGAGACGTATATAGCCCAGGTTCCTCTTTCCGAAAACATTTTGTCTTCATTTAGAAAGGAAGATTATTGCTGGCGCAGCTTAACATCCGGTAATGTGACGGTAAAACTTATTTCCGGTGACCATGGTTCCATTTTGAATGAACCGAATGTGCAGTTGCTGGCAAAAGAATTTAACAGGCTTATTAATACCTAATAATTTCATGGGCAACACAATAAAAAAAATTAATTTATTCATGTTCCCTTACGCAGGGGGCAACAAATATTCGTATAATAATTACAGACTTCAACTATCCGATAGGTTTAACATTATTGCTCTGGAATCAAAAGGAAGAGGCGGACGTATAAAAGAACCACTTGCTATTAACCTTGAAGATATTGCCCTCGACTTTTTTGAACAGATCCGTGATAGATTAAACAGTCCGTATCTCTTTTTCGGACACAGTATGGGAAGTTGGCTGGCTTATCTAGTTACGCATTTAATAAACGATAATAAGCTTCCGCCCCCCGTGCATCTTTTTTTTACTGGCTCAGTGAACCCAGCAGTGTATCAATCTACAGTGATCAAACATCAGCTAAATAAAAGTGATTTTTTTGCGCATCTGACAGACTTGGGCGGACTTTTACCAGAAGTGCTAAATAATAAACCGTTGCTTGAGTATTTTGAGCCCATTCTTCGTGCTGATTTTATGGCGGTAGAGCAATACCGGCACAAACCGCAACCAAAACTTAATATCCCTATCACCGTGATCATCGGCGATAACGAGAAGAATGTAACCTTAGATATGGCCAAGGCCTGGAAGAATGAAACATTGGGCGAATTTGAAGTGATGGTTTTAAAGGGCCATCATTTTTTTATCAACGATCATGTGGTGTTGATATCCGAAATGTTGAGAAATAAGATGGAAGGCATAAACCCACATACGCAGTTATGAAACATACAATTAGGGTTTTATCAGCTTTTTATGACGAACCACTTTCGAACGAAAGTTACCATCTGTATATGTCACTATTGCCAGAGCGCGAACAGAATAAAGTGAAGGCGTTCAGGCGTTGGGAAGATGCAACCGCTTCGCTGATCGGAAAAGCCTTGCTCATTAAAGGTCTTTCAGCCATAGGTTATCAGCAATTTAAACTTCATGATCTACAATATAGCATTTACAATCGACCGTTTTTTGCTGGCGGATTAGATTTCAATATTGCGCACTCGGGCAGTTATGTGGTATGCGCCATCTCTGGACATTGCAGGGTAGGTATTGATATCGAAAAGATACAAATGCAGGATCTTGATCCTTTTAATTATACGCTTAACACGGCAGAACTAGACAGTATACTAGCATCGGAAACACCATATGAATTGTTTTATAACACCTGGACAAAAAAAGAAGCCATTACAAAAGCGGATGGCAGAGGGTTGGGATTAAATCTGGACAGGATAGATACAACAGCAGGCAATGTATTTATAGACGGAATGGCATGGTATACACAAAGGGTCGATATTAGCGCCGATTATGTGGTAAATGTTGCTTTTAATAACAACTTATCAATAATAAAACACACAATTGAGGGCATTTAATTTCATATTTAGTTATTTATGATCATAGACAATATTAGCCACCATCAAAATCTATTTTTTGAACTTAAGAAGTTCGACGAACTTCCATGCTCTGTATTTCTAAAACTTGAAGGTATGAATTTTGCAGGTTCTATTAAGCTAAAACCCGCTGTTTATATAATAGATGAGTTAGAAAAGCAGGGTAAAATAATACCCGGCGTGCATACCATCATTGAGTCGAGCTCCGGCAACTTGGCCATTGCTCTTGCCATGATCTGCCATTCAAAAGGCTACGCCTTTACCGCGGTAATTGACCCCAACACCTCCAACGATGTTATTAAGCTATTAAATGTATATAAGGCCAACATTATTATAGAACGAGAACGTGATATTAACGGTGGCTACCTAGGCACCAGAATAGAAACCATTCAGCGCATCATCAGTACTCATGATAACTACTATTGGATAAACCAGTATGCTAATAACAGCAATATCATGAGCCATTATCAAGCTACAGCTAAAGAGATTCATTCAGTATTTAATCCGGCCCTACAGCGCGACTTACCAACCCATATTTTTGTTGGTTCGAGCACCACGGGGACTTTAGGCGGTATATTGAAGTATTTCAAAGAATTTTCGCCCGATACAAAGATAATTGCTGTTGAACCCGAAGGTTCCATCACCTTTTCGAGCTATTTTAAAAGTCGTTTTATTCCGGGCATAGGCGCTAGCCGGGTGCCCGAACTAAGCACACAGATAGATAAAGCCAATCTTCACGACATTGTTTGGGTAAAAGAAACAGATACCATATCATGTTGTAATCGACTATTAAACGATTATAGTCTGCTGTTGGGAGGTAGCACCGGCAGCGTCATATCTGCCATACTATCGTATCGACACTTGTTAAGCCCCGAAGATACTGTGATCGGCATTTCGCCGGACTTTGGGCAGAAATATATAGATACCGTTTACAACGCTGAATGGGTGACAGATAAAATGATGTCTGATACTAAACTGGAATTTGAAGAGGAAAACACCGAGCGGCCTAATTAAAAGCAAATCCTGAATTAAATTCTATTGAATTATAAACATCCTGGAACTTTCAAAAATTACTGGGCACAGGCAGCGTCATCTCCCCAATCCAGATCACGAATCATTGCTCTCGGACGTAAGTCACCGCTAAGCCACGATTTACATTGCCGGTACACATTTGCACGCAACTCCCTAAGAATTTTATTTATTTTTTTGTTTTCAAAGACAAGGCTAATGAGCTAAATTACTAATGACATAAGAGGTCAATTTGTTGTGGATGTAATTTGTAAATTTGAATCCAATACCCTTTAAACCTTTTAGAAATATAGCGGATAAGTATAATCTTAAATTATCTGAACAAGAGCATAAGAAATTGAGGAACGAAATTAATAGTTATAGAACACCATCCTATCTGCAGCCAGGAGACACTGTGGCCGTTACTTGCCCGGCGAAAAAACTTCCCCGTAACATTGAAGATGCTGTTAAACTTCTCGAATCCTGGGGTTTAAATGTCATTCTTGGGGAAACCGTTCATGCTTCCTGGAACCAGTTTGCCGGAGACGATAAACTGCGTACCACTGATTTCCAGCGTTTTCTCGATGATCCATCCGTTAAAGCCATTTTTGCGGCGCGAGGGGGGTATGGAACAATCCGCATCATTGACCATCTTGATTTCTCCGCCTTCAGTAATCATCCAAAATGGATTATAGGATTCAGCGATATTACTGTACTTCACAGCCATATCCAGTCTTTGTACAAAACTGAAAGCATCCACGGACAAATGCCATTAACCATCAGAGAAGGTTCAGAAATTTCTTTAGAAACATTAAGGAAAGCACTTTTCAATGAGGAAATTCAATACAGTTACACCAATCCAGCAAACAACCGAAGCGGTGAAGCCGAAGGAATATTAATTGGAGGGAATCTGAGCCTGCTTGTGATGATGGCCGGATCAGTTTCTGAACAGGATTTCTCGGGTAAAATCCTCTTTCTGGAAGATGTCGGAGAGTACCTTTATTCCATTGACCGCATGATGTGGAACCTGAAAAGGGCAGAAAAATTGAAGGATCTCAAAGGTTTGATCATTGGAGGTTTTACTGAACTAAAGGATAATGATATCCCATTTGGCCAGACAGCCGAACAAGTCATCATGGAGCACGTTAAAGAGTTTGACTATCCGGTATGTTTTAATTTTCCGGCAGGTCATATTCCGGATAATCGCGCCTTAATATTTGGCAGAATGAGTAGGTTAAGGGTTGAAGGACAACGGGTTCATCTGAGTTATCCGGGCATTGACTCCAAAACATCTTTATAATCACAATTAAAATAAAATATCAACATGGCAATATTTGATTCATTGGGTAAATACAGAAATACAGGATTATTAATTGTAAGAATTGGCCTTGGAACCATGTTTATGCTTCACGGTTATCCTAAGCTTTTGGGCGGGCCCGAACAATGGGAGACCATTGGTAGTGCAATGAAGAATCTTGGAATAACATTTGCCCCGGCTGTATGGGGACTCATGGCTGGAATTACAGAAACATTTGGAGGATTTTTAATTTTACTGGGACTTGCATTCAGGCCGGTATGTATGTTAATGACATTTAATCTGTTAGTTGCGGCTTTGATGCACCTGAAAGGCGGGGAGGATTTTATGGCGGCATCTCAGGCTATCGAAACCGGATTCATGTTTTTAGGTCTGATTTTTATTGGGCCAGGCAAGTACAGTGTAGATAAGAAATAAATAATTTCTGCAAGACAAATAATTATAAACAGAAAAAGCGGATATTATCCGCTTTTTCTGTTTATAAGATATGGAGTTAATTATTATCTCCAACCCTTGTTTGAAGTGTTTGTACCATCACCTTTAGCTTCAGTTCCGAAAGTATAGAAAGGAAGAGCCAGACCCATTGTTTCCTGAGTTTTTGCAGGAATTGGGAAGTGTAATGGAGTACCCTTTTGCAAGAGGTCTAATTTTCTCATTTCGAAGAATTGAAGTCCGAAACCAGTTGTATACATTTCAACATGACGCTCATGATGAATAGCCTGAATCACATCAGCAGAAACTGCAGCAACATCAGCCATTTGACCACGGGTTTTACGGGTGCTGGCATTGATAATTGTGGCCGCTCCTGATAAGTCAGCAGTATAGGCTCTAGCCTCAGCTTTAAGCATATCATTCTCAGCTTTCATTATCTGTGGTTTTGGTCCAACAGCTGCAACATACATATCATCATACCTCTTATTTCTGTAAGGAGAATAGTGGTAATAACCTCTGGCTGCTTGGAACCACTGAGATGCAACATACTCAAAATCAGAGAATATACGCTTATCAGCAGGATCAGTTGAACGGGTAGGGTAAGGGAAGGTAGATACGTCAGTCCAGTGTTTAGGTTTTGACGGATCCATCATGTTCACAACATAATTGTCAGTAACACCCCATCCCTGGTAAACAAGATAATCACCTGCTTCATCATACCATTTAGCATATCCATCCTGCATAACAACAAAATCAGATGTCAGACCACCGTCAGCATAAGTTTTAACTTTTGCCCAGTTCACAGCAGCTAATTGAGCTTTATTTCTTGGGGTATATGCCATAAATCTTGCTGCATAAGTGTTTACCAGCTTCTTAAACTCTGCAGCTGAATAATCCTTGTCAGCACCCAACCAATCTTTAGGAATAGTAAAGGTATTTGCAGTAGCCAGAGCCGCTGCCTCATCCAGATATACTAATGCTGCTGCTGCAACTGCGGTATAGGCTGATGCAGACTCTAGCGTAGCACCCGCCACAGTTGTCTTCTCATCAACTATAAAAGCCTTATCAAAAACAAGGGCTAAGTTACCGTAACCAACACCCTGTGCAAATCTGCAAAAGGCTTTAGTTCTGGCGTTATTAGCGCCTGCAACACCAACATTAACACCGGTTCCCATTGCTTTTAGCACGTCAGAAGCCGTATTTATTGATGAGTACATTCTGTTCCAAAGGTTTAGAGTGGAAGCATTATAAGCATATGAAGGAGCATTGTTCCATGCAAAATTACGCGGCTCCCACGACATATCCCTCATACCAAAGTTACCCCATGAACAAGAAATATTATCTGAAGCGGTAGCCAACATAGGCTGAATACTACTGGCACCATGCTCTCCATTATAAATGGTAACGTACAAACCAGAAGCTAAATTTTGAAGGGCTTCTCCATTAGAGAAAACTTTATCAAAATCGGGTTGATTTTCATTTTCTACCTGAAGCAGGTCCTTTTTACAACCTTGCACCAGAAAGAGCGAAAGTGCAATTGCGTATATAAATTTATATTTTTTCATAATTGTCTTTTTTAGTCTAATATCTTAAAAATCCATTGAAAGTGAGAACGCATAGTTTCTAAAGTTAGGATATTTATAGGTACCATCATATGGCTGTCTTAAAGTTCCAACTTCAGGATCATATCCGCTGTAACCGGTAAAGGTGAGCAGGTTACGTCCTACAACTTTTGCAGTGATGCTCTTAACAACTCCACCAAATACATTTAAGCTTTTCAGCGGGAAAGTATAACCTAATGCAACTTCTCTTAGTTTTAGATATGTTCCATCTTCAACCCAATAGCTGTTCGGTGTGTTAACATCATAGAAATTCAGGAAGTAATCGTAGGCTTTTTTATCTGCCTGAGCTACACCACTCATGTCCATTTCAGGATTTCTAAGGTCTCTGGTTAACCATTGTCCTTTTGCATTGTAAATATCTCCTCCTTTCTTAAGGTCAAGTAAGAAATAGAAAGTCGCACGTTTGAAATTAAGTGTATTTGCAAATCCCATGTTAAAATCTGCATTACCATCTCCAATCTTTCCAAACAAAATTGCACCTTTATCGTCCAACTGCTTAATTGCTTTCTCAGTAGTTTTTCCCTGGGTTCCTTTTGCAATAACATAACCAGCAGAGTTAATCTCATAATCAGCAATAGTTTTTCCGGCAGGAAGTTGTTTGCTCATTTGATCCAGACTCTTAACCCAGGTATGTCCATACATTGAACCGTATGTTTCATTACCTGCGATATAGAACATTTGCTGACCTCCACCATCGGTATCTCCAAATACATAAGGAGAAATAGGCAGATCAGTGATCTTTTGTCTGATTCTTGAGAAAACGATGTTTGAACTCCATGAGAAATCCTTCTTATTCACCCAGTTAGCACCAAGGCTAAATTCTAAGGTTTTGCTATCAACAGATCCCGCATTACGGAATTGTCTGGTAAAACCATTATTCAGGAATCCTAAAAGCGGAACGTTCAGGAATTGATCATCTGTTGTAGACTGAGCATATACAGCTTCAAAAGTGAATTTCTTCAAGAAATCCACATTCAAGCCAATCTCAGTTTCTGCTGTTTTAGATGGCTTTAAATTTTGATTTCCTCTTTGTACAGCTGATGCTGATCCATTGTTCAGAGTAAATGTTTCATATTGCCATGAGAAACCCGGACGAATACCGGCAGTTCCGTAGGCCGCTCTGATCTTTAACTCGTCGATTCCAGGAATCTTAACATCTTCAGAAATACGATAAGCTCCGGAAAGTCTGAAATAAGGATTCCACCTTTCAGCAGACCCGAATAATGAGGAACCATCATAACGGTACATACCATCGAACAATAATTTATCCTTATAATCCAGACCTAAGATCGCAAAATAGTTTTGTGCTCTTTCTGTTTCATTAAGTGAACCTGCATCGTTTATTACAGCAAAATTGTCGTAGGTAGGAATGCCGGCAACACCTAATTGCGAAGATAAAACCTGATAATTTTCGTATCTCCTGTTTTCATATAAGTAAGACAATTTTCCTCTTACAGTAAGATCTCCTAAATCCTTAACCATATTTAAGGTAGCCTGGGTGTTCTGACTGTTTCCAGCATCGGAGTAATCCTGCAAACTTCCGTTTGTATATGACATACCATTGGTTGCTGCTGTACCTCCTGTTGGAGTCCAGGTATCTTTCGGACTGTAGTTACGGAAACGGTAATTACTTCTTTCAATTGAATGGCTTACGTCAAAGTTAGCCCATGAAGTTACTCTGGCATTTAAAGCGAAGTTTCCAATCCAGTTGAATTTTTTATCGCTTCTCTGCACTTTGTAAAGTGGGTATAACGGGTTTACAGTTTCACCACTCCAGTGATTCATACGTAAATAGTATGGTTGACCATCCGGATTAAACTGCTTCATGTTAACATCTGGCTCTGCCAATGCAACGTTGAAGAAAATGTTACCACTAGATCCGGGATATTCAGTATTGGTGTTAACCAATAAATTGGAAGTACTAAACTTTAACCATGGGGCAATCTGCTGATCCACATTAAAACGGAAATTCTGTCTTTTATAACCATCGGTCATCTCGATAACACCTTGCTGAGAGTTATTCTCAAAAGATGCGTAAACACCGGTCTTCTCTGTCCGGGAGGTCATAGACACGAAATTTGCATAATTGATTCCTGTATTGAAGAAATCATTTTGCTGATTACGTGTAACACCATAAGGATTGTCCATGTAGTGGTCAGCTTTTGGCACCCTGTTACCTGAAATCAGAGGACTAAATCCAGCATCACGGTATCCGGCAGGATAAGTAACACCCTGGTATTTAGTAAATGTACCTGCAAACTGCTGATAATCAGCAGCAAGCGCAAATGGATGATGAGTAGAAAGATCCAGGGTTCTTGCAATTTCCTGCATACCTACTTCATTCCGGACATTTACTTTAACAGTATTTAATGCAATGCTGCTACCTCTCTTAGTGGTAACTGCAATTACTCCATTACCAGCTCTTGAACCATACAGTGCTGATGCTGCTGCACCTTTCACTACTTCCATAGATGAAACGTCATCAGCATTGATATCAGCAAGAGAGCCAGTGTAGATTACACCGTCAACAAGGATAAGTGGTCCTGATCCTACATTGTTCAGGTTATTATCTGCTCTTAATTGGATATCAACAGAAGTACCCGGAGCACCGCTTGATCCACTTGCCTTGATACCTGCAACTTTACCTGAAAGAGCACCAGCCAGTGATGTTCCGGTTACTGCATTAAGTCTTTCTTCGCTTACTTTGGTAACGGATACTGTTAACTTTTCTTTTGTTGTTGCGCCAGCAACACCGGTTACAATTACTTCAGATAATTGTTTTGCATCAGTTGTTAACTGAACATTGACTACACCACTTGAACCTATAGAAGCTTCCTGAGTTGCATAGCCAATATATGTTAATACAAGTGTGGTGCTTCCTTGTGGGACACGCACGCTAAATCTACCATCGCCACCTGTTGAGGTGCCGATATTAGTGCCTTTAACTTTGACACTAACTCCCGGTAAGGGTAATCCATCCGTTTTATCGGTTACTGTTCCTGTCACAGTGCGTTCCTGTGCTACAGCCTGAAAAGCTATAAATAGCAGCAGGAACAAACTTTGTAGAAGTTTTTTCATACTTAATTGGTTTAGAATTGTTTAAATGAGGATTGATTAAAGTTGGTTACTTAAAAGTCAAATTTGAGCAACATATTTGTTACGACAAAATATATTTATTGTTATTTTTATGTAAAATTTATAAATCACTGATATTCAACTAATTAATTTTTAATTTAAAGTTAAAATATGTTAAAAATAGTATGCTTGCATTGTGAAATGTAATCTATAAATTGAAGATACAGAACATAATGTGGTTTAATTAAGATTCTAATATTGAGGCTGGCCGATTTCAAAACCTGCATGATTTACCCATCTTAAATTTAAAAAAGATGTATATATAATTCTTACAATTGTAACAATTATATATACATTGATAATTATTTTACTACTATGTATTGCATATTACCAATCAAAGCATATATCTTTGTTATATGATAGTGGAAAATACCCAAACTCAGATGCGGAAAGGAATACTTGAATATTGTATCCTTTCAATAATCTCCCGAGGGGAGATTTATGCATCAGACATCATCTCTGAGCTAACAAAAGCCCGCCTAATTGTCGTAGAGGGTACTATATACCCCCTTTTAACGCGATTAAAGAATAACGGACTGTTAATCTATAACTGGCAGGAGTCAACATCAGGCCCTCCAAGAAAATATTACACTTTGTCGCCTGCAGGATATGAAGTGTTAAAGCGTCTGGATACAACCTGGATAGAATTATCATACGCAGTGGAAGTATCATTAAACGATAGAATTATAGAACCCATTAAAGAAAAATCATAAAAAATTGCTAAAATTAAGGCCATGAATAAAACTATTATAATCAATATTAATGGGATTGTTTTCCATATCGAGGAAGATGCATATGAAGTGCTGAGGACTTATATGACTGGTGTAAAAAGGCACTTTGCTTATTCCGCCGATAGTGAAGAGATTGTCACAGATATTGAAAACCGACTGGCAGAAATGTTCAGCGAAAAGCTGAAACAGGACCATAAACAGGTAATCATTGTCGAAGATGTTGAATATGTAACAGAAAAAATGGGAACTGTTGATGATTTCAATATCGATATCGATGATGAGGATCCAACGATCCGCCTGTCAACCGGCGCCTTTAAAACAGAAAAGAAATTATTCAGAGATACTGAAGACAGTATAATTAGTGGTGTATGTGCAGGTATTGGCCACTATTTCGGTGTGGAGCCGAGATGGATCAGGCTGATTGCAATCATCACTTTATTTATGGGAATAGGTATTCCAGTATATATAATTTTATGGCTGGTTATCCCAAAGGCCAGAAGCAGGGTGGATAAAATGGCCATGAAAGGGGAACCCATTAATATCCAGAATTTCAAAAAGAACTTTGATGAGGAGATTGAAAGCTTAAAAAGCGGACTTAAAACCGCGCGTAAAGAAGCGAAACCGGCAATTCACCAATTGGGTAAGTTTATTGGCAAAGCTGGAATGCTCTTCATAAAAATTATTGGCGCCATTATCATACTAGCCGGAGTAAGCGGCTTATTTGTTATGGGAATTGGTCTGATTACTTTTCTGGGCTATTGGAACGGTAACCAGCTAAACACCTTTCCTTTTAATGTAGTAAACCCTGGATATAAATCTATTCTGACCCTCTCTGCATTTACCCTGCTATTTATTCCGATTACCGCACTTGTTGTATTTGCAATCAGGGTATTATTTGCCCATTTTGAAGTTTCAAAAGGTGTTTACTTCGGAATGCTAATCATTTGGCTGGCAGCATTAGGAATTGGAGTATACCATGTCTCTAAGATAGGTTCAGAATTTAATGAAGAAGCACAATACTCCATAAAATCGAATTTAAAGCCATCAAAAACATTTTATCTTAAATTAAATCCCATACAATATCTTACAAAAGAAGATAGTATGGATTATAACATAGACCCTAATGATTTTAAAGGCCGTATTATAATGAACACCAGGAGAGGGGAGTTTAACTTACCAAGAAATGTAAGTCTGAAAATTGTAAAAGCAGATATAAGCACTCCAATATTGATTCAGGAATTCAGCGCCAAGGGCCCGGATTTTGAAACAGCCTTGTCCAATGCGCAACGTGCGAAACATCGGTATATCCAAACAGACTCCCTGATATTATTTGACGGAAATACCCATCTTCAAAAAGGCGAATTATGGCGCGACCAAAATGTTCATCTTATTCTCCGGATTCCTGAAAATACCACACTTTTTATTGAGGGTACTCTAAACAGATATCTTGAAGACTATAGTCTCTGGGATTGTCAGCCTCAAAATGCAAAAAATGATTTTCTTTCAGAGTGGATTATGACAGCTAACGGTTTAAAATGCAAAAACGACAGCTTATATAATCAAAAAAGAAATACGCCTGAACCGGAAGAACAATTTTAAAAGGCTCCAACCCCGGCACGGGCCGGGGTTGGAGCCTTTTAATGCCCTACCATAAATACGGCATTACTGAATAATAATTTACCGTTTTCCCAAAAAGCCCTGAATAAAGGATCATCAGCTAAATAAACAACTGAACCATTGCCCATTTCCTGCACCCCAAAAATAAGACCATCGGTTAATTTCTTCTTTGCCTGTACTCCTACAAAACCAGTAACGTAATTCTCCTTTTTTATTACGCCTACATTCCATCCACCAGTGAGGTACTTATAAACCTTATCATCGAGCTTTAAAGTGTAGTAAAAATTTGGGAAACCAAATCCCAATGGATGAGTATTATCCAAATCAACTTTATAAATAGCTCCAGGGATATTTGTGCTTACATTCTCCCTTTCTCTTTGTTCATAAGCTTTGAGGTCTTCATAGATGTCTTTATCTCCCTTTTTAGCATCTTCCTTGTTTTTAAGATCAAAACCCTTTTTGCCGGCAAGTTCTGCCACCGCATTTTTCATTGCAATAAGCTTACCCCCACCCCGAATCCATTGCAGCATTTTCTCATTTCCCATATCAGCATAATTACCATCGGGGTAAATGAGAACATCAAACTCGTTCCAGTTGATCATGTTCAGATCCTGCGGCCTAACCACTGTTACAGGATATCCAATCTCCTGTTCGAAGAAATGCCATATCTCACCCAAAGAAAGTGAAGAAACAGACTCTCCACCTACAACTACCACCCTGGGTTTCTTTATAAAACGGACTTTACTCGATCCAAGATCTGCTCCCTTATCTACAAATGCAGTAGGGATTGCAAAAAGGCTAATGCCCGATTTTTTTGCAATTTCATTTACCGTCTTTTCAAATCCGCCATTAATTGTGCTATTTCCGTTTCTGGTTATAATCAGGGAGCCTGCATTAAAGCGCCTTCCGGAAGTTTCGAATTGAATTTCAGAATACCTTACTTTGATACTATTGTTCAGCAATTCAGCCAGAAACTTTACATCTGCAATAGAATTCCAGTTCGCGATATAGGCCACAGGATTTGAAACCGTAGAAGCCGATACAGTACTCTCCGGGATAAGGGTAGTTTCCGGTTTGATGGATTCCCTGGTGGCATAAGCCTGAAGTCCATGAGCATAGGGTAATGACCATGCAGTAATATCATAGGTTGCCGAATCTGAAACGAAAGTATTTGGCTCAAACAAAACTTTCAGAAGTACCGATTTGGGCTGATGGGCACTAAGCACCATATCTGTTCTATCGACCCTGAAGCTTTCTGATTTCCCATTGAAGTAATTATAACCCTGAGCCCCCTTCGAAACCCCAAAGCCAAATTCAATTCCATTCCTTTGAAGCAGTGCAGCAAGAAATTTTATCTTTTCAGTATTATCACCCTTGATAATGTAGGATTTATAATCTCCGGGAGGATTTGATTTGCTCGATGTAAAATAATTCCTGAACTCTGCAATTGCTTGCTCAGCATGTTGGGAAGCCGCTTCTAATGTTGAAAGTCCGGAGGTATGATGATGGTCGATCCGGTCTTTCAGGGTCAAAGTATCACTTTCAGCATTAATTACTGCGAGTCCCGCTCTTCCTGAACCTCCCTGCTCATAGGTCATTCCTATAGAGCCGTTATAAACCGGATAGGTATCGCCATAAGAAGGATAAAGCAAATCAAAGTTCTCACGGGTAAAATACATCCATCCATTCATATCGAAGTAGCGCGCATTATTCTTGCCAATGATAGTTTGAAACTCCCGTTGCCATTTACTGATATCCTGATGATAGGGTTCTGCGGCCGGAGCAAAATAATATGGATTATTTATTCCCTGTTCGTGAAAATCAACATGAACCTGTGGTAGCCATTTATTATAAACTGCAAGCCGCTGCTGGGATTCAACCTGACTTTGCCATACCCAATCGCGGTTCAGATCAAAATAATAATGATTGGCCCTACCTCCCGGCCATGGTTCCATATGCTCGCGGGCGAATGGAAGGGCATCAGGAACTGCATTTTTTATCGGATTATAAAAATTAACATAACGTTCCCTTCCATCAGGGTTTAAACAGGGATCCAAAATGACCAGGGTATTCTTTAACCATGCTTTTGTTCTTGCATTTGCAGGATCAAGCAGATCAAAAACGGTTTGTAATGAAGCCTCGGTTGATACAGATTCATTTCCATGAACATTATAACTAAACCATACCAATACTGGCTGATCTTTTAGGCTTTCTAAGGGCTTTGAAGTATTTAAGCCGTCCTTTATTCCGGTAAGGCTCATATTATTCCTACGGATTTCCTCAAGACGGGAAATATTTGAATCCGAACCAATAAAGGCAAGAAACAAAGGACGGCCTTCATTGGTTTTACCATAATCCTGCAATTTGATATTCTTTGAGACAGAAGCCAGGTACTTATAATATTCGACTACCCGGTAGTGCGGTGTAAACTGCTCTCCCAACTTATAGCCCAGAAATTCGGAAGGGGATTGAATTTTTTGTGTAAAACCATTCAATTGCATTCCTGTTAAAAGGAGAAGCAAAATAAAATTTTTCTTCATTCGGAATTATGTATTTATAATTGGTAATATGCCGCAGCAAACTGGACAAGCAATAAAATAGCTTAGATTGTACAGTATAAATTGAAGCATTTATTCTGATATCAAAGCTGCCATTCAGTCCTATTCAATGCCTGAGATAATCCCTCGAATGTACGAGAGAATCGCATAATTACCAAATTCTTCGCCTGAGAGGAACAAAAGTATTATTATTGTATCAAGCTATTAAAAATGACGATTGAACAATTATACGAGGTATACGGGAAGCATCCGGTAATTTGTACCGATACAAGAAAGATCAGTAAATCATGCCTGTTCTTTGCTTTGAAAGGTGATCATTTCAATGGTAATGAGTTTGCCAATCAGGCCATTGAAAACGGTGCAGCATATGCCATAATCGATGAAGAAAGGTATGCTGTAAATGAGCACTTTATACTCGTTTCAGATGTTTTGGAAACACTTCAGGATCTTGCCAGATATCATCGGGGACAGCTTAGCATTCCGGTAATCGGAATTACCGGAAGCAATGGAAAAACCACTACCAAAGAGTTAATCAGATCAGTACTTTCACAACAGTTCAAAACCTTTGCTACCGAAGGTAATCTGAATAACCATATTGGTGTTCCATTAAGTATTCTATCAATCAACAATACCTGCGAAATTGCCATCATCGAAATGGGTGCCAACCATCAGAAAGAAATCGGCTTTCTTTGTGGAATTGCCCAACCTACCCAGGGACTGATCACAAATGTTGGGAAAGCACATCTGGAGGGATTTGGTGGGATTGAAGGAGTCAGAATCGGTAAGGGAGAACTTTACGAATTTCTTAAATCAAGCAATGGGGTAGCATTTATTAATACTAATGATACAATCTTAACAGAAATGGCCAGGGAAAAGGGACTTAAAAATTTAATTGGCTATGGAAAAGGAAATGAAAATTTCATTTCAGCGAAACTTAAGAACTCCAGTCAGTTTCTAAGTGTAGAGTGGAATAAAAAAGATGAGACAATGCAAATTGCCGATTCAAAATTGCCGGGTATCTACAACTTTGATAATATCTGTGCTGCCATATGTATTGGAAGCTTTTTTAAATTAAGTCCGGAAAAGATTAACGCAGGAATCAATGCCTATGAACCTGTAAATAACAGATCCCAGATTCTGAAAAAGGGAAGTAATACTATCATTTGCGACTACTACAATGCAAACCCCAGTAGTATGATGGTTGCACTCGATAATCTTGAATCAAGCATTGCAACAAAAAAGGTTATGATCATTGGAGATATGTTCGAGTTAGGCGAAGAGGCTTCTTTTGAACATAGGTCAATTCTTAAAAAAGCATTGAATATCAATTCTTTAAGAAGAATTTTTATAGGCGAAGAGTTTTACGGTTTGAGGGATAATTCCAGAACTGAGTTTTACAGAACTACGGCTGATGCAACGCTTGCCCTAAAACAGAGTCCGATAAAAAATGCTACCGTCTTACTAAAGGGTTCAAGGGGTATGAAACTTGAAAGTCTGCTTGATCTGTTATAGATCCGGAAAATTCCTGCTTATTTATGGATTAAAGAATATCTGCGGTATGCATGGATTAAATCTGAAAAAAATCATGTTTCTGTTGCTTTTGATAGCGGCATCTTATTCTTCCTTTGCCTCAGATATTTATATCTATGAGGACAAAAATCGAACATTAAGTCCTGAAAAAGTGAAGGAGCTCTTTTTTGCGGGAAAATTTAAGCCACTTCCCCAGGGCGACTTCAACGCCGGATTTACTAAATCTAATTTCTGGCTTGCAATTAAACCATCCGGTTCTCCAACTGAACAAAATCTTGTTGTTGGAAATGCACATATAAACAGATTGGAATTCTATACCGCTAATCCGGATGGTATCCATTTAATCTTTCAAACAGGAGACTATTACCCTTTTAAACAAAGACCACTCAGACATCGTTTTTTTGTTTTTCCGATTGAGGCCGGACTTAATAGCCTTTACCTTATAAAGGTGGATAAACATAATGAATCCCTGCAACTGAGGGTTGAGATATTAAGCAAAGAAGATTTCTTTCAAAGGACATCAAAGGAGAGTCTGATAACAGGTATACTATGGGGAATAACAGTACTCCTTATACTTTTCGGTTGCTTTCTGTTTATTACGGTAAAAGAAAAATTATATCTCTATTACGTACTTTATATTTTATCCGGGACCCTCTGGATTCTGGCAGATAAAGGTTATGGTTACCAGTTTCTATGGCCCAATTCACCTGATTTTGCCAGTCTTGCCAGACCGATATTTAATTGTATCGCAATGATTATGCTTTTAGAGTTCATGCAGGTGTTTATCAGGCAGACTAAAGCAAGTATTTTTTATAAACCCATTCTTATTATTAAGTTCATTGCTGGTTTCACCTCATTTGCGTTCCTGGTCTATCCAGAAGGACTTTATCAATACTCTTTTTTCTTTCTGGGATTATTAATCTTCACAGGAATAAGCACGCAGGTATTAATTGCATTAAGTCTTGCTGAAAAAATCAGACAAAATAATGTTCAGGCCTGGTATTATCTGATTTCAATTTTTATGCTCATTGTGTTTAGCATCACAGAGCTATTGGTACATACCGGTAATTCAGGGCCACAAATAAACTACCTTTCAAACTACGGAATACAAACAGGCTTGATTATTGAAGCCATCATTCTAACATTTGGCCTCGCTCACCGCTTCAATACTTACAAAAATGAAAAGGAGCATTTACTTTTAGAGGTAAACAGGAAGCAAAATGAGATAACTGAGCGAATAATAGAGACCCAGGAAATGGAGAGGAAAAAGATTGCAGACCAACTTCATGATGATATTGGCTCATTACTCTCTGTAGTATCACTTCAGCTTTCTTCTGTGTTGGAAAATAACCAAAAATCTGATTCCGTGATTAAGCTCAGGAAGGCTGCTGAAGTTCTCGAATCTGTATCAGAAACCGTTCGAAGTATCAGCCATACATTGAATCCTCTGGCCATAGAAAAGTATGGGTTCAAAAATGCAATCACTGATCTTTTTAATAACATTAACCTGGCTGATAAGCTACATATTGAATATATAATTATAGGTTTTGAAGACCATAAAAATGCAGACATGAATCTGATAAATGATCTATATAGGATAATTAAAGAACTGGTGAATAATGTTATCAAACATTCTGAAGCCAGTCATTGCCTGATTCAGGTTATTGAACATGAAGATAGTATTTCTGTGATGGTTGAAGACAATGGAAAAGGTCTTATGGATGAAAACAAATTAAAAAATGGCATTGGTATTGAAAACATCCGGGCAAAAATTAATTACTTTAAAGGGCAGATTGAATTTTTAGGAATGCCGGATGGGGGGCTCCTGATCAATATTGAAATTCCATTAAAAACCAATTAAAATGCTAAGGTTAATTATTGCCGATGATCATAAGTTAATGATCGAAGGTTTAACTTCTATATTATCAGAGGTAAAAAATATCCAGCTTATGGATCCGGTAAATGACGGCAGGCAGCTCATTAGCAGTCTGAAATCGAATCAGGCTGATATTGTTCTGCTTGATTTGAATATGCCTAATATGGATGGTATTAAAACACTTGAAATACTAAAAAATGACTTCCCTAAATTAAAGGTTATTGTATTAACCAACTATAATCAGCCACAGCTCATCGAAGAAGTTAAAAAACTGGGAGCAAGGGGTTATCTGCTGAAAAACAGTCCGTCAAATATTCTGAAAGAAGCAATTAAAAAAGTTTCGGAAGGTGAATTGTATTTTGAATTAAAAACTCACACAAACTCAGATCATCATCCTTTCTTTATTGATGATTTCATGAAAAAATACCAGCTCACTAAGAGAGAGGTTGAGATAATCAAAATGATAAGTCTGGAATTAACGAGCAAAGAAATTGGCGATAATCTTTTCATTAGTGAATTTACTGTCAGCACACACCGTCGTAACATTATGAAAAAATTAAACACTAAAAATATTGCAGGTTTATTGAAATTCGCCCGTATGCATGGGATTGCTGATAACTAGGCTATTATGAATTCTTTATAAGATGTTTACGGTAACGCTGTAATAAATAAATGACCGGTGCACAAATAAAGGCAAGGATGTAAAGTGGATGACCCGGATCAAGTAATAGTACTGATGTGAGACAAAATATGATCAGAAATATTGTCAGCCATAGAAAGTATCTGCTAATGAGGAATTGCTTAAGCATATTCATCATTTAGCCGACTTTTCTACCCTGATTCCGGCATCAGTAATATGATCCAGCGGATTATCTCTCATATTCTGTTCCAGCTCAATAACATACTTTCCCTTCAAAGGAAATTTATAGTCTTCGCTGAATAAGATTTGATAACTGTACAAATTTCCCGATCCGCTACCCAGCCATTCTCCATCCGGAAGAGCCAGTTTAAATTCTCTTCTTTCAGTTGATTTTTTACCATCCGGCCCGATAATATGGATCAGCAGAAAAATATTTGAATACTTATAATCTGAAGTATGACGAAGGTTGAGATATAAATTACAGGGTATATCTGCTGATTCGATACTTAATGGAATTTTGACTTTCTCTGTATAAGACCAGTTGTGCTTATCAAGTTCAATATTGGTGTCTACAATTGCAGACTGATCCTGGCAGGAAGCCAGAACTATTGCCAATAAAACAACAAACAAAAACGATATTTTACCCGGCTTCATTAATTTTATTCTGTTGGTTTTCCTCCTGCTGGCTTTTCTCCAGCCGGCCTTTCACGGTCGTTGTTGTTCCTGAAATTTTTCCTTCGCTTGTTATTTCGGTTTGGACCCTCAGGTCTTTCAGCTTGCGGACCAGCAGGTCTTTGTTGCTGATTAGGATTCTGAGGCTTTGGTACCCTTGGGGCCGCTTCCTGTTTGACAGGGATAGCTGAAGCTGCTTGTGGGGCACCCGATCCTTTAGATTTATTCCGGTTCTTATTACGGTTATTTTTCTTGTTCTTTCCAGCCTTGTTATCAAGACGGGTCAGACTATCCTGTCCAACTACATTTTCGTAATCAAACACCTTAGCAACAACAGGTTTATCTTCTTCGGCAAGTTCTACTTTCAGATATTCCGGTTTAATTCCTTCTTTATTTAGTTTCTGAACCTCCTTTACTCTGGCAATATCTACTGCAATCCAGTTCTCATCATTTGGATAACTAAACCACATCAGTTTCTTGAATATATCTGTTTTCTGATGTCTTACTGTCCCGGTCATTGTCTCCAGACGTTCCACATTATCTGGAATATCCCTCAGAGCATCCATATAGGTGTCAAGCTCATAATTCAGGCAGCATTTTAATTTGCCGCACTGACCGGCAAGCTTCAGTGTATTCAATGACAGATTCTGATATCTCGCTGCTGAGGTGGACACTGTTTTAAAATCAGTTAACCAGGTTGAACAACATAGTTCTCGTCCGCAGGAACCTATTCCCCCAAGCCGACTGGCTTCCTGACGCATTCCAATTTGGCGCATCTCAATACGAATCCGGAAGGTCTCGGCCATTTTTTTAATCAGTTCCCTGAAATCAACCCGGCCTTCAGCAGTATAATAAAATGTGGCTTTAGTCCGGTCACCCTGATAATCCACATCACTCAGCTTCATCGCCAGGCCAAGTTCCTTAGCCAAAACCCTTGCCTTATGCATGGTTTCAAACTCCAGATCCTTTGAAACTTTCCATTTATCTACATCTGAAGGAGTAGCTTTTCGATAGATCTTTTTTAGAACATCTTCTGTGCGTACATGCCTCTTTTTAAGCTGCATACGAACCAACTCCCCGGTAAGGGAAACATGACCAATATCAAATCCGCCGGAAGTGGTTTCAACAGCAACCAGCTCCCCGGCTTCCAGGTATAAATTTTCAGTATTTAGAAAGAACTCCTTTCGTGAGCCCTTGAATTTAATTTCTATAATATTAAACGGTTTAAAATTAGAGGGCATATCCATATGCGACAACCAATCATAAACATCTAATTTACTGCATCCATTGGTAAGGCATGAACCATTACTCTTGCATCCGGCAGGGGCACAGCCACCCGTTGAACAACTACCACATCCCATATCTAATTCAATATATATTGAGTCCCCGCAGGGAGCGTATTAAACTTTAAAATTTTAACGAACTGTAAAGATACATCTAAAAATAAAATTTTCGGATTTGCATTACGTTCAATATGATAATGAGCCTTTTCCAGTTCATTTACCAGGGCCTCGCATTTAGCAAGATCCAGGTGCTTGCTGAAATTTTTTACAAAATCAAGCTCTGCTGATGGTAAATGTACTAATGATTCTGCACCTGACATCAACATAATGCATTCACGGATCAACTGAACCCCATAACGCAGCATGTTTTTCTGATTCTCCCGACCCAGTTTAGAAATCTCATCAACAAAATCTATGATCTGAGCTCCTTTATCGGCGAATGTCATCCGCATCCAACCTGTAAAATTTCTGAAATCATCATGATCATCTTCCTTCAAAAGATTCAGGGCAGCCTGCATATTTCCATCACTCAAATAGGCAATCCGGGAAGCCTGAGTTTCCGAAATATCCTTATTATCAGCAAGATAACGAATAATATCTTCATTCTTTAGGGCAGGGATCTTAACCAACTGCGTTCTTGATAGGATTGTATTTAATATCTGATCCTGATTTTGTGCCACCAAAATGATCAGGGTTTTACTAGCCGGTTCCTCCAATGTTTTTAAAAGCCGGTTCCCTTCATTTTTGAGATATTCAGGAAGCCAGATGATCATCGTCTTATACTCCGATTCAAACGCTTTTAATGAAAGCCGGTGCAGGATATTCAAACATTCGGCTTTGTTGATATTAGGCTGCTTGTTCTGCGCATCCAGTCGAAGACGCCATTCATCAAGATTAAAATACGGATTACTCAAGACCAGATCACGCCACTCGCCAAGGTCG
Source organism: Daejeonella sp. (assembly GCF_030684675.1). Classification (GTDB taxonomy): domain Bacteria; phylum Bacteroidota; class Bacteroidia; order Sphingobacteriales; family Sphingobacteriaceae; genus Daejeonella. The sequence goes on along the minus strand of NZ_JAUXXZ010000043.1, from coordinate 72,611 downwards.
GCCATTGAATCCTCCTTCTCCCCACCTCTAAAAAATGGATAGGAAAAATGCAGATCAGGATGTATCAGCTTGTTATATTTTCTGCAGGAAGCACAGGTGCCGCAACTGTCTCTTTCAGTTCTTTCAGTACATGAAATGAATTGTGCATAAGCAAGGGCAAGGACGAAACTGCCGGAGCCTTCCGGTCCAAGAAACAATTGCGCATGACTTACCCTGTTCTCAAAAACTGATTGAATAAGTTGTTCCTTTATCGCATTCTGACCAATAACTTCCTGAAACAGCATGGTGCAAAATAAGAAAAATTACGTTTTAGAACACAGGTAATTCGGGAAGGATGATTGTAAAATGATTAGAATACTGAGGAGTCTGTAAATTATATGTCCTTAACATGGTTCAAAATATATAATTTTGCCTCCAACTAATTATAATGTCTCGTTGAAATCTAATAAAAATCAGGGATTAAGGCTTTCAAAAGAAGCCATGCAGGACTTTGGCTACAAGGTTGTTGATGCCGTTATCGAACATTTTGAAACACAGGATAAAAAATTGCCTGTGTCAAATGCCAGCCGGCTAGAGATGGACAAACTTTTCTCTGAAGATGCTCCTGAAAATCCGATGCCGGCAACAGAGGTTTTGAACTTTGTTCTTGAAAATGTTTTGACACAAAGTAATGTAATGACCCATCCCAAAACCTATGCTTTTGTTCCCGGTCCGAGTAATTACATCAGTGTGATGTCTGATACCCTGGCAACAGGCTTTAACATTTTCGCGGGGGGATGGGTAGGTTCAGCAGGAGCTGCCGGACTTGAGATCAGCACTCTGAACTGGATGCTGAAACTCTTTAATTTCCCGGTAAAAAAGGGAGGGGGTATCTTTACGAGCGGAGGTTCATTGGCAAATTTAACTGCCCTGGCAACTGCAAGAAAAGTGAAATGCGGTGAGGATTTTTCGAAAGCTATTATCTATTTATCAGATCAGGCACATTCCTCAAATATTAAAGCGATCAATATTCTGGGCTTTAAAAAGGAACAGATCCGGGTAATTCCAACCGATATGGAATTTAAGTTTTCAATTAATAAATTGAAAAATGCGATAGCCCGGGATAAGATAGAAGGATTAAAACCATTCTGCCTGATCGCCTCTTCAGGCACAACCAATACCGGAACGGTAGATCCGCTGGAAGAACTCGCAGCTATCTGCAAAAAGGAAAATATCTGGCTCCATGTGGATGGTGCCTTTGGTGCAGCGGTTATTTTATCAAAAAATGGCAAAAAACTTCTTAAGGGCATTGATAAAGCCGATTCATTGACCATAGATCCTCACAAATGGCTTTTCCAGCCTTATGAAATCGGTTGTCTCCTGGTTCGCGATCATAAATGCTTAAGTGGCACTTTTACCGAAAAACCGGTATATCTGAGGGATATTGAAGGGAATGAATCGGAGATCAACTTTTATGATCATGGCATTGAACTAACCCGGCACTTCAGGGCATTGAAGTTTTATATGTCGATCAAAACCTTCGGACTCAAAGCTTTCAGGGAAGCTATTGACTATAATATCAATCTAGCAGAACAGGTAGAGGCTGAACTCAGAAAGAGTGATAAATGGGAGGTTGTTTCTCCGGCAACGCTGGCCATCATCAATTTCAGATACAATCCGGTAAAGGAGAATCTGTCTGAAAAGAAAATAGATCTGATCAATCAGAAAATAGCCGCAAAAATGATGGCATCGGGAGAAGCGCTTTTGGTTACCACCATCTTGCTTGGGCAGGTTGTTTTGAGAATGTGTTTGATCAACCCCAGAACCACACTCGAAGATGTGAAAAGTACGATAGCACTTTGTGAGAAATTTGCTTTGGAATAAACAGCAATCTGCTCCTTAGACATTTTAAATCTCCTATATTTATTTGATACAATTTAAACGACCTATGCGCATACTTGCTTTTGATTACGGTACTAAACGCATTGGAATCGCTGTAACCGATCCGCTTCAGATCATAGCTACCGGGCTGGATACGATACACCCCAAAGACATCATTGATTATTTGAAAAAATACCTCTCAACAGAGCAGGTAGAGCTTTTTGTGGTGGGCGAACCAAGGCAAATGGATGGGAGCCCTTCGCAATCAACACCTCATATTAAAGGCTTTATTACTACACTTAAAAAACATTTTCCGGAAATTCCAGTCGAGCGGATCGATGAACGCTTTACATCCAAAATGGCCTCAGCCGTGGTGGCTCAAAGTGGGTTTAAAAAAACAGACCGCCAGAATAAGGAACGTCTCGACACGATTTCAGCAACAATTATCTTGCAGACTTATCTCGAAAAGAAAAGCTTGAGCTAAGCTGCCTGCCCCTAAGGCTAAAACCAATTTCTTATCTTTACAGCATGGATTTACTCAGCGATGAACTTAAAAGCTACCTGAAAAGCTCCTGCGACCCTGAAAGTGATCTGCTCAAACAGATAGACCGGGAGACCCATCTCAAAGTTTCCTTACCGCGGATGCTGTCAGGACATTACCAGGGCCGGATACTCAGTATGCTCAGTAAATTGATTTGCCCGCGAAGAATTCTGGAGGTCGGAACCTTTACCGGATATGCAACCTTATGCCTTGCGGAGGGCTTGAATGAGGACGGTATTCTGCATACTATAGACATCAATGCCGAGCTGGAGGACATGGTGCGGACCAGCTTCGATAAATCAGATCTGGGACCTAAGATTAAGTACCATATTGGTAATGCCCTTGAAATCATCCCGAATCTGAATGAGATTTTTGATCTTATATTCATTGATGCCGACAAAAAAAATAATGAAAGCTATTATAATTTAACAATCGATAAACTGAGAAGCGGCGGACTGATCATTGTGGATAATGTGCTTTGGAGTGGTAAGGTAATTGGGGAGAAGAAAACAGATTCAGCCACCACATTAATCAGTAATTTTAACGAGATGGTGAGCTCAGATCAGCGAGTTGAGAAGCTGATCCTTCCGGTACGCGACGGTATTTACATTATCAGAAAAAAATAATTTCAGATGCGAAACCTTAATATTAAGTCTTTTCTGGTCCTCTTCCCCTGCATAATCTTACTAATGGGTTCATGCGGAATTTTAAAAAAGCATCGTTCAGGTCCCCAGGTTCAGACCCCGGTACCAGCTCCCAAAACCAGGCAGGCAGAATCAACTAAATCCAGAGAAAGCCAAATACCTGAAATTAAAAACTATACTGCAATATCCTATATCGAGCAATTTAAACAAATCGCGATTCGCGAAATGAATAATTCAGGAATTCCTGCCAGTATTACCCTTGCTCAGGGAATTTTGGAATCGGGCAATGGAAACAGTGAACTTGCGCTTGATGGAAATAATCATTTCGGAATTAAATGTACCCCGGAATGGAGGGGCAAAACAATGCTAAAAGATGATGATCAAAAAGATGATTGCTTCAGGGTATATACTTCACCTGAAGAATCTTTTAAAGATCATACTGAGTTTCTGAAAAGAAAGCGGTATGCCTCTCTGTTTGAACTGGATAAAAATGATTATCGCGGATGGGCTGCAGGTTTGAAAGCTGCAGGTTATGCAACAAATCCACGCTACGCCGAGCTACTGGTCAGTCTGATTGAGCGTTATAATCTCAATCGTTTTGACCGCATAGAAACCGAGACAGAGAAGATCATTAGGGAGGATAAAGTACTTACAGAAATTGCCAAAAATATTCCCCTGGAAAAAAAGGAAGAAGTTTCCCGTCCACGGGTAACAATGAAAATTCATGAAGTAAAATCGGGAGATACACTTGCTTCTGTTTCAAAATTATTCGGGCTAAGCGTGGATGATATCAAACTGCTCAATGGCCTGGAAGATATCAATTTGAAACCCGGACAACTTCTGGTTGTGTCTAAATAAGTTAAAATTGTTAAAATGCATTATTCTTTTCGTTGAAACACTTAGTTTTATCAACTTGAAAAAAATCAGCTATATCTTTCTATTACTCTTCATTGTGATAAGTGGCCTTCAGGCACAGGATAAAACTGTGCAGGGAATCGTTTTTGATATGAACAGCAAACAGCGTCTGACCCGGGTATATATTTACAACACCCGGACCGGAGATGGATTCTACAATACAACCAAAGGAGAATTTAAAACCAATGCCCGGGAAGGAGATGTGCTCGTTGCTGCCCTGCAAGGTTATGGTGTGGACACTATAAGTATTCGTTCAGAAAGTACCGTACTTTTTTATCTCAAAAGAAACAGCATACAATTACAGGAAGTTGTGGTAAGGGATTCTGTACAAACACCGGCCGACCAGCTCAAGGCAAGGCAGGAAGAATTTAATACCGCGTATAGTAAGGGTACTGTGAAGGACGTTCTAACTACCGGCGGAAGCAATGGAGGTGGTGGAGCCGGATTGAGTATCAATGCATTATATACTCTTTTGAGCAGGGAGGGAAGAAATGCCCGACTGCTTCAAAAAATTATAGAAAGAGATTATCGGGATGCGATGATCGACTATCGTTTTAACAATACTCTGATTAACCGGGTAACCGGACTAAACGCTGACAAGCTCAGAGATTTTAAGCAACAATATAAACCCGGATATTATTTTATTCTGGAAGCCAACGATTATGATTTGATTGAATATATCCGAAAATCCTATCAAAGTTATCTTGAAAATCCGGCTGCATACAGACTTGAGCCTTTAAAAGGAAATTAGATTGAAGTATTTTAAAATCATACAACTCCCCAATCTTCCGGTCGGGGGTATGGCATTGTTTCCATTTTTGCTTTTAAAAGATAAAAATTCCAGCCTGAACAGACAGCTCATGAATCATGAACTCATTCATTTCAGACAACAAATTGAATTACTGATCATCCCTTTCTACATTCTCTACCTACTGAACTATCTGATAAATCTCATCCGCTACCATAATCATACGAAGGCCTACAGAAATATTCTGTTTGAAAGGGAAGCTTATGAAAATGATTCCAACCTATCCTATTTATCAGAACGTAGGTTTGCCGCCTGGACTACCTATCTAAGGAGAATGTAGCGAAAATCAAAAAACATATCAAAAAGAGGGCATTTTTGTTTTTATTTGCTGAATGCTTTTCAGATTTTTAACAATTGCCTTTTTAATATTTGGATCTGCCTCATTAGCTTATTCACAGAATACTAATAATGAGACTGATACTCTTATTTTAAAGGGTTTAAAGCAATATCCCCGAAGAAATACACTTCCGGTTCGCAGGCCTGTACTCTTTCCCGAAACTGTGGTTTTAAGCGCTGCAGCTGATTTGGATTTAAAAGTAAATTACTGGCGTAACCTTACCTCTTTTGGATTAAATATCAATCAGGCAGCTTTCAGTGAGAATTGGGGTGCAGGGGGAGTGAACTCACTGGCATTGGGTGGACAGTTTTCCTATAAAACCGATTATACCAAAGAAGATAAAAACTTTGCTTCAGAGCTTATCCTGCAATACGGCAAATTAAATAATAAAGGCCAGCTGGCAAGGAAAACCGTTGACAGGATTTTCTGGGATAATAAAGTTGCCTTAAAATTGTCTAAGAGTTGGTATTTTTTCGGATCCATTAACTTTGAATCGCAATTTGATATGGGCTATTCCTTTTCGAGGGATGCGCTTGGTAATGAAAAGCGAACCCTCTTATCCAAATTCATGGCTCCTGGATACCTGACAGAATCTTTTGGATTTGAGTATAAACCGGTCAAGCACTTTTATCTTCGTATTGGTACCGGAACAGCCCGCCAGACTTTTGTACTTGATAGGGATCTTCATCTGACTAATCCAAAGAATTTCGGGGTTGTTCCCGGTAAGACTTTCAGAAATGAGCTGGCGTTTCAATTAGTTGGCTCCTATGATAAGGATGTTGCCAAAAACCTCAATCTTAAGGGTCGTTACAGTATGTTTGCCAATTACGAAAAACTTTCAAGTATTGATAACAGACTTGACCTGACATTAACAGCGAGTGTAAACCGTCTGATAAATGTATCTTTGGCAGGGATCATTCTTTATGACGATGATACGGCAAACAAAATTCAGGCGAGCCAGGCTATGGCCTTCGGACTCGTTTATAAATTTGCGAATTAAGGCCTAAGGCACGTAATTTATTCCTGTCAACTTCTACCATTCTTTTACCCTCACACATAATTAATTATACCCTATGAAATTTTTAATTCCCATTATCATTTTTTTAACCATTTTCTCATCCTGCAAAAAAGATGCTCTAAATTCCGATTTTGAACAAAGCAAAAAAGTATGGCTGGCTTTTAAAAAATCTACGAATAATAACTATTCATATACGGTCAAAACCGCATCCTGGGCAGGCTTTGGTGATAGTACGATTAATCTTGATGCTGTTTATGATAAGGCTGCAAATGAGTGGCTCAAGGCAGACAAAAAACAGAACATTATTTATTTTGAGGCTAAAAATCAGGGAATGATCTCTACTTCCGGATATGTACCAAACGGTTGCCAGGATGATTGTTTTACCGGAATTCGAATATCCAACATCAGTGGGGCTCAATCAAAAGATACTAAATAGCAGGGCATTCCAGAATAAATCTGAAAATCAGGGAATACGTTATTTCTTTATAAGCTGCAGATAATCAATATAATAAAGAATTTTCAATGAAATATTGTTATTCTGCGGTATAGCAGTAACCCTGTCAAAGTTCCGGAAATAACCCGGTCTGTTTTCGCTTTCCATATCTTGCGATAGATTTTTGTAAGCTACACTCAATTCACTTCCCGGGGCAAAGCGCCACGAATAAACCAGATCAATATTGAACACATTATAATTCGTATGGGTGCCCTTGAACTCGGCACCATCATGACTTTGCAATTCCCCGTCGTCCCTCAGAAAATAAAAAGCTTTATTGTTACGGTTCGACCAGTAATGCCTTCCCCTGACCATTATCCCCATATTGCTGTTAAAGGTGTAGGTCGCATCAAACTTACTCTCTATCGTATTCCTGTCAAATCTGGAAAAAATGATCTCCTTTGCTTTACTGAGGCCTAACCATGCAGAATAATCGTACTGAGGTTGTGTACTGAAATCAACCCCCAGTGAAAGCCTGTTCTTAACCCTGAAATTCTGGTAAAAACCTGTCACATATCCTACACCATGGAACTGTTCCCTGAGTCGGGCAGAGAAAAATACGCCGGCATTATATTTCCTGACCGGGTTTGTCCTCAATCTGAAATTAGCATAGGTACTGGCAGGAGTGTTGAATTCTTTTCCAGCCACTCTTGGTTCATAAAAATCCTTTCCCATAAACTGCCTGTAAAAGTCCAAATTGATGGTCCAGAAGTTTTTTAACTCGAAATATCCGCCTCCGGATGCTCTGGACGACTGAAAAGCACGAGGTAGAAATCGATGGGTTCGAAAAATCCCAAGGTAAGTATTGAAACGATTAAATAAGCTCCCGGGAGTATAAATGTTATAGCCTATATCAAAGGAGTTGCTAATGAAGTTATTATTATTAAAATAGCCAAGATCGGTAGGATCAAATTTATTGTCAGACAGATCAAAACCATATCCCCAGGTAAAATTTCCACTTTTCTTTCCTGCCCCAAGTTCATAATTAAAGCCTGAATTGTTTGAACCTCCAGGGACTTCTGCACCTACATAACTAAATTTTCCAGCCCCGGCAACATAATACTTATTATTACGATCATTCAGATTTGCTAAAAATGAACTCACGTTCGCATCATATGCAGAACCCTGACGAATAACATTGGTATTCAGGAAAGTGACAGAACTGTTGTTTTTTAAGGACTGATCAAGTACCAGAATATTATAATTGCTTAATGGATGAGTTTCAATAAGGCGTTCATCTCCCAAACTGTTCTCAACCCTTGCATATCCTCGTTTAGTAACTGCGTTAAAGAAACCAAGACCTAAACCATTTTCTGAACGGCCTGAAATTTTTGTGGCATTGAGTAATTTACTTTCCGGGGGATTCTCTCTGATTGTTTCACCAGGCAGGAGTTTTGAATTTATATTCGCTATAAAAGCTGGATTAGAACCGATTCTTCTCGAATAAAAAAGATTTCCCTTATTGAACAATTCGGTTCCTTCGGTAAAAAACTGCCTGTTTTCATTAAACCTTACTTCAAAGGGACTCAAATTAAGAACCTGATTATCTGAACGAATCTGGCCAAAGTCAGGAACAAGGGTCATATCCAGAGTAAAACTCTGACTTATGCCATATTTAATATCCATTCCGCCATTAAAACTACCAGTCGTATTATTCTGTCCGGCCAGATTATAAGGATAGTTGTTAAGCGTAGATGAGATGTAGGGTGAGAATGACAATCTTATGGGTGATTTAATCCCCTTTATTCCGCTTAGTTCACCTTCCTGATTAATAAATCCGCTGATCTTTGGATCAATATAACTCCAGCTGGTTTGCTGATTACTCATATGGCGCCGGCGCGTCATATTTAAACCCCATTCCTGAATTTCATTGGAACCAAAGCGGAGTGCAGAATAAGGAATCTTCAATTCGGCTGTCCAGCCCAGACTGTCAGTTTTTACCTGACTATCCCATACTGCGTTCCAATTCTTATCCTCATTTCCAGAATTCGAGTATTTAGCATCAAACTGAGTACCTGTTGAACTTACATAAAAGCCAAAAGCATTAATTCTGTCGAGATAGGTATCAAAAACAATTCCTAAAAAATCAGAATTGGCCAGATTATCCCGGGACGTAAGCTCGCGGAAAATACTATCGGGAACATCATACATTCTGGCTCCAATGTAAATTGCTGTATTATCATAAACAATTTTTACTTCGGTTCTTCTTTCTTCGGGCTCAAGACGTCCGGGAAGAGGCTTAAACTCAATGAAATCACTGGCGGGCTTAGTCTCCTTCCAAACCCTGTCATCTAATTCGCCATCTATTTTGGGGGAATGATCCGTCCGTACCGCATTGAATTTTCTGAGCTCCTGAGCCTCACAAATACTTCCAAACACCCAGAAAAAGCCAACAATTATAATTCTAAACTTCATTCGTAAATTTCAACGCTGCAAAGAAATTAAAATGTTAGATACTTTAAGACTAAGCAATGGGAATGTTACTCTTATTATGAGAATTTTTTGATTTTGATCTCTTTCTCATCGGAATAAACAATTATTTTAGTCCTGTAAGCTAGAAATCATACCTTTGCACCTGCTAAAAGCTGATAAATAAGATGTTTGAAAATTTACAGGATAAACTCGACAGAGCATTTAAGGTTCTTAAGGGTCAGGGAAGTATAACAGAAATAAACGTGGCTGAAACCATGAAAGAGATACGTAAAGCTCTTCTGGATGCCGATGTTAACTATAAAACTGCAAAAGCTTTTACTGATGATGTAAAAGAAAAAGCACTCGGACTGAATGTGCTTACTTCAATTTCTCCGGGACAGCTTTTAACCAAACTTATGAATGATGAGCTGGCTGCCCTGATGGGTGGCACGGCTGAGGAATTGAATATTTCTGCAAATCCTACAATTATTCTCATCGCCGGATTGAATGGTGCTGGAAAAACCACTTTCTCAGGTAAGCTTGCTAATTATCTGGTCACAAAAAAGAATAAAAAACCGCTATTGGTAGCTGGTGACGTTTACCGTCCGGCGGCGATCGATCAGCTGGAGGTGCTTGGCGGGCAGATCGGGGTTCCGGTATTTACAGATCGTGAATCCAAAGATCCGGTCGGCATAGCTAAAGCTGCAATTGCCGAAGCAAAAAAGAACGGGCAAAATGTGGTGATCATCGATACCGCCGGTCGTTTGGCAATTGATGAGGGTTTGATGAAAGAGATTGCCGAAGTAAAGGCACAAACCAATCCGCATGAAATCCTGTTTGTAGTGGATTCCATGACCGGTCAGGATGCTGTAAACACCGCGAAAGCTTTCAACGACCGTCTTGACTTTACCGGGGTAGTGCTGACCAAATTAGATGGTGATACCCGTGGTGGTGCCGCGCTTTCGATCAAATCAGTCGTAAACAAGCCCATCAAATTCATTGGTACGGGTGAAAAGATGGAAGCTCTGGATGTGTTTTATCCCGAAAGGATGGCTAGCCGGATTCTCGGGATGGGTGATGTGGTTTCCCTTGTTGAACGGGCCCAGATGCAGTTTGATGAGAAAGAAGCTGCCGAACTTCAGAAAAAGATCCGCAAGAATAAATTCGATTTCAATGACTTCCTGAGCCAGATTCAGCAGATCAAGAAAATGGGTAATATGAAGGATCTGATGGGTATGATTCCGGGTGTTGGAAAAGCGATTAAGGATGTGGAAATTGATGATAATGCCTTTACACCGATTGAAGCCATCATCCGCTCAATGACTCCTTATGAGCGCGAAAATCCAGATTCAATCAATCAAAATCGTCGTACCAGGATTGCCAAAGGTTCGGGTACCAATATTACAGAAGTTAACAAGCTGATCAAGCAGTTTGAGGATATGCGTAAGGTTATGAAGCAATTCTCTAACCCTGCAGCGGCGGCCAAGATGATGAAAGGCATGCCTAAAATGCCGTTTGGGAAATAGAGTTTGGTGATATTAAAGGTTGGTGATAACACCAACCTTAGGGAAGCTACTGACGCCTAAAGTACTGTCATCCCGATCCGCCCTTCGCGGGAGGGAAATCGCTGAGTTAGACAAATTTTTCTTCAATCTGCTAAGTTCCTTCACTGCGTTCAGGATGACAGGTTTCGATATCCCATGTATTGATAATACCAACCACAGAGGATCTGCGCAAAAGGGTTTTTTAAAGCAAAGCTTAGGATCAATCACCTATTTTAATAAAGCTTAACATTTTTGGATTGTTATTATTTGTAAGTTAGATAACCTAACCTATGAATTTATGAATTTGAAAAAGCTAATGTTCCTGGCTTTAATCGACTATGCGATTTTGTCAGGTTCCTCAGTACTAGCTCAGCACAATGAATTAAGCTTTCAACTCACACCTCATTGGCTTTCATCGCTTAAATTAGATGAAACAAGTCAAATAGCCCAGGGAAAAGATCAGTTCGCCGGTCTTGGTGGGTTAAGCTACGCTCACTTTACAAGCTCAGGGCTTGGCTTAAGGGCAGGGTTTAACCTCGGTTATTTCAGACCAAAGTTAATTGTTAATCGTAATCCGGGGAATGGTTTAAGTGACCAATTACTTGGTTCTGTTGTGATGTATAACAGTTTAAGTATAGAACCCGTTTACAGATTCAAGTGGCTCAGATCAGAGTTTGAGTTCTTTGGAGGTGCTGATCTGCGTTATTTTCATAGCAACGGATATTCCAGCTATGGTTATCATTATCAATCGACCATCCCATCGGAATTTTCAACTTTTGAAATCAGTGTTGCACCCTACCAAACTAAATACCAGTCAAATTTCTACGGCGGAATAAGCTACATAAAGTCAATTAACACAAAAAGTCGCATTGGTATCAGTCTGATTACCAATTTCGGTCTATCTAAACCCGGGGGTGGCCAGTTTACTGCTACCGCAGATAATGGGAATACATTCCAGACCAATTTCAAGCCTGTTACGGACTTTACCGGCATCCGTATTCAATATGGCTACAATGTCCGGAAGAATGAAAAACCCATTGAATCTTCAGACGGCCTGATTCGTCATGCCATTTTTTTGGAAGCTCTTGGGAGCGGTGGCCTGTTTTCCCTTAATTATGATCGGAGATTAAAATCCGGGAATGACGGACTTGGTGTACGGGTAGGACTCGGAATTGGCACAGCTTATGAAAGCAATCAAGATGAATTTAAAAGCCGCGTTTCAGTACCCTTAATGGTCAACTACATCTTTGGCAGAGGGCGTAGCGGGCTGGAAACCGGCATTGGAATTACTCCGGAATATGCTGTCAATAAACCCCAGGATGATCAGAGAATGAACGCCTGGGGAAACCTGAATGTTCTTTACCGCCTTCAACCTGTTAAAAAAGGTTTTATCATGCGTGTAGGCTGGACTCCAGTAATCGGCGGAGGAGGCACTCTTGACCCATACTTTGCTGGTGTTTCTTTTGGGTATAGTTTTAAGAAATAGTACCAGTTAGTACCCTATAAAGCCGGAAGCCCGGAAATATTAACAATGGTTGGTGATTACAACTACCACAGGAAATGGTAAAAGAGCAGAGTACTTCAATGAATAGGATAGGTTAAAGCAATCAAATTATGGATACTACAATGAGATATTGGCAATTCGTCATAGTAACTTTGTTTATTTGTTCATGTTCACCGCGCGTGAATATAAAATCGAATGATTCTGAATCAATAATAGGAAAGAAACTTAGTTTGCAACGTGAATTGTTAAGGGATTATGCATTGTGCGCCTGCTTACGATTCGGATATAAGGATACAGAGGTATACAACGATATTAGCACACCAATCCTCTTAAACCAGATGTTATATTCGAGTTTCGATACAGATCTAATCAAATAGAAATCCAAGACATATGCTGGCAATATAAAAGGGTCAGAGGTAGCTGATTACAATAATAAGCGCCCAATCATAGTTGATTGTCTAAAGTATTATAAAAGCTCATCACTAGATTCGCTGATGCGATCCTTTTACTCGGAACTTTGAAAGGAATTATAAAATGAGGTTAGTATTTACCTCCGAATGGTGTTCACAATTCCCTCTGGTGGTGTTATCCTTTAGACTTGTAAAAGTAAAACAGAGTGCAGAACTTAAGTTTTACAAGTAGTTAAAAGGGCAAAGGCAAATTTAGGTGTTTTCTGGGAATTAAAGCCCAAACGGTGATTTAATCCTTTGCCCTTTTTCTGAACAAACTTCAAATAGAAATTTGGGCTCATGACCCGTTAGCAAGGTATTTCCCTCCGGTTGGTGTTATCACCACACCGGTTACCCTTCATGCGGTCATAGAGCTTATTATTCTTAGCAGTGAGGGATACTTTAATGATGGGTTATTGTAATTTGGACCCCTAAATCAACTTTTAAATAAGATTATACGTGCTGTCCAATTCGTAAAAACATCAACGAAAAGCAAACTGGTATATGGTTTCCTATATCGACAAGCATAAGGAGTAGTTATTGCTATGCTGATATTCAAAAATGAGCGTATCTTCGTATGGTAAATGAAAGCAAAGCCATACTTAAAAGAAATCTTATTAAACCCTGAAAAAATATCTAATAGAAACGTATACCCATATTCCATCCCTACCCTGAAGAATTTCAAGTCGCTTCGCTTTCATCCAGATGTAACTTTTATTGTCGGAGAGAATGGTTCGGGCAAATCCACATTGATTGAAGCCATAGCACTTAGCCAAGGGTTTGGCTTTGATGGAGGTACGAAAGGAGTTCAATATGATCCGCGAGAAACGATTACAGACTTACATCTGCACTTAAAATCTATAAAAAGCTTCAGCAAGCCAGATAACTATTATTTTCTTCGTGCTGAAACATTCTACAAAGTCGCCTCCTATTTGGCAGAGATAGATCCCGACAGAGAATATGGAGATTATCTTCATGAATTTTCTCATGGGGAGGCGTTCATGAAAACATTGGACAAACTTGGGAGTAAGGGACTTTATATATTCGATGAGCCAGAAGCTGCACTATCGCCTAGTCGACAACTTGCAGCGCTGGCAATGATCAATGAACTTGCACAAAATAAGCATTCGCAATTCATCATTGCTACCCATTCTCCCATCCTTCTTTCTTATCCGAGTGCTGTAATTTTCAGGCTCGATGAAAACGGGATTACACAAGTGCAATATGAAGAAACTGAACAATATTTAATTACCAAGGAATTTTTAAATAATTATAAAAATATCCTTGGTAATTTATTGAAATAGAAGAGAACCAATCTGAATTAATCAGTCTTTAATGTGGTCTTTTAATTCTTCACGAAGCTTATAAAACCTTTGTAATTTATTCTCCAAATCGTGCTGTTTTCCCTCATCTACGGAATATCTCTTCGTGGGTTCGTCGACTAATGTTGAGTCAATTATTCTTATGGTAACCTCGTCATTAAACTCCAAATTGGAATTAAACCAGTGTAAGTGTTCTGACTTTTCGATATTCAGTCCCGAAACATCCAGATTAATAAGGCTTGGCCTTCCTTCGCTCGCAGCCAAATTAATAATAGCGCCATATGAGCTTTGTTTTGACGAAATCCCTGCTCTGCATACTTTCTGACCGTTCAATAGTACTTCTATAATTTCCATAGTTTAAAGATTAAGGTAGCGGACATTTATCGTCTTGCCATACACCGCCGCCGCCAAGCTGTATAGAACTTGTGCAGTAGCTGAGACAGTCTCGGCAGTTAGAAGAACCAGCAGAACCATTTAAACATCTTATCCATTTATCAATACAAAGCTCAATTTCCGGGACATTTTTTAACAATGTATGATTAATATATTGGATATATTCGTACGTAAAAATAGCTAATTGAATGGTTAGGTATCCTGTAAAAACCATCTCTCCAAATGGAGTAGGTTCAGCTAAAGCTGCAAGTAAGACTGTTGAAACTGCTCTGCCATCAAAGTTTGGAGGAGTCGTAGCCTGTATAGTCATGCCTCTATCGAAGAGTGTTTGTACGCCATCCAACATCCAGCCATTGAATTCTGAATTATAAGTAAAGGTTGCTTGATTACCGTTGGGATAGGTGTAAACATGAACCTGTCCGTCATATGGATAACTAGGGAACTCACCGAAATACAACAGCCTTAAATATAAAATACTCAATAACAATTGATTAGGGCAATAAATATTGGGAGAATTACATTCTTTTTCCTAGCTTTCTCATACCTAACCATACAACCTTTCCCTCTGGTTGGTGCTGTCACCATACCAGATATAATACCGTTCCCTCATTCCTTCCCACCTTTTACTAAATACTTAAGTCCAGGCTATAAAATGCTTCCATAACTTAGGTAACCATGCCAGCAAAAACCTTTGGAAGTGCCGTTTTTGGAATTGAAGCGATCACAATAACTATTGAGGTTAATATTAGCGGCGGACTCAATTATTTCGTTGTCGGTCTTCCCGATAATGCGGTGAAAGAGAGTATGCTGCGGATAGAAAGCGCACTGAATAATTCGGTCTTTCACATGCCCAGGCAACGAATCATCGTCAATCTGGCACCTGCTGATATCCGGAAAGAAGGTTCTGCCTATGATCTGCCTATTGCCATTGGTATTCTGGATGCCTCCGGACAGATTTTTAGCACAAAACTTGACAAATACCTTATTCTTGGTGAGCTTTCTCTTGATGGAGGCATCCAGGCAATTAAGGGAGCTCTTCCGATTGCTATTCAGGGTAAACGGGATGGATTTAAAGGCCTGCTATTGCCAAAAGAAAATGCCCGGGAAGCTGCCATTGTAGACGATTTTGAGGTTTATGGAGTGAGCCAGCTGTCGGAAGTGATCGGATTTTTTGATAACAGCCTTGAGCTGAAAAGAACCATAGTTAATACCCGGGAAGAGTTTAAATATAATATCAACAATTATGATAGCGATTTCTCGGATGTCAGGGGACAGGAAAACATCAAACGGGCACTGGAAATTGCTGCATCAGGGGGACATAATGTGATTCTGATCGGTCCGCCGGGAGCCGGCAAGACCATGCTCGCCAAACGTCTGCCCACCATCCTGCCTCCTCTTGATCTGTACGAGGCGCTTGATACCACCAAGATCCATTCGGTTGCCGGAAAGCTCTCCGCATCTGATTCCCTGATGACTGTCAGGCCCTTTCGTTCCCCCCATCATACGATCAGTGATGTAGCCCTGGTTGGAGGGGGTACCAACCCACAACCCGGAGAAATTTCACTCGCCCATAACGGCGTACTTTTTCTGGATGAGTTACCCGAGTTCAAAAGGACTGTACTGGAAGTAATGAGACAACCCCTGGAAGAACGGAGGGTAACCATCTCAAGAGCTAAGTTAAGCGTTAATTACCCGGCAAGTTTTATGCTTGTGGCTTCGATGAATCCCTGCCCCTGTGGTTTCTACAATCATCCTGAAAAGGATTGCATTTGTGCACCGGGAGTAGTTCAGAAATATTTAAGCAAGATCTCTGGTCCGCTGCTTGACCGCATCGACCTGCATGTGGAGGTTACCCCGGTAAATTTTAATGAGCTCTCCTCTGAGCGGCTTAGTGAAAAAAGCGAAGCAATCCGCGAACGAGTTACTGAGGCCAGAAATATTCAGCTCAAACGGTTTGAAGAAAAAGCAGATGTGTTCTGTAATGCTCAAATGAGCCCGAATATGGTCAGGAATATTTGCAGGATCAATGAAAGCGGACAGGTATTATTGAAACAGGCAATGGAAAAACTTGGTCTGTCTGCCAGAGCTTACGACCGCATACTGAAAGTTTCAAGAACGATTGCTGATCTGGCTGGAACTGAAGAGATCCAATTAGAGCATCTGGCTGAAGCGATACACTACAGGAGTTTGGACCGGGAGGGATGGGCGGGGTGATTGGGGACTGCACACAGTGAGACTTTGAGCAAATTTTTACTATAATAATCAATATTTATTTAATTTTTAGAAGCATTGAATTGATAGCTTAATCAAATTTAGCCAAAGATGAACGCATCAAACACGCAAACGATTCATGATGAAATATTGATCAGCAAAATCTATATGATTCGTGAACAAAAGGTAATGATTGACAAAGATCTGGCAGAACTTTATGGCGTTAAAGCAATCCGATTAAGAGAACAAGTAAAACGCAATAAAACACGATTCCCAGCAAATTTCATGTTTCAATTATCCGAGCAGGAGGTTGAAAATATGGTATCGCAAAATGCGATACCTTCGAAGCAAGCACTAGGTGGAACCTTACCTTATGCATTTACCGAACATGGGATATTAATGTTATCAAATGTGTTAAAAAATGAAAGAGCTATTCAAATGAGCATTCGCATAATAGAAATTTTTGTCCGTCTAAGGGAAATGTTGAATATATATAAGGATGTTGTCATTCTTATCGAACAAATTGAAAATAAACTGGGCAAGCAAGATCAAAAAATTGAATTACTGTTTTCTTACCTCAATCAATTTATTCAAAAAGAGGAGAGTCCTCGTATACCAATTGGATTTAAGCAGAAATTATAAATCCCGGTTTCGCGCTCAGCATTAGCCCAAAGAAAAATAATTTATGCTGTTGCATTTACCAAATATTATTATTTACTTTGAAAATAAAAGTACTTTTAAATGGAAGAAAAAGATATTCATTCTGAGCTGACTTCTATCAGGTCCCTGATGGAGCGCTCATCCAAATTCCTTTCCCTCAGCGGATTATCGGGAGTTATGGCAGGTATATATGCCCTGATTGGTGCATTTATCGGATACCGAATCGTAAATGAAAGGTATGGCAGTTTAGTGATAAGTGACTCATATACAGATGATTCAATGGTGTATCATCAGCTGATTTTGATTGCAGGATTAATATTATTGCTCTCAATATTAAGTGGTCTCTTGCTTTCTATCAGGCAGGCAAAGAAAAAAGGTGAAAACTACTGGAATCCGGTAAGCAGGCGTTTGATCAGCAGCATGGTCATTCCATTATTTACCGGCGGACTCTTTATAATTATTCTATTTTTACGGCTGGAATATGACCTGATTGCATCTGCCTGCCTGATATTTTATGGATTGTCATTAATATCAGCAAGCCAGTACACGTTCTCGGATGTGAAATGGCTGGGCTTTTGTCAGATTATTCTTGGTTTACTGGCAGCTTTAATTCCCGCATCCGGACTTTTGTTCTGGGTAATTGGATTTGGCCTGCTGCACATTATTTATGGTACTGTCATGCATTTTAAATATAACCGGTGAAAACATCCCTGGAACAATTTGATAAAGCTTTTGAAAACCGGATACGCCTGCAGATCATGAGCGTATTGCTTGCCAATGAGCATTATGATTTCAAATCACTCAAAGACTTATTAGATGTTACTGACGGGAATCTTGCATCACACATAAAGGCACTTGAAAAAGAAGAATATATCATTGTGAATAAAACCTTTATCGGAAAGAAACCAAATACACAATATTCAGTTTCTGAAAAAGGCCGCAAAGCCTTTACTAAACATCTGGAAGCCCTTGAAAATTTAATCAAACAACAGAAAATGTAATATTTTTTTATTCACTTACTTTGAATTTAAAAGTACTTTTAAATAATTAAAAATGAAGATAGAACTAACAACAGAAAACAAGGGATTTAACAACTGGTTCGGGGGATCAGTATTAATCAAATTAGGCCTGATCGGCTTTCTAACTATTCTACTATTGATCCCTTCATCACTGATACAGGATCTGATCGCTGAACGACAGAACAGACAGGAGGAAGTCATCAGGGAAATTTCCGACAAGTGGTCAGGTAGCCAGCTTGTACAGGGACCGGTTTTGGTGCTGCCCTATAAAACTACGGTCATCGCAGAAGATCCCAATACCAACAAAAGCAGTTCACGGGAAATTCTGACCAATATTTATATCCTTCCCGAAACCCTGAATATCTCATCAAAAGCGAATCCTGAAATGCTTCACAGGGGCATCTTTGATGCAGTGGTCTATAACAGCAAGATTAAGGTTAATGGAAAGTTCAGTGCCCTGGAACTGAGAAAATCAAACATTGACCCTGCAATGATCCAATGGGATAAAGCAAAAGTAGCTATCGGACTGAGTGATTTAAAGGGACTTAAAAACAATCCGCTCATCAGGCTTGGGAATGAGACTTATGAAGTTGAACCCGACCTTGCTTCGCTCAAATTATTCAGCAATAACCTGGTCATCCTTCCCAACCTGAGTACAGGGAAGAACACTGCACTTAACTTTAGTTTTGATCTCGACCTGCGGGGAAGCGAGAAGCTCAGCTTTCTGCACTTGGGTAAGAACACCACGGTAAAAATTGAAGGAGAATGGAATAATCCAAGTTTTACCGGGAGGTATCTGCCTGATGAACGCTCGGTTTCGGGCAAGGCCTTTTCGGCAACCTGGAAGATGCCATATTATAACAGGCCATATCCTCAGCAATGGATCGAAGAGAATACTATTTTAAATAAGACGGATACGCTCGTAAAAGGAAAGAATAACCCTGAAACCCGGGCCACTTTTGGGGTTGATTTCCTCTTACCTGTAGATCAGTATCAAAAGACCACCCGTGCCGCAAAATATGCCATACTGGTTATTTTACTATCCTTTTTATCCCTGTTCTTTACAGAGTTGTTGAACAAAAGAAATGTTCACTTCCTCCAATATGTGCTGATCGGAGCCGCGATGACCATTTATTATACCTTATTGCTGGCCCTTAGCGAACAGATGGGTTTCAATATGGCTTATATCCTAGCCTCGGTAGCCACAATAGGCCTGATCGGAACATTCATCTGGTCATTGCTTAAAAATAGTAAGGCAGCCCTTCTCTTTGCCGGCATATTGAGTATGTTCTATGGTTTTATTTTTGTAATTCTTCAGCTTCAGGATATGGCCTTACTCGTTGGTAGTGTTGCTTTATTTGTCATTATTGCCGCATTAATGTATTTGTCGCAAAAAATTAGCTGGGAGAGTAACAAAGAGGAAGAATTAAATACCATAATTTAACCTGAGTTCGATATAAGGAAGGTTAAAATATAGGGTTATAATTATCCAGATAAGGCTTTGGAGCCAAATAATTTGATTTTGGAAAGCAATACCTGTGTGTTATAGGTTAGTTCAGCCCTTTCCTCCGGAGTATTTCCGGCAAGAAATCGCGTTCTATTTCAAATTACGAATAGCCGGAAGATACCTCCGCCGGCAAGGTTTATTTTACCCGGAGCTGTTTTTCATCGGGACGGGCAGCCCGGCAAAAGGACCATTTGCCATTTGAAATAAACCCGGGTGGCAGCTCTAGCTTTTTTGCAATACTGAATTTCATGATGTCTATTAAATCTGTTGCAAAAAACTAGGGCAGAACACGGGACTAGCAGGAACGAAGGGAAACAGACCCTGCTTTCTAAAACAAGATAAAATCAGTCAATCTAAATTTACCCCAGCATGATTTTATATCGAACTCACGTTAAGTTAATGATGTACAGGTTTCACAAAGGATATTTTGGATTGACATCAGGCCTGTTTTTGATTGAAGTGCTAATTGCTCTGTTCGTCCGCGATAACTTTATCAGACCCTATTTTGGAGATTTTTTGGTTGTTATTTTAATGTATTGTTTCCTCAGGACTTTTGCCAACCTGGATGTGAAACTAACTGTCGTAGCAGTCCTGCTGTTTTCTTACCTGATAGAGATTTTACAATATCTCAATTTCGTTGAGATCATCGGACTTGGAAATTCTGAACTAGCGCGTACGCTGATAGGTACATCATTTGAATGGATAGACATCGTGGCCTATTCAGCGGGTAGTCTGGCGATTCTCTGGTTTGAAAGGATGAAACAAGTGAAATGGACTTTTAAAGATCAAAGAGTATGAAGTATTTTGTGAGCAAAGATTCGATAGTCCGCAGGATTTGGGGGAATGGTGATACCATCCTCCTGATCTTTGCAGGTGCCTCTGCAGAGTTTGCTTTGAATAAAGCGGTCGACTGGCTTTATTTCACCGGTCGGCTTCCTTCCGATCCGCTTAAAAGGTTATTCTCCACCGTCGCCTATGCCCGACAGATCGTTTTTTCTGAATACGATGAAGCTATGCAGGCCATTGACAAAATTTCAGCTATCCACAAGGGTGTAGAACAGTCCCGTGGCAAAAACATCCCGGATTGGGCCTATCGGGATGTCTTGTTCATGCTGATTGATTATTCAATACGGTCTTTTGAGTTATTGGAGCAGAAATTAAGTGCCAGTGAAAAAGATGAAGTTTTTAATGTTTTTTACAGGATGGGATCGCATATGGGTGTTAAAGATCTGCCCCTCAACTATCAGCAATGGCTGCAAATGCGAAATTCATCCATCAAAGAAAACCTGCATAATAGGACTTTCACCAAAGATCTATACAAACAATATAAAAAGCACCTGGGACGGTTCAGTTACCTGATCTTAAAACAGGCTCAAACACTGCTTGTTCCCGATAAAGTAAATGAACTGCTTGGCCTTGGGAAGAACCCTCTTTCTACTCCCATGCTTAATTTGTACAAGCTCAGCCAGATAATTCGATTAAAATCACTGTTAAAAAATGTGATCCTGCCCTCAGCTTATAAAAAAGAGATTTTGGCTATGGATACCTATTCCGGCTAATCCTGATTGAGTATGAGCCACAAGCTCGCACCAGCCTGAGTGACCCTACTGGAGCTAAGGCAATTGCGTTTGAAATTTTATGGACCGAGATTTGCAATAAAAATTCTGAATACCAATTAGTAAAAACATAAGAGATAATCTCCTAACATCAGGCTAGAGAATACCTATCATTTAACAATAAACCCAATTGGGAAAATAAATCTAAATTTGCAGGGTCTTCAAAAGCCAAAATCAAGATTAATCAATACTTATATTCTTAAAGCGAATCATCCCGGAATGCATTATAAATATTTTATAACCCTACTTTTTTTCTTTGGTATCCATCAAGCTGCAAAAGCAAACTTTGTATTCAATTCCAATTCAACAGCAGCATATCAGGCCATATTTGATTTGCGGTTTAATGATGCACGGAAATACATCCGGGAAGAGAAAATTAATAATCCTCAAAATGGCATTCCGGTCTTGCTTGAAAACTACATTGATTATTTATTCCTGCTTACTTCGGAAAACAAAATTGAATTTGAAAAGTTTAAGAACAGGAAATCAGGCAGGATAGATGCAATCAAAAAAAATGATAAAAATTCACCCTATTATCTGTTTGCCCAGGCTGAGATTTACCTTCAATCTGGAATGATTAAAGCTAAATTCGGGGAATACATGTCTTCCACCTATGATTTTAAAAAGGCGAAAGACCTGTTAACTGAGAATAATGAAAAGTTTAAGGACTTTTTGCCCAATCAAAAAAGTCTGGGGTTGATAGAAGTGATCTTTGGAGCCATCCCAACCAATATGAAAGGAATAGCCAGTGTTTTGGGTATTGAGGGAAATATTACAAAAGGGAATAAGCAATTGGAAAGATTCAGACTGCAGATTGCGAATAGTAAGTTTAGCTATTACAATGATGAAGTTGTGTTTTTGCTCTGTTTTACCCATGTAGATGTGATTCAGGGCAGGAACAGTTACAGCTACGTGACACCACTCTTGAATAGCATGAATGATAAAAGCCTCCTTAAAGCTTATTTACAAGGGTACACTGCCTTTAGAACCGGGCATGCCGAAGCCGCAATTAAATTTATTGAAGCCGCACCAAAGGGCAGCCAGTACGCCGACCTGCCACTTATGAACTATCTGATGGGCAATGCTAAACTTTGCAGCATGGATTCGGATGCGAACCTATACCTCAGCAAATTTGCAAATGAGACCCTGAGTACGAATTATATAAAGGATACGTATCTAAGACTTGCATTTTATTATCTGATAAGAAATAATATTTCGCAATACAATTATTATTTAACATTGGTGAGAACCAAAGGTTCGGTAATTAATGAAAAGGATAAGCAGGCCTTGAAAGAAGCAAATGACGTTAAGCCTAATCTAATTTTATTGAAAGCAAGACTCTATTTTGATGGCGGCAGTTATAATAATGCACTGGCTCAATTAAAATCAATTCAGGTTAATGATTTAAAAAGCCAGAGGGATAAACTAGAACTCTACTACCGTTTTGGGCGAACCTATGATATGATGAACGATTTTGATGATGCCTTGCTATATTATCAACGTACAATTAATTTGGGAAAAAATCAAAGCTATTATTTTGCAGCATATTCAGCATTAAAATCGGGTAATATTTACGAATACATAAAAGACAATAAAAAAGCAGCTGAGTATTATAATATGGCCCTAGGGATGAAAAATCATGAATATCAAATTGGTATTGACACTCATGCAAAGGAAGGCTTAAGAAGGCTTAGTGAATAAGAGTATAATTTAATTTTTATATCCGGCAGTGTATCTTTAATTTAAAAATTATATTTGATTTTATACTTTTACAGGTATCAGGATCTATTTCCATTCATAAAGAAGAGATTATTATTAAAACTTTAGCTTAAAATGCCGGAACAAAAGATATTGATAACCGGAGCAAGCAGGGGTTTGGGCCTGGCAATATCAAACGCCTTATCGAAAGAGTATACATTGATCTTACACGCCACGCGTAAGGAGAGTTTTACCAATTTTGATCCTAAACATCATCTGCTTTGTGCTGATCTCAGCGATCCAGGCGAACTCACTGAATTTTGTAAACGTCTAAAAAAAGAGCATGGAGATACCCTGTATGGGGTAATCAATAATGCGGGCATTACATTTGATAAATCCCTGATTTATCAGCCAGAAAATGAAATAGATAAGCTGCTCCAGGTAAATCTGAAAGCCCCAATTATGATCTGTAAAGCTGTGATAAAACAATTCCTTTTAAATAAACGCGGGGTAATTATCAATGTAAGTTCATGCGTTGGTGAAACCGGAAATGCTTTTCAGGCAGTTTATTCGGCAACCAAAGCAGGTTTGGCAGCACTGTCAAAATCACTGGCCCGCGAAGTTTCGGCTTTAAGCGAAGAACACTCCATCAGGATATTAAGCATAGCCCCGGGTTTTATTGAAACAGAGATGACAGATTCAGTACCTGAAAAATTCAGAGAAGAATATTTAAAAGCCATTCCTGCAAACCGTTTCGGTAATGTGAATGAGGTTGCAGAAGTGGTTGCTTTTCTGATGTCAGATAAGGCATCATACATTAACGGAACTAACATAAATATAAATGGTGGGATATTATGATAAAGGCGTACTTGTAGAAAGCCTGTGTTCAATACATCCGAAAGAAATACTTGTTGCCTACGGTCCTAAAAAGCTGCTTGTAGATAAATATCACTGGCACTCGCCTAAAATAGGTGTTGTAGCAAGCTATACCCCTACTGATTATGATGTAGAAGACCATTTTGACATTTTCAGAGGAGTTGACCAGATAGAGTCCTTTGTTCAGGCTACCGCTGCTTCTTTATCTATGTTTTTGATTTGTCAGAACCATAATTGTGCCCCCGAGGATTTGAAAGAAAAATCTGTCCCAAGCTTTATCAGCGTTGGTAATGTGAACTTTATGGCCGCACTTGAAAAGGGCGATACTTATGTTATTCTGGGGAAAATAACATTTTATAAATTTAAGCAAATGGTTTGCGATGGGAGGATTTACAGATGCCCCCAGGGATTAGACCTTGACGAGTATTTTAAAGATTTTAACGAAGAGTGTTTACTCAAATACGATCTTTCACCCGATTTTAAACTTATTTCTGATTACTATGATATAACAGGACGGGAAATTGACATAGAATATTTTAGAGCAATAAACAAAAAGTAAATTTTAATGGAAAGACAAGAAATTATTGACGGTTTGATAGAGGTACTTAAAACTGTGAGAATGATAGAGCCCGAAAAATTAGTAGGTGTAACAGAAGAAACAGATTTTTTAGCTGATATGAATGTACCATCATCTCAAATGATCGCTATCGTCGCAAAAGTCGAGCAAAAGTTTGATATTGAATTTGAAGACGATGATATTGATGATTTAGGCTCAACTGTCAAGGATGTTGTTGATCTGATTTTAAAAGTAAAAGCACGTGGTTAATATACCTGGCAGAAAGGTGGCAGTAGTGGGTATGGGGGGAGCTTTCCCCACCTGCAAGAACCTTTCTGAATTTAGCAGTAAGTTATTTGCTAACAAGAGCCTGATCCGCACATTCGATGATACCATGGCTTATGAGAAGCAGGTCAGGTCTACCGTAGCTGGTTTTATCACCGAGCCAGAGATGGATCTGGAGGTAATTTGGGATCCTTTTGAAGGTATCTATCCGGAAACCTATGTGGATAAATTGAACCGGATCCCGGATGCGAACCTGGCTACTTCAGACGTAGGCAGCATCTGGACAATGATTGCAACACAGGATGCCATAAAAATGGCTGGCTGGTCAAAGGATCTGGTCCAGTCAGAGCGAACTGGTGTGGTGATCGGCTCTGGCGGTTCGGCTAATTTGATTCTAAGAACCGGTTGGCATAATTTTTACGTCAGTGGCAGAAAAACACGGCATTCAGGTGGTCATACTGTCGACCGAACCATGACCTACCGCGAAGCAGCCAATGTCTCGGTTCTGATAAAAAACAAAGGTGTCTGCGAAACCATTAGTTCTGCCTGCGCAACCGGTCTCGGTAATATTGGCTACGCTTATCGACTAATCAAATACGGGATTCAAGACCGTGCAATCACCGGCGGGGTAGAAAGCACATCGCTTGAAACCTTTATTGGTTTTGATGGAATGATGGTCTTAAGCCGGGGTTTTAGTCCTGAAGAAAGCTCGCGCCCATTTGATATGGCCAGAAACGGGTTTGTATGCTCATTTGGTGCAGGTATAGTAGCCCTTGAAGAATATGAGCAGGCGGTATCCCGTGGTGCTGATATCTTAGGGGTGATTGACGAATATTTTAACAATTCAGACGGCGACGGAGATATGTTCTATCCATCATTTGCCGGACAGCAAAGGTTATGGAAAGGAGTACTTGCCGGTTCTGATGAAAAACCCGATGTAGTAAAAGTGCATGGCACATCTACCCCATCAGGTGATGCTATTGAATTGTTAAGTGTGGTTGATGCATTGGGTGAAGAAGGCTATCATATATCTGCTCCAAAATCCCAATTTGGACACATGCTGGGAGGTGCCGGTTCGGTGGAATTCATAACTGCCTTACTGATGCTTAAAGAGCAGAAGGTATTGCCCTGCTTAAATTCTCCAAACCTCAACCCTGAATTGGAAACGTTTCAGAAAGATCCGGAATGGACAGGCCCGATGAAGCCTTTAGCAGCTTACAGGCACTTACTTCCGCAAGAAAGTTTTTCAAAACCCATTGATAGCATTGTTTGCCTTAATTACGGGTTTGGGGGTACCAACAGCGCCTTAAAATTGTCAAAATATGATAAATAATACAGGTAAGGTTGCAGCCATTTTTGGGGTCAGGAATGAAGAATCCATTGCTTATAATATTGCTGTAAAACTGCATCAATCGGGCTGCAAAATTGCCTTAAGCTATGTTGAAGATACGCGTGATGAGGTGCTTTACCTGCTTGAAAAATTAGGCCTTGATACCAAACTTGCAATGCAGGTTGATGTAAGGGATGAAGCTCAGATCAGCAACTTTCTGAATTCGGTATACAATACTCATGGCCCGATCGATTACATTTTACATGGTGTTGCCTTTGCTAACACCAAAGTATTGTGTTCGAACTTTCTTGGCAGTAAAGAACCTATCCCTGCTTACATAGATATCCCTTTCGAAGACCTGATGGATTCTTTTAATATTAGCGCGTATTCTCTGTTAAGAATCGCACGGGTAGCTGAACGTTTGTTACAGAAAAATGCATCCATTTTAACCCTTACCTATAATGCGGCCAACAGAGTTATTCCACAATATGGAGGAATGGCTATCAATAAGGCAGCTCTTGAAAATATAATGCTCTACCTGGCAAGCTACTTTCGCAATAAGCAGGTAAGGGTAAATGCCATTTCTGCCGGTCTGGTTATGACTACTTCTTCAGGTGGGATCAATGGTGTGCGCAAAATGCGTAAATTAGGAAAATACCTTGCCCCATTAGGAAATATTGATGCCGGTGATGTAGGCGATGCCGCCCTTTACTATTTCTCTGATCTTTCAAAAAAAGTAAGTGGCAATATTCATTTTGTCGATGGTGGATTTAACATTATGGCAGTACCTGTTATAGATGAAGAATGAGTTGGAAATGTCTGTAAATCAAATAACTGCACAGCGCACATTTGCTGTCGGAAATGATTTGGTACATATAGAAAATTTTAAACTTTCTCTCAGTAATCTCTTCAAAAACAAGGTCTATACTCCAGCCGAAATAGCTTACTGCGAGAGTTTTTCTGATTCTTTGCAGCGTTATGCATCAACCTGGGCGGCTAAGGAGGCTGTTTATAAAGCCATTAAACAATTGGATTCATCACCTCTGGGATGGAAGAAAATCGAAATTAGTAGGGCCAAAAAAGCAGGAATGCCGACGGTGGTATTACCGGAAAATCTTAAAAAATTCGAGCTGAGCCTTACCATATCACATGATGCAGAGTATGCCTGGGCTTTGGCATTAATTAATGCAATAGTTTAATCCATTGACCTCACATTTTTATAAATCCGATTTTGTTGATCTCCATTATTATAAATATGGAACAGGTGAAGAGCACATGCTGTGTTTTCATGGATTTGGTATGCATGGTAAACAGTTTCGGGAATTAGAACCGGAACTAGGAAATAAATATACTTTTTGGGGCTTCGACCTGTTTTTTCATAAAGCCACCAAACTGAAAGATCAAAGTCTGGAAACTGTAAAAACGGGATTAACAAAAAGAGAATTGGCCTGCCTTATTCTCGACTTTTGTAATGCACATAACATCAATCGTTTTTCGGTAATTGGTTATTCTATGGGTACCCATTATGCAACGACAATCGCTGAAGAGCTTCCCGAAATGATTAATGAATATATCGTGGCAGCGCCATCATCCATTAAGCCGGGAAACATTATCCGGTTTTTTAGCAAGAGTAAATTCGGGAATAAGATTATTGAGAAAGTATCTTTGAGTAAAGATGCGATGGTTAAGCTGTTAAATATGTGCAAAAGAGCTCGTTTTATAGATTCAGAAGGCCATGGAATTCTTTTAAAAGAAATTGAAACGCATGAGTTGCGGTTTAATCTGTATGCCAGCTTAACTTATTTACGGTTTTTAACAACTGATAAAGCAAAACTCATTTATGCATTAAATAATCACTCTATCCGGAGTATTTTTATTTTTGGGAGGCGTGATAAATCATATCCCCTAAGTATTGGCAAAGCTTTTTTGCCACAGATAAAAAAAGCCGAAATATTGAATTTGGATGAAGGGCATGAAATGATCAATAAAGGTTTTGCCAAAGTTTTAGGAGATTTGCTATCATGATCATTAAATCAAAGCCCTTGTCGCTATTCTGGTTAAAAGTCGGCGGGTATTGCCTTTCGAAATTTTTCAGGATATTTTACTTTAACAAACTGATCATCAAGCCTGTTGAAATTAAATCAGGCCATTCTTATATTTTATCAATCAATCACTTCAGTTTCGGCGATGGCTTTTTAGGTTTCTATCTGGCCTATCAGGTACTAATTAAACAGGGCAAAATGAAACGACTCTACATTATGTCCTTAAAAAAGCAAATGGAAATGAAATGGTGGCTAAGACACCTTGGTTCCTTTTCTATCGAGCCCGGTAAATTTTCTGTGAGAGAAAGTTTGGCCTATGCTGCTGAAATATTGAATGAGCCAGGGAATTTATTGTTGTATTTCCCACAGGGGAACCTCGAAAGCTGCCATATCAGAACTATACAGTTTCAAGACGGCATCTCAGAAATAGTACCACAGATAAAAGGCAATTGTCAACTCTTATGGAGCAGCAACATTGGCGATTATTTTGAAAGCATAAAGCCATCCATGTATTTTAATATGCTCGATTGCGGTACCGCAAAGGATTTTGATTTTGATCGGTTTAAACAAGAGATAAACCTGCATCATAAAAAATCACTGCAGCAGAACATACGATTTACTCAGGAAGAAGATTAAAAGCATGTGTTTAACGTTTTCGGGCTTGGCGAAGGTGGCGATTTTCACCACAATTGAATACGGAGAACGAAATTTTATTGACCACAAATATGTCTTCGGAGCACTAAACCGCCACTTTAGCCAAACCTATGTTAGCACTTCACCCTCTTTTCTGTCGTATTGTTGTCTATCCATTTTAGTCTGACTTGGTGCGGTAATTTGGTGGGTCTTTTGCAAAACTTGGCTTTAGCGTTGGCTTGTGGTTTTGAATTTTGCTCTACTTTCTTTAAATAACCTTAGTTGCTCAACGTGCTCTTTGTATAGTATTTGCATCCCATTTTTTGAAGTTTTCTGTTCGGGGAAAGTCAATGAAAAGGCATCACTATCATTCGAATGAATTGCACTCTCTGGAACTAATTCTTTAATCTTTTCTAAGGCGTTTAGATAGTATGTTTCACTAATTTCACAAGCCGTTAAACCCAATCCTGCTTTGTAACAAGCAATTGCAATAGTTCCACTTCCTAAGTGGGTGTCTAATATTCTATCATCTTGATTAGCATACATTTTGAGAAGCCATTCATATAGTTCAACTGGCTTTTGTGTAGGGTGGATTTTATTTCTGTTTTTTCTGACACTGTATCTAAATATTTTGGAAGGTCTATCCAATGATGACCAAGCCATTTCAGCCATTGAAAAGTTGTTAAGTGATTCTGGTTGATTTTTATCCCAAATAATAAATCCTTTATTGTATTCGCTTCTTGGCCAAAGTTGTCCGAAGTAGTTTCCGCCCCAAATAATTTGATTTTGTGAAACACGAAATAACTCATTAAAATACTCGTTATTGGGTTTTACATCCCACTGACTGTATTCATCCATATTGAATTTGTGGTCTCCGCCACGTTTGGTTTTATTTAAAATACCGTAAGGAGGGTCAACTATTGCAAGGTCAAAATAATTGTCTGGATACCGTGCCATTAATTCCATATTGTTTTCTTTTGTAATTGTAATCATAGCAAGTTTAGTTTTTAGATGCGAACCTTGAAATAGTTAAGTCTGATATGTTTTTACTGATGTCTTTCCCTAGATTATTCAAAATAATGTTGTCAAAATCGGCATAGTCTATTTCTCTTACATTGTTATCAATGCAGTTGTATAGATATTCTGAAAAAGTGTTTGCACGAATAATTACAATGGGACTTGTGCGAATATCTTGAAGGACAGCAGGAACATATCTTGGTGTAACTACTATTGTATAAGCACCGCCTATTTTTTCTCTGTGTCCTTCTAATCTTCCTGCATTTATACCGGAAAGTTTGTTTTTTGTTGATTTTGCATCAACTGAGAATTTTTTCTTTTTTGTAATATACAGACATTCAATATCGGTATTCCCTGCACCACCAATTTTTTGTGCTTCTACATTGTGAAACATATTGAAGCCGTCTGTTAATGCATCTTCAAAAAGATATGCTTCTGCACCATCAGTATTATTTGCGTATTGTTCAATGAGTTTTGGAAGATTTAGCAATTCATATTTTATATCGTCAACAGCTTCACCGATTTCAACTAAAAGAGTTTTTGGATAAAAACTGTAAATTTCCTTGATAACGTCAATTTTCATACGTTCAGGGTCATTAAGCATTAATGGTTTATCGAAAAAAGAATATTCGTTTTCCAATTGCTCAACTAATATTTGTAGATTTTCGGGAATTGAAACTTCGTTACGAGTTATTTTTCTGAATGTATTTGTGTTTCCGTGCTGTAGCTTGGTAATTACTCTACCTTCTATTTTATTCAACACCCCTGCACTTTCAAATAAACTCGAAACATAGTAATCCCATTCGTAGGCTGAGTTTACAAAAGCGTGGGGGTCTTCTAGAAATTTGTTTTCAAGTTCTGTATCTGAAAGTTTTCGCAATTCCAATAATTCATTAACCAATTCTTTATAAGTCGCTTTGTTTACTTCTTTCAAAAAAACAACAGAATAAGCAACTTCAAAAGCATAGAGTTTTTTGGAAAGTTTAGGTTCTGAAAGAAGTTTGTAAATTAAACGAAATGGATAAAGCTGAAAATCATCGTCAGTTCCGCTATGAGGGTGTTGATATTGAACAGCCCAAAGCATTGCAAGAAATATTTTTGCTGTTTTTGTTTTGTCTTCTACGTGCTTCAAAAACAAGTTACCAAGTGGACTGAACAAAAACCTGTCTTGTCCATCAATTTTGGCTTGATAGCCAAACATATAATATGAAAGTTGATTGATTTTATGATTGATCGCATCAAGTGGTAATTCAGGATTTCTTTCATTGTATAATCCCAATTCCCGCAACTTCACATTAAGTTGTGTTTTTTCATCTTTTGAAATTCCTGTTTTTGTGTAAGACTTCAAAAAATCTGCAACAACACAAAGTTTTTCAAAGTCCCTTGTGTGGCGGTATAAAATCCATTTCTTATTATCAATTCTTAAAGTCATTTTATTAACTTATTTGAGCAACAATATTTTTGATAAGTAAAGGAGGAATACATTCTCCAATACATTTTCTAATTAATAATTCAGGCGTATTTTCTGGAATGTTCCATTCTTGAGGTAATGATGATAAAATCATTAATTCTAAAGGTGTCAAAACCCTTGCATCAGAATAGATACCATTTTTGAGCTTTCTGCCTGGGTGAACATTTAATTGTGAACTGATTGCATCATTTCTCATTGTAATTGTTGGTGCAGGTTCGTGCCATTTAATTCTTCTGTATGTGGTGTTATAGCTTTTAATTCTTTCTCCATTCGGCTTTACAGGGAAAAATTTTGGATTATCAAAAGCTGTTTGACCTGTTGGAGTGTGTTTCATCCATTCAATGTGGTTGTCTGCATGCTTTCTAGCATAATGCCATTTGATTTTTGATTTTTGCCCTGCTTCTATGCTTGGCAAAAAACCTATTTTATCTTCCACTGTTACGACTTGGTCAGATTTTAAAGGCTGTCCCCACTTTTTCCCTTTTCTATATAGTTTTATTATAGCTCTTGTTCTTCTTTGGGCAACTCCAAAGTGAGCAGCATCATAAACATTGGATTCAATGTTATATTCTTCACCAAACAAATGATTTAAAATTTCTACGACCTTTAAATACTCACCATTGTATGGCAAAAGAAGTTTGAAAAACGTAGGTACATTTTCAATTAAAATAAAATCGGGGGATTTTAGTTTAATGAAATCAATTATTTTAAAAACAAGGTAATTTCTCTCGTCATTGAGCATCTGCTCTGTATTTCTGTTTTTTCCTGCAACACTCATTCCTTGGCAAGGCGGTGAAGCAATCAAAAAATCCAACTTCTCTGGTGTGCTTCTGACAAGTGTTTTAAAAATATTTTCATCTAAAATATTTCCTGCAATCATTTTAGATTTTGGATACAATGCTTGGTGTAAATTTGCTCTCTCTAGAACTAGTTCATTAGCTGCCACAATATCTATTCCTACTTCTTCTAAGTAAGTTTCTGCTATACCGGCACTTGAAAACAATGATGCTCCTACCATAGTTAAAACTTTATTTTTCCTTGTTCAACCTTTTTAGTTCTAAAATATTTTGCTTTTTCTTCAGCTAGTGTCAAAAGTTCGGCTGAGTTGGGAACTCGATAAATCATTTCAGCGATTTTTTCGGAGTAAAATTCATTTTCAAGCTTCTTGATGTCCAATTTGAAAATCTTAGCAAGTTTTGGAAGTATTTCTTCTGGAACATTACGTTTTTGATTTTCAATTTTAGAAAGTGTTGATTGGTCTAAATCAAGGGAAGCCGCAAGTTTTGTAAGAGTTAAACCGTTCTCAACTCGCAAATTGTGAATGTATTCTCCAAATGTTTCTTTCATTATCTTGAAATTTTTGCCTTGACAAATTTGTCAAAAATAATGATTTGTCAGAGTGTAACCAAAATATTAGCAAAAAATTGTCAACAAGTCTTTGTTTGGGTGGTGGCTGGGCTGTGGATACGGTTGGGTAAAATTAAATATGCTGCAAAAGTGTTGGCTTGTGTGTCGGCTTGCAGTTCTTTTAATTTGCGAAGGGTTCGCATTTCGTTTTTTTCAGTTAATTTGTAGTCGGTTGTGTCGGTCTTTTAGGGTGAGTGCCAACATTCATTTTGTTCCAGAACTGCAAATCTATAAGAGCTATTGTTACGTATCTTTACCAAAAGGAAAAAAATGAAACGCTATCTGAACATCATACCTGCACTGTCGCTCATATTGGTTTTATTTTCCTGTGATGCAATCTCCCAGAAAAAGACAGATGTCAGAAAAGTGAAACTCACAGAGCCCCAGGGTAAAGCCATCGCTGCGTTTGCAGAAGGCTGCTTCTGGTGTTCTGAGCATATTTTTGAGGCTGTGGTGGGAGTAGATTCAGCTATTTCCGGTTATGCGGGAGGGAATGTACCTAACCCAACCTACGATCTGGTCAATACTGAAACCACAGGCCATGCAGAAACTGTTCTGGTGTATTATAACCCTAATGTAATTTCGTTTGCAGAACTTTGCAAGGTATTCTTTGCTTCACACGACCCAACCACTCCAAATCAGCAGGGACCCGACAGAGGTTCATCCTACCGTTCAATTTTGTTTTATACCGGTACCAAAGAAAAGGCTGCCGCACAGCAGGCTGTAAAAGATGCCACCAACTCAGGCAGATTCAAAAAATCAATTGTAACTGAGCTAAAACCACTTACCGAATTCTACCGCGCAGAGGGCTACCATCAGGATTATATCGAACACAATCCGAATCAGGGATATGTGCGGGCGGTTTCTATTCCACGGTTTGAATTGTTTAAGAAGACGTATAAGGGAAAGCTGAAATAAGTAGTTTAAGAAGAAATTCTCTTGGGGCTGAAAGGCGAAAGCAGAAAGCTAAAAGCTAAGAAAATTTGTTCTTCATCGACAAACCCATTTGCTAATTCAATTGACAAATTGACAAATCGTAGGATTGACAAATCGATTCTCTACCTTTGCTGAATGGATTACCAGGTACACCAGTTGCAAAATGGAATACGCGTTCTGCATAAGCCAAGCCCTTCCAATATTTCACATGCCTGTATTATTATCAATGCAGGTTCTCGCGATGAAGATCCTTCCAAAGATGGCCTCGCACATTTCATCGAACATCTGCTTTTTAAACAGACTGAAAAAAGAAATACCAATCAGATCCTTAACCGCCTCGAATTAGTTGGAGGCGATCTGAATGCTTATACCACCAAAGAATATACCTGTATCCATGCTTCTTTTCTGAAACCTCACCTGGAACGATCGCTCGACCTTTTTGAGGATATCGTATTTCATTCCATATTTCCCGAAGAGGAAATGAAGAAGGAAAAGGAGGTCATTCTGGATGAAATATCTTCTTACCAGGATCAGCCTGATGAGGCTATTAATGATGATTTTGAAGATCTGCTATTTGAAGGACATCCGCTGGGCCGTAATATTCTGGGGACCCCATTAACCGTACAAAGTTTTACAAAAAAGGATATTGTCGATTTCCACAAGGCAAACTATCGCACAGATGAAATCGTCATCGGAATCTACGGGGATTATGATTTTAAAACAATCATCCGCCTAAGTGAAAAATTTTTCGCTGGAATCCCAGCCAATCTGCCTGAAAGAAAGCGCGAAAAAACAAATGCATATTCGGCAAAAAACCTGGTTTTCAGTAAACCCATTAACCAGACGCATTGCGTAATTGGTAACCGGTCCTATTCCATGCAGCACAAGCATAAGACAGCATTTCTCCTGCTCAATAACCTGCTGGGGGGCACCGGTATGAGTTCAAGGTTGAACCTCGAAATCCGCGAAAAATATGGCATAGCATACACCATCGAATCAAACTACACCCCGATGAGTGACACCGGGATCTTTTCAATCTATTTTGGTACTGATACCGAAAAAACAGGAAAGGCCCTTAAGCTCGTAGAAAAAGAACTGAGAAAGCTCAGAGAGCAAAAACTGGGTCCTGTACAATTGAGACAAGCAAAAGATAAATTTATCGGACAGATCGCACTCGGTGAAGAAAACAGAATGGGACTGCTAATTTCGATGAGCAAAAGTCTGCTGGATTATGGCAGGGTAGATTCACTGGAAGAAATATTTGCGAAAATAAACACTGTCACCGATTCCCAGGTGCTTGAAATTGCCAATGAGATGTTCGATCCGAAAGAAATGAGCTCTATGATCTTCAATCCGAAAGAATAATTTCTATTCAATCAGCCCTCCAATAAAAATTGCTAATTTTCCTCCGAAAAATTCCATAAACGGAGAGAAATCAATTTTTAAGCAATGAAACGGACCAGATTATTTAATCACATTCACATTGATGGGTATTCTGCGACACCGAAATATCTTCAGTTAACAAATTCGATTAAAGATGCAATCATCGCTGGTAAAATTAAAAAAGATGATCTCCTCCCTTCAATAAATGAATTAAGCTGCATTCTCGAAATTTCAAGAGATACTGCAGAAAAAGGGTATAAGCACCTCAAAAGTCTGGGTATAGTTAATTCTGTTCCGGGAAAAGGATATTATATCAGCAATGTTGATTTCAGGCAAAGGCTTCGTATCTTTCTATTATTCAATAAGTTAAGTTCTCACAAGAAAATTGTTTACGATGCATTTGTAGCTGCAATTGGAGAGCATGTTGCCATCGACTTCTATATCTATAACAATGACTTTGCCCTGTTCAAAAAGCTGCTTGACAATAAAAAGGAAGATTATTCGCATTACGTAATCATTCCGCATTTTATCGAAGGGGGGGAAGAATCATACCGTTTGATCAATGAAATCCCTAAAGATAAACTGGTCCTCCTGGATAAATTGTTACCCGGTGTTGAGGGTGAATATGCAGCAGTTTATGAAAATTTCGAAAAGGATATTTACCAGGCTCTGGAACAAGCCCGGGATCAGCTAAGCAAATACCATACACTAAAGATCATTTTCCCGGATAAAAGCTATTTCCCAAATGAGATAATCAAAGGCTTCAATCGCTTCTGTCAGCAATATGCTTTTTCCCATAAAATTGTGAACGATATCAGCACCGAACCAATTCAGGAAGGCGAAGTGTTCATTAATCTGATGGAAGCAGATCTGGTTACGCTAATTGAACGGATCATCTCATTAAAGCTTAAGGTTGGAAAGCAGGTCGGGGTAATATCCTATAATGAAACCCCCCTTAAAAAGGTCATTCTAAACGGAATTACTACTATTTCAACCGATTTTTCAAAAATGGGCGAACTTGCAGCCCAATTAATTCTGAACAATTCTCATGCTCATGCCGAGGTTCCGTTTCACCTCACCCTCAGACCCTCGCTTTAGAATATTTTAGCCTTATAGAATAATTGTCTTATCTTAATATCGCTATTCGGTTTGCATGACAGTGCATGACAGCTGGGTACTAAATGTTCAATAATTTTATCCTTTAAACCCGATTCATGCAAGCAATTTTAGGTGTCATTTTTCATTTAATTGGCGGAGCCGCATCCGGCAGTTTTTACCTTCCATTTAAGAAAGTCAAAGGCTGGTCCTGGGAAAGTTACTGGATAATCGGCGGCCTTTTTTCATGGCTTATTGTACCTCCACTGGCAGCTTACCTTACTATCCCGGCATTTGCTGAGATTATCAGCAATACTGATAAGTCCATTTTAAAGGTGACTTTCATCATGGGTTTGTTATGGGGAATTGGTGGTCTAACCTACGGACTTGGCGTTCGCTACCTTGGTATGTCCCTCGGAAACTCTGTTGTTCTGGGATTCTGTTCTGCACTGGGTTCATTACTTCCACCGGTATTTTACGATTTATATCCGCAAGCCGGAAAAGTCAGTTTTACCCAAATGCTTAATGATGAAGGTGGACAAATCGTACTTCTTGGTGTATTAGTCTGCCTTTTTGGAATTTTCCTCTGCGGTCGTGCCGGAATGCTGAAAGAACGTGAGTTAAGTGAAGAGACCAAAAAGGAAAGTATTCAGGAATTTAATTTGGTAAAGGGTTTGATTGTAGCGATCATTTCGGGAGTTTTAAGTGCCTGCTTCAATTTCGGGATTGAAGCCGGAAAACCAATGGCTGATGCCGCCAATGCCCTATGGAAGAGCGCCAATCCAACCGAAACTACAGAGTTCCTCTTTCAGAATAATGTTACCTATGTGGTACTTTTATGGGGTGGTTTAGCAACTAACCTCATCTGGTGTATGATCCTGAATACCCGAAATAAAACATTTGGGGACTATGCTAATAAAAAGACCCCGCTGCTTAAAAATTATATTTTTTCGGCAATTGCCGGTACCACCTGGTTTTTACAATTCTTTTTCTACGGTATGGGCGAAAGCAAACTGGGGAACGGAGCAAGTTCCTGGATCCTGCACATGGCCTTCATCATTCTGATTGCAAATATGTGGGGGCTATTGCTAAAAGAATGGACCGCAGTTAGCAAAAAAACATTTTCAACCTTTATTATGGGGATTTTAACCATAATTCTTTCAGTATTACTGGTGGGATATGGCAATTCCATATAAACAAAAATTATAGAACATGGCACAATCAAATTTTAAACACGTCAGTTACCTCTGGGATGATGCTGAAGCTGCTAAACTTGCTGGAGATGAAGTAGGATTACTCATTTACAGATCCAATATTTTGGGTGCAGACCTGCGGTTAACCAATTATGGCGGAGGAAATACATCCTGCAAAGTGATGGCTAAAGATCCGCTGACAGGAATAGAGACTGAGATCATGTGGATCAAGGGATCTGGTGGGGATATCGGAACTTTAAAGAAAAGCGGTCTTGCTGCACTTTATAATGATCGTCTGCGTAATCTGAAGAATATCTACCGTGGACTAGAACATGAAGATGAGATGGTCGAATTGTTTAACCATTGCATTTATGATTTGAATTCAAAGGCTCCATCCATCGATACACCCCTGCATGGCTTTCTTCCTTTCAAACATATTGATCACCTGCATCCGGATGCGGCTATCGCTATTGCGGCTGCCAAAGATGGAAAGAAGATCACCGCAGAACTTTTTGACAATAAAATTGGCTGGGTTGACTGGAGAAAGCCCGGATTTGAACTTGGTTTAGAACTTAAAGCCTGCCTGGATAATAACCCTGGAATTAAGGGAATTATGTTAGGTTCTCATGGCTTGTTCACCTGGGGAGATACTGCATACGAATCTTATGTAAACACCCTTGAGGTAGTTGAAAAATGTGCTGCGTTTATTGAGGAAAGCGTGAGAAAAAATGAAAGTGTATTTGGCGGGAAGAAAATTGATGGTCTTGCAGGGCAGCAAAGAAAGGAACAGGCAGCGAAAATTGCTCCTGTTTTACGCGGACTTTGTTCATCAGAACGCTCCATGATTGGACACTTTACAGATGATCCAAGGGTTTTAGAGTTTATCAATTCCAATGATCTGGATCGCCTTGCCCCAATGGGAACCAGCTGCCCTGATCACTTTTTAAGAACGAAGATAAGTCCCCTGATACTCGATCTTAAGCCTGATGCAGACCTTAGTAATCCTAAAGAACTCATTAAGGGGCTTCAGCCGCTTTTTGAAGCCTACCGAAAAATCTATGCGGAATACTACAATACCTGTAAACATCCAAATTCGCCGGCCATCCGGGATTCGAATCCGGTAATTATTCTATACCCGGGAGTCGGACTATTCTCTTTCTCGAAGGACAAACAAACCGCCCGTGTAGCTGCAGAATTTTATACCAATGCGATCAACGTAATGCGCGGAGCAGAGGCGATCTCTGAATACACCTCACTTCCCAGACAGGAAGCATTTAATATCGAATACTGGCTACTTGAAGAAGCAAAACTTCAACGGATGCCAAAGCCAAAATCATTGAGTGGCAAAATTGCATTGGTAACAGGCAGTGCAGGAGGGATTGGGAAAGCAATCTCAAGAAAATTTGTAGAAGAAGGGGCAGTGGTCATATTGAACGACCTGGATCAGAATCGTCTGGAAAGTGCGGGAGCTCAGTTCCTGAAAGAATTTGGCCGCGACAGCTATGCTACCACACAACTCAATGTTACTGAAGATAGCGATATAAAAAATGCTTTTGCACAGGCTGCTCTGAATTTCGGCGGAATAGATATCGTCGTAAATTGTGCCGGTCTATCCATTTCTAAACCAATTGAAGAACATACCGACAAGGACTGGGATCTGCTTTATGATGTGCTGGTGAAAGGTCAGTTTAAGATCACTCAGGAAGCAGTAAATACAATGAGAAAGCAGGATATGGGCGGTGATATCCTCAATATCGTGAGTAAAAATGCTTTGGTCTCCGGTCCTAATAATGCCGGCTATGGCTCTGCAAAAGCAGCTCAATTACACCTGAGTCGTTTGAATGCTGCAGAACTTGGTCCGGATAAGATTCGGGTTAATGTGGTTAATCCCGATGCGGTGATTGCCGACAGCAAGATCTGGGAGGGAGCATGGGCTGAAGGAAGGGCTAAAGCATACGGAATCACAGTTGCTGAACTCCCTTCATTTTATGCAAAACGTACCCTGTTGAATGAAACCATTTTACCCGAAGATATTGCTAATGCCTGCTACGCTTTTGTGGGAGGTTTGCTAAGCAAATCAACAGGAAATGTCCTGAATGTGGATGGTGGTGTCGCAATGGCTTTTGTGAGATAAGCATTAATAATTAGAAATCATGAAGCTTGACGACCGTATAATTGCCCAACACAATCAACAATCAGCAGAAATTCACACATCAAAATTTGAATTTTTAAAAACACAAATTATTGATAGTGAATCAATTATATCAAAATTAATTGATTTTCAGATCGCCATTCCAAGCTGGGCTTTGGGAAATGGAGGTACCCGTTTCGGAAGATTTGCCGGAGGTGGCGAACCCAGAAATCTGGAAGAAAAGATTGAAGATGTAGGTTTGATGCATAAACTGAACCGATCGGGAAATGCTATTTCACTGCATATTCCATGGGATATTCCTAAAGATTATCAGGCAATCCGGGATCTCGCAAAGGAACATGAATTGCGCTTTGATGCGATGAATTCCAATACTTTTCAGGATCAAAAGGGGCAAGATAAAAGTTATAAATATGGTTCTCTGCAGCATGTAGATCCGGCTGTGCGTAAGCAGGCTATTGATCATAATATTGAGGTGATTAAACATGGTATCGAACTGGGCTCAAAATCATTAACCGTATGGCTGGCTGATGGTTCCTGTTTCCCGGGACAGCTAAATTTCAGAACTGCGTTTCAAAATACGCTGGAGAGTCTAAAAGAAATTTATGCTGCACTGCCATCAGACTGGAAAATGTTTGTCGAATACAAGGCTTATGAGCCTAATTTCTATTCCACTACTGTTGGCGACTGGGGGCAATCGCTTTTATATGCCAGTAAATTAGGGCCAAAAGCTTATACACTTGTCGATTTGGGTCATCACTTACCAAATGCAAACATTGAACAGATCGTTTCCCTGCTCTTAATGGAAGGAAAACTGGGCGGTTTTCATTTTAACGATTCCAAATATGGGGATGATGACCTCACTGCCGGCAGTATCAAGCCTTATCAGCTATTTCTGATCTTCAATGAACTAATCGAGGGTATGGATGATCGTAAAATGAATCATGCCACAGATCTTGGATGGATGATTGATGCTTCGCATAATGTCAAAGATCCGCTTGAAGATCTTTTGCAATCCGTTGAAGCGATCATGATCGCCTATACTCAGGCATTGCTCGTAGATAGTACAGCCCTTAAAGAAGCACAGCTGAAAAACGATGTGGCCCGTGCCCAGGAAATTTTACAGGATAGTTTCCGTACTGATGTGAGGCCATTGGTTGCTGAAGCACGCCTGCGGTCTGGAGGAGCATTAAACCCGATCGGATTATTCCGTCAATTGAATGTTCGTGCAGAACTGATCAGGGAAAGAGGGCTGGAGACTGCTGCGACAGGCCTATAATCTAAATTGAATCAGGAAAAAAATGAGCACATGCAGCTACCGGTAATAGCCGTATTTGATATCGGGAAAACGAACAAAAAACTGCTCCTCTTTGATGAGCAGCTTAGGATCGTTTTTGAACATACTGATCAATTTGCTGAAAGCAAAGATGAAGATGGATTTCCCTGTGATGATCTGGAGAAACTGAACAATTTTGTGTTCGAATCACTCCGTACGGTTCTTTCTAAATCGGAATTTGAGCTCAAAGGACTCAATTTCACTGCTTATGGAGCTAGTTTCGTCTATATTGATGAATCCGGAAAACCACTTAGCCCATTATACAATTACCTGAAGCCTTACCCCGAAACTTTACTGGAGCAATTTTATTCTTCTTATGGAGGTAAGACTGAATTCGCAAAAGAAACCGCATCACCGGTACTTGGAAGCCTGAATTCGGGAATGCAGCTGTATCGCATCAAACAGGAGCGTCCGGACTTGCTGAATAGGATCTGGTACGCCTTGCATTTACCTCAGTATCTGAGTTTCCTGATTAGCGGAAAGCGCTGTTCAGACATTACCAGTATCGGTTGCCATACCAATCTCTGGGATTTCCGCAAAAACAATTACCATCACTGGCTTGAGAATGAGGGCTTGATTGATAAGCTCGCACCAATTTTACCTTCAGATTCGGTAATAAGAACAAATTTTGAAGGGCATAGTTTTGATATGGGTATCGGATTGCACGACAGCTCAGCGGCACTAATTCCATATCTGGTCAATTTTAAAGAACCTTTCCTGCTGATCTCAACCGGTACCTGGTGCATCAGTTTAAACCCTTTTAATGCGAGCCCTTTAAATACTTTTGAACTTGAATCAGATTGTCTTTGTTACCTGCATTATCAGGGTAAACCTGTCAAGGCTTCCCGTCTTTTTGCTGGAAATGAGCATGAACAGGAACTGAACAGAATTTCACACTATTTTTCAGAGTCCAGATTAAGATATGAACAAATGAACTTTGACTCTGCTTTCCTGAGCTATTTAGATCAGGAAGAGGTTTACTCAGGAAATGATCTCGCATCCTATGCATCTGATACAGAAGCTTATCATCGGCTGATGATATATATCATCAAACAGCAAAAAATATCAAGTGCACTGGTCATAAAAGGTTCGGACGTCAAACGAATTTTTGTGGATGGGGGATTCAGTAAAAACTCGATCTACATGAATCTTTTGTCCATTGTTTTTCCCGGGATGGAAGTCTTTGCAGCTTCAATGGCACAGTCGACCGCAATGGGTGCCGCATTGGCAATTCATCATAGTTTTGGAAATAAGACCGTTCCCGCTGACCTGATCGAATTGAAATTTTATTCAGCAAAATAAATCACCATGAACAATATTGTTTCCTTTAAAATGAAACTAAAACCAGGTTTTAAAGAGGAGTATAAACGCCGTCATGACCTGATCTGGCCTGAACTCAGCGCTCTTTTAACAAATTCAGGAATCAGCAATTACTCCATCTTCCTGGATGAAGAAACCAATATACTGTTTGCCGTTCAAACCCTATCCGGTAATAATAACTCACAGGATCTCAAAAAAAATGAAATCGTTAAGAGATGGTGGGCCTATATGGCCGATATCATGGATACAAATGAGGATAAGTCACCGGTAAGTACTCCTTTGGAGATGGTGTTCCACCTGGATTAAGAAATCCTTTCAATCATAAAACCCTTGTTAAACCTGCCCTAAGCACAGAAATTTGCTATATAGGGGAAAGAAGGCTACTTTTGCAACATGAAATTGCCCATCATCGCCTACGGAGATTCCGTTTTACGTAAGAAAGGAACAGAAATCACAAAAGATTATCCTGAATTGAATAATCTTATTGAGAATATGTTCGAGACCATGTACGGCGCTCATGGGGTAGGACTTGCAGCCCCGCAGATTGGCTTGTCAATTCGTCTTTTTGTGGTTGATGCCACCTCTTTTGCTGAAGATGAACCGGCTTTAAAAGATTTTAAGAAAACTTTTATCAATGCTAAAATCATCGAAGAAAGTGGTAATAAATGGTCATTTAATGAAGGTTGCCTTAGTATCCCGGATATCCGTGAAGATATTGACAGACATGAAAGCCTGACCATTTCCTATTATGATGAAAACTGGAAACATTACGAGGAAACATACAAAGGATTGGCTGCCCGTATCATCCAGCATGAATACGATCACATTGAAGGCAAACTCTTTGTCGATAAATTAAGCCCACTTCGCAAAGCCATGCTTAACAACAAACTCAATTCAATATC
The DNA here is from genome assembly GCF_030684675.1 of Daejeonella sp. Taxonomy (GTDB): domain Bacteria; phylum Bacteroidota; class Bacteroidia; order Sphingobacteriales; family Sphingobacteriaceae; genus Daejeonella. The sequence continues at coordinate 29,729 of NZ_JAUXXZ010000043.1, read as the reverse complement.
AAAGGGAATTGTAAAGGTGGAATATAAAATGAAGTTTCCTGCGCTAAAGAAGGGGAGAAGATAGTTTTAGTATTGAGTACAGAGTATTGAGTATTGAGACTAAAGGCGTTTTTTCATTCAAAACCTCATTTCCTGAATGTAACTCCCTCATTGTCATTGCGAGTGCAACGAAGCAATCTCCTCACTATTTATTAGTACTACAGTCATTAGATTGCTTCGTCGTACCTCCTCGCAATGACAAAAGGCAAAATCCTCATCTCCAGCACAATTAGAACTTACAACCTATAACTTATTACTTACAACTTACTGCTCCCTACTCCTATCCCCCTGCATGATCTGCTGAATAAGAGCACCCCAGGCAAATGGGTTAAGCAATGGATTGGCTAAGCGCTGGTTGATATTTTTATTGACGAGTCGGTTATGGTTATTCTGAAAATTGAAACTCTGCATTTCTGCTCCATCACGGGGAAGTGTAGCCATCATAGAAGCCAAACTCTCTTTGGAAAGATTCTTTTTAGCTATTTCGAGATCATCATCGGCAAACTTCATGGTCATGAATTCCTTTTTGAATTCATCTGTACTTGCCCAGGGATAAACCCTTACACCAGGAAGATTAATTGATTCCTGTTGCATTTTCATCAGTACGGTATACTTACTATCCGCCAGACCATTTGGTATAATCAGAGCTTCACGTCTGTAACCAACAGCGGTAAACGCAAGTGTATCACCTTCGTGAGCAACAAAAGAAAAATATCCTTTATAGTTTGCCGAATAGTACTGATCCTTTCCGGTAACATTGGTAATGGTTACATATGGTACCACAGTATTACTATCACGGTTTACAATTATCCCGGAAAACTGTACAATTTTCCTCTCCCTAACCTGAGAAAAGCCGGAGAGACTGCAGAGTAAGCAAATGAGGAATAAGCAGTAACGCATCGTTCAAAGTTAATAAAATCGTACCTCAGTGGTGTTAAATTATGTTAAATCATATAATCTTTACAGAAAGGAACCTGTTATCATTGTAGTCTTTCTGGTAAAACAGCAGCAGGATCATCAATGTCTGTCAGGTTCACTGCTTCAACACCTGCAATTTCAGGAACAGCCCGTTTAATTGCCTGCTCAATACCTGCCTTAAGTGTCATAATACTCATCGGGCAAGAGCCACATGAACCTAAAAGACGTAATCGCACAATATTTTCAGAAGTTATTTCCTCAATTGATACGTTCCCGCCATCTGTTTCCAAATAAGGTCGGATAGTGTCCAATGCAATTTCAACTCTTTTCAACAAATCCATGATCTAGTATTTATATAAAGATACAAAAAAAATAAAAAATGCTATTTCGCAGCATTCAGAATAGCTACTTGCTGAGCTACCCGTTCTGCGATCTGCATAAATACCGGACCCAGAATATTATCTTCTTCCAGAATGACCGGTTTTCCAACATCGCCTGCGTCACTGATACTCTTTACCAAAGGTATTTCTCCCAAAAATGGTGCATCAAACTGCTCCGCAAGTGCCTTTCCACCATTCTTTCCAAATATATAGTACTTGTTCTCCGGTAGTTCAGCAGGCGTGAAATAGGACATGTTTTCAACCACACCGATCAAAGGAATCTTAATAGAATCCATCAGGAACATTCCAACGCCCTTGCGTGCATCAGCAAGTGCCACATTCTGGGGAGTAGTAACAATAACCGCTCCCGTAATCGGGAATCCCTGAGAAACGGTAATATGAATATCACCGGTACCCGGTGGAAGATCAACAACCAGATAATCCAGCTCACCCCAGTCGGCATCATTAAACAACTGCTTTACAGCCGTTGATACCATCGGTCCGCGCCAGGGCACAGGCTGGTTAGGATCAGTAAAGAATCCTATTGACAATAATTTGATGCCATATTTTTCAATAGGTTCAATTCTTGTTTGCCCTGCTGCATTTTGAGATGCCTTCGGACGGGCGTCTTCTACACCAAACATGATCGGAACAGAGGGCCCATAAATATCTGCATCAATAAGTCCTACACTAGCACCTTTTTTTGCAAGACCAAGGGCCAGATTGACTGCTACTGTTGATTTTCCTACACCCCCCTTACCCGAAGCAACGACAATGATATTTTTAATACCGGCCAGGGTTCTGTCTGGCCGGCTGGTTACCCTGGAAGTCATATTAATAGCCAATTCAACATCTTTACTCACAAAATGCCGGATTGCATTCTTACAGGCATTTTCAAGCATGGCTTTCATTGGGCAGGCCGGCGTGGTCAGAACTACAGAGAAGCTAAGCTTATTTCCGTCGATCTTTAAATCTTCGATCATATTCAGACTAACCAGATCTTTTTTAAGATCCGGATCCTCAACATGACGCAATGCATTATATACCTGTTCCTGTGTGATCATTTTTGAATGTAAAGGAGAAAATATTTTTACTAAGTTTATCGCAAATCTACTAAAAGCGGAAGGCTTATTGCTATAGGTTTGAGGATTTTACTTGAACTGACCTGTCAGGCCTGTGATTCAAACTTAAATAGCTTATCTTTCAATTTAGTGGAGAATTCAGCCCATGCAGATATCCAAAAAACAGTATAAAATTATCCGTATTGTATCAATCAGCCTTCTGGGACTGATATTGATAGGAGGCGCCATTGCATACACAAAACGAGAGGCATTACTTAGCACTGCAATCAAAAAGGCGATAAGCAAGGCCGATAAAGAGTACGATCTCGAACTTAAAATAGAAAGTGCAGGTTTCGTCGGCTTAAGCAGCGTCAGTTTTAAGAATATTACGGTAGTTCCCCGCGGCCGGGATAGCCTTGCCCGGATTCTAAACTTCCGGTTAGGTGTAAAGCTATTTCCTTTAATTTTTGGAGATATTAAGCTTTCGGAAATCAAGCTCGATCGGGGGATAGTCAATCTGGTAAAAAAAGATTCGCTAAGTAATTATGATTTCCTTTTCCGGAAGAAAAAAACGGATGAATCAGAAGAAAAAACGGAACTGGATCTGGCCCGACTAGCCAATAGCCTCATCAACCAATTATTATACAAAATACCTGATGATATGGATATCAGGGATTTTGAGATCAAATTCAGGGATGATTCTGGTTCGGTCAGTTTATTCACCCGCAGTGCAACTATTGATGGCGGAGATGTGAATTCAACCATATTAGTCAATGGAAATGAGTCAGTCTGGCATGTGGAAGGAACCGTAGACCCGGGAGACAAACAGCTGGATTTGAGGCTTTTCGCTGATAATAAAAAAGTAGAACTACCTTATCTTGAGAAGAAATTCGGTCTCAAACTGAACTTCGATACGGCAATGACCGAGATGAGAGGAGTAAACCGAAGCGGAAGTCAACTGGAAGTTAACGGTTCCTGGAGGGTTAAAAACCTCCTGGTCAACCATTCAAGGATTGCAGGGAATGATATTATTGTTCCGGATGCCTCTCTTGATGCAGACATGGTGTTTGGGAAGAACTTTGTTGCAATTGACAGTACTTCTACTATCCATCTCAAAAATATTCAGATACATCCCTTCATAAAATATACACTCAGCCCATCAAAAATTTATGAGCTGAAACTTCATACAGAAGAGCTTGATGCACAGGAGTTAATGAATTCCTTTCCTAAAGGTCTCTTCGAATCACTGGAAGGAATTCAGGTCAGCGGAAAACTGCAATACGACCTCGATTTTCATCTTGATTCTCAAAATCCGGACAGTGTAATTTTTAATTCGAGATTAAGAAATGAGGGATTCAAGGTTATCAAATGGGGTAAAACAAATCTTCAAAAGATCAACAGTACTTTCGTCTATACCCCCTATGAGTATGGGAAACCAATGCGTGATATAATTATAGGTCCTGAGAACCCCAATTTTGTGCCGATCGATCAGATCAGTCCCAATTTAAAGAATGCCTTACTCACAGCAGAAGATCCCTCATTTTTTAGTCATAATGGTTTTGTTGAGGCCTCCATCCGAAGTTCCATTATAACCAATTTTAAAGCAAAGGCTTTCAAAAGAGGGGGAAGTACGATTTCAATGCAGCTTGCAAAGAATGTCTACCTGAACCGGCAAAAAACCCTGGCCAGAAAGATTGAAGAAATCCTTATTGTCTGGATTATGGAAAGCGGCAAGCTTTCAACTAAGCAGCGGATGTTTGAAACCTATCTCAACCTGATTGAATGGGGAAGAAATGTCTATGGGATTGGGGAAGCATCCAGGTACTATTTTAATAAGCACCCTTCAGAACTCAGCATTGGTGAGGGTATTTTTCTGGCAAGTATTGTTCCAAGGCCAAAATCAGGACTTTACAGGTTTGAAGGAGATGGTAGCTTAAGATCGGGCCTTTCATCTTATTTCAACTTTATCGGGGGAATAATGGCCAGGCGGGGCATGACAGCGGCGGATAGTACCGGCTATGGATTCTGGAATGTCAGATTAAAGGAAAGTCTGAGAGCGGGAATACCACTCGCAGACTCGCTTATTGTTGATAGTCTGTTGATTGATGATGAAATAGAGGATAAGGAAACATTTCTGCAGGAGATCTTTGGCAGGAAACGCCTGGATACTGTCCATGTAAGAGAACTTAATAAGTTAAAAATATCACCCAAAGACACAAGTGTAATAAATACTCCAAGCCGGAAAGAAAGAAGGGAGCATCGAAAAAATGAGCGGGATTCAAAAAATAAAAATCAATAATAAAACCCTTATATCTAAATTTATACCATGAGGATAGAAATTGATGAGAAGAATTTTGAACTGATGCTGGAATTGGATCAGATCGAAAAGCGAATCCGTTTATTGGGTATCCAGTTAAATGTGGATTTTGAAAACCGGATACCGGTATTTATTGGCGTATTAAATGGGAGCTTCATCTTCCTCGCTGATCTGATGAAAGAGATCAACATTGCTTCTGAGGTTACTTTCGTGAAAGTATCATCTTATAAAGGTGATAAAAGCAAAGGAAAAGTTAAAGAAGAGATGGGCTTGCAAATGTCAGTAAAAGACAGAGATGTGATACTGGTTGAAGATATTGTTGATAGCGGAAAAACCCTTCGTTATCTGCTGGATATGATCTACAAAGAGAAACCGGCTTCCATCAATGTCTGCACCCTGCTGATGAAGCCTAAATCATTAAAAACAAAATTTGATGAGATTAGTTATGTAGGTTTTGAAATACCCGATGACTTTGTGGTTGGATTCGGGCTTGACTACAATGGATTGGGAAGAAACCTCAATGATATTTACAGAGCAGTATCAAGCACAGAAATTAAATAAGTGCCTGATCTTCGTTAAATCTAAAATCGTAATTTCGCTGCGAAATGAGCTATAAAAAAATGACCATACACAAAGAAGGCTATACATCAATAGCACTTTGTATTCTATTTATATTCGTCTTAAATGCTATTGTTAATTTTCTTCTTCCCGAAACCGTATGGTTCCGCTGGATCATTTACATCCTTTCTTTTGCCTTGTTTATTATTATTATTCAGTTCTTCAGAAACCCATATATTGAGGTTTTAAAGAATGATAGTCATGTAATTTGCCCAGCAGATGGCAAGGTGGTGGTTATTGAGGAAACGGAAGAATCCGAATATTTAAAAGACAGAAGAATCCAGGTATCTGTATTTATGTCGCCAATAAATGTTCATGTTAACAGAAATCCAATTTCGGGAATCGTAAAATACTTCAAATACCATCCTGGTAAATTTCTGGTAGCATGGCATCCTAAATCATCTACAGAGAATGAACGTACAACGGTAGTTATTGAAAACAATCAGGGAGTATCCGTTTTGTTTCGTCAAATAGCTGGAGCACTGGCAAGAAGAATTGTTTGCTATTCTAAAGAAGGACAATCGGCAGAACAGGGAGAGGAATTCGGCTTTATAAAATTTGGCTCAAGGGTTGACGTTTTCTTACCTTTGGGAACAGAAATAAAAGTGGGATTAGGAGAAGTTGTAAAAGGTGGAATCACTGTTCTGGCTCATTTAAAGAAATAAATTAACCAATATAAACATGAAAATTTATCAGGATTTTTAGCGATCGCATTCCTTGCAGGAACATTATCTCTAAGCGCTCAGGACCAGCCAAAACAAAACACAAAACCGGCAGATAAAAAAGAAAGTAAAATGTGTGGTAAGGATTGTAAAATGAGCTGTTGCAAATCTAAAACAGAAGAAAAAGATACCAAAGCACCTGCAAAAAAGAATTAATTTCAATAAAAATAGATAACCGGTCTTATTCAGACCGGTTTTTTTTTCCCTTAATTTTATAAAATAACCCGGGTTCGATATAAAATCTTGCTGGGTAATGAATAATTTTCTCTTGTTTTAAAAAGCAAGTTCCGTTCTTCTTCGGTCTTGCCTGTCAAGTGTTCTGCCTTTTTTTGCAGAAGATTTAAAAGATATCATGAAAATCAAGCTGCAAAATGCTACAGCTACCACCCAGGTTTATTAAAAATGGAATATGGTCCTTTTGCCGGGCTACATTTTCCTATGAAATACAGCTCCAGGTAAAATAAACCTTGCCGGAGGAGGTAGCTTCCGGCTAATTGGTAATTTTAAGGATATAACGTAATTTTATGCCGGAACTAACCGTAGGAAAGGGCTGAAATATCCTATATTACACAGGCATTGCTTTCCAAAATCAAATTATCTGGGCTCCAGAGCATTCTCAAAGAAATAATAAGCGCATTGATTTTACCTACCTTCTATCGAACTCAGGTTAAATTAAACTATATCCACTCCACCAGTAGGTTTTTCACCGACATATTCGTGGAAAACGGTCTGTGATGGGAATGCAAAATCAGCTCCATTCTCTCCTACAATTGCCATGATCTTATAGTTTAGATCCTGACGAATACGCATATATTCATTGTAATCAACGATTTCAATGAAATAAAGTACCTGTATATTCAAAGAGGAATCGCCAAACGAATCAAAAGTGACCAAGGTATCATCACTGGTTGCCGGATGATCATTTACAACTTTTTGCACCTCTTCCGAAATCTTTCTCATTACTTCAGCAGAGGTATCGTATCTGAGTCCGATATTGAATTTCATTCGCCGGAGATTCCGAAGACTTAAGTTTTCCAATGGACTGTCGACCATTTTCTTATTGGGAATAATGACCAGAGTCTTGTCCAGAGTACGAATCACCGTACTTCTGAATCCAACTTTCTCAACTGTGCCCTCAAACTTATCGATCCTAACCAGATCGCCAACCAGAAAAGGCTTGTCGGCAAAGATGGTAAATGATCCAAGAAGATTCTGAAGGCTATCCTGAGCAGCCAGAGCTACTGCAATACCTCCAATACCGAGACCGGCTATGATTGTTGCTACATTGAGGTTGAATACAGAACCCAGTACCACAAAAAAAGCAAAGATGACGGTTACAATCTTCGAAAGTTCCTTAACAAAAGGAACCATCTGATCATCCGATTTGGATAAGGTTAATGAGGCCTTATACTTAAATACGTGAGCAACAAAATCAATAATTCTTAACAGGATCCAGAAGGCTGAAATAATAAAAAGTAGTAAAAACAGCTTATCAACCACCTGTACCACTTTTAACTCATAAAGAGTAGGGACATTATTAATGAGATTTGTCCGCCTGAATATTACCTGATTTAATGGATAATCTAACTGATTGACAGACAGATATATAAAAACAAGAATAATGAGAAACTCGACAGGCTTTAAGAGCATTTCAATAAATACCTTAGGCTCTGTATCAGGCTCAATCCTCTTGAATAACATGAACATCATTCTGTTCAATAATCTTGAGAAAACCCGTTTAAATAATAATCCCAAAAGCAGGATAGCAGAAAAATACAGATAGTTTCTGAGGCTGTTTCCAAAAAATATTTGTTCAAGAAACTCGGTATTCATAGTGTATAAATTAACAAATGAGAGAATGAGCAAATTGATATCTCGTTCCATTTAAAAATAATAGAATAAAGCGGGATATAATTAATATTCTCCTTTTTTATAGCATTTAAAAAGGCTTACAAACAAAAAAGCCTCCCGGAGATAATCCGGGAGGCAATAAACCTATAAAAAAATTACACTCTTTTAGACTTGATACGAGCAGCCTTACCGGTAAGTTCACGTAGGTAGAACAATTTCGCTCTGCGAACTTTTCCATGACTGTTTACGTCAATTTTATCAATGTTAGGGGAATTAACAGGGAAGATACGCTCTACACCCACTCCGTTTGACATTTTACGCACGGTAAAAGTCTCATTCACACCCACACTATTACGCTGGATAACAACACCCTGATAGATCTGGATACGTTCTTTATTTCCTTCGCGAATTTTATAGTGAACACTAACTGTATCACCAGCTTTGAATGCAGGAACTTGCTTTTTAACTGCTACCTGCTCTTCAACAAATTTTACTAAATCCATGATTTTAAGCTCTTAATTCGATTTTTAGCCCGTAAAAATCGGAGTGCAATATTAGGAAAATAAATTGAATATCACAAGTCGATTAGAAATTTTGTTTTAAGAATTGGATCAAAAGCTATTGCCATTTGAATCAGGGACGGAAAAATAAAACGTCGTCCCTGCCCCAAGAGCACTTCTTGCCCAAAGCTTCCCTCCGTACTGTTTCAGGATTTCATAGCAGAGCATCAGGCCAATGCCTGTTCCCTTTTCATTCATAGTACCCGGATCCGTCTTGCCGGTGAACCGGAAGATTTCTTCCAGCTTATCACTGGAAACCCCTATCCCCTTGTCAGTAACCGCTACCTCCAGATTACCATTATTATGATACGCTTTAATGTGTATATTTTGCCTTTTGTGGCTGTACTTTATGCCATTGATCAACAGGTTTCGCACAATAAACCGGTATAAATTCACGTGTATTAATGATTTAAGATCCTCTTCCGTTTGATCCAATATTGATATGTCTTTTTCACTGGTAAAATATTCCACTGACTGGATTATGTCTGAGTTTATCCTTTTCATCAGAACGAAATCATACTGGTCATCCAGTCCATTCAGCCGTATTTTAGCCCAACTCAGTAAATCCTGCATTAAATTTCGCGAAGATTGTATATGTGTCTGTACCGAATCAAAAAAAACCGTGTATTCTTCATCATCAAGTCTTTTACCCTTTAAGACAGAAAGTAGCATGGCCAAACTATCCATGGGCGTTTTGACATCATGTGCAATCATCTCTAGCAAGCGGAGATGCAGGCGATTATAATTTTCCGGTTCTGATATTTCACTCATTATTCAAATCTGATATTCATCAAGTAATTGTCTTATTGGTTTATAAGCAAGATGGAAATTATCAAGTTCGCCTGAACTTAACCCAAATATTTTTTCAAGCAGCACAACTTTTTGATGAGGTATGTCTTTATCTTCATTGCATTTGATATTACGATAATTGGAAAAAGTATTGGCTGAAACACCAATGGCCTCTGGTATAACTTTCAACGTTTTCCGATAGTCTTTCATTGGCATATTGGCCAATATTTCATTGATTCGGTATTTAAACATAAGCCACTAATTCTGTATTAGAATCCAATATTTTGTATATTTTTACTAAAATATTGTAAACTAATTTACGAAATTTTTTAGTAATTATTACAAATAAAAGTAGTGTTTTATTCCTGATATTATTATGTATTTAAAAGAAATTGTCAATAAAATGCTTAAGGAGCGCAATCGTTCGTTAAGCTGGCTGGCAATGGAAATGGGAAAAACATTCGACGGATTGAAACTAGGCCTTACCAGGGGCTCAATAAAATACACAGATTTGAAACGGATGGCTAATATATTAGATATTCCCGTTTCCGAATTTTTTGAAGAAAGTTCAGATAATGAAGGATGGATCCCAAAGAATACGCTTGGGGAGGAAGATGCTCACTATATAAGTATGAAAAATGAGCTGAACTCCTGTAAAGAGTTGATAAACACTCTTAAAAGTCAGCTGAAAGACAAGGAGAAGATTATTGAATTGCTGGGCAAGGCTAAACAGATCTGAGACCAGTGACGTTTCTGAAATTTTCTCTCCCCGGAAAATGTATAATACTAAATTCAATCCAGCAAATCAGGCCGGCGCTTTTTAGTGCGCTCCAGAGCCTGCTCATGCCTCCACTCATTTATAGCTGCCTCATGTCCGCTTAACAGAATATCGGGCACCTTATACCCCTGCCAGTCGGACGGACGGGTATAGACCGGTGCGTCAAGCAACTCTCCCTGAAAAGAATCGGATAAAGCCGATGTTTCGTCGTTCAATACACCTGGCAATAACCTTACAATGCTGTCCACTAAAACCGCAGCAGGCAATTCACCTCCCGAAAGAACATAATCTCCGATCGAGATTTCCCTGGTCACAAAAATATCCCTGATCCTCTGGTCGATGCCCTTATAATGACCTGCCAGAATAATCACATTTTTTTTATCTGAAAGTTCATTGGCCATACTTTGATTGAGCGTCTCACCATCAGGTGTCATAAAAATGATCTCATCATAATCACGTTCTGATCTCAGCTTCTCAATGCAGTTTGCAAAGGGCTCAATACTCATCACCATTCCGCTGCCACCACCATACTGGTAATCGTCAACCGACTTTTGCTTGTTGTTTGAATAATCACGAAGATTATGTACATGAATCTCGGCAAGTCCCTTTTTTTGAGCCCTCTGTAAAATAGAATGGGCAAAAGGACTTTCAAGCAGGTTGGGCAATACGGTAATGATATCGAAACGCATGATGCAAAGATAGGAAGGAGATCTGAGATATGAGATGTGGACTGGATGGGGTTGGATACAAATATTAAACCGTATCAAATTGAGCCTGTGTCATTGCTGCAATGGCACGACAGCTGTCATTGCGAGGAGGCACGACGAAGCAATCCTACCAAATTTAGAGTATTAGTAAGGAGATTGCTTCACTACCTTCGCAATGACAAAACGCTGTACGGACTACCCGGACAATAGTAATTAAATGGTATTTTGATTCCGGATGTCATTCCGGCAAGCCTGTCTGCCCAGTTGGTGAGCTTTCTCCGAAATGAATTACATAGAGCTTTTGATCAAAAATCTTTGGCTCTAAGTTCATTTCTTCATCTTATTTATCCAGATCAGCGTGCCCGTTACCGGCAGACTTGTAGCAATTAAACATGCCAGAAAATAAATAATCTTCGAGAACTTCCCATAAACATCACCCACATGTAAGGCCTTTATGGAACTTGAAACCCGCTCATTAAATGGTTTTTCTGAAAATATCTCTGATTTAATCAGTGCTGAAGAATATTGGTCAAGATAGACCTTATCTGCTGCTACAGGAGCAAAAAATCCTGTTTTTGTTTTATTTACCAGCACAGCATCTGCCGGGTCGGCTGGAATGCTGATAGTCAGATCACCCTGATAATCAAGAACATTATTAGCTGATTTGATATAATCTGTAAGCAACACAGATTTTGCTCCATTCTTGGCTGTAATATTTGATTTCGGGCTTTCAGGTTTCGGAGCATCTTCAGACTGGTAGGTTCCCAGCGACTTCCTCAGGCCGGTTCTATACCATTCAAAAGACCATTGAGGGCCTGAGATACCCATCAGGAACAAAAATATGCAGCTGTAAAAACCAAGGCTGTTATGAATATCATGATTCACCCGTTTCCAGTTTGCATTCCATTTTATTTTCAGACCCTGTTTCCAGTTTCTGATTTTTTGAGGAAACCAGATTATGAAACCTGTTATAACTCCCAGGGTAAATAATAGTGTTGCGGTTCCACTGATATAGCTGCCCAACTTCCGGTTCGGCAATTCTCCTAAAAGCGGTTCTTCTATCCTGTCAAGTAATAACCAGCGATATAAACTGAACATTACTTGCATAAATTCAGAAACAGCGTTTTTATCAGCGCTACTCCCCAGTATCTTTCCTGAATGGGGGTCTACCATATACTGAACTCCCCGGGAAGGAGGTCCTGGTTTTTCAGCAGCTCCAGCTCCGGCTTTTCCCTTAGCTCTTTCGGGGACTGAGCCCTTAACTGCTTCATCTCCCTTTTCACCCTTTTTCTCTCCCGCCTTAGATTCTTCCTCTTTTCTGACAGTCAGCACATAACTTCTTTCAGGATCAGCCGGAATCTTAATACTAATTACCTTAACACCGGTTTCACGACCTACAGCCGCGATCAGTTCTTCTGCTGATAGCCTTTCGGCATCTGCAGCATGGCTGACCTTATAAAGTTCGGGACTGGATAACTCTCTGATTTCTGTGTTAAACACGTAGATAAGAAAGTGGATTTCAAAATTTATTTAGAACAATTCTAATTAAGTCAATGCAGAAGACCAAATAGAATTATATAATGCTGCAAAACCCTTTATGAATTAGTCAGGAACTGTAAGAAATCCTCTTGATCAGATTTATTAACAAATATTTTTAAGAGCTTGTTAATGAATATGCCACCTGGCTGGAAGATTGGGCCTATTTGCAGTCTGAAGGATAAAGAAAAAACAATAAAATACAATAAAAAACGAGTTGACATTGAATTCGGGGCGAAGTAAAGACTAGACCGAAAATTTACTTAGCTGCCTGCATTCCGCTCTTCAGAATCTCCTGATACACCCTGTCCAGCACCTGCGCCCTGATATTCACTTTCGAAACCCCGTAAGTCTTTCCGTCATCCGGATATACCCGGTTTGTTAGGCAGATATACACCAGCTTATAAACCGGATCGACCCATACATAAGTCCCCGTATAACCGCTGTGCCCAAATGCCTTCTCAGAAGGATAGCCTTTATTGGCATTCAGCTCCTTTTCTGTTACCCGCGCAAAGCCATATCCCCGCTCGCTGACCTTTGACTGCCGGGAGGTAAACAGATCGACCGTATTGGTCTCAAAGTATTTCTTTCCCCCATACGTTCCTTTATTCAGCAGCATCTGAAAGTAGATGGCAAGGTCATTGGCGTTTGAAAATAATCCGGCATGGCCTTCCACTCCGCCTGCCATAGCCGCACCGGGATCATTGACATATCCCTGTACCAGCATATTCCTGAACCAGTTATCATTTTCTGTGGTTGGCACAATCCTCGACCTGTCGAAACGGTTCCTCGGAAGATAGCCTGTTGATCGCATACCCAGTGGAGTGTAGAACTCCTTCGATACATAATCGTTGAGCCTGGTATGAGTGACCTGCTCAGCAACTTCTTTCAGCATATACATGCTCACATCACTGTAAACAAATTTACCCCTCGTTGCGCCCGATGATCTTAAGGTAACCGGCCACATTACTTCATTGAAATAATTGGCTCTCAGGAAATAATTATCGGCTACTTTGATAGGATGGGCGAATGATGAATCCCTGCTCATCTCACCCGGCTTTAATAACTCGAAGAACTTAATATAGGGTGTGTATCCTGCTTCGTGAAGAAGAGCTTCCTTAATTTTGATATCGCTCTTATCCGGAATCGTACGTGTCAAAGCAACATATCTGCTGATCGGATCTTCCAGGCTGATCATCTTTTTATCGTACAGACGCATAATAGCGGGTGTTGTGGCACTCACCTTGGTAACCGATGCCATATCAAAAATATCATCTGCTTTGGTTGAAGAAGTTCCATTGTAAGTATGCGAGCCATAGGCTTTATTAAAGATCACTTTCCCGTCTTTCGCTACCAGTATGACTACTGCGGGGGCTGAATGGGCCAAGATACCGGCATATACAATCGAATCAATCCCCCTTGCAAAATTGCTGTTCAATGAAACTGCTTCAGGTACTGAATATCCCAGGCGGATCTTGTGCGTGGTGTACCCAAAGTCTTTCTTAAAATGATGACCATAGCCCTTATCAAGCTTCTTTTTTGCAGACACTCCTCCGAACAACAACTGGGCTGATAGTGAAGCCGCAGTGGCACTTTCAAGCCTGTTCCATATAATGGCTGATCTGAACTTAGCCAGGCGATCCAGGTTCTTCCCGTTTCCGCTCAAAATGATGATACTTTTTGTCTGGCTCTCCACATCTGTAATAAATGACAGAAGCTCCTTACTAAAGTTAGTTTCTGCCGAAAGGTCAAAAATTATGAGATTATGAAGTTTTAACCGGTCATGTAAGCGGTTAAAACCTTCGTCTGTGTGGATACTATCCGCATAAATCCCCTCAACGGTCCAGTACTTATTGGCAATACTGTCAGAAACTGCCGCATGTTGATTGCCAAAATGCAGGAATGCGATTTTAAGACCTTCCAGACTCTTCAATGGAATTATTCCTGAGCTATTCCGCAGAACAACAGCATGCTGTTCCGCCTCCCTGTTCTCAGCAAAGCGGTTTAGTTCCTTAATATTCTGCGAAAAAGCAGCGCACTGAATAAATATGAAAAGCAGGCCTACTATTTTTCTCATCGTTTAAAATTAAAATAGGGGAACAATTGCTCCCCTATTTCCTTCAAATTATATTGCCGGATCGGCTGGCGTATTCTTGTTATTGATCCTTTCCTGATCAGGGTAGGGATAAAAGATTCTGTTCCGCTCTGAATTATCAGCAGGCGGCACCGGGCGTACGAAGCGCCTGGTATCATCCCATTTCAAACCGCTCAGATAAAGTTCCGCGCAACGTTGTTTGTAAACTTCCAGCAGAAGTGCATCCTTTGTTACTGCTCCCGAATAAGCAGGAAGGCCTGCATTTACCCCAAATGGGTCACCAGAAACCTGAGTCCTTACCTCGTTAATCAAGGCTAATGCCGTAGCAAGTGGGCCATCGGTTCTTAAAGTTGCCTCCGCTTTGATCAGTTTGATCTCATCTGTAAGATAAACAGGGATCGAAGTGGTTTGTGCTGCAGCAAAACCTGTCAGGGTTACCACCGGATCTGTATTAATAACATCTCTTGGTGTTGTAAAATAAAAGGCCAAACGTTTGTCAGCAGCTTCAAATAAACCAGCCGGAAGTCCGAAGTTCTCTCTTGGACGATAAGATTTGGTCACATTATAAATTGTGTACAATGGATTAGGGCTCAAAGTCGTGTAGGTATAGCTTGATTTCTTGCTCAGGTCTACAAGATTAGCGCTTGCAAGCGCTTTTGCATTATTCCCCGCCATCAGATTTATACGGGCCTGATAAGCATAAAGCGTATTTCTCAGGTCGAAATCTGTACCGCTGACTAAACTTGTGAATGATGCAGACGGCGCAGTAGTATTAATGCCTGCCACACCAAGGTCAAGAAGTCTTAAAGCTTCCGCAAATACCTGAGCTCTCGGAACAAACTGAACAGGTTCTGTTGTACTGCTATTGAGATTAGCGTGTTCAAAAGTTGTAGCAAGAGACGTTAAAGCCATTGCTTTGAACAGGTAAGCCTGAGCCATGATACCGCTAAGCAAACCAGGTTCAATTCCACCAACATTGGGGGCCTTACTGATAATACTTTCACACATACTCATCTGGCGCTGCATGGCAGACCAGTAACCTAATATGATACCATTTGCCGTTGGTAAAGTAGTACCGCCTGCTTCCAGCTCCAGTGTATTTGTGAAAGTAGCAATGCCTTTCATTTCACGGGCTGTAACTGTGGGCGCAAGCATAACGCTGCTTAAGCCATTTGTGGAGTAATTTTGCCTTAACCCGATACTTAAAGCAATGATCCCTTCTCTGGTATTCAATACCTGTTCATCAGTCGCTGAGTTGGGGTTTGTCTGATCCAGTTCACAGGATGAAACGAGCAACAGAAAGACAGGCAGGAGACATTTATATATGATATTTGTTTTCATAATGCTAATTTTGAATAATTAAAAAGTGTAATTTAAACCCAAAGCAATAGTTCTGGGGATTGGCACCTCAACAAAGTCGAAGCCACGCACTGCAGTACTCTGCCCGGCTGCGTTGGTTTCCGGATCCCAGCCTTTATATTTATCAATCGATGCCAGGTTTCTGCCTGAAACAGTTACACGTAAAGGATTGTTATTAAGAAATTTCAATTTTAGATTATAGGTAGCTGCCAGCTCACGGAATTTAAGATAAGATCCGTCTTCAATCCAGTTTTCCATAATACTAAATACAGCTGCGGATGTTCCTTTTGGAACTTCTCCTCTCAGCTCTTTTTCATAGCCCTTAAGGCCCCCATAAATATCCCTGTCACCCACACGTCTTGTGAAGTTGAACACATCATTACCATAGGAAGCATCCCATTGCATCCTTAATGAAAAGTTCTTGCCAATCGAGAACTCATTCGTGAATGATCCGGTCCATTCCGGATTTGGATCTCCGATAACCTGCGGCTTATTTGATCCGGTAGGTTGTCCGGCAGTAGTACGGCCTACTTTTTCTGTCTGCGGGAAACCTGTGGCAGTAAGAATGAGATTCCCTGAAGCGTCACGGGCAAAAGCAGTAGCATAAAATGCACCTAATGCATACCCGTTTACAGCGGCAACCTGTCCAAATCCACCCGGAAAGGTTACTACACCACCCGGAATATCAGTAACTCTGTTCTTTACCTTGGAGAATATGAGCGTTGAGTTCCATTTGAAATTGCTGCTTTGAACAGGAACACCCCTCAGCAAAATCTCAAATCCTTTATTTGTCATGTTTCCGATGTTCTGAAACTGGGTTGAATAACCTGAAGACGGCCTTAAAGTTACAGGCAGAAGCAAGTCTTCTACTGCTTTATCATAAAAGGAAATTTCAAGTCCTAAGCGGTTTTTAAGGAAACTTGCATCCAGGCCGATCTCTTTCTCAGTCTGACGTTCCGGCTTAATGTCGGGGTTTCCATATTGGGTTGGTGAAACAACACCGGGAAGGCCACCCAAAGATACTGATCCGTAATTACTGAAACGATCGTAAGCGCCAATAGCCGTTAAGTTACCAGACTGGCCATAGGAAGCCCTTAATTTTAAGCTTGGGATCGCGGAAGCTAAGGAAGAATTTTTCCAGAAGCCTTCTTCAGATAAAATATAGGTACCACTTACTTTAGGATAAAGTTGCCATCTGTTAGCTTCACCAAATGAAGAAGAAACGTCATTCCTGATCGCTCCTGTTAAGTAGATCTTACTTCTGAACCCAAAAGTTTGCTGAGCATAAAATCCTAAAATATTGATTGTGGATTTTATATCACTCGTTGTGATTGATGCACCGCTGGATGCCGCCTGACTAACAGGACTAAGCTGGGTGCCCGTGATTGTGTTTAAGTTAACACGCTCTGTCTGTGCTGTTGCTCCAACTGATGTAGTTGATTCAATTTGAGATCCAAGTTTAGCACGATAAGCCACATTTACATCATTATTAAGCAGCAGGTTTAGCCTGTCACCCTTTCTGGCGAAACCGGAATTATTCGTAGGTGTGGTGTTACCTATTGGAATATACGCTGTTGCAAGCTGGGTAGAATTATCAAATCCTAATGTATAATTGATTGACAGGTTGCTGATTGGTTCAATATTTAATTGAATATCACCAATAAAACGACTTGTTTGCTGATTGAAATCAAAACGGTTAACTGCTTCCAGCGGATTGGTCCTTAACAAACCGGTTGGGGCAAGAGAAGGGTAAACACCGCTTGCCGCATTAGGGTACGGGTTTATGAAGTTATTACCGAAAATAAATCCGGTTAAAGCACCGTAAGCTGAGCTGATACCCCCATTCGGTATTTCGGCGCTTCCACTGAAGGAATAACTGGCACCCATGCTCAACTTGATCTTATCATTAAACCTCTGATCCAGTCTTAAGCGGGTTGTAGCCCTTTTGAAATCAGTATTCTTAATAATTCCCTGATTACCTAAAAAACCGCCACTAACATAGTATTGCGTTTTATCGGTACCGCCCGAAACAGATATATTGCTCTCAGAACCATAGGCTGTCTTGAAAACAAGATCCTGAAGGTCATAACGGGTTACAGGCACCTGGCTTAAATCTGAAGCGGTTGTGTTTGTAAAACGGAATGGATATTCATTCGTTTCAAGTTTTTTCCTCAACTCATTAACACGAAACTGAGTAGAGAAACTAACCACAGGTTTTCCGGATTTGCCTTTTTTGGTAAAGATCTGTACAACCCCATTACTTGCCCGGGATCCGTAAATTGCAGCTCCTGCTGCTCCCTTGATGATCTCAATACGATCGATATCTGCAGGATTAATATCTACAAGCCGGTTTTGAGTGTACCCTCCAAGGTCAAGAAGCTCTGATGAACTATTATTCACAATAACACCATCCACAATATACAGCGGATCACTCGATCCGGATATCGTACTGTTACCACGGAGGCGCACACTGATACCGCCCGCAGGGTTACCTGAATTCTGGGAGATCTGAGCACCCGATACTTTTCCGGCTAAAGCCTGGTCGATCGAGGTAGCAGCTCCACCTTCAAGTTCCTTTGCAGATACTGTCGAAATGGCATTTCCCAATTGCTTTTTGCTCGTTGCAACCGAAGTACCTGTAACAACTACTTCATCCAGGCTAAGCGCGTCTTCAGAAAGCTCAACATTTAATGTGGTGCTGCTCTGATTTAATAGGACGGTTCTTGTAATGGATTTATAACCCGTATAACTGATAAGAATAGGGTAACTGCCTTCGTTCACATCCAGGACCAGGTTGTAGGCCCCGTTAATATCGGTTGACGTTCCCTGATTAGTTCCTGTTAATTTTACTACAGCTCCCGGAAGGGGTTCCTTATTTCGGGCATCGGTGATTACACCCTTGAGGGTATACCTCGAATTTTGTGCCACGGCTATCTGGCCATAACACATCATTGCCAGCACAGCAAAAAGATACCGGCGGTCTACAAACGTTTGTAACACTTTTTTCATATTGATTATTATTTAATTGGTTAGTAAAATTCTCTTTCATTATTCAGGGAAACTGATCTTGCCCATCGATATGGATGGCACTCCAGGATGATCACCATAGGAGGTTTTTCCTCCGGCCACAGCTTCATTAGCCAGGACGGCGAACAGCACCGCTTCTTTTGCGTCAGGATCAATACCCAAATCTGAGGTCAGTTTCAGCTTTCGGCCAAAATATTCTTCCACGTACTTAACGAGAAGAGGATTATACATCCCACCTCCACTTAAATAGATCTCAAAGGAGCCATTTCCTGAAACACATTCAGAAATTGCCAGAATGATCCCCCTGGCAGAAAAAGCCGCCAGTGTGGCCATAATATCTTCGTTTGAACTGTTTTCCAGGCCGCATTTCAAAAGTGCCTTGTTCAGGTAGCTTAAACTAAAAAGCTCCGGTCCAGTGGTTTTAGGGTATCCCGCTTTATAAAAGGGATGATCAAGAAGGGCTTTCAACAGGCTTTCATTTACCTTTCCTGCAGAAGCTATTTCCGCGTTTTTATCGTAATATTTACCGGTGTATTTCAACTGAATAAACTGATCCATCAGGGTATTCCCCGGACCAACATCAGAAGAAAAAAAGCCGGTTGAATGTCCTGAGGGTAGAAAAGTAAAATTTGCTATGCCACCAATGTTTAACATAATCCTGTTTTCATCAGGGCTGGAGAATAAAAGATAATCACCATACACTGCCAATGGAGCACCTTCAGCACCAACTGCCACATGCTTCTGCCTGAAATCACTAATTGTAATTATTCCGGTTTTCACAGCAAGGTGATCGCCGTCTCCGATCTGAAGGGTAGCATTTGAATATCTGGCGATCCCATGCTGATGCCTGGGAGCATGATAAATGGTTTGTCCGTGGCTGGCAATAAGGTCGATCTCTGAAGCGGAAATACCCCAATCCTTTAAGCATTCCAGAACCAGTTCAGCATAATAGCTGCCAATAAAATCATTTAGTAGGGTTATCTGTTCGAGGTTTGCTATTTTCTTAGCGAATACAGCTTTGAGGTCTTCTTTGAAGTCGGGCGTATATTCTTTAGTAGTAAATTTCCTAACCCTTACAAGGGTATTCAGGCCGCTTCCGTGGAATTCACACCAAGCGATATCCAATCCATCAAAGGAGGTCCCCGACATTAATCCAATAATATTCCTTACAGGTTTATTGGCGATCTTATATAGTGCCTCAATATTATCGTTCATGTCAAAAAACTGTCTTTTACCTATCTAAAATAGAAAATGACAATACAAACCCTGTCAATATGAGTTCAAAAGTAACTCACTTAAATTTAATAAACAAAAAATAACTATATCTGCATTTTTTAAAAAATACTGTATTAGGAATTTGTTCTGCGAAACGAATGAGAAAAAAATTTACTTTGGCCAAAACCCCGTTTATCTATTTAATAACGCTGTTGGTATAATATTAACATCATTTAACATTTTACCCTGAACATTTATAATAAAAAATATCCATTTTCGGGTATAGTTATTTGCTTATCAAGCAATTAACTTGCGGTACTAATATTATGGGATAAGAAGCAAATAAGTGCTCCCGAAGGCTTTCATGGGTCCTTAATTGTAAACTTTTAAAATTAATCCAGATCCAATATGAAGCTAGTGGTTCTTGCCTCACTCATACTACTCCTTAGTTCAATCACCTTGTTTGCTCAAAATAATTATTCAATAAAAGGTAGCGCCCTGGATACCGCATCAGGTACTGGCCTTCAAAATGCAAGCATCATAGTGTTAAATTCTAAAGATTCTACCCTGGTCAGATTTACCAGGGCCGATGCAAACGGGGGTTTTTCAATGAATAATCTGAGGGAAGGAAACTTCATTTTGCTGCTGACCTATCCTGATTTTGCCGATTATGTGGAAACCTTTTCGCTGAGTTCAGACAAGCCCTTAAAAGATTTTGGGAAATTAAAAATGATACTGAAAGCAAGGCTGCTGGAAGAGGTAATCGTAAAAGGCACAGCAGCGCAAATGACAATAAAAGGCGATACAACTGAATTTAATGCCGCTGCCTTTAATATAGAAGCTAATTCAAAAGTTGAAGATCTGCTCAAACAACTGCCCGGCATACAGGTAGATAAAGACGGGAAAATAACCGCTCATGGACAGGCGGTAAACAAAGTTCTGGTAGATGGTGAGGAATTCTTTGGGGATGACCCAACCCTGGTTACCAAGAATATACGGGGTGATATGGTGGATAAAGTGCAGCTCTACGACAAAAAAAGTGATCAGGCTACTTTTACCGGTATTGATGATGGAGAACGCACTAAAACAATCAATATCAAATTAAAGGAAGATAAAAAGCAAGGTTATTTTGGAAAAATAGATGCCGGAGCAGGCAATGATGAATTTTACCAGGGTCAGGGGATGTTCAACTACTTTAAAAGCAAGAAGAAGTTTTCTGCCTATGGCACCCTCTCGAATACGGCTAAAACTGGTTTAGGCTGGGAGGATAATTCTAAATACAGCGCTTCATCGAATGTTCAGGTAACTGATGGCGGAATTATGTTTACCAGTGGGGATGATTCGGGGCTTGAATCATTTAATGGACAATATAATGGAGAAGGAATTCCGCTTACACGAAACGGAGGTATGCACTATGACGCCAAATGGAAAGAGGATAAATATTCTATAAACATGAACTATAAAGCAGGTTCAATAGGCGTAACTGGAGATAAAAACTCATTAAATCAGAACAACTTACCTACAGGCATTATCAACACCAATACTGATCAGACCATTGATAATTTTATGTTCAGGCAAAAACTCGATGGAACATTCCTGGTTAAGCTGGACACCACCTCAGATCTGAAAATTATAGTAGACGGCACATTGAAAAACAGTGAAAGCAATAGCAATTATTTTACTTCGAGTTTAAGAGGCAATGGTGTTTCACTTAATGGTAGCAAACGAAGTCTTAGCAATAATGGGGATCAGAGGATTTTTAATGCAAGTGCTTTATGGACCAAAAAACTAAAGAAGAAGGGACGGACTATCTCCCTGACTCTTGGCCAAAAATTTGATGAAGATAATGCAAATGGCTTTCTGAATTCTGAAAACAGTTTCTATAATACACTTGGATTAATTGACAGCATCCGCTTTATTGACCAGTATAAGACCAACAAGACCAGAAACTCAGGCTTTAATTCGAATCTGGCTTATACTGAGCCTCTCTCCAAGACCTTTTCAGTCATTCTCAATTATGGTTTAAATCTGGGTAACAGTATCGCAGAACGGGAATCCTTTAATAAATCAGTAACCGGAAAATATGATGTTTTAGATAATGAATTCAGTAATGACTTCGAGCTCGATCAGACCTCTAATCAGACGGGTGCAATTTTCAACTACAGGAAAGATAAGAACGTGATCAATTTCGGAACACGTTTAAATGCGGTTGATTTTAAACAAACCGACAGATATACCGGTAAAATTTATAAAAGAGATTTTCTTAACTGGTTGCCTCAGGCATCTTTCAGGCATAATTTTTCAAAACAGAAGTCTTTTGAGATCAGGTATGATGGAAACACAACCCAGCCAAATTTAAACCAGATTCAACCAATCAAAGTCAATAATGACCCATTAAATATCATTTTAGGCAACCCTGAACTGAAGCCCTCTTTCAGAAGCAGTTTGAACCTATCGTATTATTCTTACAAAGTCCTCACTGATAAATCAATCTATTTCAGAGGATATTACTCTACCACACATAATGCCATTGTCAACAATACCCTTACTGATGCTGCCGGAAAGAGCACCTTCCAATCAATTAACCTGACAGATAAAAATCCGGCTAATTTCTCCTTTTATGGTGATTATGGTCAGAAAATCCCGGGGACAGAGCTTAGAATTGGACTTAATTTCAATACCTATTTCAATACCTATTTCAACATGATTAATAGTGTGCTAAATGAAACACGATCAAACAGCTACAGCACCCGAATATCAGTTTCAAGATATAAACAGAAGAAAATTGAGCTTTACTGGTCTTTTGGTCCTGAATATATAACCAATGAATCTTCCTTGCAAAAGCAGATCAACAATAACGGCTGGGGGGCAAATTCCTGGTTCGAATTATCGCTTTATCTGCCTAATAAGTTTAAAATTCAATCCCATGCAAATTACAAGTATCAGGAAAAGACTCAGACCTTTGCTGAAGACTTTAACCGCCTGATCTGGAATACAACGCTAACCAGAAGCTTCATGAAAGAAGAGAGCCTCAAACTATCGCTTACAGCCAATGATCTTTTGAATCAAAATACCGGTTTTAACAGGATGGCAACAAGTAATATGATTAGCCAGAATAGCTTTACAACCATTAAAAGATATTTTATGCTTTCTCTTTCATACGACCTGAATCATATGGGTGGAGCACAGCCAAAAAAATAAGCTTATGAAACGTACAATCTTGTTTTTCACCCTTTTACAGCTCATTTTATTATTTAACCCCATTTTTGCCCAGCATGCCCGCTTTGCGACAGAAGGAATCATTGAGTTTGAAAAAAGTGTGAATATGCATGCCCAGATCAAAAAGTATATCAATAAGGATAATGAGGCCTACTATATACCTGCATTTGAGCAATACAAAAAGACAAAACCCCAATTCAGGGTGTTAAAAAGTACATTGACATTCAGCAAAGATAAAACCTTATTCAGCCCGGCTCCTGCCGATGAATCAGACCGCGGCTGGTTCAGTGATATTCCTGCAACAACCCAGAACAATATTATTTATACAGATCTTTCAACAAATACCAGTATAGTCCAGAAGACTGTCTTTGAAGAAACTTTCCTTGTCAGAGACAGTACCCGCAAGATCAACTGGAAGATTACTTCAGAAACACGCGATATTGCCGGTTACTCATGCCGGAGGGCGAACGCCATCATCATGGACTCGATCTATGTAGTCGCATTTTATACCGATGAAATTCCTGTATCAGGAGGTCCTGAATCTTTTACAGGCTTACCGGGAATGATCCTTGGCGTTGCCCTGCCTCATGAGAACATGAGCTGGTTTGCGAAGCTGGTAACAGATAAGTCCTTGCCATCCGGCTCGTTGATCGCACCCAAAAAAGGAAAAGCCACAGACAACAAAGGTTTGCTGGACACTCTGATGAAGGTTATGAAAAATTGGGGAACTTACGCCCAGCACTCTTTAAAATCCTTCATGATGTAAGCATTCATGCAAAGAATCAATCGATATAAAGATCAATACTCAAGCCGGAGCAAAAAAGTCGGACTATTGATCATACTAAGCCTGCTTTTTTTTAGCGGACTAAGTCAGGCTCAAAATCCCTCTCATACTGAATTAAGCCAGCTGGTTGATTCAGTAAAAACCTTTTACGAAAGCCATGCCATTGAAAAACTCTACCTGCAACTTAACAAACCCGAATATCTTAGTGGTGATACGATCTGGTTCAAAGCTTATCTTCTTGATGCCATACTACATAAAAATACTCAAAAAAGTGGTTTAATGTACATTGAGATTGCTTCCGACAGCAATAAAGTAGTCAGCCGCATCATGGTTCCACTTTTGAATGGTATTAGCTGGGGCAATATTGCATTGGGAAGTAAGGAATTTCCGGAAGGATCCTATACCCTGAGAGCTTATACAAACTGGATGAGAAATTTTGGAGAAGAACATGTATTCATCCAGCACTTCAGGATAAGTTCAGCCACAAACCAAAGCTGGCTGGTTAATTCGAACATGAAAATTTCTAAAGTGAACGGAAAAGACAACATAAATTTATTTATGCAATTCCGGGATCTGAAAGGTACTGCAATGGGCTTGCGCAACATGCAATTCAGATTAACTAATGGAAAAAGAACCATGTTAAAAGAGGAAAAGGAAAGTTCCCTTTATGGGGAAGTGGAGCTGAGTTTTGAACTTCCTGAAAAGACTGGCGCAGAGAGCATACGCCTTATTGCTGAAAATCAGCATAAAAATGAAATTAGTACAAAACTTCTTATTCCACTTCCAATCAGGCGTCCCGAAAATACAGATCTTCAATTCATGCCCGAAGGTGGACATCTTGTATCAGGTCATTTGACAAATATTGCATTCAAAGCGATATCTGAGGATGGAAAAGGAGCTGATATTTCAGGGCTGATCCTCGACCAAAATCAAAACCAACTAACTTCCTTTAGTTCCTCATACAAAGGAATGGGAAAGTTCAGGCTGATGCCCCGAAAAGGTGAATCCTACACGGCAAGAATCAAACTTCCCGATGGTACTACCAAAGACTATCTTTTACCTCTTATAAAAGATTTCGGCACTACATTAAAAGTTATCAATCGCAGAGAGAGTGATTCGCTTGAAGTTCAGATCTTATACAGCTCAGATCCGCAATTTAGCGAAGGCCATTCCTATATTACAGCACAGACAAACGGAATGCCATATTATGGTGCTGCTGTGATACTGAAAAATGGTTTGAACCGAATCATGATTGATAAAAACCATTTCCCTTCTGGTATTTGCCGGATTTCTCTGTTAAATGGCAAACGCAATCCATTAAACGAACGCCCGGTTTTTATTAATCATCAGGAGGAACTCAGAATAAAACTAATCAGCGATAAAACTTTTTATAAATCAAGAGACAGTATTTCATTGGCATTACTCGTTCAGGATAAACAAGGCAGGCCCGTTCAGGGAAGCTTTTCACTTTCGGTGACGGATGATAACCAAGTAAAACATGATAGCTTAAGAGAAAATAATATATTGAGTGCTTTTCTCCTTGATGCGGACCTCAAAGGGAATATTGAAGCCCCCGGATATTATTTTCTTTCAGATCAGAAGGATAAAGCATGGGCTGACCTGGATAATCTCCTTCTAACCCAGGGTTGGACAGGCTTTAGCTGGCCCGAGACACTTAACCAGCAAAAACCATTGCTGTTTCGTGCTGAAAGTGAATTCAGTATCAGTGGTACAGTAACAAATATTTTTAACAAACCTGTTGCAAACAGCGAAGTCCTGCTGCTTTCAAAAAAGCCTTTTCTGTTTATGGACACCCTCAGCAATAAAGAAGGGAGGTTTACATTCAGGGATTTCCCGCTGGCGGATACTGCGGTTTACATGATCCAATCGAGAAACAAAAGAGGCAAAAGTTTCAATGTAGGTATTGAAGTCGACGAGTTTATACCCCCTGTCTTCGCAGCTTCAAGCGAACCATATATACCATGGTATATCAACACTGATACGCTTTTTATTAAAAGTACCCGGAATACCGTTCATGAACAACACCGCTGGGATGCTCCGGCCGGAGTAAATGTGCTCGAAGAGGTAGTGGTTACCGCAAAGAAGTTCATCAAAGATTCACGAAACAGAAATGGCCCGGGTAATGCCGACTACATTCTGGATGAGCAGGATATGCTGAAAGCGAAGAAGAAAACCTTGTATGAAATGCTTGAAGAACGTTTCCCTGGGTTCAGAAGTGGCAAGGGTTTGTCTGTTAAAGATTTTAACTCAACAGACACGATGAGATACGTCCTGATGCAATCTTATGTAAACCTTGTTATTGACGGGGTAAATATCAGCTCGATCGGAGCGACTGAGGAGATTTATATGGATTATCTTACTGCAGAAGATATAACAGGAATAGAAATCCTAAAAACACCAAAATATGCATCGGTTTATGATCCCAGTATCGCAAGCAAAATGAGAGGCTGTATGAGATGTCCCCCGCCACCAATATTTCTTGAAATCACAACCCGTTCAGGTAATGGAGCGTTTTTGAAAAAAACACCCGGGGTTTATTTATACAAACCTATTCCTTACAGTTTTCCTGCGGAGTTTTACCGGCCCAAATATCCGCTGAAAAAAATTGAAAGCATTGCCGACCTTCGCTCAGCCATTCACTGGGAACCAAATATCATCACAGATGCTGAAGGTAAAGCAACGATTTCCTTTTACGCCGCGGATTTACCCGGATATTATTCAATTGTTCTGGAAGGAACGGATATGAATGGGGGAATAGGAATGGGGAGAAAAAAGATAGAAGTAAGGAAGTGATATTTATGCGTTCAAATACAGCTCAATCAGCCCCTCAGGAAGGTCTACTTTAAGAATACCATTCTCCTCATCGATCTCCACAATCAGGTCATCATTCAGAGGAAACATGATCTCTTTAAATTTATAGGGAACAACGGCAACGAATTGCTGGGGATACTCATGAATTTCGATGATCTCACCCAATTCTCCGGCGGTTTCATCATGCACAATAAACCCCTTAAGATCGGTAATAAGAAATTCATCATCTTCCCGCACCGGTTTTAATTTATTTGGCAGATATAGTTTTTTTCGAATCAGAGTTTCTGCCTTTTCGATCGTATCAATATCATCGAAATAAAAATTTCCAGTTTGATTGTTTTGAAGCTTGAAGGAAGAAATGAAAAAGGGAACTAATTTACCATTAATCTCAGCAAAAACTGAGTCAAGAGGTAGTTCTGCAGGATCATCGTACTCAAAATAGATCTGCACTTCACCCTTCAATCCTTTGGTTTTGGTAATATAGCCTATATAAAAACAATCTTCGATCTTCATTGCTGTGAAAACAAAAACGTCATTGCAAATATGTCTTCGGTAAGCTCATAAATGAGTTCATGCCGATTAAACATTTGCAATGACGTTAAATTAAATTTTAAAGCCTAAAAAGCTGATTATGCTTTTTCTTCAGATTCAGGAGCTTCTTCTGCTGCTTCAGGAGCAGGAGTTTCAGCAACTTCTTCTGCAGCAGGTGCTTCTTCAGCAACTGGAGCCTCTTCAACTACTTCTTCAACCGGTGCCTCTTCTGCTACTTCTGCAACCGGTGCTTCTGCAGCTTCTTCTGCTGCTGCTTCCACTTCCGGAGCTTCCGCAGTTTCTTCCGAAACTTCTTCTTCAACTACTTCAGGTGCAGGTGTATTTTTTGCAGTAATTGCAGCGGCCATTTCTTCCTTCTTCTTAGCCTCAGCTGCTAATGCTGCTTTCTTAACTTCATCTTTCGATTTAGTCAGACTTTCTTTCTTACCCTCGATCTTGCCTTCTTTACCTTGTAACCACTCAGCAAACTTTGTTTCTGCCTGTTCTGCAGTTAATGCGCCTTTTTTAACACCACCTTCAAGATGTTTCTTGTACATTACTCCTTTGTAGGAAAGGATAGCACGACAAGTATCTGTAGGCTGAGCTCCTTTGTTTACCCAATCCAATGCCTTATCGAAATTGATTTCGATAGTAGCAGGGTTTGTGTTTGGATTGTAGGAACCTAATCTTTCGATGAATTTACCATCTCTTGGAGCACGGGCGTCTGCTACCACTACGTGATAAAAAGGTTTTCCCTTTTTACCGAATCTTTGCAATCTGATTTTAGTTGCCATTTTTCAATATTTATGTATTCAACATATTCCCGGAGTCTATTCTGCGGGGTTGCAAAGATATTAAAAAAATAACATTTAAAAAATGGAAATCCCTATTTTTGAAGCATGTTTGAAAGAAAACCCCGAATTGCAGTGGATATGGACGAAGTTATTGCCGATCCCCTATCCAAATTTATAAGTCTTTATAACCGTGATTACGGTGTCCCCCTCGATCTTCAAATACTCCCCGGAAACGAAGTTTATCATCATGTTCCTGAACATGCCAAAATGAAATTGTACGAATACATCAATGAAAAGGGCTTTTTTCGTGATCTTGCCGTGCTGCCAGATAGTGTTGAGGTACTGAAACAGCTTCAGGAAAAATATGATATTTTCATTGTTTCGGCTGCCATGGAATTCCCTAATTCCCTGCAGGATAAATATGAGTGGCTAGCAGAGCATTTTCCCTTTATCGGATGGCAAAATATTATCTTCTGCGGACACAAGATCGTTAATGTGGACATCCTCATTGACGACCGCATCAAGAATTTTAAAGATTTTGATGGCCGAAAACTGTTGTTCTCCTCTCCGCATAATTTGTTGTTAACCGATTATGAAAGGGTTAATAATTGGAAGGAAGTCGCGGAGAAATTGTTGTAGGTAGAGGGTTTATTAAATACCGCTTGTTGATAAAATTACACCGGGCTTTTTTTATTGTTTTGTTTAGGGGATTTTAATGATTTGAAAAGCAGGGCCTGTTGCTCTTGGGCTGTTTCAGTCGCGTGCTTCGCAATAGTTTTGGCAATAAGCTTTTGAATAAGATCATATTCATTCTGCCAAAAGCTTATGCTGCGCCCCCGTTTATTTTACTCAGGACAGAATTACTTTGTAAACGGCAGCGGCACAGCGTAAAAGAAGATGGTCTGCAGGTACGGGAATACCGCAAACATGAATAGCAGCAGCATCCGGGCAATCTAAACGGGATCGAAGCGGCAGCCTTTTGCCAGAAATCAAATTTGTTTTATTATCAAATTCTCATGGCAAAAGCTACAGCGCCCGCCCGGCTGAAGCCATTCGGACGGGCAGAGCCCGGCTGCAGATACTCATCATAAATGGCTCTGATTTCCAAAAGATTAGTATACAATTTTATTAATCTCATACTCTGAATTCTCCAATAACAGATTCATAATTTCAATTAGCTTGTTCAGTTTCGGACTTCAGGCCATACAATCTTTGAAACTTATGAATTATTATAAATCCGGGTTAGAAAATGGTCGGCTTTTCGGCGCTAAAGCACCGGTATTTGTTCCGTTCTGGTGGCTGAAGTTTTGGGCTGAAGCCCGGAATGAAAACCGGATCTTTACCCGGAGCTAAAGCACCAGGCTATTCAGCGACACGGCTATCATAGGAACTGGAATTTATTATTCAATCTTGACTCCTTGACAGTCGCTCAATTAGGCCCCAGCTTTAGCTGGGGTCAGTGAGATTGTTAATTTTGGGGCTTCAGCCCAACATTCAGCAATAGGTAAGGACAAATAGATTGGACTTCAGCCCGATGGATAGAACAATATCCCCCTTCTAATTTGTTTTATTATCAAATTCTCATGGCAAAAGCTAC
>NZ_JAUXXZ010000025.1 GCF_030684675.1 Daejeonella sp. | reverse complement strand
AGTCGCCTCTGTCAGTGTTAACTTTTACACATAAATTTCAGTTATTAACAAAAGAAAAAGAAGCAAAAAGAAAATCCTACAATAACAATAACCACTCTTTCTTAGAGATTACTAATCTAAAGGAAGGTGGTCGTATGTGGTAATGGTAGACATACGACCACTTTCGGGGTCGGCTAATCTGTTATGACATGTGGCCTCTACAAGGCAAATGAGCAAAACGGTACCAAACAGAAATCTTGAATGCTTAAATAATGACATTGAGCGCCCGCCTGTAGCGCCTGCTTCCTCTGCCAAAACTTCCGGTTCTTTAGTAAATCTTTTTTATTGATAACTAAATTTTCACCAGACAACAATGTTTTTGTAATTTGGGATTGCAATTATGAACACCCAAAATATGATTCTTAAAAGACCCCTTTGCAGTATCTTTTCCTGCTTTATCCTGAGCTTAATTCTGTTAATTTCTTCTAATCAGATTCATGCACAAAGTAAAACCAAAGATTTTAAGATCAGTGCTCAATGGCAGCCGGTTCAGAATAATTTTGAAGGTAAAAGTCAATCACTTTCAGTTCTGAGCTTGACTAATGAATCCACAATTGATTTACCTTCAAATGGATGGACTTTATATTTTAATTATTCAGGTGATTTCCCCAAACCGGATAGCAGAGGCTTAACAATTTCATTTGTCAATGGAGATCTCTATAAAATTGAGCCAAATGCAGCTTCTGATGGCATTTCGGCAGGGGCAAGAATGGATTTTCAAATGGTCAGATCAGGGAATATTGAGAATGTGACTCAATCACCGCAAGGTTTTTATCTCGTGCTTTCAGGCATACCTGAAAAGGTAATTCCTGTAAAATGTACTTATCCGGATCCCTCAGTCGAGTTTCTAAATTCACTCCCGGCATCAAAAACCTGGATGGATCCTGTATATGTGTATTCCAAGAATCAGGATGTTCAGGATATTGAGACATCGAAATTGCCGCTGATATTCCCAAGTCCGCTGGAGTATAAGTCAATGAATGAAGAATATAGAATTAGCGGGAATACCGGTATTTCTTCAGACCCATTATTTGTTAAGGAGGCTGGATATTTGATTGAAGAGCTTGGTAAATTGCTTAATTCTAAACCTACAATCAAGCAGAACAACACTAATGGTATCGTTTTAAGAAGAGATCCTAAAATTGCAGAAGAAGGCTATGAATTAAGTGTTTCGGATAAGGGAATATTGATCGCTGCTTCAACACCAGCAGGTGCATTTTACGGCATTCAGTCGCTCAAGAGCCTGATATCCCCATTAAGCTGGAAGAACAAACAAAATTCAATAATTCTTCAGGGTGTAGAAGTGAAGGATATGCCCCGTTTTGGATACCGGAGTTTTATGCTGGATGTGGCAAGGAATTTTCAAACCAAAGATGAGATCCTTAAAGTGCTGGATCTGATGAGTTTATATAAGTTGAATGTATTTCATTTCCACTTTTCTGAAGATGAAGGCTGGAGGGTTGAAATTCCATCGCTTCCTGAATTAACCGAGGTAGGAAGTGTTAGGGCACATACTATTGATCATAAAAGTAATATCCAACCTGCATTTGCATCAGGGGGTGTTCCAAATCAATTGCCCGGCAGCGGACATTTAAGCCGTAAAGATTTTATTGAAGTTCTTAAATACGCTGCTGCACGGCATATTCAGGTAATTCCTGAAATTGAATCTCCGGGTCATGCCCGTGCGGCGATTAAAGCGATGGAAAGCAGGTATCAGAAGCTGATGAAAGCAGGGAAACCAGTTGAAGCGAACAGATACCGTTTGATTGATCCTCAGGATAAATCCCAATACCGTTCCGTCCAGGGTTGGAATGATAATGTGATGGATGTAGCCTTACCCTCAGTTTACAATTTCATTGAAAGGGTGACTGATGAACTGATTCTGATGTATAAAGAAGCAGGTGCACCTTTAAAAACGATCCATTATGGTGGGGATGAAGTGCCTGCGAAGGTATGGGAGAAATCTCCGGCATATCTCAAACTTAAAAATACAAATCCTGAGATCAAATCTACGGATGATCTCTGGTATTACTATTTCGGAAAAATAAATGCAATGGCTAAAAAACGTGGTCTCTTCGTTTCAGGCTGGGAAGAAGCAGGAATGCGTAAAACTACCCTCGATGGCAAACCACATTATATTGCCAATCCTGATTTCGCGGACGATCATTTCCAATTGCATGTATGGAATAATGTGATAGGTTGGGGTGCAGAAGATCTGGCTTACAAACTGGCAAACGGAGGTTATAAAGTAGTTCTTTCACCTGTTTCGAATCAATATTTTGACCTGGCTTATAATAGCTCTTATTATGAGCCAGGCTATAAATGGGGCGGGATGGTTGATGTTGACAAACCGTTTTATTTCATTCCTTATGATTTTTTGAAGAATGTCAAAGAAGACGGACAAGGCAGGTCGATCAAAGATCTGGATCAGACTAAAATGATCAGGCTGACTGATTATGGTAAATCTAATATCGTCGGTCTGCAGGGATTGTTATGGTCTGAGAATAATGTAAGCAAAGAAAGATTGGAGTATATGATGCTCCCGAAATTGCTGGGACTTGCCGAGAGAGCATGGGCACAAGAGCCTGAATGGGCAGTTGGGCAGTATTCGATACTGAATGATCTTTACTATAAAAATTCCTGGTCTTCTTTTGCCAATCGCGTTGGGAAGCGTGAATTGCCGCGTTTGACTTATTATAATGGAGGATTTTCCTATCGCATTCCTGAACCGGGATTGAAGCTTAGGGATGGTCGGGTATATGCCAATATTCAGCTCCCCGGACTTGAAATCAGATATACCAAAGATGGTTCAGATCCGGTATCCGGAAGTACGATTTATACTGACCCCTTAACTGAAAAAGGAAAATTTCGATTTGCTGCTTTTGATGCATCAGGTAGGAGAGGAAGGGTTGTGGGGATAGAGAATAAATAATAATATTTAAGTTCAATATGAAATCTTGCTGGGGGAAATTTAGATAGAAGATTTTCTTTTGTTTTAGAAAGCAGGGCTTGTTTCTCTTGAGTCCTGCCAATCCCGCGTTCTGCCCTATTTTTTGCCCATAAATTCCGTTTTTACATAAAAATTTGCTTGGCAAAAAGCTACAGCTGCCACGGGTTTATTTCAAATGGCAAATGATCCTTTTGCCGGGCTGCACGTCCCGATGAAAAACAGCACCGGGTAAGATAAACCTTGCCGGAGGAGGTAGTTTCCGGCTATGCAAAATTTTAAATAGAACGCAATTTATTGCCGGGACTAACCGGAGGAAAGGGCTGAACCAGCCTATAAAACACAGGTATTGGTTTCAAAAACCAAATAATAGGGCACCAGAGCGTTTTTTAACGAATTTAAACAGTACTTTTTTACCTTTCATTACATCGAACTCACATCAATAATAAATTATTTATAATTATACTTCAGAACTAACAGATTTCTTGAAATTGAAGAATATATTAAACTAGATCAGAATCGGATCCTGGCGGTTATCCCAAAAAAATAATAGATGAACTGATGTCTCTGTTACCTTGTAAAATAAAGAACATTGAGGGGTAATTAATGCAATTCTGATTTTTTCGTCAAGATCGGAAGTCTTGAACATAAAAGGTTGTTGCGAAATTAGATTAATAGTTTTGTCAGCTTTTGAAACAAATTTACTTGCTGAACGCTCACCGAATCTATCCAGGATGAACTTATAAACAGATTCTAGTGATTCTTTGGAGCGTGGTGTGTAAAATACCTGCAAACTCATTTCATATTCAGCATGTCTTTGACACCTGAAAAAGGATTTAACTTCCCATCGTTCGCTTGTGCCCTTGATTCATTAATGCTTTTTATCACTTGTTCGGGATAACCCTGGCTTTTCTGCTCAAAAGTGACTTGCATTGCTTTCAATATGGTCTTTAAAGCTGCAAGCTGCTCTTTAGTTTCAGGGTAAACAATTAAGGCGTCCATATGCAAATATAATTATTTCCTATGTAAATTTTTTGCACTCCATTGGGCTCACAATAATGCCATATGGATTAATCCATATGACATTATTGTATTAGACGAAAATCATAAAATCCTAAAAATCCTTTAATCCTATTAATTTTAATTATTTATTGAGCTTGTAGTCAACAGAAAAACGTCCCGGGCCGGTAAAGAATATCACAATAAACATACCGAGGAAAAGTAATGATTTTTCTTTAGTCCCGAAATCATCAGCGGCATGCGCAATGAAAAATGCAACCGACATATTGATAATCAATGGAATTAAAGATAAACGGGTGTAAAGTCCTATGATCACAAGAATCGCGCATAAAAACTCTGCAAAAGTTGAAAGGTAGAGCGATGGTACCTGGCCTAGTCCGACAGGATCTCCAAATTTCAGGTTCCCTTCTATGATTTTCTGAAATTTAGGGTACCCATGAGTAAGCATTACAGCGCCTGAAACAATCCGAAGAAATAACAAGCCCAAATCATGAGCTAATGGACCACTTGACATAAAAGGTGATTTCATAATCTTAAAAATTAAATGAAAATATTGAAGCTTCTATCTCTAAGATAACAGGATTTTTTAGTTTGCATCATATTTCACCAATCGATTTATTGCATAAGCGCTTGATTTGCAGTTTTGTAACAAGATTTTCACATGATTTGCCTGATTTGATAATCAAGCTATAGCATTATTTAAAATTCCGCTTTACCAATTTTGGGATGGATTTATCAGATCAGAAAAAATTCTTGATCAAAATTCCGATTATCGCAGAAAGCAAAATTATCTGTGGTTCCTGTATTTTTTTGATATAAACCAGAGCTAAACCAGCGCAAATTGCAATCAATGCTGTCGGAATATCAATAATGGACCGGGTAGCAATGATGATCACCGCTCCAAGCAATGATCCGATTACTGCCGCAGTAATGCCATCGACAAACGCTTTGATATTTTTATTTTTAGCTACCTTCTTAAACGATGGTGCAAGTATGACAGTGAACAGAAAGCAAGGTAGGAAAGTAGCCAGCGCCGCAATACAAGCTCCTGGAAAACCCGCAATAAGATAACCGATAAATCCAACAGTAATTACCACTGGTCCCGGGGTGATCATTGCTACCGCAACCGAATCTATAAACTGACTTTCGGTTAACCATTGATATTCCACAACAAGTCCGGCATGCAGAAAGGGAACAATGGCCAGACCACTGCCAAAAACAAAGGCTCCGGCTTTCAGGAAGAAAATGCCAATATCAAACAATTGATCATCATGAAATGCCAAAAGGCCGGTTCCAGTAAATAAAAATACAGGTAAAGTAAGCGGTCTTTTTATCCATTGAGGTGGTGATTTGTAAAAGAGATAGATTATTCCACAGAGCACGAAAAGCATGATTTCCTCTCTTTGCCTTACTACTGTTAGTACCACTCCGGTCAGATAAAATATCCATAAGAGCCAGTTGCTTTTGATTGATCCTATATTGAAATTGCCCAGAGATTTAATCGTGAGTTTATAAGCGCTGATCGCAATGATTCCAATTACACCGACACTCACTCCATAAAATACTTCTCTCATCCAGGACAGGCCGCTGTATAGCTGGTAAGCTACTCCAAGCGCAAGTACCATTAAAAATGAGGGCAGTATAAAGGCTAGTCCTGCTAATGTCGCCCCTAAAAGTCCATAATGTACAAATCCAATATAGATTCCAAGTTGTGCAGCGAGCGGACCAGGTGCCAGTTGTGCCAGTGCAAGCCCTTCCTTATATTCCTCTTCACTGAGCCAGTTTCTGTTCTCAACCAAATCGCGGTGCATGTAGGCAACCAGAGCCACCGGACCGCCAAAGCCCCAGGTGCCCAGTTTCAGAAAGTAAATGACCAATTCCCTAAGGGTATATTTTTTCTGATTCATGATATTATTTAAAATCCTATTCCGAACTGAAATGCAATGGTTGATGAAGCGGGTAAAGAATTGCCAAATCGTACAGGAAGGGGAATTGCTGCAAAGTAGCTGTGGTGTTTCTTTTTGATCAGTACTTTGTTCAGTACCGGAGTGAATCCATAACGCCCGGAGGTTTCAAATGCTGCCCTTCCCGCAAAAGTATAGCCCTTGCCCAAAGCAAACAGTATACCCGGATGAATGAGCGTATTGCTCACCCTGCTGCTGCCATTTTCTGCCCTGATAAATGTAACTATTTCGAAGGAGAAGCCAATTTTTGAACTTTTCCAGATATTGATTCCTATGGGCATTCCAACAGTATAGCTCCCTTTAAAATTAGCATGGGAACCTGTGTTGCTGAAGGAAATTATAGGGTGAACGATGCCAACATGACCTGCAATTCGAGGGTAAATGGTGCTATTTGTTTGTGCTGAAAGTTTTTGTGGGTAAGCAATTGATGTGTATAACAGGATTGTTATGGCGACCAATTTAAACAGGTATCTGCTTGTGCAAAATTCAATAAATTTCTTCATTATCATAAATCAGTGATGAACTATTTTGTTCATTTCTGACAATATTAGGAGGACAAAAGAGGGATAAATAGAATACAATTAACCTTTTGTATCTTTTTTACCTTTCTGTAGGTTTTTTCTGAAAACAGATGGATTTTGCCCGGTTTGTTTTTTAAATATCCGGGTAAAGTGGCTCTGGTCAGAAAATCCGGTCAGATAGGCTATTTCGGACAGCGAGTAAGCAGGATTTTCCAATAATCCGATGGCTTTATCAATTCTCAATTTACGGATGTACTCCCCAAAAGAAAGATCATTGAAATGCCTTGAAAATTCTCTTGATAAGTAGGCTGGATGAACATTAAGTTCAGAGGAGATATCTTTCAGGTTTAAATTCAAATTAATATCCAATTGATCCTGAATAAGCGACTGACGAATTTAAATGGTATGATGCCCAGGTAAATTCGTAAGTCTTACTTAGCCATCATCGAAGTTGCTTTCAAATGCTCCGCCAATCTTCCAATCGCGTTTGCAGCAATATTTATCTGCTGTTGTGCCTCTTTCCAGTCGCGCTGTTCGATGGCTTCACGCACGCCGGGCATGGTCTTTACTCCATATCCGGTGTAAAATCCGGGAGCATACAGCGTATGTTTATACCATGGACGGCGGGGCAGACCTTGCTCTGTTAGCAGACTTTGTTCAGCACGGTAGAGGGCCTTATTTATATCTTCAAGAGCTGATTTCGCAATTGTTCCTTTGCTCAGGTTTTCAGATAATGAATTCGCCGATTGGTCCAACTGAACGAGCGAATTTTGAAGCGAAGAGAAATCGATAAATGGAACTTCTACTTTTGCGACTGGCACTTTTATAGGCTTGGTTGGGTCATCAGCCAGCTTATGGTTGTTACCTTGTACCACCTGGTTGAAAACCAGCGTAGATTCCCTCATCTGATCAGTCATGCTGATCATTTCTGTCACATAAGTTGATATCGTTTTATGCAGGTTTTTAAATTCAAACGGAAGCGTATTGGCATTTGCCATTCTAAGTACAGCACGGCCAATGGTTTGAGAAAGTGCACGTCCATAACTGAATCCCGGATCGCCAAATCTGCTGTAGTAATCGTAAGAGTCATAAGCAGTATGGTATTCCCCTCCGGCATTCTCCCCACCATAATAAATGTTCAATGAAGGTATACCGGCATGCTGCAGGAATGCAGAATAATCAGAGCCAGAGCCTAAAGCTCCAATGCTCATTGATTTTTTAGCCATATTATCCTTTCTGGATTTATCAGATCCGGAATTAACAATATCCCGGGCTTTTAAACGCTCAAAAACACTCACATTGGTCTGAGGATCAATAACATCTTTCGCAATTCCGTCAACCATGGATTCCAATCCATGAGAGCCTGCAGCCGACAGGAAGCCCCTGCCATTTCCATCAGAATTGATGTAAACTACCGCTTTTTGCTTTAGCTCAGTGGCATGATCTTCCACCCACTCGGTAGATCCAATCAGTCCGGGCTCTTCTGCATCCCATGCACAATAAACCAGGGTACGTTTTGGTTTATAACCATTTTTAACTAATTCGCCGATGGCCTTTGCTTCCTCCATCATAGCTGCGATTCCACTTATCGGATCGTTTGCGCCGGTATTCCATCCATCGTGGTGGTTGCCGCGAATAATCCATTGATCAGGATAAACAGATCCTTTGATTTTTGCAATTACATTATAAGCAGGGACCAATTTCCAGTCGAATTCTACCTTAAGCCTGACCGAGGTTTTTCCGGGACCGATATGATAAGTGAAAGGTAATGCCCCGCGCCAGTCCGGTGGTGCTACCGGTCCGCCCAGGGCCTGAAGCAATGGCTGTGCATCATGATAGCTGATTGGTAAAACCGGAATCTTCAACAGATTTTCGGCATCTTCTTTTTTTAAGCGCTTTGCATTTTCAGTCGCACCGATAAATGGCGTTAAAGGATCTCCGGGATAAATAACCATATCCATGATTGAACCACGCTGTACACCGTGTTCGTTTTTAAAACTTCCTTTAGGATAAACATCCCCCTGGAAATATCCATCCTCCATTGGATCGGAATAAATGAGACAACCTATTGCCCCATGCTCTTGTGCAACTTTTGGTTTAATACCGCGCCATGATCTTCCATATCTTGCAATCACGATCTTTCCTTTGACATCAATACCCAGCTTTTCCAGCGTTTCATAATCTTCAGGAAGCCCGAAGTTTACAAATACCAGTTCGGCGCTTACATCCCCATCGGCACTCCATGCATTGTAGGTTGGAAGTTGATCGGGATGTCCGGATGTTGCATCCTCTTTATAAGCAGGCTCTTTCAGCAAAGCTTTGAATTTTGTTGGTGCAGTCATCTCCAATATCCGCACTTTAGGTGTTGGAAATAGAACTTTATAGACTTCAAGTTCAGCATCCCAACCATAGCTTTTGAACTTTGCCATTAGATTTTCTGCGACTTCCTTACTAGCTGGAGAGCCCAAATAATGTGGTTTCACGGTAAGCTCTTTGATAGTTTTTCCGATATTTTCGCTGCTGATAAAGCTATCGAACTTCGATTCCAATTGTTTCTGATCTTGTGCAGATGCAGTTCCGAGAGAAATCAGGATTGCAATTGTGGAGAGAATGTATTTCTTCATTTTTTGGTCTTAATAACGGGATTATTTTCTAATCTGCAGGCAAATTTCAATGAATTAAGCCGTGCATTAATTTATCGATTTTACTCCGGCAGTCTGACAACAGGTAACAGACAACTGATAACTAAATTAAATTAGCTTCCACACTAATATCTGTGTTCAATAATTTTGAGATTGGGCAGTTTGCTTTTGCATCTGCTACTGCCTCATCAAACTTTTGCTTACTTATCCCCGGAACTTTAGCATTTAAAGTTAAATGTGAAGAGGTGATAGCACCACCATCTAAAGTAATATCACATTGAGTACTCAGCTCATCAGCAGTAAAGCCTGCTGCATCAAGATTGAATGAAAGTTTCATTGTAAAACATCCTGCATGTGCTGCGGCGATCAGTTCTTCCGGATTGGTTCCTGTACCTTCTTCGAACCTTGATTTATAAGAATACTGAGTTTTGCTTAAGGTTCCGCTTTGCGAACTTAATATACCATTTCCGCTTTTGCCACTTCCTTTCCAGAGGGCTGTTGCATTTCTTTTCATAGCTTTGTAAATCGTTAAATAATATATCCGGAAGACCATTCCGATATCTAAAAGCAAGATAGTAAAATCTCTTTTATCATGAAGGGATAATGACGACATTTGTAATGGTTAAAATTGAAAGCAAATGTCTGATATACCTGCCGGAACTTCCTTATATAATTCTGATACAATCATTGCCCTTGCAACTCCTTCTGGAATTGGGGCGATCGGAGTAATCCGGCTTTCGGGACCGGATGCAATCAGTCTGGTGAATGAAGTTTTTGGAGGAAAGGATCTGAGCATTCAGCACAGTCATACCATTCATTTTGGGACGATAAAGGATGGGAAACAAGTACTGGATGAGGTGTTGGTTTCAATCTTCATCGGACCCAGATCCTACACCCGCGAAAACGTAGTGGAGATATCCACGCATGGGTCTGCTTTTATCATTGAAAGTATTATAAAATTATTAATTCGTAAGGGTGCAAGGCCGGCCAATCCTGGCGAGTTTACCCTCAGGGCATTTTTAAACGGACAGCTCGATCTTTCACAGGCCGAAGCCGTAGCCGATTTGATTGCTTCTAATTCTCAGGCATCGCATCAGGTAGCCATGCAACAGATGCGGGGTGGTTTTTCTTCCGAATTGCAACATCTTCGTGATCAATTAATTCATTTTGCATCCATGATTGAACTGGAACTTGATTTCGGGGAGGAAGATGTAGAATTTGCGAATCGGGATGATCTCAAAGGACTGATTTACCAGATTCAGCGCATATTGCACCGACTGATTCAATCATTTGAGCAGGGCAATGTGATGAAGAGCGGGGTTCCGGTTGTTATTGCCGGCAAGCCCAATGTCGGTAAATCAACCCTGCTGAATGCATTGTTAAACGAAGAACGTGCGATTGTTTCTGAGATAGCGGGTACCACCCGCGATACGGTGGAAGATCACATGATCATCGGCGGAATCAATTTTCGTTTTATTGATACAGCCGGCATCCGCGATACCGAAGATGTCATCGAGGCCAAAGGAGTGGAGCGCACCCATGAAAAGATCAAACAGGCGAAATTGATTATCTATCTTGTTGATCCTGAGCAGGATGTGGACGAGATTGTGGAACAGATGAAATATCTTGAGAGCCTGGGTATTCCGTTTTTGACGGTGGTTAATAAGAAAGATCTGGCTAACGATGATTTTATAGAACAACTGGGGGGTATTAGTATGAAGTCTGATGTCGGAAGTCGGAAGTCTGATGTCGGAAGTCAGAAGTCTGACGATCAGTCCTCAGTCCTCAGACCTCATACTTCAGATCTCAGACCTCAAACTTCAGTCCTCATTTTCATCTCCGCACGTAATAAACAAGGTATTGAACAACTTAAGCAAGAAATCCTCCGCAAAGTAAATCTTCATTCCATCAATACAGATGATGTTCTGGTTTCCAACATCCGCCATCTTGAAGCGCTTCAAAAGACTGAAGAATCCCTGAACAGAGTTTTGCAAAATATCGATCAGCCAATCACCTCAGATTTTCTTGCAAGCGATATTAAGCAGGCACTATATTACCTTGGTGAAATTACCGGGCAGGTAACAACTGATGATTTATTGGAGACGATATTTAGTAAGTTTTGTATCGGAAAATAGGGGGTCGGAGGTCTGAAGTCGGAGCATAAAGGATTTCCGATGGGGGTGCCCAAACCATATATCATTATACTTCTTTAGCAATTGTATGAATATCTGTCTCCAGATTAAACTTCTTACGCATACGGCTAACAATAGAACGTATGGTTTCTGAAGAAACTCCAGAAGCATTAGCCATTTCCTTGGTATTAAGGCCTAGATTTGCCAGCATTATGATCCTTTGCTCTGCCTGTGTAATATTTGGCATTTTTAGTTTCAATCTTTTTATAAAGCCGGGATTGATCTTTTCAAAATTGATTTTAAACACTTGCCAGTCTGCTTCAGTAAGGATTACAAATTGGCTTAGAGCCATATTGATCTCTGTATTGCTGTTATCCGTTAACTGAGTTTGCAATTGTGTGATCAGATTGTTCTTCTCGGCAATATTGTTCGTGAAATGATTAATTTGTTGTTGGGCAAGAATTATTTCGCTGTCTGCTTTCTGCTTTTCTTTCTCGAGCATT
This sequence comes from Daejeonella sp., assembly GCF_030684675.1. Classification (GTDB taxonomy): domain Bacteria; phylum Bacteroidota; class Bacteroidia; order Sphingobacteriales; family Sphingobacteriaceae; genus Daejeonella. Next base: position 3,743 of record NZ_JAUXXZ010000025.1, on the reverse strand, counting down.
TCGGTTTGTAATCTTAACTTTAATCTTTTGCGGTTGTATATTAATAATGCTATCACGGTTAAAAACAGTATTGCGCATAAAATGGCATTCCGGATACGCTTTTGATTAACTAAATCATTTTGTGATTCCTGCAGTACCTTTTCCATCTGTTCAAAGGTTACTTGAGCTTTTACAATATCAAGGCGACTTCGGTTGGTGTTTTTTTCCAATGTGTCTTTCCAACTTAGATATTGTGTATGATATACGTAAGCACTATCATACTGATGCAGGCTTGCAAACGCATTTGATGCACCCTTCGCAGAAGTCATAAGGACCGCGAGTTTGCTGCTCCTTAAAGCAATAGAATAGGCCTTTAAATATTTTGAAAGTGCTAGCGAAGTATTGCGTCGCACTTCATCTATTTTTGCAAGGGAGGTAAGCGTGTTGGCGACATCGTCCCACTGGCCGGATTCAGTACTTGAATTTAAGTTTTGCTGTAACAAGCTATACGCAATGTCATAATTACCTTGCAGGAGATAGGCCTTCCCTATGCCTCCCTTCGCGATCCCCTCCCATATCCGAAGCACGTCAGGGGCCATGGCCAATCGATAATTACCGGGATTGGCAATCCGTTGTTTAACCAGACTACTGATCTGTTTATAGTAAAGTAAGGCACTATCCGGTTTGTTAATTTTCAAATATGAGGCACCTGTTAAATCTGCAGCTAAAATGTAGAGGTGTAAGAAATCCACTTTATCTTTTTCAGACCACAAAGCGGTTCCTTTGGCGCCATAGCGTGCGCTGCCGTTATAATCGCTAACAATATATAAAAGCTCACAAACCCGATAATAGGTAGAAGAAATATCCCGAAAGTATTTCGCGCCTATCCGGTCCTGGATCTCGAGACACTTTACCAAATAATATAATTTGTCACTTCCCTTTGTAGCCGCAGCATAATCGCGGTATAGTTCAGATAAGAGCTGTTCGTCGCCCAAACTACTGGCCATTTTGATCAGCTCAAAATAATTTTCGGCTGTTTCCAGAGTGTCCGGCTTGTCTATTTTGTCATGGCCTATACGGTTGTACATAAACGACCGTATATGCAGCCGTAGGTCAGGCTTTCTAATCAGATATTCATGTATCTCTTTCTGCTTTGCGGTAAAAGCATTTTCATTAAAATTTACACTCAGGTCTGTGCAAACTACTCCATATTTTTCCGTTTGATAAACATCATCAGCTTGAAGTGCCTCGATTAATTTTGCAGTACTTATTGTCTGCGAAAAGGTGGTTGAAGGAATTTGTGACGCTGCCGCAAACAGGAATCGAAAAAGATACTTGGAACTGGGCGTCATAATTTAGGCTCTTTAACAAGATGAGATGAAGATATGAAAAATTATGAAATTGGTTTTATATGTAATTGCCTCTTTTTTAGTCCTATTCACATGTGCGAGAGGTCAGGCATTATTTGTATGGCATAATACTATGGAATGTTTTGTTCGAAGTATAACCATACCAAAATCATCATTCCTAAAGCGATAATGATGATCCACCAATAACCGGGATAAATTTTTGGAAGCTTATTGTTTGCAGACATTAGTTTTTATAGTAATTACTTCGTAAAGTAACAGCTTCAGCAATTTTGTTGGAATAGCCAGCCGTTGAAAAAACGTTGAGATTGCTCATGCACTATCTGGAACCGTTATTTTCTTAATATTTTCATTGTTATTATTTTATATTTATTCAAATGCTGATTCATTGTCAGCGATCAATTCATACCTCATAAATTTAATTAATGAATAAGTGCTCTCTCTCCATACTGCTTCAGCTATGCATATGCCTGTTATTCTCACTGGAAACATTTGCTCAGCCGGCTGTTACATCTTTCAGTCCTTCCACTGGGCAGGTGGGCACCCTCGTAACCATAAGTGGTACAAATCTAGGCAGTGCCAATTCAGTTAGTATAGGAGGTAAAAGCGCTATAATAGTTTCCAATACATCAACTAGTATAGTAGCATTGGTAATGCCGGGCGCTACTACAGGTGTTTTATCTGTAACCACCGGAGCGGGCACCGGTAGCAGCCTCGGGAATTTCGAGCTTGTCGCAAGGGTATATCCGGAAACCCAGCAGGGGAATAAACTGGTAGGGACGAACGGCATTGGTTCCCAACAGGGAGCAGCGGTATCTATCAGCGCAGACGGGAACACGGCGCTGGTTGGAGGATTTACTGATAATTTAATTATGGGAGCAGCATGGATCTTTACCCGCAGCAACGGTACATGGAGTCAGCAGGGTACAAAGTTGCTCCCCTCTAATAATGTGGGTACGACCCCGAGATTCGGCAAAGCAGTCGGGCTAAGCGCTGACGGAAATACAGCGATTATAGGAGGTGACACTGACAATTCTGGTGTTGGGGCGGCCTGGATATTTACCCGCAGTGGCAGTACCTGGACGCAGCAGCAGAAACTGACAGCTAACGACAACAGCGGTGTCTCTTTACAAGGAGCTTCGGTGGCGTTGAGCGCAGACGGCAACACAGCCATGGTAGGCGGGAATAGTGACAATTCGGGGATAGGCGCAGGTTGGATATTCACCCGCAGTAACGGCGTGTGGAGTCAGCAGGGAAGTAAACTGGTAGGAACGGGCAGTGTCGGTACACCGGGTCAGGGCGCAGCAGCAGCCCTGAGCGCAGACGGCAATACTGCTTTGCTTGGTGGACCTTCTGATGACAACGGGAATGGGGCCATCTGGGTGTTTGTACGTAACAGCGGAATATGGACCTCACAGGGTAATAAACTGGTGGGGACAAACGTTGGCAATGGGGCAGCAGGCCAGGGTTTTTCAATAGCCTTAAGTGCTGATGGTAATACGGCGATTTCCGGTGGAATAAATGATAATGGTTTAGCCGGTGTGGGTGGGGCATGGATATTTTCGAGAACTGGGAACGCCTGGACTCAGCAAACTAAATTGGTGGGAACAGGTGCTTCCGGATTATCTGCCCAGGGCCATTCGGTATCATTAAGCGCTGATGGGAACACTGCTGCTGTTGGCGGGGTATTCGATGATTTGAGCCAGGGTGCTACATGGTTATTTAAAAGGGATGGGAGTACCTGGACTCAGCAGGGAAGCAAACTGAAAGGAACGGGTATGGCGAATGAGGCTACCCAAGGCTTTAGCGTAGCTTTAAGCGCTGACGGTAAAATGCTGATTACTGGAGGGCCTTCGGACGATGTGGGTTTAGGCGCATCTTGGATATTTACAGCGCCAATACTGTCTGACGATGCAAATTTATCGGCTCTATCCCTGAGTAGCGGAACATTAAGTCCAGGTTTCTCAGCAGCTACACTAGCTTATTCGGCATCGGTATTGAATTCAACCGCGTCGGTCACTGTTACTCCAACCCGCGCTCAGGCTAATGCAACGATAGAGGTACGGGTTAACGGTGGTAGTTTTGCTGCAGTAGGCAGCGGAACAGCTTCAAATGCACTGGCATTGAATGTGGGCATCAATACGATTGATGTGAAGGTAACGGCGCAGGATGGCAGTACCACCAGGAGCTACACCCTGACGTTGACAAGGGCTAACCCGGTACCGGTTATCAGCAGCCTGACTCCGGCCACGATACTAGCAGGGACTTCTGCAGTCATTACGGTTAACGGTCTTAATTTTGGCGGCAGTACCTCTGATTTAACCAGCCTCACCTATGGTCCGAACGGTACAGAACAAGCGGGTAGTAACATGGTGTGGGTTTCTTCGACTCAAATCC
>NZ_JAUXXZ010000018.1 GCF_030684675.1 Daejeonella sp. | reverse complement strand
GGGGGAATTAAAGGGGGTGGAACCTCCCCGTAGCCCCTCCAAAGGGGCACAGCATAGCGCCTAAATCCCTACTTAATAATAAATTTTGATACTTTGACACCTGTTTAAAGATGTGTCCACACGATAGGATAGCTATCGGGTCCCTACCCGATACCCATCGGCTCCCCATTTCCTCTCCTATCAAACCTTCGGAACCTGCCAGCCATTATAGTAACGTGCTTTCATCAATTGATTGGCATCAGCATCTGTAAATTCATTTTTTGCAGCATTCCAATATACTTTCTTGCCAGTTTTATAGGCAATATTCCCCATCTGTGCATTGATTGCTGCGATACTTCCGGTTTGAATTCCGCATTTTAAGCGTGTGATGTCATTATTTGTAATGGCATCCACAAAATTGATGGCATGTGCTTCATGTGCATTCCTTTCAGGTTTGCGATGTGCTACTTCCTCAACCTTGTTAACTCGTTGGCCATCCTTGTTTTCCGTTTCCGGAATTACTTTCCAACCGCCACGGTTGACTACCAGGGTGGCGTTATTTCCGATGAATGCAATGCCTTCGGTAGAACCGTAGTTGCCGCCATCTATGCCTGTAGCATGTTCCCAGAGCATATTAAATCCATCATACTCATACACTGTTTGAAGGGTATCAGGAGTTTCAGAAGCATCATCCGGATAAGCAAATTTTCCACCTGAAGCCATGACCGATTTCGGAGCCTGAACTCCCATCGCAAATAAGGCAATATCGATCTCATGTACGCCCCAGTCGGTCATTAAACCACCGGCATAATCCCAAAACCATCTGAAATTGAAGTGAAAGCGGTTCTGATTAAAATCGCGTTTTGGCGCGGGACCTAACCACATCGTATAATCAACTCCTGCCGGTGCCTGACTGTTAGGCAATTTAGGAACAGGTTTCATCCAGCCCTGGTATGCCCAGCATTTCACCAGCCTGATCTGGCCAAGCTTTCCTGATTTCACATAGTCTATGGCTTCGGCATATTGAGATCCTGAACGCTGCCACTGTCCCACCTGTACTATTTTGCCATATCGCTGTTGCGCTTTCACCATGATCTGGCATTCTTCAATGGTATTGGCTATCGGTTTTTCAACGTACACATGTTTGCCGGCCGAAACAGCATCGACCATGTTCAGGCAATGCCAATGATCCGGAGTACCGATGATGACTACATCAATGGCAGGGTCTTCCAGCAATTTGCGATAATCCCTGTATTGCTTTGGTCGCTTGCCCCGAAGCTTAAATACATCTTCTGTACGCTGGTCAAGCACATTTTGATCTACATCTGCCAGTGCAATGCAATTCACCTGTGGGAGTTTCAGGTGTGCATTCATATTCGACCAGCCCATGCCTTTGCAGCCGATAAGCCCGAAATTGATCTGATCTGACGCTTTAATAGTTCGGGTAAAGAGGCCAAAATCTGAAGCACTGAGAATTTGTGGCATGCTGATCCCGGCTCCCAGGAGCATGGTATTTTGAATGAATTTTCTTCTGGAATTATACATAGCTGGTTTTTGCTGTCTTGTTAATTGCTTTTGAATAATTTCTTTAATCACCTGATGATTAAAGCTATAAAAAACCAATAAGAAATATGCTGATTGTGAATAAATTATGAAGCAATATTTCAAATGTTTGGAAGGCTATATTATGGGATAGGTTAGAATAGTATTATTTTATTGTAATGGATTTTAAATCCATTTAATTTGTAGGTTCGACATGCCTTGCAGAACATGTCGACCATCGAAATGATTTTTTAAAGGAATGGACTTGAACTCAATTTTAACTGCATTTTAGACATGTAGTGCAGAATATGTCAAACAGCGGAACTTGGGTTGCGATACTGTAATAGGGACTTCGATTAATTAAGCTCTCAAATGCTTTTCAACTTTACTAAGTAAAACGTCAATGTCAAAAGGTTTTGCCAGATAATCATTTGGTGAACCCGGTAGATCAAGAGCTCGTTCCAGATCATGTGCTGCGGAGATAAGTATAACAGGTAGATGCTTGTACAGAATATTTTCTTTAATGTCTCTGCAAATTGCCATGCCATCCATACGGGCAAGCCTGACATCCATTAAGATTAAGTCGGGTTTGAATTCTTCTATTTCTTCAAATATCCGGTTTCCCTGGCTTTGGCTATTTATTTCATACCCGGACTCTGTTAAAATAAGCGTTAGGATTTCAAGAATATCCTTGTCGTCATCCAGAATCAGAATTTTTTCTCCCATAATTTAATTAAAAACAGAGTAGTTCAACATAATTACTATTAAAGACCCGTATTCTTAATAGAATATGGAAAACGTCAAATTAAATTGGTTTTAGCCAAATTTTCTGCTTCCGACTTTAAGTATATTTTAAAATCAGACCCGATACCCGGTTCACTTTCAACAACTATTTCGCCTCCCGTAGCATTTACTATTTTCTTAGCGAGATATAAACCAATTCCATGACCTTCAACATCCAGGTTTAAGCGGCCATACATGTTAAAAATCTTATCCATATCACTTTTAGGAATACCCTGACCATTATCTTTTACCGATAAAACGATGTGATCGCCCTCTTTCCGGGTAAGAATAGTGATTGCCGGAGGTGCTACTCCTTTGAATTTTATCGCATTCGAAATCAGATTGTATAGAATGCTTCTCAGGTTCTTTTTAGAAAAAAGGATATATCTCAATCCAATGTTCCTTTCAATTACTGCACCTGATTCTTTAATCTTATCTTCTAAACTCCATTCTATATTATTGATGATTTCGTCAATGTCAACCATTTCCTTTGCGGTCATTTCATTTTCTACCTTAGCTATGGTCGCTATATCGGTAATTAATTTTCGGAATTTTTTTACCGAATTATTGATGATTTTCAAAAACCCAATCAGCTTAGCATCCGTCTGGGTTATTTTATTCATCATATTAATACTGGTTTCAATATTGCTGAGTGGTGCTAAAAGATCATGTGATGCTGCGTGAATAAAATTGTCAAGGTCTGTGTTAATTCTGATCAAAGCTTTATTCTTTATATCAATTTCAAACTGCGTGTTTTTTAATTCAGTAATGTCATTGAAAGTAATAATAGCTCCATTGTTTGTGTTATCGGCTTGTTGCACATAAGGCATAGTCATTATTTGATACCACTTGCCATTTTGAGTTTCAATTTCTTTGGTTATGACATTCCCGTTCAGCAAAACCTGCTTAACATCATCGATTATGGTTTCAAACTTAATATTAGTGGATATGTTGCTGAGCGGCCTGCCAATATCTGATTCCTGCAGGTTTATTTGCTTTACCGTACCTGGCGAAAATTTCATTAATTCAAGATCGTTGTTAATAAACAACTGGCCGTTTATATTGCTCCGGAAGTAATTGTTCAGATCGTCGTTGATTTCCAGAAGTTCTTTATTTTTTAACTGGTAATCCGAATTGATGGTATGCAACTCTTCATTAACAGATTGCATCTCTTCATTGGTACTTTGCATTTCTTCATTGGTCGAGATCAACTCCTCGTTGAAGGACTGCATATTTTCATTTGAAGCATCAAGCCTTTCGTATGAAGTATGAAGTTTGTCATTTAGGTCCTTTAATTCATCTTCCAGGCTCTTTGTATATTCGTCGAGATAGATGGCCTCATCAAATATGAGATCTTCTTTTATGGGGGCTGTATGATCTCTGGTGAAAATTATCAGTAATAATTTCTGTTTGTTGTTAAGCTCTAAGGGACTAACAGATAGGTTTACTTTTATGATTTTCAGATCTTTTTTTATCCTGATACCATAGACATTTGCTTTTTTGTTCTCTTTTAATGCACTAATTTTCAGTGTTTTATAGGCAATGGCCAGGGGTTTAGGTAAAAGTTCAGTGAGGTTTGTCGTAAAATGCTTTTGAAGTAGATAAGTTGAAGTATCACCATATGAACTTTGCACCTGATTATTCTCATTAACGCAAACTGTCAGGTAATCAAGGTCATTAGCTAAACTGATATGCATAGCTTCAGACAATGCGGAATTTGTACTTTTATCTGTTTCTTCTGTTATAAAACGGGAAGGAGTACGTTTGATATCCAATAGATCAGGCAGAGAAAATGTATCAAAACTAATCGCCCGATTAACTTTTAGATTTTTATATATTTTCCATTTTTTATGAACCACTTCAAGGTTTTTTAGAATAGGTATTGGATTTTCGCTGGAGCCTAAAAATAAATACCCATCCATTTTAAGTCCGAAAAGCAACATGGTAAATATTTTCCGTTGAAGAATCGGAGTCATGTAGATCAGCAGGTTCCGGCAACTGATAAAGTGCATGTTGCAGTAAGGTGGGTTTTTAACCAGATCATGCTGTGCAAAAATGACCATCTTCCGGATTGACTGGGCTACCCTGAATTTATTACTCTCTTTAACGAAGTATTTCTCAAGTCTTTCAGAAGATACTTCTTTAGAAATACTAGCATTATATAGTCCTTTTCCTGCGTAAAGGAGGGCTGCGCTATCAATGTCAGTTGCAAATATTTTTACAACAGTATCTTCAAATTTGCCTGTGAGTAGTTCATCAACTAATATTGCCAATGAATAAACTTCTTCTCCGGTTGCACAACCGGCAACCCAAATCTTTAATTCTTCATCAGGGAGGAGTTTTTTTAAAATATCAGGTAATACTTCTTTCTGAATAAATTCAAAAGCTTCCTTATCCCTGAAAAAGGAGGTAACGCTGATCAGAAATTCCTTTGTTAGCGATTCAACTTCTTCGGGTGTTACTTTGAGGAAATTAAGATAATTACTTAGGGAAGTAAAATTGCCATAGGTTGCTCTTCTTTTGGTTCTTCTGAGTATAGTTGTTTGTTTATAGTCAGAAAAATCAAGAGGCGAAGTTTCTTTAATCAGATCGATTATTGCTTTTAAATTTTTATCATCTTCATGACTATCTGTCAATAAATCAATACTATTTTTAACATAATCCTCTATCGCTGCAGGCATTAGGGCAGGTTCCAGAACAAAATCTACCAAACCCGTTGCAATGGCATTGGATGGCATACTGCTAAATTCAGAATTTGCCGGGCTACGTGCAATGACCATACCCCCGGCTTTTTTAATGGCTTTGATCCCTTCGGTACCATCACTCCCTAATCCTGAAAGAATTATCCCAATCGCTTTTTTGCCACAATCTGCTGCAAGAGAATTAAAAAAAGTATTGATTGTTAAATGAGGGCCTTTTACATTTTCCTTTTCGCTCATAACCAAACTGCCATTGTTGATGGTCATGAATTTATCATGCGGAATTAAATAGACTTCGTTGCAAATAACAGTCATTCCATTTTCAGCTTCTTTAACAATGAGCTTGCTATGTCTTGATAATAATTCAACCATACGGCTTTTAAAATCCGGAGACAGATGCTGGATAATCACGTAAGCTACACCATCCAAAGGCGTATGATCGAAGAATAAATTGATCTCTTCCATCCCGCCGGCCGATGCGCCAATGGCAATAATATGGTGTGGGACAGATGAAGGCATAAAGTCTGTAATTTAAAACGGCAATTTTTTAACTCTTATTGAAAGGGCAGAAATGACAAATACAGTACGTAACGGTACAAAATCGGCAGTAATTTTTAATGCAGAGCTTCTTTTTAGCTAAACAATCAAGAAACCCTGTATGAATATAAATTTAACAATAATTTCCGGTTTATTTTAAGTCGATTTGCTCTAAACTCAGTAAAATGCCGGCTCAGATATATTTTAGGTATAACCAAATTCCTGATTAATTTTTATTGAAAAGGATATAAACAAAAAGTATAATTCAGAATTGCCGTGAAAGGAAATAAATTTTACTATAGCGAAATTTTTGCCAATTAATTAATGTTTATATTAAGATTATCATAATAATATACTGGTCTTGCAAAAATTGTAATTAACTTTCAATCCTGCCTATAAAAAAATCCCCTCTCTATTAAAAAGCAGCTCTGCAATTTTAAAACGAAACAGATTGTTAACACAGAATATGCCTGATACAGAAAAATCTGATGAACTCAGCATTGCCAATAAAGAACTGGCTTTTCAAAACGAAGAGAAGGGAAAGCGTGCAGAAGAGCTAATCATTGCTGGTAAAGAACTGGCTTTTCAAAACGAAGAGAAAGGAAAGCGTGCAGAAGAGCTAATCATTGCGAACAAAGAACTGGCTTTTCAACATCAAGAGAAAGTAAAACGGGCGAAAGAGTTAGTCGTTGCGAACAAAGAACTGGCCTTTCAGAACGGAGAGAAAGAAAACCGTGCTGCTGAGTTAATTATTGCTGGGAAGGAACTGGCTTTTCAAAACGAGGAGAAAGGAAAGCGTGCCGCAGAGTTAGTAATTGCGAATAAGGAACTGGCCTTTCAAAATGAAGTGAAAGAAAACCGGGCTGCCGAGTTAGTCATTGCGAACAAAGAACTGGCTTTTCAAAATGAAGAGAAAGAAAAGCGTGCCGCAGAATTGGTCATTGCGAACAAAGAACTGGCTTTTCAAAACGGAGAGAAAGAAAAGCGAGCCGCAGAATTAGTTATCGCAAACAAAGAGCTTGCTTTTCAAAATGAAGTGAAAGAAAAGCGAGCTGCCGAGTTAGTTATTGCTAATAAGGAACTTGCCTTTCAGAATGAAGTGAAAGAAAAACGAGCTGCCGAGTTAGTTATTGCGAACAAAGAACTGGCCTTTCAAAACGAAGAGAAAGAAAAGCGAGCTGCAGAGTTGGTTATTGCGAACAAAGAACTGGCCTTTCAAAATGAGGAGAAAGAAAAGCGAGCTGCCGAGTTAGTCATTGCAAACAAAGAACTGGCTTTTCAAAACGAAGAGAAAGAAAAGCGAGCTGCAGAATTAGTCATTGCGAACAGGGAACTTAAGCATGCTGAAGATGATATCCGCAAACTGAACGACGAGTTAGAGCAAAAGGTAATTGAACGAACGGCACAGTTGGAATCTGCCAACAAAGAACTCGGATCATTTTCCTATTCGGTTTCGCATGATTTACGAGCCCCGATCAGAGCCATTAACGGATATGCAAAAATTTTGGAAGAGGATTATGGCGATAAATTTGATCTGGAGGGATCAAAAGCCCTTGACTCCATTATGTACAATTCAAAAAAAATGGGTCAGCTGATTGATGATTTGCTTGCATTTTCCAAATTAGGCAGGAAACAGGTAACGGTATCGGAAATTAATATGACTGATCTTGTTAGAACTGTAATAGAAGAATTATTATTTGAGGATGATGAAAACATTCCTGAGTTTAAAATCAATGTGCTTTCGCCTGCAGAAGGAGATCAATCACTGATTAAACAAGTATGGATCAATCTGATATCCAATGCCATTAAATATTCAAAATATAAACCTGAGACTTATATCGAGATAGGATCTGATGTAAAAGATAACCTTGTAATTTATTATGTAAAAGATAATGGCGCGGGATTTGATATGCAATACTACGATAAGCTTTTCGGGGTTTTTCAGAGATTACATTCGCAGGAAGAATTTGAGGGTACAGGCATTGGACTGGCCATTGTGCAAAAAATAGTTAACCGGCATAATGGAACAGTTTGGGCAGAATCAAAACTAAACGAAGGAGCATGCTTTTATTTTAGTCTGCCTGCCTGAATCAAGCTTACCCTATAATTACATTTTAAAAAAATATATATGAATTACGATGGTGTTGAAATTTTATTTGCCGAAGATAGTATGGATGACGCTACGCTCACCATTCGCGCTCTTGTAAAAAGTGGTTTTACAAACAAACTTTATCATGTTAAGGATGGGGCTGAAGCTCTTGATTTTATTTATTGCAAAGGTATTTATGCTTCACGAAATATCAAGGAAAAACCTAAACTGATATTGCTTGACCTTAAGATGCCGAAACTAACAGGAATTGAGGTGCTTGAAAAAGTAAAATCCGATCAGGATCTTAAATCCATCCCGGTGGTCATTCTTACTTCATCCAAAGAAGACCCTGATGTACAAAAGTGCTATGCCCTTGGAGCAAACAGCTATATCGTAAAACCCGTTGACAGTAATAAATTTTTTAATGCTATTAAGGAGATTGGGATGTACTGGATGATAATCAATGAGCCGGCCCATTGATATCAAACAATTAATACAATGACAGAAAATCTCAAAATACTTATTCTTGAGGACAACCAAAGTGATGCTGATTTGCTTCAGCGAGAATTGAAAAAATCAGGATTGATTTTTACTGCTGAAATTGTTCAAACCCGTGTAGATTTTGAGAAAGCACTTCATAACTTTAATCCTGATCTGATATTATCCGATTATTCACTTCCTGCTTTTGACGCAGTTTCTGCTTTCTCTATTAAACAAAGTATATCTCCGCTCATTCCTTTTATTATTGTTTCTGGCGTTATTGGTGAAGAAAATGCTGTGGAGCTTATTAAGAATGGTGTTACCGATTATACCCCAAAGGATAAACTATTTACATTATCCACAAAAATTAGCCGGGCACTAAAAGACAGGGAGGAGGCGAAGGAAAAGAAAGCTATTGCCGAAAAATTAAAAATGCAAACAGCAGAATTAATCATTGCCAATAAAGAACTTATTATTCAGAACCGGGAGAAAGAAAAACGGACAGCAGATTTAGTTGTCTTGACCGAAGCCCTGAAGGTTCAGAAAGATGAATTAAAGCGGGCAAATGAAGAACTTTATGAAAAGGCTCAGCTTTTACAGCATCAGGAAGAAAAACTGATCAGGATTAATGAGGATCTTGAGAAGCGGGTTTTTGACAGAACCTGTGAACTGGAAAACTTGAATCACGAACTTAAAGATCTGAATTTATCAAAGGATAAGTTTCTGTCGGTCATTTCCCATGATCTCCGTAACCCTTTAACGGCATTGATGATCACATCAGATAAGTTAAGTCGCGACACCGAAAATTCTAAGGTTGGGCCCCTTGCAAAGATCATCCATCGTACCTCTCATAAAATTCTTGAACAATTGAATGAACTGGTTGATTGGGCACAGATGCAGCGTGAGAAAACGACTTTTAATTCTGAGAAGCTTCATTTGGTTCAGGGAGTAGATCAGAGCCTGGACTTATTAAAAGCCAATGCTCTGCAAAAGAGTATTATTCTTGAAAATAGAATTCCTCATGATCTTTACGTAAATGCGGATACATTAATGCTTCGTTCGATTCTTCAAAACCTGGTTACAAATGCTATAAAATATACTCCGCAGGGAGGACTTGTAAAGGTAACTGCAAAGCGTATTGATAAAATGGTGGAGCTTTGTATTACTGATTCCGGAATAGGTATGGAAGCAGATATTATGGAAAATCTATTTGCTAATGCTAGTTCTGCTTCTGTATCCGGTACAAATAATGAAAAAGGCTCTGGACTTGGCTTGATGCTAGTAAAGGATTTTGTTACTCAGCATGGCGGTACCATTCGTGCTGAAAGCGAAATTGGAAAAGGGACAACTATTATTTTTTCTGTACCTGCATATTGACTCAATGTGCGTGGGATGGAATCTCTTTTGGATGAAGCTGAATGCAGCAGGGGCAATCGCAGGATTTTATCACAATTCAACAAAAAAGGCCCCAGAATCCTCTGAAGCCTTATCGGTGGAGAATATCGGATTCGAACCGATCACCTCTTCACTGCCAGCGAAGCGCTCTAGCCAAATGAGCTAATCCCCCTTGTTTGGAGAGTTCCATTGGATTGGTTCTCCGGGTACAATTATCAGCATTTTAAACGACTTTTTCAAGTTTGTAAAAGATCATTTTTGATTTTTGCTGATACAGTATCACTGAAACGAAAATTTAAAAACGAAATATTCCCTGGCCGTTTACCACGTGACTGCTGGTCGACATGTTTCCGAAGGTCATGTCGAATAACTGGATGTTGCTGCGGGTTTTAAACCCGCTTTGATTTGTTTTGGGTTATTTAGTCCTTAGTTCATATATCCCCCCGAAGAGCTTATCCCCCCAGACAGATCAGGGATCATAAACCAATCACATCCTTCTGATTTTCTCTGGGTCCTTAAAAATTCAAATATTCCATTTGATTTCTAATTATACTTTTCAATCACATTAATTTAACCTGAGATAAATTCAATTCGGGTAATTTATTTTAATAATTTATTTTAAATAACTGATTATTAGGTATATAATAAAATTATTTATTGCATTTTGCTAGCTCTCTTAATCTTTTACAAATTCTCTTTATTCTTCAAAATAAAATATTCTCATGATGCAGGCTTAATATCCCGACTTGACTTTTGTGGCGTAATTATTTAACCATCAAAATTCAAAACTGATTATGAAAAGACAATACCTGCTCTTTTTTAGTAAAATTCTTATTTTATTAATTACTTTTTCTTTCCTGGACTTCCGGGGGAAAGTGTTTGCTCAAACGCAGATTTCCGGAAAAGTTAAAGATGCAAAAGAAGAACCTGTACCAGGGGTTAGTGTTTTGTTAAAAGGCACTAAGATTGGTACGACTACAGATATTAATGGAGATTTTAAATTAAGAACAGATTCTAAGCAAGGTGTGCTTGTGATCTCTTCTATTGGTTATACCTCTCAGGAAATAAATATTAATGGTCAAACAGAGTTTATTGTAAAATTAATTGACGACAATAAATTTCTTGGTGAGGTGGTTGTTACAGCACTGGGCATCAAAAGAGATGAAAAATCACTTGGATTCGCAGCTCAAACGATTACAGCCGAAGCGGTTGTTGACGCCAAAACTAATAATTGGATAAATTCACTTTCAGGTAAGGTTGCAGGTTTAAATATTCAGGGTACAGGTGCCGGACCAATGGGTTCATCAAGAATCACATTAAGAGGTGAATCTTCTTTAAACCTTGATAATAATCAGGCATTAATTGTAGTTGATGGGGTACCAATCAGCAGTAAGATAACAGGAACCGGATTTAATTCCCATCTTTCTCAGGATGCTCCGGTTGATTATGGTTCAGGAGTTTCAGATATTAACCCTGATGATATAGAAACCGTAACTGTACTTAAAGGGCCGGGTGCAACAGCTTTATATGGTAGTCGTGCAGCAGGTGGCGTTATCATCATAACCACTAAAAGCGGTGAACGCAAAGGAAATGGGTTGGGAGTTACTTTTAATTCTAACTTTAATATTGAACAGGTTAATCGCTGGCCTGATTATCAGTTTGAATATGGTGAAGGTAGAACAAGTGCATATTACTCCTATTTAGACAGCCCAGATGGAATTAATACAAGTACAACAGTAGCAGCAGGAAGAGCCTGGGGACCTAAATTTGAGGGTCAAAGCTACTATCAATATGATCCGAATACTCCGGGTAATAAGCCTACCCAAAAAACACCATGGGTTGCTCATGATGATTACATCTCTGGATATTTCCAAACGGGTAACACCTTATCAAACAGCTTATCTATAGATGGTGGATCTGATAAAAGTTCTGCCCGACTTTCTATTACTCATTTAAAAAATAAATGGATTATACCTAATACCGGCTTCGAAAGATTGAATGCGGCCTTATCGTTCAATCAAAAGGTTTCGGATAAATTAAAAATTACGGGAAGAGCTAACTATTCTAATAAAAAGAGTGATAATCTTCCAATGGCCGGGTATAATAATCAGACATTGATGTATTTCCTGATCATTGGGACCACTCCAAACATCAGACCTGAATGGTTCAAGCCTTACTGGCAGCCCGGTTTGGAAAATGTAGTTCAAAAGAATCCATTCAATCCCGGACCGGATAACCCTTATTTGGCAATGTATGAAATGCTGAATAAAATGAATAAAAATGGTCTGATTGGGAATGTTACTGCTACTTATGAGATTTCAAAAAAGTTTGATCTTTTGCTCAGAACAGGTGTAGATATGTCAAATGAATTTCGCTCACAGCAAAGGCCATTTAGTATGACAAGATATCCTAGAGGGATGTATCGGGAACAGAATGTGTTCTCCTATGAATCAAACACAGATTTATTACTCTCATTCAGGGACAAAATTTCTCCAAAATTTTCTATCAGTGCGAGTGCCGGTGCAAATACAATGATTCAGCAGTATGATTTTGCCGGTGTTTATGCCGATCAATTGGCTCAACCTGGTGTTTATCAGATTTCTAATAGTTTAGACCAGGCAGTGGTTGATCCTTCCAGGACAAAGAAGTCAATTAACAGTGTTTATGGTAGCACCCAGATTGCATTCGATGAAAAAATATTTTTGGATCTGACAGGAAGAAATGACTGGTCGAGTACATTACCCTTCAAGAACAATTCTTTCTTTTATCCATCTGTAAGTTCAAGCTTTATTCTGGATGAAATTTTTGAATTGCCAAAGGCAATTACCTTTTCCAAATTCAGAGCATCATGGGCACAGGTTGGTAATGATACCAGGCCTTATCAAACTGCCAGGTATTATGATCGTATTTACGGCAATTCATTCACAAACCCTAATCAATTATTTAATGCAGAGTTGAAGCCTGAAATTACAGCGAGTTATGAGTTTGGTTTGGATATGCGTTTTCTGAATAATAGAATAGGATTTGATATTGCACACTACAATAACAATAGCCGTAACCAGATTCTATCCATTCCATTAGATCCGGTTACCGGATTCTCTACTGCTTTAATAAATGCAGGTTTGATCAATAGTAAAGGATGGGAAGTTCAAATAAACGGAAAGCCAATTTCAAAGGATAAATTCTCCTGGAGTACGACCTTACTTTGGAATAGAAACCGCAGTTATGTAAAGGAATTGACAGAGGGCTTAACTAATCAGATAATCTATCAGCACAATAGCAATGTAACTATTGAAGCTAGAGTGGGTGGATTAATGGGAGATATGTATGGAACAGGATTTCAGCGTTCTCCGGATGGTCAGATCATCTATAACTCTGCAAATGGTTTACCTGCTCCGCTTGATCAGGTTGCTCGTAAAATGGGTAATGCTTTTGCTGATTGGAAAGGAAGTTTAATGAATGAATTCAGGTATAAAAATATAAATCTGAGCATCTTAATGGATGGGCAGTATGGCGGAGAAATGTATTCTCAAACTAACCACAAAAATAATACCCTTGGCAAAACAAGAGTGACATTACCTGGTCGTGATGGTGGAATTGTTGGACAAGGTGTTGTAAAACTTGCAGATGGTTCATTTGTTCCAAATACAAAACTTGCTCAGGCAAGTGCTTATTATGATAATTATTATCAAATCAGCAATGCAGAAACTAACATCTTCGATGCTTCTTTCTTGAAGATACGGGAAGTAAGGGTGGAGTTTGGCCTGCCTGCCAATTTGCTTAGAAAACTAGGTGTTCAGAAAACATCCATTGCGATTTGGGGTAGGGATTTATTCAACTTTACCAAATTCCCTGGATTCGATCCGGAAGGTGGTAATTTGAATAACGGGACTTTAACTCCGGGAGTAGAGTTAACCCAGTTTCCATCTAACCGATTGGTTGGTACTAACCTAACCTTTAAGTTTTAATCTCATTTGTTTTTATAACTCAACAGACATGAAATTTTCAATTAAAATACTTACCGCAATACTTTTAGTATTCACTTCTCTCTTATCCTGTACAGATAATTTCGAGGAATTAAATATCGATCCTAACCGACCGAAGGATGTTACCCCAGGAATCTTATTAGGACAGATGCAATATCGTATTGTCAATAGTTCTATTCAGTCTTCCCGAAGTTTTACTCATGAACTGATGCAGGTTCATGCACCTAGATCCAGTACAAGCGGACAGGGTTTGCATCGGTATGTTGTTACTCCGGGACAGGCGGTTTGGTCTGCATTTTATGATCGCTTAACCGATGTCGAAGATATTTATAAGATTTCAGATCAGCTAAAGGAGAACAATTACAAGGCAATTGCTTTGGTTTATAAAAGTTGGGCTTATTCAATTCTAACTGATTTGTATGGTGATGTTCCTTATTCACAGGCTATTAGGGCTTCTGAAGGTAATTTTTCACCAGCTTTTGATAAGCAAAAAGATATTTATGTACAGATCTTAAAGGATCTGGAAACAGCAAATACTTTATTTGATGATACCAAAGCCCTTACCTACGGGGGCGATATGGTTTATAATGCCAATGCATTAACAGGAAGCAAAAATATTGGAATTCAAAAATGGAAGAAATTTGCGAACTCACTAAGATTGAGATTATTACTTAGAATTTCTAAGCGTGAGGGTGAAATTAATGTAAACCAGCAAATAAATTCAATTTTAGCTAATCCTACGACAAGTCCGGTGTTTGCTGCCAATGCAGATGATGCTATTTTCAGATATCCGGGTACGTTTCCTTATTTTAATCCCTACTATCAGGCCCGTACTTTAGACTGGAGAGAGGGAACTTATTTCACGAAGTTCTTTCTTAATCACATGAATACTGTAAACGACCCAAGAAGGGCAATTTGGGTGATTCCTGTTACGGTAAATGGACAAAGTGTTTATCAGGGAATAGACAGTGGTTATCCAACTAGTCTGGAATATATCGTGGGTCGGAATTCAAGTTATACGGATGCATTAAAGACATCACCGCTTCTGGGAGTAATGATGACTTATTCTGAGGTTGAGTTTATTAAAGCTGAGTTAGCGTTAAAAGGATACAATACCGGAAAAACGGCCAAGGCGCACTATGAGTCGGGTATAACAGCTTCCATGGTTCAATGGGGTGCAAGTATGCCGGATGGATTTTTGAATACGGCGGGTATAGCATATAATTCTACCGGTACTACGGCTCAGCAACTGGAGCAAATCATACTGCAAAAGTATTATGCCTTCTTTTTTGTAGACTATCAATCATGGTTTGAAAAACGCCGTACAGGTTATCCGGTTTTACCAAGAGGTACTGGTATTCCTGCTGAAAATATATTCCCGTCCAGGGTGCCTTATCCTACCTATTTACAATCACTAAATTCAGGTAATTTGCAGTCAGCAGTTACATCTATGGGCGGTGATAACAGTAATGTTAAGGTTTGGTGGGAGAAATAGTATATTCAAACTAAAAATAATAAAAATGAGAAAATTACTATTTCTTGGGTTAATGATCCTGTCTTTCGTTTCGAATGCGCAGGTATTAAATGATCAGTTGAATGCAAAACGGATTATGCTGCCAAATGGCTGGTCATTATCTTCAGCAGGAAGGTCAATTGAATTAGGTGATTTACCTCTGAATATCGCAGTTTCAGGATCCGAAAAACTGATAGCTGTAACTAACAATGGACAGAGCATTCAAACCATTCAGTTAATTGACCCGAAAACTGAAAAAGTATTAGACAAGGTTGAAATTCCCAAATCTTTTTACGGACTGAAATTCAGCAAGGATGATCGTTTTCTATTTGCTTCAGGGGGAAATGATAACTGGATTCTCAAATATGAAATCGCCAATTCAAAATTAATGATCAGGGATACCCTCAAGTTGGGTAAGCCCTGGCCTGAGAAAATATCACCGGTTGGTTTGGAAATCGATGATGCTAAAAATCTTTTGTACGTAGTCACCAAAGAGAATAATTCCCTTTATATTTTTGACATGCTGACTAATAAAATCATCCATCAGCAAAGCATCGGAAGTGAAGCGTATACCTGTATTTTATCCCCGGATAAGAAAATACTCTATATCTCTTTATGGGGAGGAAAGAAAGTGGCATTTTTTGATTCAAATCTTAGAAAAATTACAGCCTCTGTTGACGTTTCATACAATCCGAATGAATTAATTCTGAATAAAGCCGGAAATATACTTTATGTCGCTAATTCCCAGGATAACAGTGTCTCTGTAATTGATGTTCAGGCCAAAAAAGTTGTTGAAATTCTGAATACTGCCATATTTCCAAATTCCCTGACAGGATCTACAACAAATGGTTTGGCTTTATCGAAAGACGAGCGAAGTTTATACATCGCCAATGCTGATAATAATTGCCTGGCAGTTTTCAATGTGAGTCAGAAAGGTAAAAGTGTCTCCAAGGGATTTATCCCGGTTGGATGGTACCCAACAAATGTAAGAGTAATCGGAAGTAAAATATTTGTCAGTAATGGAAAAGGATTTTCTTCATTCGCAAATCCTTTAGGTCCGCAGCCTGTAAGAACCGATGTTAAATCAGAATCACATAGAGGAGAACTCCCGCAAGCAAACAACAGATTGCAATATATTGGTAGTCTGATGAAGGGAACAATGAGTGTGATCGATGAACCTTCAGCTGCAGATCTGGAAGTATATTCCAAAAATGTTTTCATGAACACTCCTTACAATAAGGATAAAGAACTGATTGCCGATGGTGAAGCCGGTAATCCTATTCCTAAAAAGGTGGGTGACCCTTCTCCTATCAAGTACGTTTTCTATATAATTAAAGAAAACCGGACTTATGATCAGGTATTTGGTGATATCAAAGAAGGGAACGGAGATTCTACGCTGACTCTTTTTGGAGAGAAATATACACCTAATCAGCATAAACTTGCAAGGGAATATGTGTTGCTGGATAATTTTTATGTGGATGCCGAGGTTAGTGCCGATGGTCATAACTGGTCCTTGGGAGCCTACGCAACAGATTTTCTCGAAAAGACCTGGCCAACTTCTTATGGCCGTAGGGGAGGGCAAAATGATGGTTTAGGTCGCCGGACAGTTGCAAACAACAAGGATGGATTTATTTGGGATATGTGCAAAAGGCATGGGGTTTCATTTAGAACTTATGGGGTTTTTGCAGATAAGGATAAGGGAAATATTCCTGTTTTGGATGAAGCACATGTTTGTTCTTCGTTTACGGGTTATTACGATCAGACAGTGAAAGATATTGAGCGTTTTGAACAATGGAAAGCTGATTTTGATATTTTGCTATCGAAAAATGCAGTTCCATCTTTAAGTACGATTCGTCTCGGAGCCGACCACACCCAGGGTCTTGTTGTCGGCAGACCTACTCCTTATGCCTGCGTTGCAGACAATGATCTGGCAGTAGGTAAATTGGTCGAACATATCAGTAACAGTTCAATCTGGGCTCAGTCTGCAATATTTATTCTTGAAGATGATGCTCAAAATGGTCCCGATCATGTTGATGCACATCGTTCAATTGCAATGGTAGTGAGTCCATACACTAAGAGGAATTATCTGGATCACACGATGTATTCCACTTCAGGGATGTTACGGACCATGGAGTTAATACTGGGTTTGTCTCCGATGAGTCAGTATGATGCTGCCGCGATGCCAATGTTCAGGAGCTTTACCAGTAAACCTGATTTCACTAAGTTTAAAGCTGTACCTAACAGGGTTAGTCTGGATGATACAAATAAGATTGCCTCAAAATGGTCAAAAATATCCGAAGGCTTTGATTTTGCTGAAGTAGATAAGAATGACGACAGGTTATTTAATGAGGTTCTTTGGAAGGGATTAAAAGGAGATGATTACGAAATGCCTGCACCCAGAAGAAGTGCATTTTTAAGGCTTGAGCAAAAACAGCAGAACGATTAAACAATTCTCAGTATTGGTGCTGATTTGACCATTTTCCTATGGTCGGTGTTATCACCGTACCTTAAGCTACTTGTATCTCTTGGTCGGGGTAATAACTTCCAAAGTTATGTTTATATCTACAGCTTTTTGATGGTTCGGGGAATGGGCTTTAGCCCAAAAGATGAAATTTGGACTGGTTGGTGATAACACCAACCAGAGGGGAACTGCTTCCAGCAGGATTTGTAGAAATTTATGAGGCGGTTTTTATTTATATAGTGGGAGATTAATTCTCTAACAATCATCCGCTTAATTTTACTACATTTAATTATCTAAGCGCAACAAATGAAATTAATCAAGTATATCTTTCTGTTAATCATCTTATTATCTGTCGGTCCATTGATGTCTCAGCCCAAAGAAAAGGTTGAAAAACCCTATCAGATCTACGAAAAGGGCCAGTCAATGAATAAGGTTATTGTAAGAAAAGAACTCAGAGGTACTGAGAATATTGTTCAGATTGAGGTTCTGAATGCAAGTGGCGGAACCGCATTGGTCAGGGGACCAATCCTTGCGGGTGCAGAGATTAATGAAGTAATACCTACCCAGGGAAGTTTTAATTTGATTCGTCAGATTTCTAAATCAGGGAGAGGGGAAACCATTCAATTACTGGATGTTGTTTTTCCTGTAAGGCTTCGTATTAATATTTCAGGCCAGTTTCTTGAGGTTGAAATTAAGGAAGCCGGTTTCTGGAAGATTGCAGTTGGATTAACACAGTAGAGGGGTTATTATATCAGAACAGGATTTTATTTCCTACACAGTTTATACCCATCACAAATTTATTTTAAAATCAGATTTCAATAACAATGAAGAATCTCAAAATCATGTTGATTGTTCTTTTTGCACTGAGTGTTTTTTCAGTAAATGCACAACCCAAACCAAAGGAAGAAAGGCCCTATACCATCCTTGAAAGAGGGCAACACATGACCCGCTTGAATATCATAAAAGACGTGCGGGCTAAGGAGAATACGGTTCAGATTGAGGCAGTTAATGCAAGTGGCGGGACGCTGCGTGTGCAAGGTCCTGAAATGTTAGGTGCAGATATAACGGATGTACTAGCTACACTTGGTAATTATAACAAAATACAGGAAATATCTAAATCCGGAAGGGGTGAAACTATACAGCTTCAGCAGGTTGTTTTCCCCTTAAAGGTTCGTATCACAATTTCCAACCAGGTCCTGGAAGTTATGTTCAGGGAGGAAGGTTTTTGGAAAATAACGGTTGGGATGAACCAGTAATCTGGCCCACTGTTTATTTGGTTAATCATCAAATTGCATATATCATGCTTTAGAATTATTATTGCAGGATATGGACAACCTACAGCAGAAGGAACAGCTATTTAAAAAAGTACAAGAGGATTTAGAGGCTCAGGGTTTTGAAATTCTACAAATGGATTTGAAGAGGCCCTGGGGTGGCTTCTTCGTAATAAATGAGGATCAGGCTCAGAAGTTTTCTGATACTTTTTTTAGTGGAATCGCTGTGGACCAGCTTAAGATCTCCGGAAAACTCAGTCCGAAAGTATTACTAGTTGCCCCTCAAACCCGGCTTTCTTGGCAGTATCATCACCGCAGGGCAGAGATCTGGCAGGTAATAAGTGGTATTGTGGCAGTTATTTCCAGCTTTACAGACCAGGAGACTGAACTTAAAAAATATCATCCCGGGGATCAGATCGTGTTAAAACAGGGAGAGCGGCACAGGCTTGTCGGACTTGAAGACTGGGGGGTAATAGCTGAGATCTGGCAACATACCGATGCTTCAAATCCCTCTGATGAATCTGATATTGTCAGAGTTCAGGATGATTTTGGACGTTAATGCCTATGTTATCGTGACATTTTTGGTATAATTAACCTTAGAAATTTGTTTATTTTCGCAGGCTTTCAATCCAAAGCCTTTTTTGATTTATGATAATTCTTATTTTCTTTCTTTGCCATTGGTTTTTGTCCCTGTTCTTTCAAACATTCTTCCTGCACCGCTATTCTTCTCATAAAATGTTTAAAATGAGCCCTTTCTGGGAAAAATTTTTCTATTTATCTACTTTTTTGGCGCAGGGATCTTCATTCCTTAATCCGCGTGCTTATGCCATCATGCATCGCATGCACCATGCCTACAGTGATACCGAAAAAGATCCTCATTCTCCGCATTTCTTTAAAGATGTGATTGGTATGATGGTTCAGACTAAAAATATTTATCTGGATTTCATCAGGTTTAAGATTGAACCAGAACCGGCTTTCCGCGATAATTATCCAACCTGGCCCCTAATCGACAAGATTGGTGACCTTTGGATCACCCGCCTGACTTTTATTGCATTGTATATAACTTTCTACGTGTATTTTGCAGAATACTGGTGGATGTTCCTGCTGCTTCCAATTCATTTTCTGATGGGACCAATCCACGGTGCTGTTGTCAACTGGTGCGGTCATAAATATGGCTACTCCAATTATGATAATGATGATCATAGCAAGAATTCACTCCCATTAGACTTTCTGATGCTGGGAGAATTATTCCAGAATAATCATCATAAAAAACCAAACAATGTGAATTTTGCATTGAAATGGTACGAATTTGATCCATCCTATCCGATCATTAAATTAATGCATCACCTGCACATTATCAGGTTAAGGAAGGTATAAAAACAAGAAATTACATACAATGAGGGTTCCTTAAATGGGAACCCTTTTTTGTTTGATTTTGGTCTTCTAGGATAAATTATGCGGAATGATGTTTTACTTCGACCCCGATTTCTATAATTCGCACAAGCGCCCGCCCTGGGCGGCTACCCTGTACACACAAATATTACGAGATTAAACGAGCAAAAGATTGATTTAAATTGAGTTGTATAACATCATAGAGGATATAAAGAATTGCAAAAGATATGTATAGAAGGTTCCCGCTTTCGGGAATGACAAGGCGATGCGATATATTATAGGAGATTCCCTTCGCCGGAATCTAAATGTACGGTCGTTTCCACTCCGATCCCGGCGAAGGCCGATCTCCCAATTAACAACAAAACGTTGTCATTGGGCGCAGGCCGGAACCTCCATATTAAAAAAATGTGTGTACAGGGTAGCCTGGGCGGACGGGATTTTCGTGCTAATTTATTGCTATTAACATTTGACCCATTCTGGGTCAGTTGAAAATAGAGCAGCTTATCTTATTAAGAAATAATTTTTAAGCAAGCAGCAATTCTATATTTCCGGTGTTTAAATGTGGAAATCTAAGCAGGTAGTATGCCGATCTAAATTTTAAATTTGTAATTGTACAGGTATTATTTATAGATAAGGATGGCTGAAATAGATTATAGTGATGATAGTATTCGATCGCTCGACTGGAAAGAACATATTCGCTTACGTCCGGGGATGTACATCGGGAAACTGGGTGATGGGTCGGCTTACGATGATGGAATTTACGTTTTACTCAAAGAAATACTGGATAACTCGATTGACGAGTTTGTGATGGGCTCCGGCCGGACGATTGAGGTTACCGTGAGTGATAAAAAGGTATCTATTCGTGATTACGGTCGGGGAATTCCTTTGGGAAAAGTGATCGATTGTGTGTCCAAGATCAATACCGGCGGTAAGTATGACTCCAAAGCCTTTCAGAAGTCGGTTGGTTTAAATGGAGTAGGTACCAAGGCGGTAAATGCTCTTTCCTCCAGTTTTACTGTTCAGTCCTATCGTGATGGCCGTACAAAAAAGGCTGAATTTGAGCAGGGGGTTCTGGTGAACGACTTGCCTGAAACTGAAAGCACCCAGCGAAACGGAACTTCAGTTGTTTTTTATGCGGATGAAACTATCTTCAGGAACTATCATTATATCCCTGAATTTGTAGAAAGCATGATCTGGAATTATGTGTTCCTTAATTCCGGGTTGACGATCAATTTTAACGGCACTAAATTTTTCTCTGAAAGAGGGTTATACGACCTGCTCACCAGAAACACCGAGGCAGAAACCCTTCGGTATCCGATTATTCACCTTAAGGGTGAGGATATAGAGGTGGCTATGACCCACGGTCAGCAATATGGAGAAGAATATTATTCTTTCGTCAACGGACAGCATACCACGCAGGGAGGAACGCATCAGGCAGCATTCAGGGAGGCGGTTGTTAAAACCATTCGTGAATTTTATAAAAAGGAGTTCGATGCCTCGGATGTAAGGGCTTCTATTGTTTCTGCCATTTCAATCAGGGTACAGGAGCCGGTATTTGAATCGCAAACCAAGACCAAACTCGGATCGCAGAATATAGCTCCTAATGGACCTTCGGTTCGCACATTCATCAATGATTTTATCAAGAAAGAACTGGATGATTATCTTCATAAACATCCTGCTGATGCGGATGCGCTACTGAAAAGGATACTTCAGTCGGAACGTGAGCGAAAAGATATTGCAGGTATCAAAAAGCTGGCGAATGAGCGTGCAAAAAAGGCCTCATTACACAATAAGAAATTAAGGGATTGTAAAATTCATTTTGATGATAATCATGAACGAAAACAGGATACAACACTGTTTATAACTGAGGGCGATTCTGCGAGTGGTTCCATTACCAAATCGAGGGATGTAATGACGCAGGCTGTATTTAGTCTGAAGGGTAAGCCCCTCAATTGCTTTGGTTTGACAAAAAAGGTTGTGTATGAAAATGAGGAATTTAATTTGCTCCAGCATGCTCTGAACATTGAAGACGGATTGGATAATCTGCGTTATAATAATATTGTATTTGCAACAGATGCAGATGTGGATGGAATGCACATCCGATTATTATTAATGACATTTTTCCTTCAATTCTTTCCGGATCTGGTTAAAGCCGGACATGTATCTATCCTTCAAACCCCACTTTTCAGGGTCAGAAATAAGAAGGAAACAATCTATTGCTACAGTGATGAAGAACGGCAGCGGGCGATTCATAAACTTGGGAATAAACCGGAAATAACCAGGTTCAAGGGCCTGGGTGAGATATCTCCTGAAGAATTTGGGTTGTTTATCGGTGCGGATATAAGGCTTGATCCTGTAATTTTATCGAAAGAACAGGGGATTAAAAGTCTTCTGGAATATTATATGGGTAAAAATACTCCCGACAGGCAGCAGCATATCATTCAGAACCTGCGTGTTGAGGTTGATTTTATTGCAGAGGAGCAGGAAGCAGCAGCATTATTAGCCGAGGTATCATGATAGAGAAAAAAAACCTTTCCATATCTTTTGAGGAGTATTCTTCGGTAGATGAATTAAGTAAATCAGATAAAAATCTTTGTCGGGAGTCAGAGAAAGCAATGTCAAGTTCACATTCTCCTTATTCAGGATTCAGGGTAGGGGTAGCTGTGCAACTCGAAAGCGGAAAGATAGTTTATGGTAGTAATCAGGAGAATGTAGCCTACCCATCCGGATTATGTGCTGAACGGGTGGCTCTATTCGCTATCGGCTCCACTTATCCGGATGATAAGATTATCAGCATGGCTATAACCGCCCAGACTGATCATTTTGAAATAAAGGAGCCTGTTACTTCATGTGGTGCCTGCCTTCAGGTAATGGCAGAATACGAAAAGAAACAGTCCAGCCCAATCAATGTTCTCTTTTATTGCCGTAACGGTTCAATTATCCGGACCGAAGGAATAAAAAGTTTGCTTCCTTTTGCTTTTGCAGAAACAAGACTTCAAAAATAATCGTAAATTGTATTGTGTGAAGGTGTTCAATTTACTACACCCGCAATTGAACAGGATTATTCAATAGATCTTTATTGAATAATCCTTTTAATTCTAATATCGATCAATGATGAAGAAATATCTATTTCTGCTTGTTGCAGTGTTATTTTCAGCTGCTAATAGTTTCGCCCAAATCAGGTTATCGTCTATTAAGGTGGATGAATGGGTAAAGAAGAATTTTAGCGGTCAGGGAGTAGTAATCGGAAATATTAAATTTAAAGGTTATCCCTTATCTACCCTGTCCTATACCAGTACCGGTAATATTTTGCAGGTACAAAAGGGCTTAATCCTTTCAACTGGAAACTCTTTCAATGTTGCAGGATATAATAATTCCCATAATCAAAGTTCAACTTTCGGAGATATTTTATCCCCTCAAACAGATCCGGATCTATCGGCAATAGTTAGCGGTAAGTTATTTGATATCTGCAGCGTTGAATTCGATTTTGTACCAATGGATAACAGTATACAGTTTAATTATCAGTTTGGTTCTGATGAATATCCTGAGTATGTAGATTCACCCTATAATGATGTTTTTGCTTTTATTGTTTCTGATGAAAGCAGTACTAAGAATATCGCATTGATACCCGGATCCGGTGTTCCTGTAAGTATAAATACAGTAAACTTCAAACTTAATCAGGATCATTTTATTGATAATAACTTATACAAGCAGGTCGTAATCAAAAGGCAGGAGCCATTAAAATCAACCTACAAAGGAACCTTACCGGGCAGAGTATTAAGAGGTATAGGTTCAATCTTTACGATGAGCGGCCCTGTACCGGGCGATCAGACAGTAATTCAGGCTGACCCTGAACTATTGAAGACTCTTGACCCAAATCTTTACCGTAACCTGCGTTACGATGGGATCACTAAAAAGCTTGTTGCACAAAGCTATGTTACACCCTATAAGAAGTATCATCTTAAAATCGTAATCGCCGATGTTGCTGATAATATCTATGATTCAGGAGTTTTTATAGAAGACCGCAGTCTGACTTCGAAAAAAGATTTGCAACAGCCAGGATTTGTTGACTACCCTGATTTGAGCAAAGTGATTGATCCCAATTTGATTTTACAAGGAAAAACGCTTGAAGAGATCCTTCCTGCAAATTATAAAAAGGAAATTACTAAGCCGGCAGAGCAGCCTGTTGCCGCAGTACAGCAAGCACCTACACCTGTTTCTCAAGCCGCTCCTGTCGCTGCTACGCCCGTTCAACCTAAACAGAGATCAGTGCCGGCTCCCAAGCCTGTAGACGTAACTTCACCTGCTCAGAAGAAAGTGGTGCTAACAGAACCGGAATTTGAAATGCCCAATGTTGTGATCCTGTTTGATTTTGATAAATCAGACATAACAGTGGAAGAAATGAGCAAGCTCCGGACAGCCATCAATAAGTATAAGCAAGTAAGAAATCAGTATTCGATTAATATCTCTGGTCACACCGATAATTACGGAAGTCTGGAATACAATTATGCACTTTCCGATCGTAGAAATAAAGCTATTATTAATGCTGTTAGTGAAATGCTGGGAGAGAAAATCAGTATGCCTGCTCTAAGCAAGTCATATACACTGCCAGTTGCCGATAACAGTACCGACAGTGGCCGTCAGTTAAATCGTCGTGTAGAACTGGTGTTTATAAAGAAGAAATAATTATTCCGATCGCCTGTTAAAGAATTTATTCTTTTTTTTCATCGAATAATTTAACTGAAATCCAATTCCGAAAGATTTCAACTCCGTTTTACCCTGTCCGATCCCAGTCAATGGTAATTTTGCATAGGGTTGGATGACAATGCTGCTTTGCTTGCCCAGAGGTTTTTCAACGCCCACAGATAAATTGACAACACTCAAAATGTGCTGATTTTTATTTTTGATTGTGTATGTTCTCCCTGAAGATGGGTAATTTGGAGTAGGATTATAAATGAAATTATACTTCTCGGAGAGCATAATATAAGAGGATAATCCGGCAGATGCGACAATGCCTGTCTTTTTAGTTTTAGTCATCAGAACACTCAGGTTAAGCGGTATATCGATTACATTACAAAATGCATCGATCTGCTTTGAGTAAGACGCCCAGGTAGAAAACGGCTTCTCTGTGGTATTATAAGAGTATTTATCTGAAGTGTAAGACTTTTGTGATAAATAGATGCCGGTACCTGCAGATAAGATCTTCGAGATTTTATAATTCAGGCCAATACCGTAACTAAGCCCTGCCTTGCTTTTTGATAAACTGTTTACGGTATTCATATCAGTAGTGAAGGCCATGCTCAAAGACAGCCTTCCGGTTGGCTTTTCAATGTTAGTTTCCAATCTTTTGGAGTTGCTGTCGATAGTTGGACTCTTTAAAGCTCTTAATGTAACTGCCTTAATTGCTGAAAAATCATCTGATGGCAGGATATTGATATTTCTGAGCCCCTGATAAAGCGCCATATTGAAAGGCTGGTTCTGCGTTATGGCTTCTGAATTAATGGGCTTGGTAATCGCTGTCCCGATAAGATTGTCAACTGGTTTTTTACTTTCCAGTTTCACAAAGATTTCATCCAAGCCGAACGGTTTTGCTTCATCAGGATTAACTGGATCTGGCAGGGCATCCTGAGGAATTGTACTTCCATCTTCATTTGGTAATCTGTTCTCTATATTTTGCTTGTCAACTTTGCTGCTGCCTTTCTTAGCACCATCAGCCAACTGGATTTCGGTTTCGCGTAAAAGCCATACTGATAGAAAGATAAGCAAGCCCGCAGCTATTCCAGCCGGCCAGAAAATCCAGCCAATGACAGGCCGCTTATCGGGCTTGCCTTTCAGTAGACGCTCCATTTCATTCCAGTCTTTCTCTTCAGGAGAAAGATCCGGACTTGATTTAAGTGCCTGCCTGAAAAATTTGTCTGTCTTGTTTGGGCTCAAATTGCTCATTGAAAATTATTGCTGTATTCGGTACTGTGTTTATTTCTGTTGTAATTATTTCTTTTTTATTATCATTTGCATCAAGCATTGATCGGAGTTTTTGCCTAGCCTTGAATAGATTCGATTTAGATGTACCTACCGAAATGCCTAGTTGTTCAGATATTTCTTCATGTGTAAAACCATCAATCGCAAATAGATTGAATACTGTCCGGTAACCAGGGGGTAAGTTTTGTACTAATTTGATCAGATCGTCATAGTTAAGTTTACTCTGGATGTCGTTCTCTTTACCCTTAAATTCCAGCTCAGCAAGATCACTGGTAATGGGGTGCTTCAACTCAGCGCGGTAATGGTCGATCGCCGTATTAGTCATTATACGGGAAAGCCATGGTAAAAATGGCTTCGAGGGATCATACCGATCCAAACGTGTTAATACCTTATAAAAACCGTCATTCACTATTTGCTTCGCTTCATCTCTGTCGCAGGCATATCTCAAACAAATCCCCATAGCAAAGCCATAAAAATTGTAATACAATTTTTTCTGACTACTTGCTAATCCGCGTATACAATCCTCGCGAAGTTGATGAGGTAATTGTTTAATCGAATTACTCAATTTAATAGCTATTTAAGATATACACGACTAAAGGATTTAAATGGTTGCTTTTATTAGTGAATTTAACTGTAAAATATTGAATATCAATGAAATAAATACATTTAATATTCTTTGACTATGAATTGATTTTTCGTAACAGCATTTTAAGTATTCCTAAAATAGTGAAATTTAATTACGAGCTGTTTAAAACTTAGCGCTTGCATTTTCATCCGATAACTTATATTTACCACAATAGAATTTCATATTTAAGGATGAGTGAAGAAATAGAAAGCACAGACAGCGAAAACAACAATACGGCAGGCGAAGAAAAAGCTTTACATAATGTAACATCGCTTTCCGGTTTATATGAAAATTGGTTTTTAGATTATGCATCCTATGTTATTCTGGATCGCGCAGTTCCTCATATTCATGATGGTTTAAAGCCGGTTCAGCGTCGTATTTTACATTCTCTTAAGGAGATGGACGACGGACGCTTTAATAAGGCTGCCAACGTTATTGGTAATACAATGAAGTATCATCCTCATGGGGATGCTTCAATCGGTGATGCCATGGTTCAGATTGGCCAAAAGAATTTGTTGATTGATACTCAGGGTAACTGGGGAGATCCTATAACAGGTGACTCTGCAGCTGCACCCCGATATATCGAAGCCAGGCTTTCTAAATTTGCAAATGAGGTAGTATTCAATCCCGACACCACCGAATGGCAAAGTAGTTATGATGGTCGTAACCGGGAACCGGTTACTCTCCCTGTAAAATTTCCGCTATTACTTGCTCAGGGTGCAGATGGTATTGCCGTTGGCCTCGCGACTAAAATAATGCCTCATAATTTTGTGGAGCTGATCGATGCTTCGATTGAAGTTTTAAAAGGTAATCGTCCAGATCTTCTTCCCGATTTTCAGATGGGGGGTATGGCCGATTTCAGTAATTACAATGAAGGGATGCGGGGCGGCAGAATCAGGGTTAGAGCCAAAATTATTGAACGGGATAAGAAGACTCTGGCTATAACCGAGATACCTTATACTACAACTACCGGCGGACTGATTGACAGTGTGATTTCAGCCAATGATAAAGGTAAAATCAAGATCAAAAAGATCGAGGATAATACTGCAAAGGATGTTGAGATCATCATTCATCTGGCACCGGGTATCTCACCTGATGTGACGATCGATGCGCTCTATGCATTCACAGATTGTGAGGTTTCAATCTCTCCCAATACCTGTATTATTAAGGGTGATAAGCCATATTTCATGAGTGTGAATGATATTCTGGTTGAGAGTACCCAGCACACTAAAGGCCTGCTTAAACTGGAGCTTGAAATTAAGCTTGCCGAACTCAAGGAAAAGATATTTTTCAGCTCATTGCTCAAAATATTCATACAGGAAGGGATGTATAAGAATCCGGAATATGAAGGGTCTGGTAATTTTGAAGCTGTTGTTGAAGTTTTAAATAAATTGTTTAGTCCGTTCTTCTCCCAACTATACCGGGAGATTCTCCCTGAAGATTACAAAAAGCTGATCGATAAACCGATGAGCAGCATTACCCGCTTTGACCTTAAGAAATCTGACGAGCAGTTATTGGCTTTGGAAAGTGATATTAAGGAAGTAAATAGGTATCTCAAACATCTCACAGATTATGCGATTGCCTGGTTTGAGAAGTTAAAGAGTAAATATGGTTCTGGCAGAGAGCGCAAGACAGAGATCAGGGCTTTCGATCGGGTGGAGGCTTCAAAAGTGGCACTAGCCAATGTTAAATTATACATGAACCGGGAAGACGGCTTCATTGGAACCGGACTTCGTAAGGATGAATTTGTTTGTGATTGCTCTGATCTGGATGAGGTAATTGTTTTCAGAGAGGATGGCAAGTTCAATGTTTCAAAAGTCGCTGAAAAAACCTTTGCAGGTAAGGGGATAGTCCACGCCCAGGTGTTTAAGAAGAATGATGAGCGTACGGTCTATAACCTGATCTACAGGGATGGTGAAAGCGGTACAGCTTATATTAAACGATTCTCGGTTCTGGGTGTTACCCGTGATAAGGAGTACGACCTGACCAAGGGTGGCAAGGGATCAAAAGTGTTGTATTTTACAGCAAATCCGAACGGCGAAGCTGAAATAATTAATGTTCAGCTTAAGCCTCATTCCAAACTGAAGAAACTACAGTTCGACATTGATTTTGCTGATCAGGTGATTAAGGGCAGAAGTTCAATGGGGAATATCGTGACAAAATACCCTGTGAAGAAAGTTGTGCTGAAGAGCAAGGGTATCTCTACCTTATCAGGACGTAAGATATGGTATGATGAAATTCTGAAGCGTCTGAATGTGGATGGACGGGGCAAGTATCTTGGAGAATTTGATGGTGATGACAGAATTCTTACACTAAATCCGCAAGGCGTCTATGAGCTGAGTAGCTTTGATTTGAGTAATCATTTTGATGATCGCTTGCTGCTGATTGAGAAGTTTAATCCGGAAAAGGTATTCACCCTGATCTATCTTGAAGGTAAATCTGGTGCTCATTATCTCAAACGATTTGTTTTTGAAAATGCTTCCATCGGTAAGAAGACCAGTATAATCAGCGAAGAACCGGGATCAAAACTGATTCTGATTTCAGGGCATGTGAAACCGAAGATCAAACTGGAAGTATTGAAGGGTAAAACCAAAATAGAAGAGGAATCTGAACTTGATCTGAGTGAGGCAATTGAAGTTAAAGGAATGAAAGCTATGGGGAACAGGCTCAGCCCTCATTCAGTGAAAGAGATTCAACTTATTCCTTTAGCTATTGATGAAGAAGATGAAGAGATATTTGCCCCGGATCCTGAACCGGATGAAACTGATGAGCCAGGAGTCCATACTGCAACTCCTGTTTCTTCTCAGGCAAGGGATATTGATGCTGAAATAGAGCCTACGGAGGGTACTGGAATTATAGTGGAAGTGCCTTTGCCAGAAACTGAATCATTGCAGGAAGGCGAAAGTGATGAGGAGATCATCGGCGATATTGCGGCTGATAATATTGCTGAGGATCAGGAAATCGCAGTAGTTTATGAAGAACCTCCAAAAGAAGAAATAAAGCCGGCAAAGAAAATTGATTTTGAAATCACCAATCCGGAGGATCTGGATATTGATGATAAAGGGCAGTTGGGATTATTCTAAAGGCTGACAGGGTTCAAAACCCTGTCAGCCTTATTTTCAAATGGTAGATGGCCCTTTTACCGGGCTGCCCGTCCCAATGAAAAACAGCTCCGGGTAAAATAAACCTTGCCGGAGGAGGTAGCTTCCGGCTAATGGTAATTTGAAATGGAACGCGATTTCTTGCCGGAACTAACCGGAGGAAAGGGCTGAACAAGCCTATAACACACAGGTATTGGTTTCAAAAATCAAATCATTGTTGCTCCAGAGTCTTATATCATGTATTCTAACCGTATTATTTTACCCTTCCTTACATTCGAACTCAGGTTATCTAAGTTTTTCCCTGAATTCCCTGATAAATTTATGCAGCTTCGGCTGAATTACGTGAACGCAATAGGCCTTATTCGCATTGTTATTATAATAGTCCTGATGATAATCTTCCGCAGAATAAAATATTGAAACCGGTGTTACTTCGGTAACGATTGGTCGTTCAAACACCATGTCTTTTTCCAGTTGATCGATCATGTTTTCAGTGGCAAGCTTCTGCTCCTGATTTTCGTAGAATACAACTGAGCGATATTGATTGCCAACGTCATTCCCCTGCATATTCAGGGTAGTAGGATCATGGGTCTTAAAGAATACTAGCAAAAGATCGTCAAAAGAGATCTCTTCCGGGTTAAATTCAATGCGGATGATTTCTGCATGTCCTGTGTCCCCCTTGCAGATATCCTCGTAGCTAGGGTTTAGCTTATGCCCTCCCATATAACCCGATACTACCTTGGTAACTCCTTTTAAATTCTGAAAGACGGCTTCTGTACACCAAAAGCATCCACCGCCAAAAATTGCCTGTTCCATATTAATAAATGTGAGAATTTGTTATGAAAGAATTATAATAGCCCTGTAAAGAATAAAAGAGGGCAAACCCCTCTTTTATCTATTGTGTATTTTGTGTTTACTGATACTGAATATAGCTTGGCTGTGGTTTCAGCTTCATCAGGTCTTCCGGAGTCATTAAACGGTTGGGTGCTTTTTTCAGATCGTTTTTATAGAATATTTTAAATCCTGTAAACTGTACCGGTTCAGAATAAATAAAATGACGGTGAGTACCGCGTTTTAGCTCCGGTTCACCCCATCCATCCATGTGAATCACGATCTGTGTTTCTGGTCTCAGTTTGATGTTCTGATAATTTGTAACCATTTTTTTTGTGAAGCGATGTATTACAAAAATTTTAGGAGGCAGATTATGAGTTCTCACCAATTTTGCCAGATAATCTGATACATAATTGATCTCTGAAGCATCATAAGTGCCGATCTTTCTGCCCGGCAGAACTCCACCTTTCATTGAGAATTCAGGATCAATTCCCAGGTGTACATTTGGCATTTTTAAATATTTTTCAAGACGTGGAAGTTCTTCCCTTATAGTACTTAATGCAACCTGTATGTCAAGGAATACAATCATACCTTTCTTCATTCTGGAAATAGTTAACACTGAATCGATTTGCTTATCAGGCATACGGTTCCTGTATTTACCATCTTTTCCGGGATCGCCGGCTGCAACTACCGCAATATAATGCAGGGCTGGTTGTACAGGTGTTTTAGGATCAATTTTTTCCCATTTTGCAACCTCTGCATACAGCATTCTCAACATCTCTTTTGGGGCGTATTCACCTAAAGCTCCCATCTTTTTGGAGTAAAGGTTTCCATAATAGGTTATAACTCTTTTATAGGGAAGGATTGCACCCGGAAGTGGATAAGGCTGCTTTTTAACCGGCCATTTTCCTGTAGTATCTCCATTCGCGAGTTCCTTAAGCTTTTTGTTGTAAAGAGCAGTGTCAACTGGCTCATATTCAATATTTTCCGCTATTGATTCTTCTTCTGCTTCTTCACCTTCAGGCTTAGTGCCTGACTCAGTTTTTAGCGCTGATTTAGTATCTGTCTTACTTTTTGATTCACTGCAGTTTGTGAAAAAAATAATGAGGAATAAAATTGAAAGACTGCTTATGCTTAGTTTTCCGGTTTTCATAGATTGGGTTTATGTTCTGTTTTTGAGATGTTGTGCTAAAGATGCTTAATTTATTTGTTGAAATTATTTTGAGTTGTAAAAGTGTTCCGGAGAATTAAATTAATGCATGCCTGTATCATACACAAATAATTTTCAATAAAATTTACAGAATTTTCCGAATACTCCTAATGGTAATTTATAACCTGAACTCGCCTGAAGGTAAAGCTCTCCTGTTTCCAGGTTTTGAACTTCCGAAAAAGAAGATAGAATCAGATTTTCGACAATCACAGACGAAAAGCCAAGAGAATAGGTGTTCAGGATTAAAAAATGTTCATCCTCATCCAGTAACTTCACCACATCATCCATCATTTCCCTGATATTATCTTCCAGTTTCCATTTTTCTCCATTCGGTCCGTGTCCATAAGCAGGAGGGTCCAGAATGATTCCGTTATATTTACGCCCTCTCTTAACTTCACGTTTTACAAATTTCAATGCATCTTCAACTGTCCAGCGTATGTTTTCAAGTCCGGAAAGAGTTTGATTTTCATTCGCCCAGCTTACTACCTGCTTGATTGAATCCACATGAGTCGTTTCGGCACCGGCAGCCCTGGCAGCGAGAGAAGCTCCGCCTGTATAAGCGAAAAGGTTTAATACTTTCGGTTGCGCAGTTTTGAAGTTTTTAACATTTTTAATGATATAATCCCAGTTTACAGCTTGCTCAGGGAATATACCAAGATGCTTAAAAGAGGTGAGGGCCAATCTGAACTGCAGCTTGATATCCTCATTTTTATAACTGATATGCCATCTGTCGGGTGTTTTCTGATCTTTTTTGATCCACTCGCCTGAAGTTGCTGAACGGCCCTTAAATCGAATGTGATGCTGTTTTGTCCACTCGCTTTCAGGATACCTTTTTCCCCAAACAGCTTGTGGTTCAGGCCGGATCAGGATTATATTTCCGAAGCGTTCCAGCTTTTCAAAATTGCCACAGTCAATCAGTTCATAATCTTTCCAGTTTTTCGGACTTAACAGTTGAATCATTCTTATGCTATTTTACCCATTCAATGAGATCGGGTACTTATAATTTTATTTTTTCTGTAATGCCTGCATGAATTTGCTGGCAAAAACAAAGTCGTTCAATTCTTTGTTATCAGTCGATGAAATTTCCTTATTTGTACCTTCCCACCATTTTTTCCCTTCGTGAAGGAAGATGATATTCTCTCCGATACCCATCACTGAATTCATATCATGGGTAACCACAACTGTGGTTGTGTTATACTCTTTTGTAAGCTCTTGAATAAGATCATCAATTACGATGGCTGTCTTAGGATCAAGTCCGGAGTTGGGTTCATCTACAAACAGGTATTTGGGATTCATTGCAATTGCTCTCGCAATTCCTACCCTTTTTTTCATTCCTCCTGAAAGTTCAGCTGGGAATAGTTTATTCTTTCCGGCAAGATTTACTCTCTCCAAACAGAAATTAGCGCGGTCGAGTTTTTCTTTATGGCTCTGATGAGTAAACATGTTGATCGGAAAAATGATGTTATCTTCAACGTTCATTGAATCGAACAGAGCAGATCCCTGAAAAAGCATCCCGATTTCGGTACGGATTTCAATTCTGGTTGCAAAGTTCATTCGGGTAAAATTACGTCCATCATAGATTACAGAACCCTCTTCAGGCTCATGCAGACCTACCATACATTTCAATAAAGTAGTTTTACCTGAGCCGGATCCACCAATAATCAAATTACATTTTCCTTCAGCAAACTCTGCTGAAATGCCCTGCAGGACGTGGTTCTCGCCAAATGTTTTATGTATGTTTTTAATCTCTATCATAACAATAACTGGGCGATAACATAATCGGAAAACAGAATGGCAATACAGCTGATCACTACTGCTTTGGTACTCGATTGTCCTACCTCGAGTGCTCCTCCACTGGTGTAAAATCCCTGATAAGCTGATACTGAAGTAATTATAAATGCAAAGATTACTGCCTTAACCATGCACACAGTAAGCGTAAAGGGGTTGAAATCAGTAGTAAGTCCGGTAATAAAATCCTGTTGGGTAACTGCTCCTGATGCCGTGCCGGCAAAAAAGCCTCCTGTTATACTTAAACCAATTGAGATGATTACCAGTAGGGGAATTGTAGTAATTGCAGCAATGATTTTAGGCAGAATCAGGTAACCTGGTGAATTTATTCCCATGATTTCAAGCGCATCAATCTGCTCGGTTACGCGCATAGTCCCGATTTGAGAGGCAACGCTCGATCCAACCTTACCTGCCAGAACTACGGCAGAAATAGTGGGACTTAATTCCAGAATGGATGAATCACGAAGGATCATGCCAATCACAGATTTCGGAATGAAATCACTGACAAGCTGGAATGCAGTCTGAACGGTAGTTACAGCACCCAAAAACACTGAAATGATTGCGATGATACCCAAAGAGCCAACACCAATAGATACCATTTCGTGGAAAATTTCCTTCCGGTAAATATTCCATTTTTCCGGTCGGCGGAAAACTGCTTTTAACAATAATATATATTTACCTAAGGGGTGAAATATCATTTGAAAATTGTTTGTTTTACTTATTATACAATATTAATATAAAATTATCAAGCCGGAGACAGAAGTATAATTAAACAAAGGTAATCAAATGAGATTATGCCTTAAATTAAATACTCCTCCATCATTGATTTTGTTAATTTTAATCCATGAATGCAATTGTAACCGGTGCAACAAAGGGAATGGGCAGGGCCATTGTTATGGAACTCGCGGCAAATAATTATAATATCATATTTTGTGCCAGAGATGAAAAGGAGGTTCAAGCCCTTTTAGATGAACTTAGCAAAAACTATTCCCGTCAGCAGTTTTTTGGGATGCGGGCAGATATGGAAGAAAGCTCGGACGTGAGGGGATTTGCTGAATTTGCTGAAAGGAGTTTAGGCCATGTGGATGTTCTGATTAATAATGCTGGCTTATACATCCCATCAGTACTCATGAAAGAAGATGAAAGATGTCTGGAACGACAAATGCAGGTCAACGTTTTTGCCCCTCATTTTTTAAGTAAGTTCTTTGCTGCCAAAATGATCGGCCAGGGAAAGGGACATATTATAAACATCTGTTCAATTGCAAGTTTAGAGCCCGTTACAAGAGCCGGTTCATACAGTATCAGTAAAACGGCACTGCTCGGGCTTACGAAGGCTCTGAGGGAAGAGTTGAGACCGGCAGGAGTTAAGGTGACTGCAGTTCTGCCGGGATCCACACTGACAGATTCATGGTCAGGGACGAGCCTCCCATCTGATTGGTTTATTTTATCTGAGGATATCGCGAAATCAATTTTGAACTGCCTTCAAATGAGCTCAGGAGCGAATATTGATGAGATTATACTCAGGCCCCTTTATGGTAAAGTTTGATTTTTTATTTTTTTGTCTTCATTTACCGATAATTTAATGCGCTTTACCGAGAACTTAGGATAACCTACCTATTTCGTATTTAGAACCCGGGAATCAAGGCTTAGTTTTGATCTATCAATTAAAGAAAAAAGAATAATTGACATTAAAAAGCTGAACTAATAAAATTAAAGAAATGGAAAAGAAACTTCAACGCATCGAGCAGGAAAAAATGATTGCAGGTGTATGTACTGGTCTCGCAGAATACTTCGATGTTGATGTAACCTGGATCAGGATCGCTTTTGTGGTAGCCGTTATGGCAGGGGCTTCAGGTATTCTGGCATATATCGTGTTATGGATCGCTGTTCCCAAAAGACCTTACCTGCCTGATTACAGCCAGTTTAATGTTGACTATAAAGTGTCTGAGCCGGTAAATCTTTCAAACCCTGCTTTTTTGCAAAAGAAAAAAGGAAGTGGTAATGGACGCATGATTGCAGGTTCGATCTTTATATTCTTTGGATCTTTTTTTCTCCTGAATGAATTTGACCTGATTCCTCATTGGGTGGAGTTTCATAACCTTTGGCCGCTGATATTAATTGCAATGGGGCTTTATACCCTGGCAAGTGCAAAGAAAAAGGAACCCTGGAAAGAGGACTGGTCTCAGACCGAAGGCTTTACCCAAAGTACAGCCCCAAATACTGAGCAGGCTGTTAGCACGACAGAATCAGCTGAATCTACTGATTCTGCGGAAGATATAAATACAAATACTGACCCAAAGCAAAACTAAGCTATCATGAAAACCGAAAAAATAGTATGGGGTTTGATCCTCATTTTTACAGGAAGTATTTTCCTTCTTGAAAACTTTGACCTGATTGAGTTTTATTGGAGTTCAGTATGGCGATTCTGGCCGGTAATATTTATCCTGATTGGTGCGAATATGCTCCTTAGCAGGTTTGGAAATAAATCTGCGGCTCCCTATATGATTGGTGCAATTACTATTCTTACTCTTGGATTGATTGCCTATCAGGGCACCCGACCAGACAGAGGCAGAGGTTGGATGAATTTCAAATATGAACACAATAATGATGAGGAGAATGATTCCAGTGGTGCAAACACCAATTTTACTGAAACTTATGACAGTTCTAAAAATGCACGTCTGAACATTCAGGGTGGAGCCACCAGCTTCAGGCTTACTGATACTACATCTAATTTGTTTGAAGCGAGTTTAAAGCAGCGATTTGGAAAATTTACGCTGAACAAGACTGTGATTGATTCTATTGAAGTTCTGAATTTCAGGATGCGCGACGGAAAGCAAAACTGGAACCTGGATAAAATGGAAAACAATAAGACTCTTATTCAGTTGAACAATACACCTGTTTGGGATATTAAAATTGAGATGGGGGCCGGTGAAGCAATTTTTGATCTGAGTAATTATAAAGTTAAAAAGCTGGTATTCGAAGGCGGAGCTGCTTCCTTTGAGGCAAAGCTTGGTTCTGAATTACCTTTGACTGAAGTTGCAGTTGAAACCGGAGTGGCGAATGTTGAGATAGAAGTCCCGGATAGTTCTGGTTGCCGCATTGTTGTGGATAGTGGTTTGTCATCCAAAGATTTTATTGGTTTTATCAAACAATCGGATGGAACTTATGAAACCAGTAATTACAGTACTGCACCAAATAAGATTAATATCAGTTTGAAAGGCGGATTATCTTCATTCGAAGTTAAAAGGTATTAATATATTTGATGGAAACTTAGTGGCTGTCATCCTGAATAGCTGTCAGTGCTGAAATAAATTTCAGTCCTGAATAGATTTCAGGATGACAGTTCTTTTCCATATAAAAAATGAAGGATTATTTTGTTGTTGTTGATGGGAAACCTACCGGACCTCATTCACCTGAGCAGTTAAAGGGGATGAAGATTAAACCCGGAACCTTTGTGAAAACAGAGGATATGGACGACTATAAAGAAGCGCATGATGTTCCTGAATTATGTGAATTTCTGGGTATCAAAACTCATATTCGGGAACCCCAGTATTTTGCTTCCCTGGATGTACGCCTTTTAGCAGTAATTATTGACTACTTTATTATTTTTGCCATTTACTGTGTTATTGCTACAATCGTAGTACTTTTTATTGATGAGAAGGAATTGCGTATCATCGTTTCTGTCGCCGGACTGGCAGTTATCCCGATTTCAAAAATTATTTACAGTACCATTATGGAGTCCTCGGCAAGGCAGGGGACCTGGGGTAAAATTTTAATGGGACTTAAAGTATCCGACGAGAAGGGGGCTCCCATTGCTTTCGGTCGCTCAGTGATCAGAAATTTATCCAAAATTATCAGTACTGCCACCATTGGATTTGGTTATATGATGGGTTTTTTCGACAAGAAGCAGCAATGTTTGCATGATAAGATAGCAGGGACGCTGGTGATAAAGGATAGGTTGTTGTGATCAATTGACAGTTGACAGTTGATAATTGCAGGATTGTCCGTGCCTGAATAAGGTTGACTTTTAAAAGGTATACAAACCTGTTATTATTATTGTTGTAACTGTGGGAATGTGGTAAACTCGATAGAGTTTTCCATATTTCCACAGTTTTTTTCTTTTTTGCTTCTTTTTTCTTTT
>NZ_JAUXXZ010000053.1 GCF_030684675.1 Daejeonella sp. | reverse complement strand
GAATGCAATTCAATTGGCAGAAAATACAAAGGTTGATATCTGTGTACATACCATTTTTGGCTTCCCTTGGGAAACCCATGAAATGATGCTGCGTTATGCGGATGAGATCAACAGATACCCTCAAATTAAATTTGTTAAACTACATCATCTTCATATAGTAAAAGGCTCGATCATGGGCTCAAGATATGCCCGCGATCCTTTTAAAGTATTCACTATTGATGAATACACTGATTTTATAGCTGAATTTATTCCTTTATTAAGACCTGATATTGTACTTCAAAGACTATTTGGCCTCGCCGATTTCGATTTGCTCATCGCTCCAAACTGGGGAATGAAGAAATCTCAGATCCAGAGTTATATAGATAAACGGTTGGAAGCAAAAGGAGTTGTACAGGGGAGTGCTTATAAAGGTGCTTCGGTTTTGGTTGTTTAATCTTATTGTGGATTATTTAACGGTAATATGGCGCTAAAGCACCAATATTTGTTCCGTTCTTGCCGCTTAGGTTTTGGGCTGAAGCCCGCCCGGAAAACCGGATCCATACCCGGAGCTAAAGCACCGGGCTATTGAACAATATGGCTATCCCAATGCTCAATATTAATATTCAATCATCTAATTATCCATCATCCAGTCATTAATTGACGTATAGTGTATCAATATTTCACGTATTAACGCACTAGTAAACTTCCATTTTATTTTAGGCGCATTAGTATTCCATTGGCTTCGTCAAAGTATATATGATATGTCACCAATACGGTTTTGCTCAATAGGCCCCAGCTTTAGCTGGGGTCTGGAGTTTGGTTATTTGCGCATATAGAAAACGGCACTCATGCATTCAGCAAGTGGGTTGTGGGCATTTTGGGTTTGGTGCTGATTGGTTACGAAGCCGGAGAAAGATTTTCCTAGTTTTCCGTACCAGTAATGCCCTCGGAATAGGTTTAGGAGGTTGTTTGTGGATGCCCTTTGATTAGGTTTTCTTTCCTCCCATTTTGCCTTTGGCAGAGCCAGGTTTGCGTTCTGTTTAGTAAGTATGTGGTCTGCCAGGTGAAGGAAAGCATGCATTGCCACTACAAAGGCAGGTAGTTTGGCTGCCGATATTTCATTTCTCACCTGGGCATCACCGCAGCCATTGGTGGTCTTTTCTTCTCTAAAATTCACTTCGATTTCCCATCTCCAAATATAGGCTTGCAGCAGTTTGTCTATGGATAGGTCATTGTCTGTACAAATAAGGTAGGCCGGTTTTCGGTAGAGCATCCGGCCTCCTTTTTTTAACCGGTATCCCAACGGCCTGATCACGACCAATTGCAGGAGATGGTTTCCCCCTGCCGCCCTCCATTTTAAGGACTTGACTATTTTGACATTGAACGTATGAGATTTCCCAGCCGCAAAGGCCTCGACTTCCACCCAGGGAATAGCATCCGATTGCCTGATTTGTTCAGGGGTAGGTACCGGTTCTCCGTAAATCCTATTTCTGCCCTGGGTTTTTTCGGTCTCTGGCAAATAATGGAGATGGGCGTCTTTTCTGATCCTGCCTATTAAAGTAACTCTGTCTGGTAGGCCTTTTAATATGGTTTCATTGGTATAGCCCCCATCAACACTCAGGAAAAGCTCTCTTTCCTGAGCGCCTTGTGCATCTAGCCGCGCTCTAAAAAGTTTGATCCTTTCTAAGCCTTGCTTACTAAGATTTTGTGCTTTTTTGGCTTTTTTGTACTCCAGCAACCCCTCTTCTGTTCCATTTTTAGAGGGCTTTTGCACACTCGGGCTATGATGAAAATCGACAGGAATGGCTCTGGACTGACAATTCATGCCTTTATCATGGAGCGATAAGGAGAGCTGGATAAAGCGCTGTGCCCAAATAAAATTAGTGTGGAAGGCTGGCCCCAACGGGTCGCGCCTCCAGGCAGTTCCAGCTATTTTTCTACCTACTTTTCGTATGATGGTGTCATCCATGTGGACAATTAACATTTGGGCTGCTTCTAAATTCTCTAAACATACCTGTGAAGACACTTCAAAAATTTTAGTAATATCAATTCTTGTGCCCATGAATAATTGATAGGCAGCAGTCCAATCCACAAATTGCTTTCCCACGGCAATCAACATCCCGGTAACGGTAAGCCTGCCTGTGCAAGAAAGCAAACCAAAGGCCAGTTCTTTGGCCCGCTGCATCGTCCGGTCTTGTTTAAATGCCCCTGTACAGCGGTTTAAAATGCCTTCAAAGGTGGATTTTATGTTGTGGGGTTGGTCTTGAGTTTTTTTTTAAGATTGGCGACTGCTGAGTTACTACGTTTTAAAACAAAATTCTGGTGGTCATCAATGAACCATTCCACCACTTCCCCTTGCTCGAACTCAGCTGCCTGAGCCACTGCGGCAGGAAAATTTACATACCACTGTTCGCTTTTTTGTCGCTTGATGAGCTGTATTTTGGTGCTGTATCCCATATATCTAGTATTTTAACTAGATGCAAATCTAATAAAAAAATGGCTAAAACAAAACGTTTTAGCATTTTTTTTATCGAAAATTATGCAAATAACCAAACTCCAGGCCCCAGCTTTAGCTGGGGTTAACGAGATTGTTTGTTTTAGGGCCAGTCCGAACGGAGTTCATCCGGGCGGGCTTCAGCCCAATATTCTACAACATGTGAGGAATTATTATATTGGGCTTTAGCCCGATCTGAAAACCGGATCTTAACCCAGAGCTAAAGCAACGTGCTATTGAACGATGTGGCTATCACAAAAATCATCCCTTTGTATAGAAGAAGGAGTCTGTCTACTTATCCTTTTTAATTTCATACAACAAGGCACGTTTACTCGCACAAGCAATTCAAGTTTCCGATATTTCATCTAATTACTGATTCTATTTCAGGTAAGGATCAACATCCCCTTTTGTAAGCAATTTGAATGGAATCAATACTTCCTTGTCAAATTGCTTACCCCGGGCGATCTTAACTGCTGTTTCAATTGCACCGGCTCCCTGTTTGCGTGCATCCTGAAAGACCGTGGCATCTAAATCTCCCTTTTTGACTGCCTGCAGCGCATCGGCAATTGCATCGATACTAACTACAATCACTTTGTCTTTCATTCCGGCATCCTGCAGTGCTTTTACTGCGCCTAATCCCATTTCATCGTTATGAGCAAATACGGCATTGATTTTTGAACCATAAGATTGAATCCAGTTTTGCATTAAGTCCATGCTTTTGGATCTGTCCCATTC
Source organism: Daejeonella sp. (assembly GCF_030684675.1). Classification (GTDB taxonomy): domain Bacteria; phylum Bacteroidota; class Bacteroidia; order Sphingobacteriales; family Sphingobacteriaceae; genus Daejeonella. The sequence goes on along the minus strand of NZ_JAUXXZ010000053.1, from coordinate 34,459 downwards.
GGCAGTTTGCTGGGCAATCATGTTGAGACCCGGAAATTGCTCCATAATTTCTTTTGCCCCCTGCTCTCTTTGAATTTGAGCGGCTTGTCCGTTCAAGCCCTGAATCATGACGATATTACCCTTACCTCCTAATTTTTCCACGATAAACTTCATTGCAATTCTGCCTGATTCAACATCATTTGATCCAACAAATGCAGTTGGCTGAACTTTGGTGGCTGAGTTCACATTCACAATTGGAATGCCTGCGGCCAATGCCTTTTTCACGGCAGGTGAGCTGGCTTCATACTCGCAGGGATTCAGAATAATAACATCTACTTTCTGGGCGATAAAACTCTCAACCTGTTCAATTTGCTTTAAAGGGGAGCGTTCTGCATCAACAATAATTAATTCAGCACCTAATTCCTTGGCTTTTTTTTGCATCTCATCGCTGATATTTACAATGAATTCATTTTGCATGCTCAACATTGAAATACCGATAATGATTTTATTAGAATCATTCTGTTTATTGCTTTCGGATTGGTTGCATCCTGTAATGAATAAAAGCAGGCTGATAAGTATCAAATATGTGTATTTCATTTCCTATAATTTTATGAATTAGATTTCTGGTTCAGGCTATCCAAAACCACTGCACCAATGATAATAATGCCCATCACTACCTGCTGGTAATATGATGTTACGTTTAATAAATCTAAGCTATTATTTATTACACCAATAAGTAAAACGCCAATCAAGGTTCCTGCAATACTGCCTTTTCCTCCTGTGGTACTGGTTCCGCCAATGACTACTGCCGCAATCGCATCCAATTCAAAACCTGCTCCAGCATTAGGCTGCCCGGTGGTTATTCTGGAGGTCAGTAATATCCCTGCTAAGCCAGCTAATAAACCTGAAATGGAATAAACAGCCATTTTAACCTGACTTACATTTATTCCGGATGCTCTGGCTGCCTGCTCATTACCTCCAACCGCATAAATATACCGTCCCAAGATTGTTTTATTGAGTATTACTGAACAGAGTATGAACATTAGGATCAGAATTACAATCAAGACCGGTATGCCCATAATCTTTCCGCTGCCGATAAAAACAAAGGAATCTGAAAGATTGGACACGGGGCGGCCATTACTTAAAATCAGGGCTAATCCCCGGCCAATTGTCATTGTACCCAGAGTGACTATAAATGGGGCAATTTTACTTTTGGTGATTATAAATCCGTTGAAGGCACCTATCAGCAAACCGGCAAACAGACCTGCAAAAACAGGAACTATAACAGGATAGCTATCGGGATGTGCCAGCATTGCAGCACTTACACCAGCCACGGCAACTATTGATCCCAAAGAGAGGTCGATGCCGCCGGTAATGATCACAAAGGTTACTCCAAAGGCTAAAAGCGCATTAATCGAAACCTGAGTGATAATTATTGTCCAGTTTGAAACCGTTAAAAACTGAGGGGAAATAAATGATATGATGAGGCAAATAATACTGAATACGATGAAAATACCGTACTGCCTGAGATTTTTAATGTACTGCATATTGCATGATTTTTTCCTGACTTGCTTCCTTTTGTGTCAATATGGTTTTTTGTTTTCCTTTTGATAAAACCAGAATCCGGTTACTCATCCCCAAAATTTCAGATAATTCTGAAGAGATCATAATTACCGCTAACCCACTTTCAGTCAATTGCCTGATTAGTTTATAGATTTCGTGCTTAGCTCCAATATCAATTCCTCTGGTGGGTTCATCCAGAATGATCAAAAATGGGGAAGCCATTAATACTCTTGCAAGTACGACCTTTTGCTGATTCCCTCCACTGAGATGCTTCACCTTCTGGTTGAGGCCGGAAGCTTTGATATTTAGTTGCTGAGCTATTTTACTGCTGGCTTTTTCTTCTTTTTTTTCGTCAATGAACCATGCTTTTGAGTAGTTCAATATACTCGAAAGACTTATATTTTGCCTAACTGATAATTCAGGAATAAAGCCAAGAGCCTTTCTGTCTTCACTGACATATCCTATTCCTTCTCTGATAGCGTCTTTTGGTGATCTGATTTCAAGTTTTTTGCCTCTTAGCATGATTTCACCGCTGTCGAAACTATCTAAACCATAAATCGCCCTTGCAATTTCGGTTCTGCCAGCACCCATTAAGCCGGCAATGCCAAACACTTCACCGGCATGCACATCAAAATTAATATCAAAAAATTTCCCCTTTTTATTAAGGTTTTTAACTTTCAGGATCACTTCAGGCTGAGCCATTGAGTTTGAAGAAAACAGCTCTTCCAGTTCACGGCCTACCATCAAAGAAATCAGATTGCTTTTATCCAGATCTGCAGTGTTTTTTGTTGCAATAAATTTACCATCCCTCAATACGGTGATCCGGTCTGCAATCTGGTAAATCTCTTCCATTTTATGGGAAATATAGATTATAGCTACACCTTTACTTTTCAGGTCTTTAATGATTTTAAAAAGTATTTCAACCTCTTTCTCTGAGAGTGCAGAGCTTGGCTCGTCCATGATAATCACCCTGGCATTATTGGAAACTGCTTTAGCCATCTCTATTAGTTGTAATCCGGCGATGCTGAGGTGTTTTGCTTTTTTCCGGACCTTAATATCCAAGCCCATCGACTTCAATAAGTCCTCCGCTTTTTGATTTATTGCCTGTTCGTCAAGCAAATATGCCCGATTGATTTCCCTGCCTAAAAAGATGTTCTGAGCAACAGTCAATTCAGGAACCATTAAGATTTCCTGATGAATCATGGAAATGCCTTTTTGCATGATGGAATGAACATCCAATTTTTCAATTTGTTCAGAATTGAAAGAAATTGTACCCGAATCTGCTTTTAAGAGCCCACTCAAAATTTTCATGAATGTTGATTTACCGGCCCCATTTTCACCCATAAGGGCATGGACTTCACCCTTTTTAAGGTCAAATTGAATATTATCCAAAGCCTTAACACCAAAAAAGGATTTGGAAAGACTATTTACCCTGAGAATTTGTTCAGCAGCCGAATGCATTTTATTCAAATTCAATTTTTGTATTTGATGAATGTACTGATATACAATTAACAAAAAAAAATCCCCGCTAAATTTAGTGGGGATTTTTTTTCCTGAGATTAAGTTCTATCGATCAGAACCCATGAATTTTGATTCAATCACTTTCATGCGATCCTGTAACTTCTTAAGAACAGCAGTCTGTCCATTTTTTTCTGAAAGTTTAACCAGCTCGCTCATCACATAAACACCCAGTTGTATTTCACGGGAATTAAGATTCTCTTTCGTTTTTGCAATAGCAGCCATATAATTTAACTGATCTTCGATATAATCAGCTGTATTCAGAGTCAGCTCATTTGCTTTTGCAGGCTCTTTGAGTTTGTAGAGCAAATCTGCCATATAGAATTTGCGGATGGTAAAGTTCAGGGAATGATTTTTATCAGGAACTACCTCCATGCACTTCAATAATAATTTTCTCGCTTCTTCAGTCCGGCCTTCTTTATACAGATTCTCAGCCAGAATATTGAAATGATTAATCATAGTATAACTCATTCGCAATGATTCGGGGTCTAAATAGCTTGCATTTTTCATGTTTCCCCATTTAAACTTGGTCATCAGGTTAGTATACATCTGATCTGAATTGGTTAATTCAGGTTTTTCAGCAGCCGAATCAAGCTGAGCTTTTTTCAGGGGTAACAGACGATAGGCAAAGCCTTCGTTATACAGGAAATCACCTAAACCCATATAGTTATCATCGGGTACTGTGATAGCAAAATAAACCGGGCGTTTCCAATTATTATGAGCCAGAACATCGATCATGGCAAGTTCAGTTTTTGTGACATAATTCTTATTATACTTCCATTCCATAGCAGGGATGATCAGGTCCCTTTTGCTTTCAGGCAATGTTTTGCTCGCAATAATCTGGTCAGGATTGATGCTGATTTTAAAGTTTTTTGTAGGAAGGAAATTTTCTTTTGAGCCATCCTGATAGCTTGCTTTGTCGGCATCATTATCGGAAGTCATAATGTCAAATATGTCCTTTAACTCGACTGAACCAGCTGTATTATAATCCTGATAGCCCATTACGTCGCGGACTCCCTGAACGAATTTTTCGTCAGGCATAGTGATTGGTAATGCTTCAGCCTGATTTACTTTCTTCTTCATTTGCCTGATATACCAGTCGGTACCCAGCAAGCTTAAATTGACTACTCTGACATCCGGCCGGATGTTTTCAACTTCTTGCACATACCAGAGCGGGTAAGTATCATTATCGCCATATGTAAACAATATGGCATTAGGTGCGCATGATTCCAGGTAATTGGCTGCCATATCACGGGCCGTGAATTTAGAGGAACGGTCATGGTCATTCCATCCTTCTTTGGCCATTAAAATAGGTGCTGCAAGTAAACCGATAAAAGTAGCAAGCAATGCGGCTGTAGGGGCTTTAAATCTTGGTTTGAAAAAATCTGCAATTCCTGCTACTCCCAGGCCAATCCAGATCGCAAAGGCATAGAATGAACCGGTATAGGCATAATCCCGTTCCCGGGGTTGAAGTGGATTCTGATTTAAGTAGAGAACAATTGCGAGACCGGTGAAAAAGAATAATAAACCTACGATTCCGGCATCTTTCTGGTTCCGTTTAAAATGCCATAATGCACCAATGATTCCCATGATGAAGGGAAGGAAATAGAATCTGTTGAAGGCATTGTTTTCCAGCTGACTCTTAGGAAGTTCATATTGGCCACCCAGCAGCATATTATCTATGAATTTTACTCCTGATAACCAATTTCCACGGGTATAATCGCCATGCCCCTGTTCGTCATTCTGTCTGCCAACAAAGTTCCAGGCGAAATAACGGGTATACATGAAACTGGTTTGATAACTGATCAGGAAGCCAAGGTTATTGAAAAAGGTAGGGGATTGATCTTCTGCCATTCCCATCCAGTCGCGGTAGAATCCAACATGCTGTGGATCATCGCTGTACATCCTTGGAAGAATAGTATTCCGGTCGTAAACACGCTCATATTTCTGACCTGCATTTTCATATTTCTCTTTGCCCTTACGATAAATAATGTCTCCATGTTTACTGTCAATAGGCTTAGAATCAAAATATTGTCCATAAAGCAAAGGACGATCACCATATTGTTCCCTGTTCACATAACTCAGCAAGGAGAATGCATTTGAAGCATCACTATTATTCAGGGTAGGATCTGCTTTCGCTCTGATTACGATCATGGCAAAGGAGCCATATCCGAAAATGATGAAGACAACCGATATAAGTGCTAAATTTAATACACGTCTTTTATCTCGGATTTTCAGGATATACTCAAGTCCGGCAAGCAGTATTGCTGCTACCACGAGGCCAGAAATTCCACCGCCGAGGGTCATTAGTAAAACAAAGGCACCGACGGCAAGCATCAGGTTAAGTTTATTGCCATTGATGCTGTAGAGTATTCCTGAAGTGAGGCTGATAATAATCAGAAGGCCGAAAAATGCAACACCCGAACCGAAACCAAGGCCCAGGGTATTAACAAAGAACAGGTCTGAATAAGCTGCGAACTTGATGATGTATTGTACAATTCCATATTGAATAAATGCCAGAATAAACATCCCGACTAGTAAGGCAAGTAAAGTGCCCGAAGAAGTAGGTGTTTTAGTTCTTCTGAAATAATATACTAGTGCAATAGCAGGTATTGCCAGGAGGTTTAACAAGTGTACACCGATCGAAAGGCCCATGACATAGGCGATAAAGATCAACCAACGGTCTGAATCTGGCTCATCAGCATGCTGATCCCATTTTAAGATTGCCCAGAAAACTACGGCAGTACATAATGAGGATAAGGCATATACTTCGGCTTCAACGGCCGAAAACCAGAACGAATCAGAGAAGGTATAGGCCAGAGCACCAACTAAACCGGAACCCATTATACTGATCATTCCCCAATTTGAAAGTTCCTTGCCTTTTTCCTGAATAATTTTTTTTGCCAGGGCTGTGATAGTCCAGAACAGGAAGAGGATTGTGGCCGCACTGGCTAGTGCAGAACACATATTTATCCAGAATGCTACTCTGCTGGTATCACTTCCGGCAATCAGTGAAAACACCTTTCCCAGCATCAGGAATAGGGGAGCACCTGGCTGATGAACTACCTGAAGTTTATAAGCTGATGCAATGAATTCACCTGAATCCCAAAAGCTTGTTGTGGGTTCAAGGGTTAGGGTATAGACAACCAGTGCTATTAAAAAACTTACCCAACCTAATAAATTATTGATTTTATTATAGTTCATAGATTCAAGATCAAAATAATGCTGTCGAAATTAATGAATTTATTATTATAAGAGGCAGAAAGCGGACAGGGTTTAACAGAAATTAACATTAGGGGGTCTGATGTCAGATGTCAGAGGTCTGAAATCTGATGTCAGATATCAGAGGTATAAAAACTGAGGTCTGAGTAGTTTATTGTTATTTAGATTAAGATTTCCAGTTTGAATAGAGTTTGTGAAGTTTTGCTCCAATTTCGTCTGCTTTAGCATTATAGATGTTAAATTGTTCCTGTGTTATATAGTGGCAGTCTTTAGCGAAATTTAACCACAATTACTTTCTTCTAAAGATCCGGCTGAGTAGATCAGATATTTTTTGAATTCTGCATGATATATTCTCCGCCCAAAACCTTCTGCAATATTAGCGCTTATTGATCTTGTAGAACGAATTATTTGGCTGGTTAAAGAATATTTTTCAGAAGAAGGAAAATCTCTTGTCAGATTAAAAATACTCATTGACAATTGATAGGAAAGCTGATATACATCCAGATCAGAAAATGATTTGATCATAAAAAAAATGCTTGCCCGAATTTAAGCATTCATTTATAAAGTTGCAGATATCTCCATCTTAACCTAGTAAACGGTAATCCGACCTCTGTCCTCTGTCCTCAGTCCTCAGATTTCAGACTTCGGACCTCAGACTTCGGACCTCATACTTCAGATCTCATTCTTCAGACCTCAGACCTCATACTTCAGACCTCGTACCTCCTAAGTCAACAAAAATGAATTTTCATTTGCACTTTAAACTTTATCCCCCTATATTTGCAAACCATTTCAAAAGGAGTTTCTTTTTGATTTTTGTTTGCCCGATAGTATAATGGTAGTACAACTGTTTTTGGTGCAGTTTGTCTAGGTTCGAATCCTGGTCGGGCAACCAATTAATTTCGAGTTTCGGAATTGCACATTTCAAGGTCGCCTGGCGACCGATATAGTATAGACATTGTGTTTTTATTAGTTTAAAAACGAAATTATAATTTCGAAATCCGAAACAAAAATGCCCGTAACATTTAACACCATCAAATTATTTGCCGGCTCAGGTACAACCGATCTGGCCAAGAAAATAGCTGTAAGCTATGGCAAGGAATTGGGAGACGTGACTTTGTCGAGATTTAGTGATGGTGAATTTCAGCCATATTATAACGAGTCAGTTCGGGGTTGTGATGTGTTTCTGATTCAATCAACTAACCAGCCTAACGATAATCTCGTTGAGCTTTTATTAATGATAGATGCTGCAAAAAGGGCTTCAGCTCATTATATTACAGTGGTTGTGCCTTATTTTGGCTTGGCCAGACAGGATAGGAAAGATAAGCCAAGAGTAGCAATTGGTGCAAAATTAATTGCCAATCTGCTCACAGCTGCGGGAGCTCACCGGATAATGACAATGGATCTGCATGCTGCACAGATACAAGGTTTTTTCGATATTCCCGTTGATCATCTTGACGCTTCAGTAATATTTGTACCACATATTAAAAGCCTGAATCTGCCTCATCTGACTATTGCGTCGCCCGATATGGGAGGCTCTTACAGAGCAAGGACATTCGCCAAATACTTTAACGCAGAAGTGGTGATCTGTGACAAACAAAGAAAAAGAGCGAACGAGATCGAATCAATGTCTATAATCGGTGATGTTACCGGAAGGGATGTGGTTCTGATTGATGATATCTGTGATACAGCCAGAACACTGGCAAAGGCAGCAGAGCTTATCATGGAAAAGGGTGCCAATAGCGTTAGAGCCGTTTGTACTCACCCGGTATTATCAGGAGATGCTTACCGGACTGTTGAGACTTCAGCACTTACAGAGCTGATTGTTACAGATACGATTGCATCAACTAAATCAAGCCCTAAAATAAGAGTGCTTTCAACAGCAGATCTTTTTAGTCGTGCAATTGCCAATGTCAATGAACACGCCTCGATAAGTGAACTGTTTAAGATAGATTAAGAACCAAGAGTCAAGAACCTGAAATAAGAGGTATGAGGTAGGAGGTCTGAGGTATGAGGTATGAGGTATGAGGTATGAATCAGACTTCATACATCAGTCCTCTAAACCGGGATTCAAGACTAAAAATATTAGATTGTTGGATTTACTAACAACTAAGTATAAATAATAACAAATAAATTATGAAATCAATTGCTATTAGCGGTTCTCCAAGAGAGAACGTAGGGAAAAGAGACGCTAAAGAGCTGCGTTATGAAGGTAAAGTGCCTGCAGTTCTTTATGGTGGAAAAAATCAAATCCACTTTTCTGTGTCTGCATCTGATTTGAAAAGTCTGGTTTATACACCGGAAGTTTCTTTCGTTGCTTTGGATGTTGCAGGTGTGAAAGCACAGGCTATCATTCAGGATGTACATTTTCATCCATTAACTGATTTGCCATTACATGTTGACTTTTTAGAATTAGATGAAAAGAAACCTGTAGTGATGCTGATCCCTGTAAAATTAACCGGAACCTCACCTGGTGTTAAAATCGGTGGTAAGTTAGTTCAGAAATTACGTAAACTGCGTGTAAAAGCATTGCCTAAGGATATGCCTCAGTATGTAGAAGTTAGTATCACTCAATTAGAGGTTGGAAAATCTGTAGGTGTTGGTTCTTTGAAATTCGATAATTTCAAGATCACAAATAATCCTGAAGACACTATTGTATCTGTGACTATGTCACGCGCCCTTAAGCAGGCAGAGACTGAAGCCAAGAAATAATCTTCCTTCTCAAATAATTTAAAAAGCAGTGCCGGTAAATCCGACACTGCTTTTTTTTTGCAAGCATATAGTTTTTTAAAAGCTTTGAAGCATATTTGTAGTCCACATGAAATATTTGATCATAGGTTTAGGAAATATAGGTCCCGAATATGCAGATACAAGGCATAATATTGGATTTATGGTTGCTGATGAGCTGGCTAAACAATCGCACTCTTCTTTTTTTAATATGAGGCTGGCGTATTATACTGAGTTTACCCATAAAAGCCGTAAGATCTTTGTGATCAAACCAACTACTTACATGAATCTGAGCGGCAAAGCAGTTAATTACTGGATGCAGGAATTGCGTATCCCTGCCGAAAATATATTGGTTGTTGTGGATGATCTTGCCCTGCCTTTTGGTACAATACGTTTGAAACCAAAAGGAAGTGCTGCCGGTCACAATGGTTTGAAGAGTATTGAGGGGGTTTTGGGTGGGACTGACTATGCAAGGCTGCGGTTTGGCATAGGGGATAATTTCCCCAAAGGCAGGCAGGTTGATTATGTTTTGAGCGGTTTTGATCCTGATGAACAGAAAGCATTGCCTGCATTGATCGACCGCTCTGTTGAATTTATAAATAGTTTTGTTAGCGTAGGTGCAGAACTGACTATGACCCGTTTAAACAAATAAGTGCTTTTATCACTGAATTTATCAAATTACGAAGCAGTTTAAATTTATTTTTGATGAAGATTTACGGAATACCTAATTGCAATACTGTAAAAAAGACCCTCGACTGGTTCAAACTCCATAAAATTGATTTTGAGTTTCATGATTTTAAAAAACTTGGGGTTGATAGGCCTAAGCTTGAGGAATGGTCTAAGCAGTTGGGATGGGAAGCACTTCTTAATAAGCGTGGAACCACCTGGAAAATGCTTTCACCCGAAATTCAAAATAGCATTACATCAAAGGACTCAGCATTCAAACTAATGCAGGAAAAGGTTAGTGTGATCAAACGTCCGGTTATTGAAACAGGTTCTGATTCGGTTCTGCTAGGATTCAATGAGGAACAATTAGGCAAGTTGTTAATAAAATTAAAAAGAAATATTAAATGAACAGATTAAAGTTTTTAAACTTTGTAATTGCATTATTATGTTTTGTAAATCAGGCATATACACAACAAAGTGTAGTAGGTGGTAACTATAATTATCACGATACTTTCGGGCCGATGTTCTATACAAAGAATGGTAATGAGTACAGGTCTGCAGGTGGGCAGCCCGGACCGAAGTACTGGCAAAATAGGGCAGATTATAAATTAGCGGTCAGATTAAATGAACAAAGTAATGAGATCTCAGGAACTGTAGTTTTAACTTATACGAACAACAGCCCCGATAAACTTCCTTTTGTTTGGATGCAGCTGGATCAAAACCTTTTTAAGGAGGATTCACGCGGTCATGCGATTATTCCTCCTGGTGGTAGCCGGAGTGGTGCCCGCGGTCAGAAATTTGATGGGGGTTATAAAATTAAATCAGTGAAGATTCTTTCACTTGAAAAGGGAAAAACAATTGAGAAGAATGCCGAGCATTTTATTGAAGATACAAGAATGCAGGTTTATCTGCCGAATGAGCTTTCCTCAGGGGGAGGGCAGCTTCGGCTAAAGATCGAATATTCTTTTACCTCTCCTGATTATGGCTCAGATCGTATGGGAATTTTGAACACCATGAACGGAAAGATTTTCTCTGTTGCTCAGTGGTACCCGCGTATGTGTGTGTATGATGATGTTTCTGGCTGGAATACCATTCCATATATCGGTCCAAGTGAGTTTTATCTCGAATATGGAGATTATGATATCAGCATTACTGCTCCGGCAAGTCATATTGTAGTTGGATCAGGTGAGCTCGTAAATCCCCAGGATGTTTACACCCCTGAACAGCAACAAAGATGGAAAGCTGCCGCTCAAAGTGATAAAACGGTTATCATCAGATCTGCTGATGAAGTAACAAATCCGGATTCCCGTCCGAAAGGAAAGCAGGAGCTTACCTGGAATTTTAAATTAAAGAATGCACGTGATGCGGCCTGGGCTTCGTCTGCTGCCTTTATCATTGATGCAGCCCGCATGAATCTTCCAAGCGGTAAAAAGTCCATGGCAATTTCGGCTTATCCCGTTGAAAGTGATGGGAATGATGCCTGGGCACGTTCTACGGAATATACAAAGGCATCCAATGAGTTCAATTCTAAGAAATGGTTGGAGTTTCCTTATCCGGCTGCAACAAATGTTGCCTCAATTGCGGGTGGTATGGAGTATCCCGGAATTGTATTCTGCAGTGCAAAATCTAAATCAGGAGAGCTTTGGGGAGTTACAGACCATGAATTTGGTCATACCTGGTTCCCAATGATCGTTGGATCCAATGAGCGCCTGTATGCCTGGATGGATGAGGGTTTTAATACCTTCATTAATACTCTTGCATCAGCCGATTTTAATAAAGGAGAGTACCGGCAGGGTAAAACAGATATGCATGCCCTTGGAAAAGTATTGACTAATCCTGGTTTTGAACCGGTTATGAGCAGCCCGGATAATATGAAGGAAAACAGTATTGGTTTGCTTGCCTACTACAAACCGGCAATTGCACTTAGCATTTTACGTGAACAAATATTGGGTGAAGAGCGATTCGACAGGGCATTTAAAACTTATATTGATCGCTGGGCATACAAGCACCCAACTCCGGATGATTTCTTTCGCACTATGGAAAATGTGTCGGGTGAAAATCTAAACTGGTTCTGGAGAGCCTGGATCCTGAATAACTGGAAGCTGGATCAGGGAGTCGCAGATCTGAAATATGTAAATAATGATTTTAAGCAGGGAGCTTTGATAACTATTGAAAATCTGGATAAAATGGCAATGCCGGTCATTCTGGATATCAAAACAAAAAGTGGGAAAGTGAACCGTTTAAAGCTTCCTGTTGAAGTTTGGGAACGAAATACACGCTTTACGTTTAATTATCCTTCAACAGAAGAGATCGTCTCAATTGTCTCTGATCCGGATAAGGTTTTCCCTGATTCTAACCCGACAAATAATACCTGGCCTGCAACAAATTAAATTGTTAACGGCTATCCTGCCCTCCAAGCTTGCTTGGAGGGCAGGATAGCCGTTAAAATATATTGATCAGCCTTCTGGCTGTACGCTGAACTTTCCTTGACTTCTTGCGGCTGTCAGGATCCTTTTTTACTGTCCGGTATACACGTCCTGCTTTGCGCACAATTTTCTTTAATTTTTTCCTCGTAAATTTTGCGTTTTTGGAATTGTTTCCTTTATTGAGCAATAATTGGATCAATTCTTTGGCATTTCTTGTACTTACTTTTTCGGCCCTTGCTTCAGGTACTACAACACTGAAAAGCATAATAAAAATGATGGAGAACAGGAGCTTTTTCATGATTTGATTCTTTATTGAATTTTATTCGCCCGGTCTCAGGTAAGATCCCCGAACCCTTTTAATATATGACGCTAAGTCACATCATATCGTTGCATAGGAAATGAGATATATTGTTTGAAAATCAATATATCTCGGGAAATCAGATAAAGTCTAAGTCAATTGTTTAGATTTGGTAAAGGCGAGGTGATTTAGTACAGCTTTTAATTCACCATAGGAAACTTCATCGCCGAGTGCAATTTTCGTATCCACAGTGCTTGATTCTGGGTTTTGAATTAAATAAGCCATGATTTTCGCTACTTTAATTTTAGGGACGATTTCGAATACCGAGATATCACCACTTAGAATGTAATGGGAAAGATGACCTTCTATTGTGCCAGTAGTGAAAGCCCGCTCTTTGGCAATTTCACTGATCGTTTTCCCTTGTTTGAACAAATCAAAACTTACCTGCTTAGTATCCGTCTTTATTTTCTTCTCTTTTATTGGCAATTCCTGTATTTCACGCTCGATACTATGTTCTTTACAATAGGAATTGATAATTTCCAGTAAATCAGTTCCGTATTGCTTAACCCTTGTTTTTCCTAAACCTTTGATATTTTCTAATTCTGCAGGATTGGAGGGAAGGAAGCGGAGAATTTCCATAATAGATTTTTGAGCTAATACGAGGTATAAGGGTACTCCCCATTCTCTTGCCAGTTCATCTCTCCAGTTTTTAATTGCCTGATATAGTTCAGGATACAGCATGTTTTCTGATGAATATGGAGTGTTTTGGGAAGAACTTTTAATTGGCTTATAGTCTATTTCAGCATTAGATTTGGTCTGCAGATAGCTTGTTGTGCTGAAGCCATCTGCAGATGCTTTCATGAGCGCAGTTTTTATTGCAATTTCCTTGAAAAAATCATCTAAAATGCCTTTTATGCTGGTTCCGACCGCTTTGTTATCAGTATCTGTATTTAGTTTCTTCAAGGCTTCATAAAACACCGAATTGATTTTTTCATTGAAATAGGTACAAGCCTTTTTTGTCCTGTTTTGAAGCTCGGTATTATCTTCAGGAAGTATATTCTCTGAAAAATAGTTAGTCAGCTGTTTTTTGAAATTATCAGCAACCTCATAGATATCTTTTTCTGCAAGAGTTCGTATCTGATTAAGACTATCTATGACACCGGGATCCAGAATAGTGTGATGATCTTCACTTAGCTTCTTTAGATGAAAATAATGAGTTTTCAGAGTATTAAAATCAAATAGCTCAAAAATCAGGGATTGCTGAAATGCGATTCTGGAAGCAATCAACTGCTGCTCACCGGGTTCATTATCTTTAGCATTGCGGGTATATTCAGAGATCGTCCCATCGGTTTTAACACTATTGAAAGAGATTGGAGAGCGGAGCACCATGCCTTCAAAGCTTTTGCAACGGCTAAGGGCTACGTATACTTGTCCGTGGGCAAATGCCAGATTCGCATCGATTACCGCTTTTTCAAAGGTTAAACCCTGACTTTTATGTATCGTAATTGCCCAGGCAAGCTTAAGTGGGAATTGAGTGAAGGTCCCGATAATCTTTTCTCTTAGCTCCTTGGTTTGAGTATCCAGTTCATATTTGATATTGGTCCATTCGAGCGGATTAACTACAATTTCCGACAGATCACCCGGACATTTTACCAGAATATGGTCATCAGTTATCGAGGTAACTATACCTATTTTACCATTAAAGAAAAGGCGTTCCCGTGAGGGATCGTTTTTCACGAACATTACCTGAGCACCTTTTTTTAACTCGAGTTCGGCCACAGTGGGGTAGGAGTATTCCGGAAAGTCATCCTGAATAACAGCATTAAATCTGTAAATAGGGTTGCTCAGTTCCTTCAATTTACCTTCATTAATCTCCTGTGCAGATTTATTATGGGTTGTCAGCGTAATATATCCTTCCTCATCACTAGGATTGAAATCAGGGATATAGCGCTGGTTTAATTTTTTTAAAACATTTTCATCGATCTGATTTTGTCTTACCCTGTTTAAAAGATCAATAAAATTGGAATCTACCTGTCTGTAAATATGTTTCAATTCGATGCTCACCGGCTGGGTAGCCAACAGGGCTTTACTACTGAAAAAGAACAGGTTTGGATAATAGCTTTTCAGGATTGCCCAGTCTTCATCTTTAACAACCGGTGAAAGCTGGTGAAGATCTCCAATCATTAAGAGCTGCACACCTCCAAATGGCTTTTTATGATTCTTAAAACGTCTTAAAACCTCATCAATATGGTCGAGTGTATCGGCACGCACCATGCTGATCTCATCGATAACCAACAGGTCGAGGCTTTTGATCAGGTTAATTTTTTCCTTACTGAAGCGTTTATGTTCAGTTTTAGCTGTGTTCCCCGGAATGTATGGACCAAAGGGTAGCTGAAAAAAGGAATTAATAGTAACTCCACCTGCATTGATTGCTGCAACACCTGTTGGTGCTACAACCGCCATACGTTTTAATGAGGTATTCTTTAGCTGGTGAAGGAATGTAGTTTTACCTGTTCCCGCCTTTCCGGTAAGAAAAATATTTTTGTCGGTATACTGTACAAAATTAAAAGCGAGGTCCAGTTGAGAATTCTGTTGCATTGAAGGAATTAAAACATCTGTGGGTTTCATGGCAAGGTAAAAATTTTAATCCTATAACAGAATTAATGGCCTATACTATCTGATTTAGCCATTTTTATACATCAGCAAAACAGGTTCCATAGGATTAGAAAAACCAGGAGGGTAGCATCTATTAAAGCCTTCGTATTAAATTTTCGAAATTGAATTTTTTAGTTGCCTAATCATTGGCAAACTCAAATCCTGGAATCACAAAATAATAAATTGACCACCATTCATACTCGAGTGTAAAATACAATTTGAACGGACCTTCAAATTCAATTGCATCATGATTTTCGGCCAATGCAGTATACTTCATCAGCCCTTCTGCATAACTCAATCCAATATCTTCCTTAATCTCAAAATTAATATCTTCAATGGCATATTTGACATTTTTAAACAGGGGGTAAGAATCAAAGACTTTGGTGAATCTGTCCATAACCTTATCCTTTTTCCAAACTCTTCTATCAGGTAATATCAGGGCATCGGCAAGACTAAAGGAAAGTTGTTCTTTCTCCTGACTGAACCAGGAGTTAATGAATTTTGCTGCTTTATGCTCAATATCAAGTGCATGATTGGGGTGGAATTCTTCATATATAAAATGCATAATCATCCCGGGTAATTGCACATTCATTACTTTCTCTTCAAATAGTTCTTCAGTAATAAATTTATATTTAGTCCTGTTATCATAAGTTCCCAAAAAGTCTAGAGCGATCTGTTTCTCGTTTAACAGATCCATTGTTTTATTTAAGGCCGTTTCAACAGAAAAATCATCAAGGTTAGTTTCGGGAATAAAATCTGGTCTGCCAATTAGCTCGAAAATATTGATCTCTTCTGCTTCAGCCAATCCTTTCTCAAAGGCAAGCATGTTCTTAAGGAATATATTTTCAATAGATGCCGGTGTATTTGCTGAAATATGAGCCTCCACACCCAGTTCAGCCTTTAGTTTCAATTGTAATAGTTCATTTTCCATCCGCTTATTTTCATCCGGATCATAACTCAGGGGCAGATTAGTATCTGATATCTTTTTCATGGTTCATGGTTTAAGTTTTAAGAATCAATAATTATAAAGCCGGAATGAAATTATATGATTTATTATACTGCCGGCTCTCACTGGTAGCAGAGATTGAGTAAACGGTAAATATTAATCATGACTTAGGATTACCGTTTACTAAATTTTTTAGGAACTGCTTAAGATTTTAATTAAATTTGTTGTAGTAGCAGATACTTTGCGTTCCCAGGCCTTTACATCCATTTCATGGGCTGGATAATACTATTAAGCAGGATTCTCAATGACAAAAGCTGAATCAAAAGAACCGATAAATGAGGAACAGAAAATCCTGTCGCTGAATGATATTGATGCATCTTTAACTTATAGCTATGCTAATTATCTAACCTGGTTATTTGACGAGCGGGTTGAGCTTATCAAGGGTAAGATCTTTGAAATGAGCCCAGCACCTAACAGGTTCCATCAGAAGGTTTCCATACACATCGCATCTATACTGTTCTATTACTTGAAGAATAAGTCATGTAAGGTATATTCAGCACCGTTTGATGTCCGTTTTCCTGCAACCAGCAAAGCTGATAAAGACGTTTACACCGTTCTGCAACCTGATATTTGTGTTATCTGTGATGAAACTAAGCTGGATGATAAAGGATGTATTGGTGCACCTGATATTGTGGTTGAGATCCTATCGCCGGGTAATAATAAAAAAGAGCTGCTTCATAAATATAATATTTATGAAGAATTTGGTGTCAAGGAATATTGGGTTATAAGTCTTACGGATAAAACGTTTTTAAAATATACTCTGAATGAATATGGCAAATATTTCCCTTCTAAATTATTTACTTTAAGTGAAAAAGTATATTCAGCCATTCTTCCGGATATTGAGCTAAGGTTGGATGAAATTTTTGAAGATTAATTGTTAAAGAAATCAACTATGTCAAAAATAATCAGAACAGAAGGTGAATATACCTGCACAGAGTTTGATTGCTGAATATTAGGAAAAAAACTAAGCTAAAAAATATTATCCCGATACAGGGGATACCAAATGTATGTTCACTATCAAAATAGACAACAGAGAATGTAACGAAATTTTGCTGAGGGTATTTAAGAATAAAAAAGATACAACCATTCAGTTCTGTCGCCTGCAGGCAGGAGGCTATCAGGTCAACGACTATCTTTTAGTAGAAAGAAAGACTATAACTGACTTATCTGCTTCCATTAAGGATGGTCGTTTGTTTCAGCAGGCAGGAAAATTGGCGTCTGTGCCCATGCAAAGTATGATTATATTGGAAGGTACTTCCAGTATGGTACAATCACTTGGCCTGACATGGGAAGCAATCCAGGGTGCCTTGGTTACCCTTTCATTAGTATTCAAAATACCATTACTCCGTTCCAGAAATCCTGAAGAAACCGCAAGGCTTATCCTGTATGCCGCCAGACAAGTCCAATCATATGGGTATAAACAACTATATCCCAGGCCCTTTCCTTATGCCCGCAGACTAAAAGATAAATATAAAAGGCAGATCCATGTATTGCAGGGACTTCCGGGTATAGGCCCTGCCCGTGCAAGCTTGCTTTTGGATAAATTCGGAACGTTAAAAGCTATTTTTAATTCATCTGTTCATGAATTGGAACAAATATCGGGAATAGGAAGAAATACAGCCAGACAAATAAACCGAATTATTGAATAAATGTTGTATCATAATTAGGTTCATGGAGTTCGAGTTCATATCAGTCCATATTTTATATTAGCCAGATCAATTTAAGAATATGCTGACTTTAAATAATTTCGATAAACAAATAAGCGGTTCTGTTTTAAACAGGGGGAAGCAGTATTACAAAGATGGGGCTGTGATGGAAATAGAAGAGATCAACGATGGCTTCTGGAATGCTGAAGTAGAAGGCTCTGAATTTTATGATGTAAAAGTGCAACTGAATGAGAGCGATGCGATAATAGATAGTTCATGTACCTGCCCTTATGATGGGGATATTTGCAAACATGTTATTGCTGTTCTTTGCGCTATCCGTGAGGAGAGGCCCATCACAACTAATATCCCAGCTGCTAAGGCCGCAAAGAAATTAAGCTTTGAAGATTTGCTTAATAAAATAAGCATTAAGGAATATAAAGAGTTTGTTAAGACCTATGCTTTACAAAGCAAAGATTTTAAAATAGCACTGGAATTGGCTTTTTCAGATAAGGATGATACGATTGATCTGGGCAAAAAGTATTCAGATGCCCTTAAAAGAGTTATCCGCAAGCATTCTGATAATGGTTTTGTGGGGTATCGTGATAGTTTTGCGTTGGTAAAAGACCTAGATAATTTCCTTGTTAATGTAGAAGACATGATTCATAAGATGCATTTTCGGGATGCATTTGCTATTTCAATAGCAATTTTAAATGAAATGAGATATGTTTTAACCTATTGCGATGATTCCGCTGGCAATATAGGGGATACGATCTCAGAAACAGTATCTCTTATCAAAAGGATTGCAACGGACGCCCCCATTAATCTTCGGGAAGAAGTTTATAATTATTTGCTTAAAGAGTTAGGTGACAAATCATACTATGAATACGGTGATTTCGGGTATGAACTATTTGACATCTTTGAAACCCTTGCTATTGATCTTAGCAGATCGAATGAATTTTTTAGTTTTATCGATAAACAAGTCTCAAATCTAACCGGGAAGTACGATGATTACCGGAAAGAATTCTTCATTAGCAGGAAAATTGAGCTCTTAAAATTGTCCGGCAATAATACAGAAGTTGAGAATTTGGTACAGCAAAATTTGGAAATTGTTGAAGTAAGACAGGGCGAAATAAATAAATTTATACAAGAGAAAGATTATGTAAAGGCAAAAGTGCTTATTAAAGAAGGGATTGAAATTTCTGATAAAAAAGGACATCCCGGCACAACCTTACAATGGGAAAAAGAACTGCTTCGGATCGCATTCTTAGAAAATGATGTTGAGCTTATCCGTCATTATACGAAGTATTTTGCTTTTGACAGATGGTTCAGTAAGGAATATTATGATCAGTGGAAAGCAACCTTTAATCAAGAAGAATGGATCGTCACTATTGAGGCTTATATTGATGAGACTCTAAAAAAAATACTGGGCAACAATGAAAGAGGCAGGGGTAAATTATGGTTTACTGCAAATCCTCCTGTATTGAGTGCTATTGCACCTGTATATATTGAAGAAGGTTATTGGGACAGGCTTTTAGATTTGGTAAAAAAGGAAACAGATTTGGATGTTATTCTGCAATATCATTCACATCTTTCAAAACGGTATCCTGATGAATTGCTGGCATTATATCTTCCGGCATTTGAACTGGCTGGGGATCATGCTAATGCAAGAAATCAGTATAAAGACGTGGTAAATAAGATGAAAAGAGTAATAAAAGATATGCCCCAGTTTAAGGCTGATATTGTTGCCGTGGCTCAAAAATTAAAATCAAAATACCCCCGCCGGCCAGCGATGGTGGATGAGCTGAACAGAATAGCCGGCGGCGGGCAGAAGAAATACCGTTAACTAAGTTTTTTAGGAAATAGCAAAGGTTTGATTAAATTTGAAGCATGAATAATTGTAACGATGGCGGGCCAATATCATGATTTAGCGGAGGATAAAAAGGTTTTCTCTTTAGAGGAGATTGACTTGTCTTTAACTTATAGTTATGCTAACTATCTGACCTGGCTGTTTGATGACCGGGTCGAGCTTATTAAAGGCAAAGTGTTTAAAATGGGCCCGGCGCCATCTCCCATGCATCAGGAAATATCGGCAAGTATATCTTCCGCGCTTTATAGCTTTTTAAAAGACAAACCCTGTAAGATTTATTATGCGCCTTTCGATGTCCTGTTCCCTAAAGAAAGTAAAGCGGATAAAGATATATATACAGTTTTACAGCCCGATATTTGTGTCATTTGTGATCCTGCTAAAATAGATGGTCGTGGTTGTGTCGGAGCGCCCGATATTGTTATTGAAATTCTCTCGCCGGGAAATAATAGAACGGAGCTTCTCAATAAATACAACATTTATGAAGAGTTTGGGGTTGAAGAATATTGGGTGGTTAGTCCAGGAGACAAAACTTTGCTAAAGCATACCCTGAATGTGAAGGGTAAATACCAAGCTTCTAAACTATTTACTATAAGCGAAAAAGTATATTCGGATGAGCTTCCAGGATTTGAACTGGATCTGGATGCGGTTTTTGAGGATTGATCAATTTATTTAGGAGATTATCTTAATAATTTACCAATACCTCTGCTGATTAATTTTGTTTACGTACTTCATGGATTTTTCATTTTTTAAGGTTCAATTGAGTAGCCAGTTTTTAGAGCTTGATTAATGCGTGTTGTTATTCTAAAGTTTAGCGAATTCATCTATTAAATAAAATGGTTAATTTTAAATAAGAAAAAAATTATGATTGCGGAACTCAAAGATTTGATCATCAAAATAGAGCAACTTGAAGTTGAAGATCAAAGGCAAATTGCAAAAATGCTTACAGACGAGATAATGTGGAAAGCTACTTTAAAAAATAGTGCTGGAAAATTGGAGTTTCTTGCGAAGGAGGCTATTGAAGATTATAGGAATGGGAAGACAAAAAGAACTGATTGGTAGTTGGAATCTGTAATTACTGCAAGATTCCGAAAAGCATTTGCTAGGCTTCCAAAAATCGTTCAGGAAAGAGCAAAAAGCTCCAAAGCTCCTATAAATTATGGAAGCTAAATAGTCAAATCCAAAACTATAGCTCCCTCCCGGCTGAAGCCATTCGGACGGGGAAAGCCGGGCTTACAATAATTCAAGTAACAGGCCTTGCTTTCCAGATATCAGATATCAGTTATCTGTCATCAACCTCAGACTTCTGTCTTCAGACATCATACCTCAGTCCTCATCTTCAACCCCAAATAAATTCTCGCCCAACCCATTGAAAATCAAAATAAACTTCCTACTTTTGCAGTCCCTAAATGAAAGCTGTAATAAGCTGAGGTGCAGGGATTAAATTATATAAACACTAAAAGGAAAAAATGCCTACTATCCAACAATTAGTTAGAAAAGGTAGAGTAGCTCTGGTCGACAAGAGTAAGTCGCCAGCGTTGGACAGCTGTCCACAGCGAAGAGGAGTGTGCACACGTGTGTATACCACTACCCCTAAAAAACCAAACTCAGCAATGCGTAAAGTTGCCCGTGTGCGCTTAACCAATGGAAAAGAAGTGAATGCTTACATTCCGGGTGAAGGTCACAATTTACAGGAGCACTCTATTGTATTAATCCGTGGAGGTCGTGTGAAAGATTTACCAGGAGTTCGTTACCACATTATCCGTGGTGCTTTGGATACATCCGGTGTAGCTGGTCGTAACCAACGTCGTTCTAAATACGGAACTAAGAAACCAAAGCCAGGTCAGGCAGCTGCCGCACCTGCAAAAGGGAAAAAGAAATAATTAAACGGAGGAAAGCAACATGAGAAAGTCAAAACCAAAAAAGAGAATCTTACTGCCTGATCCAAAGTTTAACGACGTAATGGTAACCAGGTTTGTAAATAATATGATGTATGACGGTAAAAAATCTATCGCATACTCTATTTTCTACGATGCAGTTGAATTAGTAGAGAAAAAAACAAGCGAAAACGGATTAGAATCCTGGAAAAAAGCTTTGAACAATGTAATGCCAGCGGTAGAGGTTAAATCCCGTCGTGTTGGTGGTGCAAACTTCCAGGTACCTACTGAGGTTCGTCCTGAGCGTAAAATCGCTTTGGGAATGAAATGGCTGATCAACTATTCACGTAAGCGTGGTGAAAAAACCATGACCGAGAAATTAGCCGGAGAAATCATTTCAGCCTCTAAGGGTGAAGGAGCTGCAGTTAAGAAGAAAGAAGATACTCACAAAATGGCAGAAGCTAATAAAGCATTCTCTCATTTCAGATTCTAACAGGAAATAAAATAATGTCAAGAGATTTAAGATACACAAGAAATATTGGAATTGCAGCCCATATTGATGCGGGTAAAACCACAACAACTGAGCGGATTCTTTACTACTCTGGTGTGAGCCATAAGATTGGTGAGGTGCATGATGGTGCCGCAACGATGGACTGGATGGCGCAGGAGCAGGAGCGTGGTATTACCATTACTTCAGCAGCTACAACAGTTAACTGGAAATACAGAGATCAAACTTACCATATCAACATCATTGATACTCCGGGACACGTGGATTTTACCGTAGAGGTGAATCGTTCATTACGTGTATTGGATGGGTTGGTATTCCTTTTTTCGGCTGTTGATGGTGTTGAGCCACAATCAGAAACTAACTGGCGTTTAGCAAATAATTATAACGTAGCCCGTATAGGTTTCGTGAATAAGATGGACCGTTCAGGTGCTGATTTCTTAAAAGTTGTTAAGCAGGTTAAGGATATGCTTGGAAGCAATGCAGTTCCTTTGCAATTACCAATTGGTGCCGAAGATAGCTTTAAAGGAGTAGTTGATCTGATCAACTTCCGTGGTATTGTTTGGAATGAGCATGATAAAGGTATGACCTTTACTGAAGTGCCAATTCCTGATGATATGGTTGCTGAAGCTACTGAGTGGAGAGAAAAATTACTGGAGTCTGTTGCAGAATATGACGAGACTTTAATGGAAAAGTTCTTTGATGCTCCGGAAACAATCACCGAACGTGAGGTTTTAGATGCATTACGTAAGGCGGTTCTTGATGCAAAAATCGTTCCAATGGTATGTGGTTCATCTTTCAAAAACAAGGGTGTTCAAACCATGCTTGATTATGTGATGGAATTATTGCCATCACCAATGGATGTTGAAGGTATTGTTGGAACAAATCCTGAAACAGGCGAAGAAATTGTGCGTAAGCCAAGTGAGAAAGAACCATTCGCGGCCTTGGCATTTAAGATTGCAACCGATCCTTTCGTAGGTCGTTTGTGTTTCATTCGTGTATATTCAGGTAATCTTGAAGCAGGTTCTTATGTACATAATATGCGTTCTGATAATAAGGAGCGTATTTCACGTATTTTCCAGATGCACGCTAACAAGCAAAATCCTATTCCTAATGTTGGAGCCGGAGATATTGCTGCAGTAGTTGGATTTAAGGATATCAAAACAGGTGATACACTTTGTGATGAGAAGCATCCTATTGTTTTAGAATCGATGAATTTCCCTGAGCCGGTAATCGGTTTGGCAATTGAGCCTAAAACTCAGGCTGACGTAGATAAGTTAGGTATGGCTTTAGGTAAATTATCTGAAGAAGATCCTACTTTCCGCGTACAAACAGACGAAGAAACCGGCCAGACCATTATTTCAGGTATGGGCGAGCTTCACCTTGATATTATAATGGATCGTCTGAAACGTGAGTTTAAAGTTGAAGTAAACCAGGGAGCGCCTCAGGTTTCTTATAAGGAAGCCATTACAGGTACTACCCAACACCGTGAAACATATAAGAAACAAACCGGTGGTCGTGGTAAATTTGCTGATATTCAGATTATTATATCTCCAAATGATGAAGGTAAGACCGGTTTGCAGTTTGTGAATGAGATCTCAGGTGGTTCTATTCCGCGTGAATTTATTCCTTCTGTTGAGAAAGGTTTTGCTGCAGCCATGGTAAATGGTGTGCTTGCCGGATATCCTTTGCAGGATATGAAGGTTCGTCTGATTGATGGATCATTCCACGCAGTCGATTCAGATGCACTGTCTTTCGAGATTTGTGCTAAATCTGCTTTCCGTGAAGCATTGCCAAAATGTAAGCCAGTATTGATGGAGCCTATTATGAAGATCGAAATCCTGACTCCTGAAGAGAATATGGGTGATGTGATCGGAGATATGAACCGTCGTCGTGGTCAACTTTTGGGTATGGATACACGTGCTGGTGCTCAGGTAATTAAAGCGACTGTGCCACTTTCAGAAATGTTTGGTTATGTAACCCAGTTACGTACCATCACTTCAGGACGTGCTACTTCTACAATGGAATTCGATCACTATGCTGAAGCTCCAAGGAACGTTCAGGAAGAGGTTGTTGCCAAGGTGAAGGGGAAAAAAGCAAACGCTTAATAAGAATCAAGTATCAAGAGCCAAGAATCAAAACCAAGGATTTATCGTCTTGAATCTTGGTTCCTGGTTCTTGTGTCAAATATTTTAACCGGTTACCGTTACTAATAGCTCTAACGTTAACCATAAACAAACAATAATGAGCCAAAGAATCAGAATTAAATTAAAATCATACGATTACAATCTCGTGGACAAATCTGCTGAGAAGATCGTTAAAACCGTTAAACCTACGGGTGCGGTGGTAAGCGGACCAATTCCCTTGCCTACAGAGAAAAGAATATTTACAGTTTTGCGTTCACCGCACGTAAATAAGAAAGGTAGAGAGCAATTTCAGTTATGTGCTTACAAGCGTTTACTTGATATTTACAGTTCTAATTCCAAGACTGTTGATGCCCTGATGAAGCTTGAATTACCAAGTGGGGTTGAAGTAGAAATCAAGGTTTAACGGTAAAGCTTTCTGAAAAAATCCGGATTGCAAAATGCAAGCCGGATTTTTTGCTTTAGCCGGACCTTCTTTAAAATCTGAATTGTGCTTTCATAATGAACATTCTTGACCTTAAAGGATAGTTGTAAAACGATTGCCGGTTTAGTGAAGATGAAGCCACTTCGTAATTTTTGACATTCGCCAGGTTCCTTCCTTCAAATGAAATATCCGCTTTCAGCTTTTTTAATTTGTAGATGGCTAAAAGGTCAGTAAAAAAATAACTCCTGTTTAAACCGCTGTTGTTTTTATTATTAACCGAACTTGCATTAGCCCTCAGGAACATGTTTGATGAAAGATCAAATTCGAAATCTACTTCATGCCTGGTATTTTTAATGGCATAAGGTTTAATAATTGTCCCAGCATCCTGCGAATAGCTATCATACGTTTGATAGGCAAAATGATAAGAGTAGCGGATTTTTTTACTGACTGAACCATTCCATTTCCCGCTTAGCAGTTGAGCCTGGTTAATAAATGGGTAGAGTTGCCCGTTAATCAATTGATTGCTTTTGCCATATTGTAAAGAATAGGATAAGCCAATTGTAGAATGCAGGTTAAAGAGATATTTACTGATGCCTGTTTGAAGGTTATAGGACCCCGCCGTATTATTCATCAAACGTCTTTCAGTATAAGAAAGTTCAGAATCAATACTCGCGTAAGCTATTGTATTTAAAGAGGTTTGCCGATAAAACCCCGACGCATTGATGAACAGGAGCTTTACAGGATTCTTGTAATTTAATGAGGTTCCCATGTTAAAATGCGTTGAAGTACTAAACGGATCGTCATTCTGACTGATTGAACGATAATTACTAAGTATCAACCCCTGGTAAGCCTGAAGAAAATTTCCCGCTGACCTTGTCCGGGTGATAAATATATTTCCTGAAAAACCTTTTTGGCGGTTATACCTGACAGTTAAGGCCGCATTAGGCAATAATCTTTGGTCATCTTTACTATAATCATAAAATTGATCCTCAGCGTGAATCCACTGGTATTCGAAGGGTAGCTTGAATGTAATTCTGAAATTCCCCGCCATATACTCATAATTGGGTTCAGCGTAAAGCTTATACTCATTCCATCTGAGTTGGTTCGTTGACGAATCAGGGAAAATTAGCTTATCGTCGGGTGATTCTGCCTGCAAAGTGGATCTGAATTCCTGGATATTGGCAGAGATCCCGAATTTATAGGATTGACTGAAACGACCGCTGTTCTTTTGTAGGGTAACATGATTATTAGTGAAGAAGGTGGGTATCCTGGTAAGCTGATTAATGTCATTCAGCGTATTGCTTGTTTGAAATATTCCCGGCAGCCGGAGGCTGTCTATAACAAGGACTTCGGGATAGGTCGTGAAATTTATATAGGAATAATATTGTGTAAGGGTTTTCCCTTTAGGTGTTCTGATCAGATCTGTTTCATTAGAAAAAGCATATTCCCGGCCACGGTATTGTTGCAGTCTGCTCTGTTCATTCGCCTTCAGGTTAGCCTCATCCTTGCGATCTTTATATTCGTAGGTGGATTTGTTATTGAGATAGAATTGGCTTTTATTTTTATGGAGGATAAGGTCTGCATAAAAATTTTGATGAAGGATACTATTATCCTGTTGTTCGGAAAACCTGATTACCTCATCAGGAAGCAGGATACTGGTTTGGTTTTGATACTTTTGCTTCTCATCATCATATTGATAATATACTTTCGATTTTAATTGTGCATCAGATTTTAATTTCCAGAGATTAGCGCTATTGGCCAGGCCCGAATGATTGAAAAAATACCTGTTCCTGTCTAAAGGCGGGGACTGACCTGTTCCTGCCGAGAGCTGTGGTGCCTGTGGATTATTACCACGTTTTATGGCTTCCTGCAGAGCATTTAATGAAAGCACGTCATCTGATAATGTTTTTGCAGTATTATTTAGTTTGCCGGTGTGGATGGCTTTATAGATATTCTTTAGGGAAATTGCATTCAATTCCCCTTCATATAAACCTGGTAAACCCCCGCCGGCATCGGCCTGACCCAAAACCTTTAGTCTCGCATTATCTTTAAATGTTAAGTTAATATCCACCGCATCGCTAAAAACTTTTCCCTCCAAAGCCTTAATGTTTTGATGGTTTTCCAAAACCTGGATTTGGTTTACCATGTCATTCGGTATACTTCTGGTTGCGATGTTGTATTTGCTTTCCAGCAGGTCATCACCATCTAAATAAAGTCTTGTCACACTCTGTCCGTTAAATTTTATTTGTCCGTTGTTCTCAACAGTTATACCCGGTATTTTCTTTAAAACATCTCCAATTGTCCGGTCTTGTGCAGTAGCAAAATCATCTGCCCGGTAAGTGGTGGTATCCCCGCTCATTTTTACTACCGGAAACTTAGCTGTGACAAGCACTTCTTTTAAAACTCGTGGGCTTTCCAGAAGAACAAAATTATATTCTTTTATACCCGGGCTCAAGTTAATTTCCTGAAGTTTGTATCCCAGCAAGTTTACTTTAAGTACGTATTCGCTAATTAGCTTAATGCCATTGGGAAGTTGAATTAAAAACTGCCCTTTTTCATTTGTTTTTGTATAGCTGCTGATGAGAGAATCCGCTTGATGAATAAGCAATACAGTAACATGCGGCAAAACGACCTTGTCAGGAGTTTGGACCGTGCCTGTTAAAATTATCTTTTGCTGCGCATTTGAAGTAAAAGAAATATTGCAGATGACAGATAGCCAGAATAAGCTAAATAAGAGCTTTCCCCTTTTTTTTGTAATTGAGCAAATAAACTTAGGGAACATCTCATTAAGTTTAACTGGAAGATCTGAGCTTAATGTGTTGATTAATATTCGGAATAATAGTTAATGGCTTCTAAGGGGAAATTAATGTATGATCTGGGTAAAAGAGGACTGATATGTTTAGGAACAGCGCCCGGAGAAACAGTTACTTTACCACCAAATCTCTGTTCAATAAATCCTATAGGATCTTCCTGGGCAAATTTTGCCAGTTTTTTATAATCATCCCAGGTAATTGGCAATCGTTCTTTCCTGTCCCAAATTGTTTTTTCAACTGAATTTTGAACGGTATGAAACCCGCTCAATTCAAATAGAATCCGTGCCGTTTCGTCAGTGGCATGGATAATAAACCCCGGTAAGCCATTTAATTTCCAGGGGCCGGCGTTAAAAGGCAACTCTGCAGTAAACCATGCCACATAATTTCTTCCATGAAATGAGCCGGCAGCTTTTTGACAGTTATAACCATTGAGCTGCTTTTTTTCTGGAAGTATCTTCCAGTCAATTTGAGGAAATGATCTTTCTACAATAAACTTACCTAGCGTTGTAGTAGATGTGAACATTCTTTTCTCATTATAATAGTTGTAAATTTCTTCGTCATCGTATCTTCTTCCAGCGGGAGGGGCCATTGCTCCTTCTTTCTGAAAACTTGATAACATCGCAGAGTCCTGTAATTGCCTGTCGTAGCTTTTATAATGCGCTGAGCTATTTCCTAAATACACAATAAAGTTTTCGGTATTGATACGGTTGAAATCTGCGGTATCATAATGGTGAGTTAGCTTGTAGTTTGCCTTTGCTATTACACTTTCAGATGTTTGTGCATAGGAAAATAAGTAGGAAAATAATAATAATACGGTATAGAAGATGGTTTTTTTCATAGGAGAAGGAGATAAAAATGGGCAACCTATTTTCTGTTGTAGATTACCCATTAAAACTGTTTTTATTTAACCACAATATGCATTGTTAAAAGCATCCCAAATAGTTAATTGATCTGCTCCTGTCAGTGGCTGTTCCTGACACCACATATAGCCAATACCACAACTCGTCATCCCCCCATAACAATTTTCTATTACTTTTATCTCTATTCGTGAGGTGCTTGTTGAAATCTTTTTTATGTCCAACGAAGTGTTCATCTTTTCAGTTTCCATTGAACTTACCTGCGCCTCAACTTTTGAGGGTTCGATTTTTTCAATGGTTTTACTTTTTTCTTCTGCAAATGTGAAAACAGTCATTAATAACATGAAAAGGCTTAGTGCTAGTTTTTTTTCATGGTTAAATAATTTAGGTAAAGTGTGTCTCCTACTCTTTAGCTTTTCGGATTCCGCTAAGTTGATTTAATTATCCTGGCGAGTAATTTTCAACATACTATTAAATTTATACATAAAAAATAATTAAAGCTATTTTTTATAAAAGAATATTAATACCAGTTACTGGATTTCAAACTGGTTAATCTTAAATAATTGTAGCCCACTTAACTGATTCATTTTCGGACTAATCCAAAATTTAAGATTAACTGGAGAAGCTTGAATTGCCAAGTGGGGTTGAAGTAGAAATCAAGGTTTAAATTCATAAATTCATTAAAAAAAGCTATCCTTTTGGATGGCTTTTTTTGTTAAGCTTCTATTTTTTTTCGGATTTTAAATTCATAAAATCCTTCCTTCAGGATTGAATTCGGGGCTTAAAATTGTCCTGATTTTCTGTTTATTTAGTCCTGCATTTCCCCCGGACTATCAGTCTAAAAGTATTTTCCAATTTCAATTTTCTGGATTTATTCTGGGAAAATAAAATTGCCTCCGGAGATATTAAATTCTCGCTTTCGTAGAAAATAATCTACAAAATGGGTAATTTAATCTACATTGCTTCTTTTTTATTTTTACAATCTATAAAATAATTATCGTTAAAATTAAATAAATGTCGTTTTTGCCGATTTAAAGCACGATATTAGTAATAAATAATCTTCTAATGGTCTTTAGAGCCAAAAAATTTGCCGATGGTATGATTATGGCTTTATACATCCAATGGGTTTAGTTATAGACCTTTTTGAAGTAATTATTTAGAGCATAGTGCATTTAAACAGAACACATAAACTATATATTTTATTTGCCTTTTCTATTCTGTTTCCTTCTGTTTTGAGGGCACAGGAAATTGTGCAGATGACTGTTCACTCAGGTGAATCTTTTTATGTTCATCCTGAGGCGAATGTTTCGGTTTTTTCTGATTTAAATAACTCGGGTTCTCTTGGATCTTACAACCTGTCTACAATTAATTTTCTTGGTCAGCGCTGGAATAATATGAGCGGAAGTCGGATAGTAGATGAGAGTACAGGTGGTCAAACCGGATTAGGTGGAACCATTAGATTTTCAGGAACAACTTCCCCCCAAAATATCAACACTTTAACCAACGCGCAGAATAATACAGGATTCCCTAATATTACCCTTGCAAATCCACAAAATTTAATTCTTCAGGGCAACGACCTTCTGGTCAGAAGAAGTTTTAATTTTCTGAGTGGCAAGGTGATTCTGAATAACAGAAATGCAATAATGCAAATTGGAGCCAACATTGCCGGCTTTGATAATAATAAATATTTCGTTACAGGCACGGCTACCAGTGGTGGTTCTTTAATCAGGAAAACTAGTGGTTCACAGAACACTCAAATCATCTTTCCACTTGGATCAACTGTTGGTAGTTACGCACCGGCTTCCATTACTTATACCGGTATTGCCCAGGATTTAAAGCTAAGGGTTTTCGATAACGTTTACGACAAGGCTACATTTGGAAACCCTGACAATGTAAATTTCGTAACTAAAACATGGAATTTATCACTTACAAATCTTGACCCTAATGCCAATATTGTATTGAGTGCTCAGCATCATTCATCCGAAGAAGGTTCACAGTTTACTGCCGACAAAACAAAAAGTTTCCTCAGCAGGTATCAGTCAAATATTGAGAAGTGGGATTCTACAAATGGTACCGGGCTTACACCAGGGATAATTTCTTCAGGTAGCCCAATTCCCGGCGCATTCATCAATACACGAACAATTAGTGGTGGAATAGGTTTAAACGAATATTTTTCAAAATCTGTTGTAAAGGAAAATGTGCTTGCAAATTATAGGGTTCCTGTTGGTATTTCGCCTAACAATGATGGTTTGAATGACAAATTTGTAATTGAGAATCTCAAAGCTACTGATAAAGTCAGAATTGATATTTACAACAGATGGCAAAGTCTTGTTTTCAGGGATACTAATTACAAAAACACTTTTGAAGGAATAGGAAATCAGAAGGGATTGGTTAACAATAATCTTCCTGATGGAACATATTATTATATTTTGTACTTTAATGACTCAAAACCTGTAACGGGCTATATCATCATTAACAGGTAATGAAACTTATGTTTAAAGGAACAATTAGGGTATTATTTTGCTTGATTATATCTCTTACCGGATCGCAAAATCTGATTGCCCAACAATTGCCTCTTTTTTCTGAATATATGTTTAACACCTTGGAAATTAATCCTGCCTATGCAGGCTTCAGGGATGCTTTGAGCATAACCACAATGTTCCGTAAACAATATACAGGATTTAAAACTGCCCCTCAAAGTGCATTTTTTGCTGCAGATATGCCCATATCTGGTAAACGGGTCGGAGTGGGTATAAAATTACTTGACGATAGGGATGAAATTACAAAGACCCTTGGAGCACAGGGTGTTTATTCATTCAAGATTCCAACCGGACCCTATTCTACTATTTCACTTGGTTTACAGGGAGGAGTTTATAATTTCAAAACAGATTACACCAAGGTTGATGTCATTGATCCGAATGATCCTTCTTTCAGTCAGAATATCAATTCTCTCAAACTGAATTTTGGCACCGGAGTCTTTTTTAATACTGAAACTTTCTATGTTGGACTTTCATCACCTAATTTAATCCGAAATAACTTCAATAAGGAAAACAATACCGGTGCGTTCAGCGAACTCAAGCAGCAAATGCATATTTATTTCAATACAGGCTATGTTTTTGCACTCAGTGATGATCTTCACATTAAGCCATCTGTTTTAGTTCGGGGCGTAGCCGGAAGTCCGATTTCCTATGATATCAACACAAATTTCTGGATATCCGATATGCTTGGTCTTGGATTCTCATATCGAAATAAAACCGCAATGGTAGGAATAATTGATCTCAAATTAGTCCCTGAACTGCATTTGGGATATGCATATGATCATAGTATATCAGAGTACAATATAATCTCAAAGGGTTCTCACGAAGTGATCTTGAGATATGAATTCTCATTTAATAGAACGGCCCTTTCACCAAGATATTTTTAAATCATGAAAAGTAAATTACCCCCGAAATTTATTCAGAGTAAGAGCCTAAGCACTGCTCTTTTTGTCATTTTATGCCTTTTTTGCGTAAATCTTAGCCAGGCTCAGGTAAAAATAGGTACAAATCCTGATCAGATTCAGCGCGCTTCCATCCTTGAATTGGAGAGTGATACCAAGGGTTTATTATTGCCTCGATTGAGCGATACTATTGCAATAAATGCCTTGAATCCATTGGATGGTATGCTTATTTATCTTACAAAAGCACCTATACAAGGACTCTATGTTCGTAAGAATGGAGTTTGGAATTTCCTGAGCGGGGTGTCAAATAGCGGTACAAATATCAATGTCAATGTAGATGAAACCAAGTTGAATCTTGGGAATATTGGTGGTAAAATAAATCCTGCAACTCAGATTACAGCATCTCCGGGAACGGTTTCAGGCCAGGTTCTTACCTGGAACGGAGTTGCATGGGAACCTAAGTCGATCTTACAGGTATCGACTGCGATTGTTGAAAAGGCAAAGGAATTTAATACTACTTCAGGAGAAAATGTAATTATTGAACCCAATAGTACAAACGTAGTAAAGGTTAATGTTTCAGGAGCCGTTCTGGGAGATATCGTCTTTGTCGCCTTGATTGGAGATACTCCCGATTTTTCAGTATACAATGCATGGGTCAGTGCTACAAATGAAGTAAGCATACGTTTCGCTAATTATCAGTCCGATCCCGTAACAATTATCGGAACACAGTATAAAGTTTTATTAATGAAATAAGTCAGTGTGAAGCAGGAAATCTGCAGATCATAATGATATAGATTTTTTATCGGATTATATGAAATACTCAATGAAACGATTTATCCGTTTGGCCTGTTTGACAGGCGTTTTGCTAGGAGCAATAAGTACAGTGCAGGGGCAATCGAGGCAGATTAAGCTTGGTGACAATTTGGGAGACCATATGGCAGCAAAGGATCTCGATATGAACAGTAAGCAAATACTGAACGCAGAGGGAATTGCTATCGGTTCGGCTACCATTACTAACCAGAATGTTGCCTTTCAGATTGATGGGACAAATAAAGCTATCCTGATGCCTCGTATCACTGCGCTTACTGCTATTGCCTCTCCGGTCAATGGTATGTTGGTTTATAATTCTGCTGATAATAAATTCTATGTCAGGGAGAACGGGGCATGGGTATCCTTTGCAACTGTCACCGATTTGAACAATAAGACTTCGAATATTACAGTTGACAATATTTCAATTATCAAAGACAATACCGGTGCTCTTTCAGCAAATGTAAATTCTGCAATTTGGAATGCAAACCGGCTTCAGGGTAATGCAGTATCAGCTACAGTACCACTTACCGGCCAGGTTTTGGGTTGGAATGGTACTACCTGGCTTCCGACAGTTGTTACTTCTGCAACTGCTCAATCTGTAACCAATGAAACACAGCCGAATATTACTTCTGTTGGTACCCTGACCAGATTAGCGGTGACTGCTCCAATTGTGGGAAGTATTACAGGAAATGCAGCCACAGCTACAAAATTGGCAACTCCAAGGACTATCAATGGAGTAGCATTTGATGGTTCATCAAATATTTCAATCAGCGCTGCGGCAAGCGCCGGTACATTAACCGGAACTACACTAAATTCTGCTGTAGTCAATTCGTCCCTGAAATCGGTTGGAACTTTGGCTAATCTGACAGTTACCAATCCTGTTGTGGGAAGTGTAACAGGTAGCGCAGCTACTGTTACAGCTCCAGCTCAGCCAAACATTACTTCTGTGGGTACCTTAACAGATCTAACGGTAACCAATCCCATTGCTGGTAATGTTGCCGGAAATGCCGGAACAGCCACCAAACTTGCAGCTTCAAAAAATATTAACGGAGTAGCATTTGATGGTTCAGCAGATATTACGATCAGCGCTGCGGCGGATGCAAATACACTAACAGGGACAACGCTGAACCCGGCAATAGTTAATTCATCCCTGACTTCAGTTGGAACTTTGAGTGGCCTAACGGTTACCGCTCCGATTACCGGAAGTGTGACTGGCACGGCCACCACAGCCACTAACCTTGCGGCGGGATCTGGTGGAACGATCCCTTACCAGTCGGCAGCAGGAACCACTGCAATGCTGGCTAACGGTACAGCAGGTCAGGTCCTTCAGAGCAATGGAACGACCCTTGCCCCAAGCTGGGTGAATGCCGGAACAGGTGACATGACCCTGGCCGGAGTTCAAAGCATTACCGGAGCGAAAACTTTCGGAGCAGCAGGCAACGTAGGTAAACTGATCATTGCAGGTAGTACTTCTGGAACAACAATCCTGAATGCGAATGCGACGGCAGGATCCGGAACAGTCGTTCTTCCAACTACAGGCACCCTGGCTACCTTAGACGGCACAGAGACTTTAACTAATAAAACCCTGACTTCACCGACTTTGACTACCCCGGCCCTTGGTACACCAAGTGCACTGGTAGGAACAAACATCACAGGAACAGCAGCAGGATTGAACATTGGCGGTAATGCAGCTACAGCAACAACAGCAACAAGTGCAACTTCAGCAACCACTGCAACTAACCTTGCAGCAGGATTAGGCGGACAGATCCCGTACCAGTCGACAGCAGGAACCACTGCAATGCTGGCTAACGGTACAGCAGGTCAGGTTCTTCAGAGCAATGGAACGACCCTTGCCCCGAGCTGGATCACAGCAAGTGCGGGAGATATGACCTTAGCCGGCACACAGTCAGTAACCGGAGCAAAAACTTTCGGAGCAGCAGGCAACGTAGGTAAACTGATCATTGCAGGTAGTACTTCTGGAACAACAATCCTGAACGCGAATGCTACAGCAGGATCCGGAACA
>NZ_JAUXXZ010000067.1 GCF_030684675.1 Daejeonella sp. | reverse complement strand
TTCTTTGATCAGATCTTCCAACTGCCACTTTTCACCCGGATGCTTGTACCTTCTCGGACCGATGCGGGCGAAGGCATCAAAAAATAAAAGATCCTTGGTCTGTGGCATCAAAAAATCGGCAGTCGAAGCAAGGAGGTTGCCTGAAGTTGCAGATAATACTGTAGTCCCTAAAAGGGTTATGGAATTTTTTTTAATGAATTCCCGTCTGGATTTATACATTGAATATTTCTTTATAGCTTTTGATTAGTTCTGTTAATTTCCTGGTTTATAAATACTGAGATCCCTGATCAGGCATGAAGCAGTTAATCCGGCAGTTCCCCGAATCCTGAACAGGATATTTCCATTTCCATGGGGAGTAGTATCCTGCATTTCCACAACCCGTTTCCCATCTATACTCATTCGAATATCTTTACCAATTTTGGAAATCTCCACCTGATAATAAATCCCTGCTACCATCATATCAGGATGTGAAGCATTCGCGATTTGCACTGATGCCGGATTTTTTAAAATGAAGGGATTTGCACCATGAGGGGCATTTTTATACGCAAAAAGGTAATTCTTACTATCTGCATTCAGCAATTTCATACCACCATCATAATCTGACGGTATAGTTAAGCCTTTTTTTTCTAAGGGATCTGAAGCGGATAAGATTGTTACAAGTACCGTAGCAGGAGTCAGTGCAAGGACTTTATATTTTAGAATAACATCGCCGTAAGATTCCGGGCTCATCAGCATGACTCCCTGACTATCTTCGGCTTCTGAAAGGCAGGTCTGTGCATTTAACACATTAAATACCTTCCCTTTTCCAAGCAATTTCCATTTCACGAGATCTTCGGCAGAAATCTTATGTTCCTGCCAATCAGATGGTATCTCTACCGAATTTCTAACAGATGCAAAAGAGATTTGAGCTGATAGAAGAAATAATAGAAGAAATCCGAGAGTTAAAATTCTATTGTTCATGGCTTATTTTGTATTTGTTTATTCTATTAATTTTATTTTTCTACCCATAACATTATGGTTGATGGCTTTATATTTCCTTTTAGGATTTTGCAAATAACCCTGAAACTTTACCTCCTCTGGCAATAATTCTTTCCAAAATTTCTATGGAGTAAAAAAATTGCCTAGGGGTATGCAATAAACCATTGGTGACAATCTTTTCGGGTTTGGCTGAGTAAACCTTGAAACAATCATTATAATAATCGATTACCAGCGGATCATGCGTATGTTCGATGGTCATAAGACCAAACACGAGAACATCATCCAGGGCTCCCCAGGTATAATTCCCATTCTCAACTAATTTAGCTTTTGGATGACTTAGTGATAAACCCCCGAAATCGGGATTTGAGGGCATTCCCTTACCTAAAATATAGGTCTTTTCGAGCGTAGATATTCCCATTTCCATGCCTTTTCTAAAGGTAGGATAATGAGAAACCCGCAAGGCTTCATTCATAACCATCCAGCAAGCCTGAATCGAATGCCAGCCACTTACACCCTGAGGATAGAAAGCACCCCAATTTGGTGCATCAAAGGTATAGGGTCTGAAATAATCATCGAGTAATTCAAGTAAAACACCTTCATTAGGCTGCCAGTGATGCTCACAGATTACACGTACACAATAACGGGCAATCCGCTCAACAGCCGGATCACGGCTAACTTTAAGTAATGGAGTTAAAGCGGCTAAAAAGTGTTGCCAGCTTGGAAGACGGCGGGTTCCCGGCTCCAGCGCCTCGGTATGTGCATCAACATGCTGATAGGTTGGAGATAATAATCTGTCTTTAACAGATATGGCCG
Source organism: Daejeonella sp. (assembly GCF_030684675.1). Lineage (GTDB taxonomy): Bacteria > Bacteroidota > Bacteroidia > Sphingobacteriales > Sphingobacteriaceae > Daejeonella. The sequence goes on along the minus strand of NZ_JAUXXZ010000067.1, from coordinate 36,298 downwards.
TTTTGATTGCCAGATCAAGATCTCGAGGATCTTTTGTTGCGATATACAATTCTGCCAAACCCTGCATCATATAGATATCACCATAATGATCCAAAGGTTCTGTCAGTTTCTTTGTCCCATCGCGACTCACGAATGATGCCCATCTGTAGTCATCCGTCATTGCACTTTTGATCAGGAAATCACGGCCTTTTATGGCTGCGTCCAGATGCTTTTTATCATTTGTGATATGATTATACAGATAAGAGAACATCCAGACAGCTCTGCCCTGGAAGTACATGCCTTTCTTTTCAAAATCAGGTTCCTGACCCGGACTTATTGCATTGGCAAATCCACCGTACTTATGATCAATACCCCGCTCCCAGTTTGGAATGTAAATGTCTCTCAGATAATTACGGTGATACTTCAGCAGATCCGGAAGAGACATACCTCCCAATTGATCAATGCTTCCTTCGATAACTGTCTTATCACTTAGGTATTCAGTTTGTCCTTCTTCTCCAATCCTTTCTGAAGCAAGAATTTCCGGACTTAGCCCAAGTCCTATCATTGAAGCTAATCCCACTAAAGAATTCTTTTTCAGAAACTGTCGTCTTGAATATTCACAATTTTCCATATTCTAGTTTATTTCATTCGGAGCTAAAAAAGGTTATTAGTCCATTGATGCCAATCTGTAAACATTTATTATTGCCTCTGGTCGGTGTTCTCACCGTACCATAAACGCTCTCTCATCTCATGGTCTGTGAAAACACCTACCATTGGAAATAGTAATTACGGGCAAGCGACCCGATAGCTATCGGGTGACGAATTTAACCGGCATGCTGCCTATGTAAATTCGTAAGTCGGAAAACTAAATCTCAAATTAGTATTTCATTGACTTTATTCTTTGCTCCTAATTATTTAAACACCAGTGTACCAAAATATTGCGGAAGATGAAACTGAGGAGTCGGATTCTGAACAACATTCCAGGTTATATAATGCGGATTAGTGCTTCTGCTTGATGTTTTATAGAAATTGGCTTTCCATTTAACCCCTTTTGCCGGCTGAGTATAATTTGCATATTTTGAAATCAAAGAGAGCGGCATTTTGAATTCAAGGAACCAGGTTACAGGTTCAGAAATCTCCTGTTCCAGCTTTTTTGGCAAAGTGTGGGCAAGTTCTACAACATTAAAATCTTCTTCTTTCACATTATTCCTTTTGCCATCCTTATGGTAGGCCATCAAGCCTGTACCACCGGCATTGATCTCAACATTGAAATATCTTAGTGGCCAGTCCTTATCCGGTGAAAAAAAGAATTCAACGCAGGCATCAGTAGACACAGAGCTGTTAAACTTCGTATTCTGAATCCTGACATGACGGTCTTCAACCTTATAGATCAGATAAACATTTTCACTGTCATACATCATTTTTGCAGTCACCACAGGCTGAAATGCCGGCAGCTGCCCCATAAAATTCACAATTGGAATTTCCTTTACCTTCTTCCATTGCGCTTTATCCCAATTAGCATCAATTTTCATTGAAACTTTGAGTTTTTTGACTTTGTAAACAGAAGGCTTATCGGCTGAATACGCTACAGAGAGCATACAGATGAAGGCGAATAAGAGTAAGAATGATATTTTTTTCATAATTGTGTATTTATTGAGGTATGAGGTACGAAGTCTGAGGTCTGAAGTATGAGGTATCAGACATCAGATGTCATTAATTAAATTCCATTTCCTATTCTTGGTTCTCAACCCGTAATTCGTATTTCCGTAATTCGTAATTCATCCCTACTCCTCAAACCACTTCCTCGGCACCTTCAAACTCCACACCTCACTATCCAGTAAATAGTTTGGTTCTGCAGCACCACCGGCTATCCAGATTTTATCTTTAAATACAAAGGCAGCCTGTTCATGCCGGGTGCTCCATTTTATATCAGATTTTAGTTCTGTCCAGTTTTTACCATCCTTTGAATACCAAATATCACCCTTATTTCCTGATTCAGCCCAGCCACCCAATACCCACATCCTGTCTTGGTAAACCAGGGCAGAAAACCAGATCCGTGGATCCCATGGAGCAGCAGCAGTAACCTGTGTCCAGTTTACCCCATCCTCAGAACACCAGACATCATTCAATGAGTTTGCTTTTGGAGCGCGCGTTCCACCACCTATAATCCAGATCTTTCCGTCAAATACGAGCGCCTGTCCGTGAGTCCTTTTTGACCATGGCGCATTGGCCAGTTCAAGGTTCCATTCTTTACCATCTGCCGATGACCATACATCATTGAAAAGGGTGGTATCATTGTTCTTATAAAAGTCACTGGTGCCGCCCATTATCCAGATACGGTCTTTAAACACAACAAATCCGGGTGCTAATCTTGGACTCCATCCCGCATTGGGGGTTTCCAGCACCCAGTCAGCGCCATCTTTCGATGACCAAACCTGATTACTGGTATTGGTGCCCGGTAATTTACGGCCTCCCATTATCCACATTCTATTTTTAAAAATCATTGCTGCAGGAAGATCACTATGCTGCCAGGGTGCGGTTTCTATGACACGGGTCCAGTTCTTTCCATCAGGCGACTTCCAGACGTCCCGCGGATTAGGTAAAGAGGGCGTAAACCATCCTCCAAGAATCCACATATGGCCTTTAAACACAAACTCACCCTGTGAATCACGGGCCTGCCAGGCTGCTTCCCGGGTTTCCTGCACCCAGTTCAGAGTACTTTTTTGTGCAAAAGAATTCGAACCAATTCCAATTAAAATTCCAAACAAAAGGACTAAATGCTTCATTTTTTTGAATTAATTGAACCAGATTGTGACGTATAAATAATAACAATCAATTTTTAATCACATAGATTGATATATAGATTCTATGTTTCTATGTGTTTAATGCCATGTCACTTAATTTATAGTAATTTTTGACTGGCCCTTAGGCAGACTAATACTCAATACTTTTGTTTTCTGACTATACTTCCAGTTCTTTAACAAAACACCATTATAGCTAATAGAATTGGGTTTTAAACCAATGACCATAGTCAATTCAACAGGATTATCCGTTTTTAGTTCCAGAACAGTTTCCGAAGAAGACACTTCCAGAGAAGCAGCAACCGGAACACTGAATTTCAGATCTGAACCATGGCCTTCAAATGTCTTTCCATCAAAATAGGCTTCCTGGAGCTTATTATCTGCAACTAGTGCCGAAAATTTGGAAGCATCCGTTTTAAAACCTTCCACACCCGAATCTGAACTGTCATTTATCCTGAAAAATCCATAGTGGGTAGAATTTCCTTCATTGAGTATAGCTCCAATCCATCCGTTTGAATCGATTCGTTTCGGCTTTGGTCTGGATGCATAATTAGCGTTGGCAGGTTTACTTTCAGGCTGCATAACGGCCAGAAAATCAGCATCTTTCATCTTTTCAGATGAAATGGCAATAAAACTCTCATCCCTGTCTGAATTTCTGATCCGACTGGTTAATGCTTGCGGAGAAAGAATATCCATTGTTAAACGAGCTGCCGGTCGGTTTATAGTCATCCGGTTATCAGAGTAAGATATGGAGCTTTTTCCATTTGTATGTTCAGCATGAAAGATCCAATTGTAGGCATGTGCTTCGGGACTTTTTACCTGATCAAATAGAAAAACAGGACCATTCTTTGAGCTCAATAAAGTCCGGGTATATTTTGAAATCTTATTTTTATAAACATTGGTCAGATCCCCAACAGCTGCCATCAAATTATTTCCGGCAAAAGATTGAGTAATTTCAGGATGCGTTCTGAGGGCAGCAATTCCGTTTTCAAAATCCCCTACCGACTGGCTTTCGGCATTCATATCTACCAGCATCACATTATGACCGATCGCCTGGGTATAATAGCCCGGAAAATACAGATTTCCATAATAATCACTGCTATGTCCTGCATCACTTAAGAGTTCTTCTCCATTATGTGTTAAGAGTATGGTTCCCTGATCGGCATGATAATGATTCCCATTGGGCCCGGCCTTAAATATCATAACAGTCCCGGAATCTTCCCATGAAGTCCGGGTAACCATATGTCCCTTGCCTTCAAAATGTTTTGATAATGGGAGCGTTTCCCTGCCAATCGGCGTGATCCCTTCTGTGTACCACAAATAGGGAATAATTCCGCCCCTTGCCTTACCCGAATCCCAAGATGGTTTTACATATTTATACATGAAAGGATCTTTCATTTTATAAACCAGCCATTGCATCGGCTGCTGGGTAAAATTATAGGTATGCGAAACATCCCCTAAATCCTGATAAGCACCATCCTTAGCCTGGGTAACATAGATCGGATACTGATAAAACTCTTTTAAATTGGTTGTAGAGGTATAATCAACCCCGAAATTCCGCTCTAATGAATAAAGAAATTCAACTAATTCACGATATCCCATTTCCTGATAGGTATAGGGTTCATTATAGCTGCCTTCCGGCAACATCGTACGGTCGATAAACTGTTTAGTCTTAGCGAGAATCCCCGACAAATAGGGCTCCAAACCCGGTAAATTTGGATCATCATTTGCAATTGCCATTGCGGCAACACCCACTCCCGAAAGTATCACCCCAATGTGATTGGAATTACTGGAAGGCATCCGATTCAGTTCTACCATATCACGGTAAAATGGTTTAATCGATTTTTCCATCATGCCATCACGTACAGTCTTTTGCTCTTCAGCACTGAGTAAATTATATAAAATATCGTAAGCTATACCGGCTGCAAAGGCTGCAGGAGCTCCGGGATAATAGGTATGGTTACCATTGGCTTCCATCCAGGGGTGATGCCATGAAGGTAATAGACTAAGTTTTAAGAGTGCTGCCTTTGCCCTATCTGCTGCATCCTTGTTTTTTGTAAGTGCATAGTGCCAGGCTTCATTAGTTATTACTCTGACCAAAGCATTCTGAGTATTATACCATCCGCCCATACCGGCACTTGCGTATGGTCCTCCAGTTACCGACTCCGGTGCGACCATATTTTGCGCAGGTAGCTTATCGATATCAATTGTTGATGGTTTATAACTTTGAATTAAATTATTAAGAAGTTTTTTTGCAGACTCGGGCTCAGGTCCTGCCATACGGGCATCCAGTTGAGCCTGTGAATGAAATACTCTTGGGTGTACGCCTGCTGCGTGATCAGAAACAGGAACGATGAATCCAAGATCCCAGGAAAATTGCTCTGTTCCGGTTCCCGATTCAGCCCTGACCTTCCACTGACCCCGTGGATCTAATGGTTTAATTGTATAAACTGCATTATTTGACCAGATACCATCTAAAGCCTTTAAATCACCGTGGCTTCCATCATCATAAAATTTGATATTGCTTACTGCCGTTTTATTATCCGGACTAATAAGTTCGGCACTCACTTCATTCAGGGCTTTACCCGGCTCGGCTGAGATGCTCAGGTTAATCGTTTCACCATTTGAGTAATGCTTGTTCAATATAGCATGACCGAACTGCTCAAACCAGGTTGAATTGGGGGATTGAGCGATAAACTGACGGGATCTTTCACCGTTTAGCTTGAACTCGTCCATAAGTATGCTGTAACTTGGCAAATGATTAACAAGCGGATAAAAGGCCTGCACTACTACAACCTGTAAATGAGCACCTCCTTTCAATGATATTCCATTAAGAGAAAACGAATTAAGCGGAATATCCACCTCTACCCAGGTATTTGCCTTTGGTGATAAAATTGTATGGGTGAATAATTTCCCATCGAAAGTCCCGAGGGAAACATCCAGCTTCTCAGGTTTTCTGTCAGTCATGAAATAATATACAAACTTTAGTCTTGTAGAATTCAAAGAATACATATCAATCCGCTTGGTAAATCCCTGTGTCAGATCATTGGCATCATTAGGCTTTGTTATGCGGGAAAGCGAACTCCCCTTTCCTCCAAAAGCAGGCTCCTTCTTCGTACCAAATAATGGATCATAACCCGTATCCTGCTGATAGGGATAAGGCTCCCAGGTAAACATTTCACCTGTATCGAAATTATCATAAATGACATAAGGCACCCTGCTTCCAGATGTTTGTGCATTTAATGCACTTACAAAGAGGAAAAGTGACAGGAAAGGGAGGATTGCTTTTATTTTCATAATCTAATTCTGTTATCAGTTACCTGTTGTCAGTAATTTATTGATTCATTGTACGATACTGACCTTATTATTACGATGGATTACATTTTTCCATATTAAAATCTTCTTTAAAATCTCTAAGTTCCCTCCTGCGTCGGGATGACATTCTTTTTCAATTGAAATAAATAGTGATAGTCAAGGCTCGATTTCAATTCTCAATTCTCAATTCTCCACTCTCAACTATCACCTCACTTCACCCTCTCAATCAATTCCATCGACGCATCAATCAACACCTGCTCTGCCTGAGGTGCATAAGGACTACCATTAACGGCATAACCCCCTTCAATATATTCTGCAGCCGTGGCGATATACCCATTAAACCCACCTGCTACACCCAAAATAAAGGTATTTGCATAGGGAGATTTCTGTTTAACGCTTAAACCTATCTCAGTAAAGACTTCAGCCGGGAAGGTTACGAAAACCGTGGTTCCAATCCGTATCGCCTGCATTGGCATTAAATAGGGTGCAGGATTTGCCGGTAGAGCCTCAATCCTTTTGGACTGAGCGACTGCCTGTGTCGCAAGCCAGTAATCAACTTTGAATTTATCCAATGTTCTTGGTCCGATGGTTTTCCCTATGCTTCCTTTTGCAACCAATTCACGGGCTGCTTCCTTTAGCCGGGCATCACCTTCCAGATCTTTGGGATAATAAATAACCAATTTTTCCTTTTCATCCAGGGTCTTCTTTGCCTGCCCCTGCCAGCGAAGGGCTTCTTCATGTGTATAAGGGAAGGTTGTCCGGATTGGGATCTTGAATTTATCATAGGTAACTTTTACATCCAGGTTTGCAGCAGTTTTAATCTCAGGCAATACTTTAAGTACCGCTTCAGAAAGAACAAGACCCTTCTTTTCGGCGAATTCAAAACTCCTTATACCCTGCATAAAAGCACCTACTGCAGACAGTTCTGCCTGATAACCCACTTTTGCATCGCCCTGTGCTGATTGAAAGTAGCCCACAATAACACCTTTTGGCAATTTCTCTTTAATTCCTTTGATTGAAAAATACGGCCAGTCCTCTGTAAATTTTAAATTATGAAGATCCAATGCAGAAGGGTGACAGCCATAATTAAAAAATACCCCCATTAGTTTACCCTGAACATTCTCAACTTTTATAACCGCAGCTTCCGGATCAGGCGGAACACCACCATGTTCCATTCTGCGGTCGTTCATTGCCATTCCAAACACTTCGGTTGAACCTGCTCCAATCTTCCCATTAACTCTGCCCTTCCATGCATTGACAGCACTTTGAACAGCCCTGCTTATGAAAAACTTAATATAAGCATCCTCAAGATTACCCATCACCGGACCGGAATGCGTGTGAGTAGATGAAATAATCACATTTTTAAAGGGAATACCGGTCTCTTTATTTACCCCGCTGCGGATCTGATCCATCACCAGTTCAGACATATTCACCACAGCGACAGTAATCATCGCAGAACTGGTCCCATCAGCAGCTTCAACAACCAGACTTCGGGCGAATAGATCATCGTGAACACCTGTAGAAGTATTCGTTCCCCTGTCGTATCCCGCCATCCTGAAACCAATTGGATTTGGTGGCGTAATTACCGTTTCGGCAACACCCACTTTTATTTGTGCTGATAAGGTGCCAAATAAACCCATCAATACCATCAGCATGACTGAGGATACCTTTAAAAAATGCATGTTTTTCATAGCCTTTGTAAAAATTTAGAACATAAGATGGTCAATGGCAGACATTCTTCTCAATTGATAAAGTTTAGAGGGAAAACCGATCCTGCTTTACAAACCGGACTTACTTATCCCATCTGTTTTATTTGGCTTTAGTCTCAAGCGCATGTACTGCTATCTGCGGCGGATAATTGTATTTCAATGCCTCGTCTTCAACATACTTTACAAAATCCTTTTCATTATTATTTACTTCACCGAAACTCCATGCACCAAATATCATGTACTCATAACTAAGGTCACTGGTAACCGGCATTTTAAAAACATGGTTACCACCATAGTTTTTAATAGCCTGATATTGAGGCCTGTATTTATCTTTTACAACCATACCTATTCCCTGCCATGGCACCATTAAAACCTCATCACCGATATCCTCATCCGGAATTCTGGCTTCAACATTTTTACCCATTGAAATAGCGATTCCATTTTTATTGACTGAGGTATATTCATTCATAATCCGGCGAATACCTGCTCCAAACATCACCTGGGCATTTGGTGCATTAAATTCGCTGAATTTGGTCTCCACAGTGCTCCAGCTTTTTCCGGCATAGGCGGTATAATACTGATCCAGTTCATAAAATCCCTTTCCTGAATTCCAATTAGTTGTTCTAACCTTAATCATACTACGAAGGGGGCCATTGTACACTAAATCAAATGCAAAGCGGCTATCATCAAAGGGACCTTTATTTTTGAAAGGAGAATGGTAGGCGCGTGCCGGGTTCTCCATATCCATCGGGTTTTCGAAAATACACATACCCCCTGCACCAAAAGTACTGGCAACGGTCATGATATCTGTTCCCATTTCCCATGGCATATAATAACCCGACTTATTGGTTGAATACTCATAATAAGCGGTCAGCATTGGAGCTCTTTTACCATGAAGATCTACTTCATGAGGATACCATAGTTTCCAGCCCATATCCTTTGATTCCCATAAGGGTACAATATGACGTCCGTAATTGGCGATTGATGCATGAACCTGATGCTCATACATTCCCCGCTCATAATGGTCGATATAGATGTAAAAATCTCTTGATTCTTTAGCTGCCAGATCTGACATGAAAAAGATCTCATCCCAAATACCATCTTTATTCTTATCGTCTACCTGAAGTTCTACATAGTGACCATTGGTTTCTTTTCTTCTCACATAACCGCTATTGGTCTTGAGTTGTTCAACCGTTGGTTCAGGATCTGATGGAAGCTTTGGGTCTACAATGCCTATCCAGCGTTCAGGGATATTTTGCATTGGCAAGCTAGTCCGTGGCACAACGATCGGACAAGCTTTAATGGCTACATTTAAAGGATTTGTAACGGTGATCTTAATTCTTCGGGTGGGGTTGTAGTCCTTCCCTTCGGTGTACCAACCGGATCCCGATTGGGCATTAGCCATTCCGGCTGTAAAAAGTAAGGCAACAAATGCGGCGATTTTCATGTATTCTTAATTTAATTATATTGATTTTTATTATTTATTATGTGCAATTACGATTAGGGACAAGGTTTCTACATACGATCAACCCTTTTTATAAACTCATCAAACACCTTAAAACTGATCTCCACACAATCAAGCGGGACTTTATCCGCAGTATCATCAGGCCGATGATAAACCGGCAGGGTCTTTTCATCATAACCCCTGCTGTTTGCATGCAATGCTCTGGCACCCGATGGTTTAAAAGGCAATGAATCCATTACAAATCCATCATTTTCACCATAGATTGGTGTTGATTCAATATTCAAATCCTTATGAATATCCCTGATCATATCTTTGACACCCTGGTCTTTCGAATTAATCCAGAGATTTGGTCCATAGGTCAGGGAATCAAAATTCAGGACATATTTAATATCCTTCATTGTATTATCTGCAATCCGGCTATTTGCATAGTGATATGCCCCTTCAAAAACATATTCCTCCGAATCAGAGGCTAAAAAAGTCAGGGTGTGATTATTTTGCCTCGCGGATGCTGCATGTGCCAGCATCAGCATGACAATAACTGAAGCGGCATTATCATTAGCACCCGCCGTATTGAAAATAGTATCCAGATGGGCAATAATCAAAATTTCACTTTTACTTTTCCCCTGTATACGACCAATTACATTGATTCCAGGGGCTTTATGAACAGGCTTATATTCTGATTTAATCCAGGCCTGGCTTTTATTTTTTGCGAATCGATCAAGCAGGAGAATATCCTGCTTCCCAAGCCCAAAAACAGGGACTAATTTGTCCAGGTTTCCGCTTGCAGATCCTGCAATTGCTCTTCCATATTGACTGACAGAAAAATATGCCAGAATCTGATCGCTTTGCTCGTCAATAATTGCGTAGCCAGTACCATCTTTTTTAAATATTCCCCTTACACCTTCGGCTGGAGTTCCAAAACCTCTTTTCTGAGGTATTGCCTCAATATGCTGTCCGGCAACAATCAAATCTGAACTACTTACCGGACCCCAGTCATCAAATTCGTATTTATCATAATTAACCTGAGGAAGGGAACGCTGCATTTCCTTAAGCACAATCTTTGCAGCCTTTGCATAGGCCTTACTTCCACTCAGCCTTGGACCAATATCCGTCACCAATTGCTTTAATAAGGAGATTGTATATTCCTGACGTTTTTGGGCACTTGCAACAAGATCAGATGATAAACTGCTTTCAGCGAAAGACCATTTATTGCTAAGCATTAAAAATGCCAGTCCTCCGGTCATTTTTATAAACTCAGCCCGCTGAAGCTTTTTATTATTTATCATCATTCAAATCAGTTTTGTCCGGTCAATTAAACAGATAAATAAAATCCATTTATGGATTGTAGGTTACGTTTAGTTCAGAAACCGGACCAAGTATCCCACTTACATTTTTTGTGCGGACTTTAATTGTATTCAGGCCACTCTGCAATGTCCAATCCCATGATTTCTGGCTCTGATTTTGCCATTCTCCATCCTTATTGGCAACGAGAAATCCATCAGATCCACCGGGAGTAAAAGCATCAACTTCCACTTTCAGAATTCCGGATTTATTGGTCTCATTGAGATAAATTTTAGCCTGATTCAAAGGCTGATAAAAATCCGATTCACGGTTAGTATATCGCTGATATTCATCGCGCTTTGGAAATACATCATCGTACCAGTTTAAAAATCCATCCCATCCCCACATGGTATCACCGGTATGCACAGGAACCGGCAGGGGCTTTGAAAGGAAGTCGTTACGCGGGATGATTCGGAAATGACCCATAATTTCCAAAATATGGGTACCACCACCACCCTGAATTGAGAAAGGATTATTACCCTGACGCTGTCCAACTTTTAATGTTTTTACGAGTTCTTCACCAAACTCTGGTGCAAAAGGGCGCTCCCAGGTTTCGACACGGGGCATTGCGGCCGCCAGTAATTTATGGATTTCAAGAAGATTGAATGGGATACCTGTTTCAGGATCAAAATAATAATAGTCGCGGGTTGAATCCATATAGATCCACTTATTCAGCTGATTTGACCACACCTCGGTCACTTCATGCCCGCTCTCCCCTTCACTATGGATATTGATATGCCGCGCCTGATATCCCATTGACAAAAGTGCTCCAATCAAAGCCTGATTTGGATATAGACACATTTCAACCATACGCCGGCCTTTGAAAAAGGGGCCATTTAGTCGTGGCATACCCGTTCCTTCATCAATTACGGGGTTAACAGTAACATCATTCCAGTTCCAGGAATAGGCTTCACTCCTGAGTGGTACACGATAGGCCCAATTGAGCAGAAGCATCATCACTTCAAATTCAGTGTTGGCACCTTTTACAATCTGATCAAGCTTATGATCTTCCCTGTACTTTTTAAGATCAAGGTGATTTAGATTTTCATAAGAGAAAGGATATGAAGATTGTATTATCCTGCCATTATTTATTACATGAGCCTGCAGTCCGGCTTTAGTATTCAGTGAATTATCTTCCCACGATGTTGAATAACGAAAGCCTCTGATCAGCGGAGTTTTTAAAAGATCAGCGGTACTCAGTTCTGCTTTCCATTGGAAATAGCGTTTATCGCCAAGGGAATATTCACGGCCTCTTTCGAGTGGCTGCCAGGCTGTCCATGTATTATCACCAATAAATGGACCTGATCCATATCGAATAAGAACTTTGGCGGAAGTCATTGATGGTTCTTCGAGATCGGCCCAGAATGATGCTTTCAAATTGGCTGAACTATGCTTGAGTGGATTTTCCCCATCAACAAGGTCAATTAAAGGAGAAACATATTCACCGACTGGAAGGAATCTGTCAATGCTAAATCGTATGGAGTATTCTCCATCAATCTGATCCATTGCTCCGAGTTTTGTATCGCTCCATGTACTGCCGCCATCTTTACTTTTCAAAGAACGGTTGGGACTTGTACGTGTTAGAGACCCACGTTTAAACTCATTAATATGCGCAATCAATACCCGCCAGGAAGTTGAATCGGTCTCAGTCCACATCTGGATCTCATTCTTTCCTTTACGTAATTTATCATGCGGAAGGTCGATATAATACCATCGGTCTAGTCCTGCCATATCAATATACTGACGTGCATGCGGATAGGCGATGACAGAAGCCGGTCTGACAAACTTTTCACCATTCAGGGATAAATGAAGCGGGGCTCTGTTACCCTTAACCTCCATTCCTTTAAATACCAGTCTGGCTGAAGCTGCAATTGGATTTTCAATCTCCAGAATTTTTTTAATTATAATCCCCTTTCTCAGATCCTCAACCCATTCTACAGGACCTTTTGTATAGGTTTTATAACCTTCGGGAAGACCGGCAGCAGGAGCATCATCCTCCACAAGTTCAGTTTCCTGAAGCCTGATTATTCCCATTTTTTGATCAAACTTTAATTTAATCAGTTGTGCGTCTTTCTCAATACCTGAAGCATCAAGTTTGGTCTCATTAAATCTGAACTTTGAACTGTTTTTCGGATCATCATTAACAAGGCCGGCAAGAACTTTATAGCCCGACTTTCTTTCTTCTGTGAGCTGGCCAAATAATGAGATTATAGTAAAACAGTTTATTACCAACACTGCAAGAAGGGAAAAAACTTTTTTCATAAGCAATCAAATTATATAGAGTTTGATAAATGAAAATTAACAGGGAAGCTCATACAACATAATAAACAGCCGGGAATTCAATTCGAGCCTTTTAAGCTCTTAATCAGGCATTCTGTCTTTAAATTTCAGGATCGATTAAATCGTCAAAGGGTTTGAATCTGTAAAATACAAGACGTTTCTACATCCACATTTAATTACAGATACAGAAAATATACTGTGAAAGAAATAATTTTTCTATGAAAGAAATTTTAATAAAGCTTTAAATAAAAATAAAATAGCAGTTATTGATTATTAAAATCAATAACTGCTATTAAAAACATCAATCAGTAGGAGTTGGGAAAGCAGCCAAAGGTTTAGCATCCCACCATAGTCTGGTAGCATAACTATCTTTTCCACCTAAAAGTGCCAAAGCGGCTGTGGTTGCTGCACCATTAGTTGAGTATGAATTTGGTGGATAAATCAGTCTTCTCGCTAATTGGGTTCTTGTAAGATCCGGATTCGCCGACTCAATAATTGCATAACCTCTTGGATAACCAGTTCTACGACGTTCAGCCCAGGCTTCTGTATCATTCATAGGAAATAAAGCCAGCCACTTCTGAGTAATAATTTGCTCTAAACGTCTTTCAAAACTACCAGCATTATCATATAATACAGGAATGTCAGTTACAGGAGGACTATTTCTTTTATCCGGTTTTCCAAATCTGTCTAAAGGTTTTGCTGGTAATTTAGTACTGATTACGTAGCTGTTAACTACTGCATCCGGAGCATTTACCCTGAATTTTATAGATGCTTTAATACCTTCATTATAAAAGTCCTGAGCAGTTCCGCCCATATTCCAGCCTCTTAAAGCACCTTCCGCACGAAGAAAAAATACCTCTGCAGCTTCCATAATTGGATCATACTCATTTGCACCCCCATTATTAATTGGCAACCATTTTTTGCCCACATAAGAGTATTCCAGGTCTTTTTCCTTACCTCTCTGGCTTGCCGGATAACCATTCCTAAATCCAACTAATCCTCCATATACCGCATTCCCTGGAGTTAATCTACCACAGCAAGGCTGCGAATATTCAGCAATTCTTGGATCCTCATAACCATTCATTAAACTAGCCAGTGTGGATGTCAGTACAAATTCGCTGATATAGGTGATTGTACTTAACTTATTAACAAAGTTCAAATTAACTTTTGAAAGCGCATTATCTGCATTATTAGCTATAAAACCTTCTGGTGCGGCGGCGGCCTTTTCAGCCTCTTGCTTTGCTTTCGCAGGTTCAACATAGGCAATACGCATTGCAAGTCTAAGTCTCAAAGAGTTAAGCAATTTTAAATTCTTCAGAATATTCCCGCCATAAACAAGATCATGGGTGCCATAAATCTTTGTTGATGGGCTTGTAGCATTGATAGCACGTAAATCTGCAGCTGCTTCATCCAGAATTTTGAAGAAGTCAAAATAAATATCCTTCTGAGAATCAAAAGCAACACTTGTTTTACCATTACCAAAATTGGAATAAATAATCGGCCCCCAATAATCTGTTTGTCTGTGATACAACATCACTTTCCATATTTTAGCCAGGGCATTTTCAGGCTTCAGATTGTTTTTTTCAGTATACTTTAATACAAAGTCCAACTGATTTGCTGCAGCTCCAAAAGCAGTATTTGAATAAAAACCTTCCATCATTAAATTAGTCCAACTACCGGGGCCATTGTAATTAGAAGAAGTGAAATTCGGATGAATTGTTGCCTGGAACTGTGAATATTCACCTGCAAAAAGGTTATTACCCTGATACCAGCATCTCATTCCCCAGTGTTGGGCTTCAGCAAATGCAAAACCAAGCATGCTTCCATCCATTTGATCGGTAGTCAATTCTCCTCTTTTAACATTCAGTTCATCGAAATTATCAGTACAGGACACCGAACTGATAATAAGTACTGTCATTAAGACTATACTCTTTTTTATAAAATATTTTATTTTCATGATATAACCTTTTTAGATTAATTAATTTACCTAATTATCAAACCTTTTAAAAATCTAACTTAAGGTTGAGACCAAAAGTTCTTTCTGTTGGGGGTAGATAGGATTGGCCACCCGCAGCCGAAGTATTTGTAGATGAAAGAATCTCAGGATCCCAATTGCCCTTTTTATACAAGAAAAATAAATTCCTTCCTACCAATGAAAGTTTAGCATTGGACACAAAAGGCAATTTAGCCAGAGCCGATTTAGGTAAAGTAAAACCGATTGAGGCTTCTCTCATCCTTGTATTTGTAGCATCTACCACAAAAGCTTCACCGATTGGAGTATTTCTACCACCAACGGTTTTCCAGAATGCTTCTGAAGTAATGGCAGTAGTATTTGGTGTTCCATCAGCCTTAACAGCTGTTTCATGTCCGAAAAGATTTTGTCCAAAGATCAAACCACCTTCCCTACCTGGTAAGGTTTCTGCAGTGATACCCTCTCCAAATAAGAGAGCATCAGTTGAAGAAACTACTGAACCACCCTGACGGTGTTCAATTAAGAAACTAAAGCTCAGGTTTTTGTATGAAAACGTATTTGAAATAGCTCCCATCCAATCCGGATTAAAATTAGCTGACTTCACGGTTCTGCCTGGTGTAAATAATGGTATCCCATTTGCTCCAACTATTACCCTACCCTGGGCATCTCTTTGCCAGCCACGGGTATAAATATCACCAAACTCTTTACCTTGTTCTACAACAAAGTCATATAAATAAGAATCACCACCTACAATAATTCTCGGGCGGTCATCAGAGATTTTGTTGACCCAGTTTCTATTGGTAGCAAAGTTTGTGCTTAAATCCCAGGTAAATCCACGTTTTGTTTGAACAGGAGTTGCCGAAATAATTGCTTCAAAACCAGTGTTCTGAACGTCGCCACCGTTCGTAAAGAATGAAGCAGCACCTGAACCTGAAGGTAATGAAATGGTGAAGAGTTGATCATAAGTATTGGTTTTATAGGCTGTTAGATCTAAACCCAATCGACCCTGAAAAAAGCGTAAATCCAATCCAAGCTCATAGCCCTCAGTAGTTTCAGGTCTAAGTTCCGTATTTGGTAAAACACTACCCAAAGTTATAAAGCCATTATTTCCCCCGTTACCATTAAATAAAGCCGAACGGCTTAACTGATAAGGATCTGCACTATTTCCAACTTTAGCCCAGGATGCTCTTACTTTAGCGTAAGTCAAAGCTGAAGGAAGGGATGGGATTATATCTGAAAGAATTGCCGACAAACCAACTGATGGATAAAAATAGGAACGGCTATCAGCCGGTAGCGTTGAACTCCAATCGTTACGACCGGTAATATCCAGATAAAGTACATTTTTCCAACCAAAATTTCCCGAAAAATACAAAGATTGCGACTCCATCCTGGTACTTGGGGTAAATGAGCCGGCTACCAATGAAGTATTTGCAAGGGAAAAGAAATTTGGAATGGTTAAACCCGCCTGTGTACTGGTTGCAATGCTTCCAGAACCATCCTGCTTTCTTAGATTAGCTCCAACTAAACCCGAAACATTTATGTTTTTTGTTATTTGATCATTGTAAGAAATGATTGCATCACTATTCCAAACTCCCCCAGGTCCACCAATAGATCCACTATAACTACCAAAATTATCCTGTCCTCCACCATAAGAATCTTCCCATGCTTTACGTTCTAAAGTATTAGAACCCCCATCAAATGAAGTACGTGCCATTACTTTAAGCTTATCTGTGAAATTGATGGTAAATGAACCCATCGCAAGTAAGCGGTCCGAAGTTTGATAATTTAAAACTCTATTCAAAATCCAATATGGGTTTCTTCCAATAGTTGAACCCGGAGACCAAAAATTTTGTTTGTTTTTACCGGTTAAGGGATCAGTGTATTCAAACTGTCGCAAATCTTCGAATGCAATATTCCTTGGAAGTCGATAGATATTCATATAAGGGTTGTTGGCAGCATTATCACCTGTCCCACTCTGATTATCTATTTCATTGCGGATATAGTTCAATTTAGTATCTAGGGTAAGCCATTTTCTTAACTGACTGGTTACTCTTACCGAAGCATTATGTCTGCGCAATTCATTGTTATCAACCAAACCTTTAGCTTCCTCACGTGTATATGAAAATGCAGACTGTGTGTTTTGAGAACCTACCGAAGCATTAAAATTATGAGTTACATATTGGGAGGTATTAAAGATATCCCTAAAATTGTTGGGTTGTGGAAGAAAGGCATATTGTGTTCCCGCCTTACCAGGGGCGTTCGACCAATGATTAACCATCTGACCAGTCATTTTAGGACCCCAGGATTCTTCAGCGGTAGCATTATATATTCCTGAAACTCCTTGTCCATACTCATTTTGTGGTTCCAGATAATGAATAGGTGAACCCGCAATAAAGGTTTCATTTAAACTAACCTGAACAAATCCAGCTTTACCTTTCTTTGTTTCGATAATAATAGCTCCGTTCTGTGCAGCACTTCCATATAATGCAGCTGCATTCGGACCTTTTAATACGTTGATTGACTCAATATTATCAGGACTGATATTCGAGATGGCAGTGCTCATTTGTACCCCATCAATCACATATAATGGTCCGCTACCACCGGTAAGAGAACGATTTCCCCTCAATATTACCCGGGATGGACTACCCAGACCAGTTCCTGCCGATTCAATAGTCATACCGGCAACCTTGCCCTGTAATGAATTGACCACATTTAAACTGCGGGTCTCGGAAAGTTCTTTGGCACTTACACCCTGTGTAGCATAAGTAAGTGACTTTGCTTCCCTTTCTATTCCCAATGCAGTAACAACGACTTCACTTAATGAAGTTGCAGAAGTCACTAACGTAACACTAATCATACTTCTGTTGTTAACTACAACCTCCTGAGTAACATAACCAATATAGGTAAAAACTAAAGTCGCATTATCAGGAACATTAATTGAATAGTTACCGTCAATGTCTGTTGAAGTACCATTTGCACTACCCTTTACCATAACACTCACCCCCGGGAGAGTTTCACCCTTATCGTCTTTTACCTGGCCTTTGACGACTATATCGAGTAAGTTGGAAGCTACATTATCATTTAATTTGACAGTATTTGCATCATTCCCACCCTTTTGATTATTGACAATCATGATCCTGTTATCTACCTGTTTAAAATCAAGTGAAGTATTTGATAACAATTCTTTCAAGATATCAGCGACAGACATTTTTTCTGCGAACAACTCCAACTTGTTAATATCCTTTACATCGGCATAGCGATACATGAATTGAAATTGACTTTGCTTCTCAATTTTTTGAAAAGCCTTCACTAAAGACTCGTTTTTAAGCTCAAACTTTATTTCAACCTTATCAATTGCCTGACTCTTTACCGGTGGAGCCGAGAAAAGCTGAATTGAGGTTGTTAAAACAATAAAAAATGCTAATCTGAGTTGCATAATTATCAATAATAATTTGTCAAAAAGTTGCCTTAAATAATAGGCAAAATGCGGTTTTTGCTGATTTTCAGCAAGAAGTGTAAAAATATTCATAATTTTACATCGGTTTAAATTTATCGAAATAGCTTCTAATTTTAGAAGACAGAATTTAAAACATCAATTGATGTACGATGGCAGTCGGACAACAATTATCCCTCTGAATAAACTGTTCAAACAGGATTTCAGAGGGTTTTTTATGGTGCGAGGTCGAAATTCATATTGAGTTGCTTTTATTTTTTTAAAAAAATTAATAAAATAGCTTTTAATAAATTCTCTATTTTGAATCCAGCGTAATTACTGCTTTACCAACATCATATTGATAAACAGCATCATTAAACTCGGACATACTTTTTAAAATCTGATCAAGAGTTTCACCTTTCCTGACAATAGTTGTAAAGCGCTTCGATCTGATACTATCGTCTGAAATTATTATCTCAACCTTATAGCGACTCTCCAAAAGCATGGCGGCTTCAGCAACCGTTACATCACTCAATAACAAATCCTGTTCTTTCCATTCCATATACTCAGGAGCATTTACCACCTTTTGAACAACGTTTTTACTGGTTTTATCATAAGTAATCTGTTGATTTGGTGTGATAATTCCTATCGTTCTGTTATTTTGATCTTCAACCCTTACCTTGCCCCGGCTAACTGTTACCTGAATGCTGGAATCATCAGACCATGCATTAATTTCAAATGCAGTCCCAAGAACTATGGTTTTCAATTTACCTGTGTGAATAATAAATTGTTTCAGGGAATTGTGCTTAATGTCAAAATAAGCCTGCCCATCCAAATAAACCTCTCTTAGTGCAAGGCCATCGAAGGAAGAAGGATAATTCAATTTAGCACCCGGTCGCAAAATAACGTTACTTCCATCCGGCAACTGTATCAACCTGTTCTCTTTTATATCTATCTGTCTGGAAATGACATTCGTTTGCTTAACAGGTTCATTCCTGAAAAAATAAAATCCTGTACTTAATATAATCAACAATACTGCTGCAAAAGATATAAAATTGATCCACATCCGATGGTTTGAAGAAGAAACGTTTTTCGGACTAATTTCATCATCAAGGATCTCATCCCAAATTTTGTTTTCAATTTCATTCCTGATATCAGCTTTCTGATTCTGAGACATATTATCAAAAATATCAGGCTCTGATTCAAACAGATTATAATGCTTTATCAGCAGATCACACTCTTCTTCCGAGGCTTCATGCTTCAAGTATTTGTTTAATAATTCAGAAAAATATTTCTTGTCCATCTAGCAAAATCATACTTACCTTACATTATAGACCAGATTGAATGGGAATGTCCCATTACAGATTAAAATATTTTTAAAATCCCAGTGGTCGGTGTTATCACCGACCATGTAATTCGAAGATGGAAATACCAACAAGAAGGAATATATTCTGAATTGATATTATGGTACGGTGAGAACACCGACCAGAGGAAAATGGTCGAGGGACTTACGAATTTACTTAGGCGTCATACCGGTTAAATTCGTCAGTCACTTTTCTAGTATGCGACTGACGAAATCTACTTTCTAAACGCCTATGTGATTTCGTAAGTCTGAGGGGTCCGGTGACTTACGAATTTACTTAGGCGTTATGCATTTAAATTCGTAAGTCGCTTTTGCATTTTGTGACTGACGAAATCGACTTTCCAGACGCCCAGGTGATTTCGTAAGTCAAGAGAAAGCTTAATAAAAGAAAACCCGCAATTGTTCTATTGCTTTTCCCAACTGATTCTGAACAGTTTTTCGGGAAATTCGCATCTGGCTGGCAATAGTCTTTGTAGGAATATCATCGTGAAAACGAAGTCTGAATATTTGCTGCCTTTTGGGAGGCAGTGTCAAAAGTAATTGCTCATAAGAGCGGTAGAATTCCTGCCATAAAAGATTGGCATCTGCCTTTTCATTATGAGCCGGTATATTATCAAATATTTCTAAATAAGGAGTTAAGTTTTTGCTCTTTGCAGCCAGTTTGAATACCTGGTTTCGGACTGATATGCTTAAATATGCAGGTAAATTATTTATCGGACTATGCCTGTTCACCCAAATACTCACAAAAATCTCCTGCACAATATCCTTCGCCTGATCTTCATCTCTCAAACGTTTGTAAGCATTTGAATAGGTTTGTTCCCAGTACTTATTATACAAAATATTAAAGGCAGTCCTCTTACCTTCCTGCAACTGCAGTAAAAGTATTCTGTCATCCTGAACTTCCGGGTTAATATCTTCCATTTACTATTTTTCGAAACAATACAATAATTCAAAACTATACAGATATAGTTATAGTTATCCTGAGATGTAAATTGAATATTTAAATGTAAGTTACGTTTACGTACCCGAAAATCCAAAAAAAAATATATTATTTTTTTCAACATTCTAATATCAGCACATAAAGCTGATCATTTTGAAAGCAAACACCCTATAGGAAGCAATCTAACTGTCATTGCAAGAGCAACGAAGCAATCCCATGGCATTTAGAGGATTGCCGCGCTTCGCTCGCAATGACAAAGCGCTGCGCTCGCAATGACAAAGTGCTGCGCTCGCAATGACAAAGTGCTGAGTTTGCAATGACAAATCTTTGTGCCCGCAATTACAATCTAACTGAAAACAGTATTTATTTGGACTGATTGATCAGGCCGGCTATTGCATTCAAATCATATACAATCTTTCCATCCCGGATTGTTAGCTCACAATCGATCTTTTGTTTACCATCAAATCTGTTTCCGGCCACATCGCGAAAACCAAATTTACCGTCACGAATACTTAATATTGCTACATCCGCCAACGCTCCTTCCGAAAGGTTTCCCAGTTCTTCGCGCTTAATAACTTGTGCAGGAGTCCAGGTACTGGCTTTGATCATATCAGGAAATTTCATTCCCATCGCCATGAATATGGACAAAACATTTAACTGATCTTTCATCGCACCATTCACACTACCCTGATGTAAGTCAGTTCCCATAGTATTTGGATAAAATCCAGCTTTTAATGCCGGCAAAGCCTGGTTGAAGTTAAAACTGCCTCCACCAAAACCAACATCAAATATGATCCCTTTTCGTTGAGCTTCCAGAACAAATAGCTTAAATTTCTTTGTTTTAAGATCAACTATGGGCTCAACTACCCCCCTTGACGACTGGATGAAGGTGTGGGTGTAAATATCCCCTGGACGGAGATATTTAGTGAATAGCTCTTCAATAGATATAAAAAGGGTATTCAGATCAATCATCACTGGCATATTGGCAAGTTTCCCGGCTTCTACTCCCCTACTGATCGGTGTCCATTCGGAGCCTGTAAAATGCGCCACCTTAAAACCAACAACATCATTCTTGTTCGCCAGTGCAACTTCAGCAGTTTTTTTTGCATCCATATCACTAACATTCTGTTCATACTTTTCAATACCCTTCATACCCTCTCCTACTATATTTAATAAAGAAAGAACCCTGGTTTTTGAGACATCAATAATATTCTTCTTGAAAGTCGGGAAGGATCTCCAACCAGCACCTCCTGCATCCACAACTGTTGTAACGCCGGCGCGGAAAGTTGACTGATCAGGGAGTACAGCTACTGTACCCCCACTCAGATAACTGTCAGGGTCAAATCCATAAAAAACATGGGCATGCAGATCGATCAGTCCGGGAGTAACATACATTCCAGCAGCATCAACTACCTGAACAGCTAGGGCGGTGTCAATGTTCTTTGCAACTCTGACAATTTTTCCTTCCTGAATGGCCACATCCATTTTTTCGTTGATGCTATTCTTAGCATCAATTACATGACCACCCTTTATAAGTATTCTATAGGGTCTTTGAGCCTCAACATTGCTTGAAATGAATATTGTTGTCAATAAAAGCAGGGATAGTTTGCGTAGCATGAAGTATAAATTAAAAATTAAAAATTGCCGGGCTTTTTAAACTCTGGCTTTCATTAGTTCCTCGGCAAATCGCTTTGCAACGATTTTTTCATCTCCCGGCTGCATCATCCATACCGAAAGAATCATCGCATCATTGATACTCTTTGGTGCTTCAATAGAAGGTTCACCATTGCGCAAATTTAAACTCATTTCCCTCGGAGTTAACTTAATCAAGGATTGATCCCAGGAGATTCGGAGGGTTGGAGTAACATTAGCTATTGGTGGGACAAAAATTTCGGCCTTAACACCATTCACCTTTTTCACCGCATTCAGGATTACATTGGCTCTGTCTTCCCACATCTGCCATTCTTTCCCATGATCCAGATTAACAAAACGATCAAGAGCTGCATACATCCCGAAAATCTCCTCTTTATTCACTTTCATACCCCTACCGATATTCCCTCCTCCGGGAGGTGCACTTAGTCTGGCGGCGGCAATAATCTCTTTTTTGCCCATCAAAATACCGGCACTCTGTGGTCCGCGGATGGCTTTTCCACCCGAAACACAAACCACATCATAACCCATATCATTGAACTTCCATAGATTCTCAACAGGAGGTACATCAGCAGCAATATCAATCATTGCAGGTATTTTATGCTTTTGGGATAGAGCCAGCCATTGCTTATATCCAATTTTCCCCCATGGATCTGCTTCATTATAAAACCAGGTCATTGCAGTTTTTGAATTAATTGCAGCTTCCATTTCTTCTGCTGTCTCTACAAAAACACGTTTTATACCTGTATTAGTCAGTGCATGATCGTATGAACCACTATGAGTTTTCTGAAGAATAACCTCGCTTCTTTCAAAACCTGAGACGTCAGGCAATATGGAAACTTTAGCCTTATCCATTCCGGTTAGAATTCCAGCAGTTCCAAGTACAAGTGCCGACCAGCAGCCTGATGTGACCATAGCAGCCTCTGAATGACACATAGCGGCAATTTTTTCACCTACCTTATCCTGAAGATCATTGTATAACACATATTTTTTTGAAGCAGCCTTAATCGCATCCATAACCTCATCAGCCATTAGCGAGGCTGTATGGGTAGTATATACTCCATAAGCGTTAATGAAAGTCCGCAATCCTAATTCTTTGATCAGATCGCGCTTTGCAAGTGAATTCACGCTTGCATTGGCAGTATTAAAGGGCACACCACTAAGTCCGCCGGCCAAAGGAGCCACGGATAGGTATTTAATCAGATCTCTGCGTTTCATTTTGATTTTTATTAGTTATTGCTGAGTAATGATGCCGAAGGTTTATCAAGGTAAAAAATGCAATTGGAATGAGTCTGCAGGATACTGGCGGGGAAATTATTGCTCACCTCATTCTCCAATGAATTTTTAACTGCCTCGGCTTTTCTGGCATCCGGAACTGAACATATTATCATTTTTGACTTACATATCTGCCTGATCGACATACTGATAGCCTGCTTCGGAACTTCTTCTATTGTCTTAAACCAACCCTCATTAAACTGTTGTAAACGACATTTTTCGTCCAGATTTACAACAATATAAGGCATTTCCGTGTCGAAATCCGCCGGAGGATCATTAAAAGCCAGGTGTCCGTTTTCACCAATCCCTACCAAAGCTACATCGATCGGATGTTTTGTGATGATCTCATTTAATCGCTTGCATTCTGCTGTGGGATCATTCTCGCCATTTACCAGATGACTGGCTTTTAGTGGAGCGACAAGATTAAGAAATCGCTCTTTTAAATATTTCCTGAAACTTGCTGGTTCGGTTTCCGGCAATCCAATATATTCATCCAAATGAAACATAACCATTTTAGACCAGTCAATGCTCTGGTCAAGAACAATATTTTTTAATGTTTCAAACTGACTTGCACCGGTTGCAAGTATTACATTGGCCTGTCCCTTTTC
This sequence comes from Daejeonella sp., assembly GCF_030684675.1. Taxonomy (GTDB): domain Bacteria; phylum Bacteroidota; class Bacteroidia; order Sphingobacteriales; family Sphingobacteriaceae; genus Daejeonella. Next base: position 12,167 of record NZ_JAUXXZ010000067.1, on the reverse strand, counting down.
AGCAATAGCTTTTTTAATTCCTTCAATTGCAGCGGCTGCAGACACTTTTCCTAATTCGACCGGATTCTCAGATATATTAATCTTCATTTTATATAAACAGTATTTTTAAAATTTTACAGGAAATAATCCTGCGTGGGTATATAACTCTATTTTATTATTTTTTGGCGGTAACAGTGATTTCAATTCTCGCAGGTCCGATCAAACTTTTAATTCCCATTATTGAACGGGTTGGACGTGGTTCGTCAAAATAAGTGCGGTAGACTGTATTCATACGTTCAAATAGTTCCATATCGGTCATATAAACCTGCACAGAAACTACATCCTTGTAATCCATATCAGCTTCTTTAAGAATCACTCCAATCTTATCTAATGCCTGCTTTACTTCTGTTTCAAATTCTTCAGGAATAATACCGGTCTTTGCATCCTCACCACTAAATCCGGCAACATAAAGAGTCCCATCAACCAGAATGCCGGGTGTAAATGGAAGGCCACGATTATAACCTTCGGGCATAATTATTTTACGCTCCGATATAGCTTTTTTGGACTCTGCTGAGTCTGTTGAGACAGTGCCTACACAGGATGTCAATCCGAAAATGAGTAGAGATCCTAATAAAATGGTTGATTTCATGTTTTTTTTATTATTTAAAGTGATTAATGTACAATTAATAAAGTGGTAAATAACAGATTAGGCATTAGTTCCTGGACTTCTTCCTTACCTCATTAACTTCAAGGCTACTGACTGGTCCGGCTTTATTACCAAAACTCTGGCGGATATAGGTCGAGATTGATGCAATGGCATGGTCATCCAGAAATTCAGCATGTGCAGGCATCATGCCCTGCCAGGATTGTCCATTCACTGTTATTTCCCCATCCAGTCCGTTGAGAATTACACTGATCAGTCTCTGTTTATCACCTGTTACCCATTCAGATCCGGCAAGCGGAGGGAAACGACTATTATCACCTTTGCCATCCCGTTGATGACAGGATGCACAATAGGTATTATATAAAATACTTCCAGCCAGACGGTCGCCTCTATGCAAATTATCTTTAAGCTCATCCGGTGTTTTAATGTATGATCTGCTCTTTCTGAGTTCCATACCTGCAAGCTGTTTCTCCCCGAATTCCTTCTTATCTCCCTTATACATTATCCTCCAGATCTTTCCTTTATTAGATTCAGATATATACAAAGATCCATCAGGTCCGGTTGCAAGTCCCATTGGACGATAAACTGCATCACTGGTATTAATCACGGTATCTACTCCGGTAAAACCGTCTGCAAATACCTCCCATTCACCGGTAGGAGCCCCGTCTTTAAAGGGCACAAAACATACTATATAGCCTGCCTGTGGATAAGGTGAACGATCGGTTGAACCATGAAATGCGACAAAAGCTCCTTGTTTATAACGCTCAGGGAATTGATTGCCCTGATAAAACATCACATCCATTGGTGCCCAGTGCCCTGGAAAACCAATTACAGGAGCGTCAAATTTTGAGGCCCTTCCTATGATCTTACCATCACCACCATAGCCGGGCTGCAAGACATTTTTCTTTAACATGTGATCGTAATAAGCATAGGGCCAGCCAAAATCAGAGCCTTCTGTAACCTTGAGCAGTGGCTCTGAAGGCAGAACAGCCGCCTGCCATGCTGTGTACAGATCAGGGAAAATGGTGCGAAAATTATCAATACCATTCATTACAGCATACAAATTATCATCAAGCGGACTCCAAACCATACCTACAACACTCCTGATGCCCGTCGCAAATTTATAACCGTCCTTTTGGGTTTGATTGGTTTTGGATGCATCAAACCTCCAGATTCCTCCATGGGTTTCCAATTCAGGTGAAGGATCCAAACCTTTACCACCGGGTATTCCAATCGGACCGTATTTAGTAATATCCTGACCGGCATCTGAAGGTGTTCCAAAAGGAACATACATATACCCTTTGAGGTCAAATGCTACAGGTTTGGTTGTATGCCAGTTTCTTGCAACATTTGGATCAAGATCAGTAAGTACAACCTCTGTTTTACTTTGAGGAACTAACTGACCCGGGGTCAGTTTATTCTTAAGTACCTGATTAACAGTACTGGTGTAGAGATAACCATCGTGAATAGTCATTCCAACTGCAGAGCCACCTATATCTTTATAATCACCGAAATAAACAATTGAATCAGCCTTGCCGTCCTTATTCAAATCCCTCAATCCGACGGTACCGCCTGAGCCCTTCATTGCCCGGTTAAAGGTTAATTTGACATAAATATCTCCGTTATCATTCACAGCCAGATGCCTGGCTTTACCAATGCTGTCTACTACAACCAGCGCTTCGAAGTTATCCGGAAGGAACAAGCCGCCGTTATCGGGTAATCCGACTGGCAAAGTCCTGGAAATTTTTGAGCATGATATTATTACAAGAGCAATAAGAAGCAGCACCATTCCGGTTCTGATTACCGGGTTTCTATGATTTTTCAGAAATTTTTTCTCGAATTTCATTCAGAATGTTTTACTTTTTTAAATATCTGATTAATAATCCCATATTCTTTTCATACTCACGTGTGGAGATATATTGCTGTTCAGATAAATCGACAATACCCTTCCCATTTTCATCACTGAGCTTCGCAGTATTCATTTCCGAGCCATCCGGTAAAACCGAATAAGGCCTGCTGATTTGAATGTGTTTTACGAGCCATCGATCCTGATCCAATGCTTTTAATATAACCGATACCATAGTATCGTCAGGTATAGCTCCGGCAGAATTAGCTGGCAGAAACTGGGTCTGAGGTAAAGTACCATCCTCGATCATTCCTGCTTTTAAGGGTGAATTCCTGCTTGCTTCCTCAGTTGAAAGTGCGTTTACCCGCTGGTACTCATCTTTAAGATACTGAATATTAATATTGGTTTTACCCCCATAATGTGCAAGCAGATTATTATCATCATAATCCCACCAGTAATGACCATCCTTCACTCCTGTACCCTTGCGGTGAGCATAAAGCCCTTTATTGGTTCCGATCTCAATGAATGTAGCATGGGTACGCGTTCCCCCAAGGCTTTTTTCGGCGGGCAAGCGGCAACTTTCAAGCCATTGGATCGCATCAGGAATACGTGCCAGGAATTTCCTGTCGCCGGTCAACTGGTAATACTTCATCAGGAGCAAAACATGGGTATAGGTAAATCCTGGCATCAGTGCAGGTGGTTCATAACTACGGGCATGTGCAACCTGAAGTTCCATATTGTATTGTTGTCCCCAACCACCCTGCGGATTCCCCTGTTGAGTAATCAGGTAAAAATTCATCCCACGACGGATTGGATCAAGAAAACGTTCCTCTCCCAAATTGATATAACACTGAATCAGGAAGTCTATGTTTCCGGAAATCACTTCATCATTAAATGTATAATATGCCGAATAATCTTCTTTGCCATTTTTAGGATGATTGTCTTTAAGAGGAAAACGCTGTGGCCATCCGCCAAGCGGATACTGACTGTCAATTATTAACTGAATAGCTTTATCAAGTGCCGGTTTATATTTGCTATCCATCTTCTGAAGATAAAGTCTGAGAAGAAAAGAAGCCGGACCCGAAGTATTGGAATCGTCAAATGTAGAAGTTCCATAGTAATAATAGTATTCTTCAAAACCCCATGCATTTTTACCAATGGTGTTGTACCATTGTTTTAAAGAACGGTCTCCGGCAAAATCAATCATATAATTCCATCCACCTTCAGGTAGCTGACCCCAGATCAGTGCCGATGCAACTTTTTCTGCCGCTGTATAGTAATAGTCATCTCCGGTAGCTTTATAGGCATCAAGAAACACATTTCCCATACTCACTGTACCGGGATCCTGAACCCAAACCTGAGTTTTAAAACCTTCCAGCTCTCCCCAGCGGCGTGAGAAATCTGGAAGATAATGAGCAACATAGCCTCCGTTCACACTTGCTTTTTCTACCATAAAACGGGTTGCAGCTAACATTGCTGTACGGGCTTTCTGTTCCAGTTTTTTTGGTTGGGCAATACTGCTCATTGCTGTCAGAACAATAATGGGAAAAGCAGCGAAAATGGATCTGAAACTTGACATCAGGATTTATTTAATAGTTTACAATTTTCTTTACCCTTGCAATTTGTTTATCAGTAAGAACAAGCTTACCAGCTGCTGCGTTAGATTCAAGCTGTTTCACACTGGATGAGGATGGAATGATTGGCCCCATACCTTTCATTGTCAGCATATAAGCCATAACAAGCTGGCTGAGCTCAACTCCCATTTCATCTGAAATAACCGCAAGCGCATGTAGTTTAGCCATATTTTCAGGGCTTGTTTTTGCTTTCAGGTCACCCTCATCAAACAAACGGTCGCCAGGACCGACATTTACAGGATTCAGGTATCTGTTTGTCAGCAGCCCCCTGGCCATCGGGCTCCAGCCGATGAAAGATATCCCCTGTTCTGAAGCATAATTCAAAACACCCCTGTCTTCCGCAGCTTCTCCATCGAGCAGATCAAACTGGTTCTGTACAGCGAGTATCCGGTTTCTTACAGACATTTGAGACTGGACAGCCTGGTAGGTTTTAAGAATATCAACGCTGGCATTTGATACAGCAAAATAGCGTATCAGATCCTGTTTTACTAGATCTTCAATTGCAGTCAGACTTTCTTCAGGAGGGGTAATTCCATCAAATCTGTGAAAATAAAGCAAGTCGATATGGTCAGTTTGAAGCCTTTCAAGACTAGCATAAACCGCTTCCATGATATTTCCTCTTGAAAGTCCGCAATGATTCGGACTTAATCCGTCCATTGTTCCGGCCATTTTTGTCGCAAGCACAACATTGCGTCTTTGCTCAGGATTTTTCTTAAACCACTTCCCAAGAATCCTTTCCGAATTTCCCGAAGCATTATTATATCTGTTTGCAGTATCCCAAAAAGTAACCCCAAGGTCTATTGCCTTGTCGAGAATACTGAACGAATTTTTCTTATCAATCCTGGAGTCATCCCCACTTTCCGGATATCCCATTTTCCAGGTTCCCAATCCTATATTTGAAACTTTTAATCCGGATTTACCGAGAACGCGGTATGGCATGCCGTTAAAACTTTCAACTACAAATGGTGCATTATAAAATGCCTGGCCTTCATATATTTTCTTACTCATCGGAGAATTTTATTATAATTATTATCTAAAAACAAACCAATATTGATCTTCTGGCCTGCTGTATTTTATGAAAATAAGCCAGAGGGCTTCTCTCCTCTGCTTATTATCCTATCTATTGCAAGTATACCCACCATTAATTGTCTTGGATAATGATAGTGCTCTGCTCTCACCTGGGTATGCTTTTGCATCTTTCTATCGCCACTATCGATGACAAATGCATACTCCGGACGAACATAATTCTTTCTGATGTAAGCCTCAGTCTTTGCATAACAATTAATCGCCCATTCGTCTCCCGTATGCTCAATCAGGATCATTGCACCAATCAATATCTCTTCATGGACCCAGCGTAATTTATTCAGAGTCCATACATTTTTGTCTACATGAGTAAGCTCATGATAAAAACCGCCATAAATATCATCCGATGAGGTATCCACATGTCTCTTAAATTCTTTAGCCGATCGGTGAAAGAGATCAGCATCCTTAATCAGCACGGCATAATTCATCACAAATGCGAGTGTTTCACAACCATGCCCCAGGTCACCATATTGAGAGGCTACAGGATCCGGAAGCGGACTCATATCATGAGCCAGAGCTTCATTTAAAAGTCTGTAATCTTTATTCAAGTGATGATTCATAATCGCATCTACACAACGATCGGCTAATGCCCTGATTTCCTTATCACTTCTTTGCCTCAGCATTTGTGTACATACACTCAATAAAATCATCCAGTGCCCCAGAATTCGCGGGCCTGCTACTCTGTTTTCTGCCTTGTAGTTGTAAGTAAATTCAGGTCTGTCATAACGCTGTACAGCTTTCAATACAATTTCTTTTGCCTGATCAAAATATTTAGGTTCGGCTGTCGCTTTAGCATATTCCGCCAGTCCCTCGGCTACGAAAAGATTTCCATAGATATCTCCTTCGATATCACCAATTGGCTCGCCTTCCTTTGTAAAGGATGAGATATAATAGCTGCCATCAGCAGGCAAACGCCTTAAGATAAAGTCTTTGGATTTACGGGCGATTTCAAGATAAGCAGGATCCTTATCCAGATTATTATACAGGAAGGAATACATCCAGATCCCCCTACCCTCAAACCATGCCCGCTTAGTCGTATTAACCAGTTTTCTGGTCAGAATATCCACAGAGCACATAAATCCACCAAGTTCATGATCCACTACGTATTTACCCAGGTTCGGAATAAATTTACCTAGCAAGGCCTCTTTATACTGTTCACGGAGTTTTCTAAAATCGAGCCCTGTAATCTTTTTCAGATCCTGAGATTGTGAAGCCAGGGCATCAGCTGGCAAAACTGATCCTGCAAAGACAGCTGAACCCACCAGACCTAATCCTGCAAGGGTATTCTGTTTTAAAAAATTACGTCTGGAATATTCCTTATTAATCATATACTTTTATTCAATTTAATTCGGCTGATATTATCCGAAAAGTCCGGAAGGTTTACCATTACGTTTAATCATTCGTTTTAAGGCAAGCAGATTCAACATCAGGTGCCGGGGATGATGATAATGTTCAGCCCTAATTTTTGCATAATCCTTCATAAACCGATCCCCAGCCGAAGCCCAGAATAAATTACCGGGCTTGACAAAACTTTTCCGAACATATTCAAGGGTTTCGTTAAAGAGTTCTTTTGCCCATTCCTCTCCGGTGTGCTCAGCGATGAACATACTACCAATCAGAACCTCTTCCTGAAGCCAAAGTACTTTATCTACTTTCCAGATATTACTATCAACATGATCAAGAGCTCTGAAATAACCCCCATATACATCATCATGTGCTACAGTAACATGTCTTTTAAATATCTCTGTGATCCGATCGAAAAGCTTTTTATCCTTTCTGCGGGCAGCCTCAAAATGCAACATCCAGCACATTTCTATACCATGACCAGTATAAGAGAAATCCTTGTATGAGTTATCCGGGCGACTGAAATCGTGGTTCAAAACCTCATTGAACAACTGATATTGAGGGTTTAGATGATGATTCAGGCAAGCATCCAGACATCTGTCAGCTAATTTCTCCATATCAGCATCCGGCCCATTCTCCAAAATCTGAGTGGCCGCACGCAAAAACACCATCCAATGACCAAGTACCCTTGGGCCAGAAATTTTAGTTGCACCCGGATTCAAATAAGCTACATAATAGTCGTAATCAGGACTTTCATATCTTTTAAGGCAGGATAAAATAATCTTCTTGGCAATCGTAAAATACTGCTTATCACCGGAAGCCTTGGCATACTCTGCCAGACCTTCGGCTACAAATAAACTGGAATAAATATCACCGGAGCCTGACAAAGGCTTACCATCATTAGTATATGAAGAAGTGAAAAACTTGTCATCTGTAGGAAGATGCTTCAGGATGAAATCCTTTGATTTACGTGCAACTTCGAGGTATTTAGGATTCTTTTCAAGGTTATTGTACAGAAAAGAATAAGTCCACATCCCCCTGCCTTCAAACCAGGCAGTCTTATTTGGATTGGCCTGTTTTCCATTGGTAATATCTATGGAAGTCATGAAACCGCCAAGCTGATGATCAATTACATACTTATCCATATTCGGGATAAATCGCTTGAATATCTCAGCATGATAAAATTCATGAAGTTTGTTTAGCTCAAGGCCTTTTGACTCTAAATTATCCATGCTTTCAGAAGCAGCATGATACTCAGATCCGAATGCATTAAGGCTAAATCCTCCTAAACCCGCCAAAAGCGTATTTGACATGAATTGTCTTCTTTCCATAAAATATCAAAAACTAATTAAATCTCCTGAAAGAGTCTTCCGGAAAGCCTAAATTCCCGGAACTAAAAATACAATTTATTTGATATTGCATGCCCTATTTTTCATTTAAATATTAGGAATAAGTTATAATGGTTACGTAAACAATTCTTTGATTGGCAGTTTTTCGGTTAGGCAACTTCGCTTAAAAAGCTCTTAATCTCATGAAACCTTATTTCTTTAGCTTTTCAAAAATGTATTGTAATATGTTTGTACAACTTTGTAACAATACTGAACATAAAAGGGCTTAAACATGGCTTAAGATTATATTTGCCCGAATTATAAGAAACGGCTGTTTAGATGTTTAAACCATTACATCCCATCGGGTATCTAAGTGTTTTACTATTAAAATAACCATATACCCGAAACCAGTAATTTTATGAGAAGATTTTTCCTCACGCTTTGTTTAGTATCATATTCCATTTTTAGTTATTCACAGAATTATCAGGTAAAAGGAAGTGTACTGGATACAGCCGGTGTTCCTTTAACGGGAACTCTGATCAAACTAAAAAATGGGAAAGACAGTGTTCAAACTTCTGCAGACATTGATGGAAATTTCTATTTAACAAATGTAAAATGGCCTAATTTCACGCTTTCTGCTGCGTTTATTGGGTTTGAGACATTCCTGAAAGCTTATACAATATCCGGGGGTAATTCATTGGTAATCCCTCCTATTAAGTTGAAAACATCATCAAATACCTTAGATGAAGTTGTAATAACAGCAGTAACTGCGATTAAAATTAGCGAAGATACCGTTACATTCAATGCCTCCTCTTTCCCTGTAAGGCAGGGTGATGCAGTAGATGAAATGCTTAGAAAGCTTCCGGGAGTTAAAGTTGATGCTGATGGGAATGTTACAACTCAGGGTGAGGCCATTACAAAGATCAGGATAAATGGAAAAGATTTTTTCGGAACTGATGTAGCAACAGCAATAAAAAATCTTCCTGCTGATATCATTAAGAATCTACAAATAATTGATGATTATGGCGATCATGCCAACATCACCGGAATTAAGACGGGTGAAGCTGAGAAAGTATTGAACCTAACCATTCAGGAGGATAAAAAGCGGGGTTATTCTGCACGAATTTTTGGCGGAATGGGAAATGAAGACAGGTACAATACCAGTTTAAGAGGGAACACTTTTAAGGGAGAACGCCAGTTATCATTTGACGGAACCATTAACAATATCAATATGCGCGGCGGCAATTCAAATGGAATCACCAGCACCAATTCAGCCAGCATGAACTACCGTAATGATTGGAGTAAAAAAGTATCCGCAGATGCAGGATATAGCTTCAATAACCGTAAAAACACAACTTTTAGTAAAACATTTTCGCAGAATTTCCTTGAAAACTTCACCAGGCTGGAAAATGCTGTTTCCGATAATAACAGTGATAATTATAGTCATAACTTCTCCGGTAACCTCGTACTAAAACCCGATACTTTAAACTTCCTGAGAATCTCCCCCAGCTTCTCACATAACTTAAACAATTCTGACAATATAGGTGTAACTGACATTTCCCAGCAAAGCCTCACCACCGTCAGGAATAATCTATCAGGGACAAATGCCTTGAATTTAAATATGGGAACGCGTTTCTATTACAATCATAAGTTCTCAAAAAAGGGAAGAAATATGAGTATGAGTGGGAATTTCAATTATACAAATGGCGATAATGACCGTAATGTGATGAATAATTACCTGATTAAGCAGGCGGGTGGCGATTCAACCCGTATTCAGAATCAATTAATTGCCAACACAAACAATAATTTTAATCTCTGGTCGAATATAACTTATATGGAACCGATCTGGGAGAAAACCTATGTTGAATTCAACTACAGTCACAGCCGCTCAAGTACTACAACAGATCGCATAACGAATGATATTATTGGTGGGAATCAGATATTTAACGCTGATCTCAGCAATAATTATGAGTACCAGTTCTATACTCACAGATTTGGAGCAAATTACAGGTATATCGCAGATAAGTTCAATTATACCCTTGGATTGAACGCCCAGCCTGCAATACTTAAGGGTCAAAATCTGAGCAGGGGAATAAACACTGAAAACAGAACATTTAACCTGATCCCATCTGCAAGAATGGTGTATAAATTTTCGAAGCAGCAGGCATTAAACATCAATTACTGGGGTCGTAATAATCAGCCGGGCTTCCTTCAGTTGCAGCCTATTACTGATAATTCTAACCTTCAGAATACCATTACAGGAAACCCTGATCTTAAACCGGAATTCATCCATACTTTCAATGCACGATACAATCAGTCAGACTGGAACATGGGGCATGTTTTACATGCAAACCTTTCATTCAGTCAAACTCAGGATAAAATTGTAACCACCAAAGTGCAGGTTCCAAACACAGTTAACCAGTTAACCAGCTATACCAATACCGATGGATTCTATTCCCTTCGTGGAGATTACTCCTATGGTAAGCCATTCGCAGAGCGTAAATATACCCTCACTTACTCAGGTTCTGCATACCTGAATAATAACGTAGCCTTTATCGACCTGAATAAAAACATTGCCAAGAACTTCATGGTAAGACAGGAAATTGAATTTGAAATAGATATCAAGGATGTTATCGATTTTGAATTAGAAACATCATATGCCATTAATAAAACTCAATACTCTCAGGCAAATTTTACTGATCGTCAAACCAATAGTTTGAGTTTTCAGCTTCGGGGAAGAAATTACTTTTTCAAGGATCTTACTTTAGGTTATGATCTTAGAAAAACTATTAACTCAGGTTTTGATAATGGGATCGTCAGAAACCCAACAATCCTCCGTTTATATACTGAATATCGCTTTCTGAAAGGGAACAATGGAACCTTACGTTTTGAAGGAAATGACCTCTTGAATCAGAATACAGGTATCTCCAGAGATGTTTATGACAACATTATCGTAGATCGTCAGATAAACCGTCTTGGCCAGTATTTCATGCTGTCTTTCACTATGAGATTGAATAAGTTTGGAGGAGGTTCACCAACGAGGTAGTGGAAAGTGGAGAATGGAGAGTTGAGAATTAAAGTTCTAAATCGAGAATAAAATTCTTAATCTGTAGATCAAACTCTCCATTCTCAATTCTCAATTATAACGCCGTATTTCGTCGCTTTCATCATCGAGAAATAATCGAACACCCGTTTGGAAAGTGCGCTGATGATATTTGATGGCGTAGCTGAAGTTTTATAATTTTCCATAATTGCTATCGCATAAGGTCTGTTCGACAGATAGACGATAGCCCATTCAGTAGACACCCCTCCCATTCCACCAGGTTTGAATGCAAGTTTTATATTTGCCGGAAGTCCGTTAGCTATTTTACTATTTGAAATTGGATTATTCTTGAGAATTGAAAGGATCTCCTCAGAAGTAGCCTTATCAATGAATTTACCTTCATGTAATAGCTTCATAATCCTTACAGCTTCAGCAGGAGTGGAAAGATTCTCCTCATTTCTAAGTGAGGCAGGCTGATCAATCATCTTACGCTGCAATCTGGTATTCGAAAACCCAAGGGATTGCATCGTATTAGTTACATTTTTCATACCAACCAGTTCAATCAGGGTGTTGGTGGCTGAATTATCACTCAGGCCGATCATCAATACACACAAATTCCGAATACTCAGGTTAACCGGATCGACCATTACATTCAGTATCCCTGAACCGGCAACTGTATTCGAAGGCAACAATTGTCTGATATCAGATAGAGCAAACTTCTTTTCATGTGCTTGTTTATAAACCTCCATCAGGATTGGAATCTTAATCGCACTGGCCTGGGTAAAAATGATGTTTTCATTGATACCTATGGATTCTCCGCTACTCAGATCGACAGCCATCAGACCGCTTAACGATGGCGATGTGGCCATGATTGTTTGCAGATCTTTTTCTGTTTTTTGTTTAAGAATATCTCTTGCTGATAACTGAGCATAGACAGTTATATGCATGATAAATAACATAACTAAGAGCAGGCAGTTTTTCATATTTTAGTTAAATAACAACGTAGATTTTCTAATAATTCGGAATGTTAATTAAATATTTTCATCAAGGTAAAAACAAATTTATTAGGCTGTACTTATTTATGCTCCTAACCATAATTTTTAAATAATGAATGACCCCGAAGCAGAGCTTCGAGGTATCGCGTTATTCGAATAACCGTAATTGTGCCCTATGAAACTTCTTATAAGCAGTCTTTTCTTGGCCTTGTTCATTTATATATTTTTGAATAGTCTCCTCATTTGCGTAC
>NZ_JAUXXZ010000033.1 GCF_030684675.1 Daejeonella sp. | reverse complement strand
AAATAGCCGCGCAAGTTAGTGCCTGGCAAAATCAAAGAAATAATAAAATCTGTAAAATAAATTGGCAGTTCACAAATAAAGAAGCACGAGTGAAATTGAAAAGACTTTATCCGTCAATTGAGAATTAACATAACACTAGTACATCATATCCCTCTTTCTAAAGATAATTATTAAGCCTAAAATTAGAGCAACCTATTCTCAAATTCATTTGGATTTGTTTAAGCTTATGCTATTTTTGCAGTGCTTTAGGTTTCCGAAATCATATTCGGAATTAAAAGGGAACCGGGTTAGAATCCCGGACAGTCCCGCTGCTGTGTTCTCCATAACGGTCCAAAATTAAGCCACTTTTCGCCTTAGGCGGATGGGAAGGCTGGATAAACCGGGAGTAAGTCAGAAGACCTGCCTCAGCATAATAATTCATAGCTTTCGGGGATTGAAGCTTGGAGAGGACTATTCGCAAGAATGGATCCATTTCTGGTATTCCTTCATTATCTGTTTGCTGTGGGACAAAAACTCACAACAAAATGAAAACAAAAAAATTTTACGTTGGGGTAAGTCTGGGACTTGCACAACTGGTATTGCTAAACAGCAGTGCCCTGGCACAGGAAAGACCTGTTTCAAATCTCGATGAAGTGGTGGTAGTTGCCAGCCGTTCGCCCAAAAGATTATCGGAAATAGGAAAGGTGGTTCGGGTAATCACTGCAGAAACAATTTCAAAAAGTCAGGGCAGAACTTTGCCCGAGCTGTTAAACAATGTTGCTGGCTTGACGATAGGAGGAAATGGAGGTAATCCTGCAGATATTAAGGCTGTGTATCTCCGTGGAGCAAGTGCTGCTAATACCCTGATACTGATTGATGGTATCCCTGTCAATGATGCATCAGAAATATCTGGCGAATATAATATTTCATCCATTGCAATTGAGAATATCGAGCGTATCGAAATTTTAAAAGGAGGAAATTCTACTTTGTACGGCTCTGACGCAGTAGCAGGCGTTATTAATGTGATCACCAGAAAAGGTAGCGGCAAATTAGCGGCAAATCTTCTGGCTACCGGTGGAAGTTACGGGACCTATAAGCAAGTTTTGGGTTTGAGCGGACAAATCGAAAATACATCTCTTACATTCAATGCCTCTAATCTGGATTCAGAGAATTTCTCTTCTGCACAGCCTGCCAACGCTGAACCTGGCTTTGACAAGGATGGATTCCATCAGAAATCCATGATGTTTAACATGGGACAGCAGGTTAGTAAAAACTTTTTACTAAGAGGAAATTTTCAGGCTAATAATAATGCCGCCGACCTCGATAATGGTGCATTTGCTGATGCAAAGGACTATACCTATAGTAAATCTTCATTTCTGGCGGGAATAGGTGGAAAGCTGGATTTTAATAAAGCCGTTCTCAATTTCAATCTAAGCCAGAATAAGCTGAACAATAAATACAATAATCAGGGTTCAATCACCAATAATACAGGGAATATTACACACCTGGAAAGTAACCTCAATTATGCTTTCAATAATTTTATTGATGTGGCAAGTGGCATTTCATACAGGAATCTAAGTACAGATCAGAGAAATCCATATAGTTCAAGGTTATTTGCAGACAATAATATAAAAAGTCTGTTCACATCTCTTTTTATTAAATCAAAAATGGGTTTTCAGGCAGAGATAGGTGGTCGATTTAATGATCATAGTGAATACGGCAGTAACTTTACCTATACTTTAAACCCATCCTATCTGATTGCAGACCGTTATAAACTGTACGCTAACATTTCATCTGCTTACAGAGTACCATCCTTGTATCAGTTATTTTCAGAATATGGAAATTTAGCACTCAGCCCCGAAACATCCCGTACTTATGAGGCAGGCTTTGATCTGAATTTTACGACGCAAATAAATCTCTCCCTTTCTTATTTTAAGAGGGATATTGAAAATGTAATTGATTTTGGTCAGGTTTCTGCTGGTAAATTTGGTTATATAAATCAAAATAAGCAGAATGATAAGGGTTATGAAGTAGAACTAAGCTACAAACCCAATGGATTACTGAATCTGAATGCTTTTTATGCTTTTGTAGATGGGGAGGTGACCACTCCGGTAGGTACATCATTTAATCTCTTCAGAAGACCAAAGAATTCTTTCGGACTGAATGCTGGTCTTGATTTAAGTAAAACTCTAAGCTTTAATCTGATTTATAAGTTCACAGGCGACCGAAGAGACAAATATTTTGATGGTAAGACTTTCAAAACGGTGGAAGCTGAACTTGGTTCATTTAATGTACTTGATATTTATGCTCAGTACAAAGCTTCAGCCAGACTTAGCTTGTTTACCGATGTTAAGAATGTGCTGGATGAGAATTATGTCGAATTTGCAGGCTATCAAACCAAAGGAATCAATTTTAACGCTGGTTTTAAGTTAGACATCCGATAAGTTGTAAAACCAAATAATAAATAGCGATGGATGTAAATTCATCGCTATTTTTGTTTTAGGACAGATTAATTATGGAGAAGGCAGTTTTATTCTGGAGTGCAGGTAAGGATTCAGCAATGGCATTACAAAGGCTTAAGCAAAATCCGCAGTTCGAGATAATAGGACTTGTAAGCACTTTAAATAGTGAATTCAAGCGGATTTCAATGCATGGTATCGCTGAAAAAGTACTTGACAGACAAGCTGAACAATTGGGATTTCCAATCATTAAAATGTGGGTATCGAATCAGCCTGACAATTACTCCTATGAAGAAGTCTTTCTGAAAACCTGTACACAATTAATAGAAATGGGTGTTGATACCCTTGTGTTTGGAGATTTTTTTCTCGAAGACCTTCGGATATACCGTGAGGACTTAGCATCAAGGGCGGGTTTGAAAACATATTTTCCTTTGTGGAAGAGTAGCTCGATTGAGCTTCAGAAAGAGTTATCTGATGGAGGTTTTGAAGCTATTACTTGCTGTGTTCAATCTGATAAATTGGGTATGGATTGGATTGGAAAACAACTAAATTCCGATTTCTTCAGAAAATTACCTCAGGGAATTGATCCCTTCGGGGAAAATGGTGAGTTCCATACGTTTTGTTATAATGGGCCGGTTTTTCGAAAGCCTGTAGCTTATGAAACCGGAGAAATTGTATTCAGGCCTTTGCAAATTAAACAAACTGACGGGGAAGAAGATGCTGGATTTTTATACCTGGATATTACCTGAAAGAAATCATCAAAGGTTCCAACCCGCAATTGCGGAAAAAAAGAAATAAACATAAACAGATGAAAAGAATTGTTGTAATTACCGGAGCCGGTATTTCTGCTGAAAGTGGCTTGCAGACTTTCAGAGATTCAGGGGGACTATGGGAAGGACACAATGTATATGATGTAGCTACTCCGGAAGCCTGGAGCAGGAATCCGGATATGGTTCAAGATTTTTATAACGAGCGCCGTAAATCTGTTCTTGAAGCGAAACCCAATGCTGCACATTATGCTCTGGTAAGACTTGAAGAAAAGTATGATGTGACCATTATTACTCAAAATATTGATGACCTGCATGAACGTGCCGGATCTTCGCGAATTATTCATTTACATGGCCTGATTACAAAATCCCAGTCAGATAGAAATCCAAATCTAACCTATGATATTTCAGGATCGGAATTAAAAATGGGAGAACAATGTGAATTAGGCTCTCAGCTACGGCCACATGTTGTTTGGTTTGGAGAAGCTGTTCCAATGATTGAAAAAGCTGCTACAGAATGTCATTTTGCCGATATATTCATAGTAATAGGCACCTCATTAAAGGTTTACCCGGCAGCAGGCCTTATTGATTTGGTACCGGCGAAAGCGAAAAAAATACTGGTAGATCCCAGGGCAATGGAGATATCTGCAAAAAACATAGAAATGATCCCTGAAAATGCTGCTACTGCAGTTCCTGAGCTGGTTAAGCGCTTGTTAAATCAATGAGTTGATAGCCTTTCTTGATTCGGTGCTGTTACTGCCTGTACTACTAAACTATCTGGAAGATTAGCATTACATTTACTAAAGGAGTTTGTTTGAACCTATAAACAATTATATCCAAATGAAAATGCAGCAAAACTCGAGAAGGAATTTTTTGAAAAAATCGGCATTAACTGCTGGTCTTACTACTATTGGTAATATAGGCTTAGCTGAATCATTAAAAAGCGACAGTGCTTTAAACCCAGCCGGAAAACTTCCACGTGAGGTTTGGATAGCAAGCTTTTCACAGGAAAGACTATCTGCAGAAACACCTGATGATATGGTCAAACGAGTGATTGAATCTCTAAAGGGAATCGAACCCTTTAACCCCGATGTAGTTTGCCTGCCTGAATGTTTCTACATCGCAAATACTAAAATGGATGGGAAGTTCACTGTACAACAAAGGATAAGTAAATCAGAAGAAGTGTTAAAGCAGTTTTCTGATTTCTCTAAAAAAAACAATTGCTATACTATTTGTGCTGTTGATACTCCTGCAGGTCATGGAATGTTTTATATTTCGGCTGTTGTGATTGACCGGCAGGGGAAACGTGTCGGAGCGTATCATAAAATTCACCCGACAGAAGGTGAGATAAAAAGTGGAGTTATGCCCGGACCTTTATTTCAGCCTGTTATTCAAACGGATTTTGGAAAAATAGGGGTTCAGATTTGCTTTGATTCATTGTGGGATGACGGATGGGAGATGTACCGGAAGCAGGGTGCGGAGATCATTTTCTTCCCTTCAGCCTTTGCTGCCGGGCAAATGATTAATTCACTTGCATGGAAGCATAAATGTGTGGTAGTTTCCAGTACCAGGAAAGGAACCAGTAAAATATGTGATATTACTGGTGAGGAATTGGCAAAGACAGGTTTTTGGAACCCTCAACTTTGCTGGGGTCCGGTTAATTTGGAAAAAGCTTTCCTGCATTTATGGCCATTTGTTCAACATTTTCCCGCCGTTCAAAAAAAATACGGACGCAGGGTGGATATAAAAGTTTTTCATGAGGAAGAATGGGCAATTATAGAAAGTTTATCTCCTGATGTCCTGGTGAAGGATATTTTAAAAGAGTTTAATCTTAAAACTCACGAAGAGGTTACTGCTGAAGGCGAAAAGGCACAATTAGAAGCCCGCAAAAAATATTCTTCCTAATTCCATACAAGAGATCATAAAATGTAACGATAAATAAAAACCCGGACGTAATAACTCAAGATTTCTTACAAGAATCAGAATTATTACGTCCGGGTATTCTTTATATTATTGCTAAAATTGCAATCTAAACTTTCGCCAGAACAGGGTATCTTTTTGATAAAAGATAGAAGCTTCCAAATAATACTGCTGAAAACACCAAATTACCAATTAACATATTTCTAAAGAATGGAAGGCCTGCAGCATAAGAAGTCAGGATTCCTGAAATATTCCGGGGGTATATTGTAGCGGGGTACAAAAATGCAAAATTGGTTATCAGGAAGAAAACCGATGCACTGATGAATGATGCTAAAATTACATTGGTTGTATTTACTTTGTTTCTGATCAGGAATCCGCATCCAACCATCACAACAAAGCCGGTATAAACTGCAAGACTAAATCCATTTCCAATGAAGATGTCAGAAACAGCCATAGCTACTATTGGTATAATAAATGCCAAGCGTTTATCACTGAACTGAGCACCACTAAATATTGCCAGAGCTCCAATTGCTGTAAAGTTCCAGATATGTGGAATTAAATAGGGAAGTGCCCTTGTCAGCGCAGCTGCAATGACAAGAAGTGTTAATACTATAAAACGGGTTGTGTTGATATGTTTCATGATTCAAAAATAGGAAAAAAAATCTTAGCTTTTAAAATGTATTGAAATATATAATAATGGCCAAACCTCCCATAAATTTGGCATTATTATCCAATAAAATATTGGCATTTATATACAAACGTGACCAAAAGTTTTTTTGATTCTCACGCCCCGTAAATCTCTTAAAATCATACGAATAAAGACTAACTGATGAGAGTTAATTACTCGAAACGTACGATTTGAACGTGTGTCTTAGTCAAGTTGCTAAAGAGGTGCAGACCTCGTGGGTTACAGTCCCGAAAACTGCCGTAAAGTAAGGTGATACATCAGACGCCGAAACGCGCAAGAGTCCGTAAGCATAGGACAATGGTTGTAAGTTATTCAGCTATTCCATGCTCGGTAAAAATGGCCGTCTATATGTGTGTACGTATACTGAGGAGTTATAAAATAACGAAACGGATTATTTAAGTTTAGGCAGGTCTTTATTCTTATTAACTAAAATTGTGGTATAACACCTAATATCGTATTAACGATCACCCCCCACTTATCCCAATAGTCTTTAATATTAAAATCAGCGCTATTATGGACATGTATGTCTTGAATACGATGGCCTTGTTGATTTGTATCTTTTTGACGCTTTGAATTTGGTTTGGGGGTGTTTGCATATAACCCATTCTCTCTTCTTTATGAAAATACGTTAACGAAAAAACATTCTCTATCATTTCTAACTCTAACGAGAAATCATTCATCGAAGGGTAGGAGTAACAAGCGTAACCATTGTTATCACTCCGCTTTAGTAAAAAGCCATATTCTTCGGGGTTAATAGATTCGGTTTGGTCTTTTTTCATACCCCAAAGTTATAACAGAATACTAATCAGTTTTTAAAACACCTAAACAATCACTTCACATTCACTTTTACATTAAAAAACAACTGATTATCAGCACTTTGACAACTTGTCAGAACGATATTTCGTTTGGGTTAAGTATGTATATAAGTGCCGAAATATTATTTTGTTATGATATATAAATTAGTGTATATCAGTAATTTATATTAATTTATATTAAGTTATATATTATATAAAACTAAAATTAGACCTCAATAATAGTGTTAAATTCCAAATAAAATTTTGTTTGTCTAATTAATGTGCTAATTATCAAGTAGTTATATGTTATTTTCATCATATCTTTTGTATGCCTGACTAAAATCAATCCTCATTTGGTTAAAGCGTTCGGCCGCTGATTTTATGAAATCTGAATCAAGTAACTGAAACACTCCATTCACTCCTTTAGGGATGTCAAGCTCTGATATTTTATAGATCTGTTCAAAAGTCCCCTTCTCCAGTTTTATAATATACTTTTGATTCATGGAGAATAAGGTGATCTTACAATCCGGATGTGGCAGTTCTGCTATTACTCTCATTGCTTAGCTTTTAATAAATCTTGTTGAATTTCTTTGATCGGGTCTATCCCCTTATTGCTTCCTTTTCCTGATATTAAACGGAATCTGGCAAATAGTTCTTCACTATACCAATCAAGCTTTCTGGTTTTTCGGATTACTTCAGCGTGTTCAGCTGAGCCGTATGCAAATGCTTTCATACTTTCCATACTCTTCCAGATTGAAAGGGTAGCCTGCCTGAAGAAAGGAGCTTCACCAATTCCAACAGAGCAGATGTAACCGGGAGCTTTAGTCATGATTTCGGCTACAGGTTCTACATTGGCCCAAAATTGGGTTAGTTTATTCAGACGGATCGTAGCTCTGGTTAAAACCGCAACCGGTCCATTGTAGTTCGCTTCGTAATTATCCATCTTAAACGGGTCTTTACCATCCCATTTACCATGACTTGCTAATGGAACACTTAAAAGTGTCCATTGTTCTTTTGTAAATTTCTTCCACCACCATGCGATAAATGAGTTTTCATTAAATCTGTTAAATTCCTCTTCTGAAGTCCAAATTGCCAGTAAAGCCCACTGCTGCCAGTCGGGCTGGAGATCAAATGAGCCATTTTTACCGCATCCCATCAATTTCCAGAAAGTACAGGCTTTATTTAAAGAAAGCGGAATGCGGTGAATTGCCATAGCAAGGATTGCCAGTGGAATGAATAGTGGTCTGTATCGTACTATACTTATTGTAACTAACATAATTGATCTTAACGATTTCTTGCTCAGATCCCAAAGGTAATTTATCAAAATGTATTCTTAAGGTCATAAAAAAGAAAAGTCTTCCCTATTAGAGGAAGACTTTAATTCTTAAATATTAAAATTCTTAGTCACGGTCATTTTTCCCTTTGCCATGGCCTTTTTGATTCCCTTGGCTATCATAACGGCCATCCTGGTTCCTGTCATCATTATCACCATATCGTCGGTTCCCATAATCATCATCGTGTCTGTCACGCTCGTACCGTTGATCATAGTTGTTATTAGATTTTTTTCTTTGTCCGGGAGGCATTCCGTGCGGATGTTGCTTTCTATTCTGATCTGAATATACCCTGACGCGCTCATTTCTCATTTCATAATGTCCGGGTACTCTCCGGCTCCCTATACCAAATATGCCGGCAGTTCTATATTCAGGGATCCAAACCCGTCTCTCACGCACTTCATAACGGTATTCGCCACGATCATCTCTGTAAACATTTTGGTCATTTTGGCCCCAAACAGTTTGTCCTTGACGGTATTGGGCCTGCGTATCGGTAGTCCCCAATGCTGCAAAGAGGATTACCAGGATAATTAATTTTTTCATAGCTGTTTATTTTAAGGTGAATTATGTCAGGGATATAAATCTTAGTATAGTATACTATCGTATAACTAATTTGCAGTACGATATTTTGATTATTCCTGATCTTTCAATACAAAGTTTGTTATTGAACATGAAGTTATGATGAAGATAAATTTTTATAATATTGCTGAATACAAATCAATTGTAATTTTGCAGTATGGCTGAAGATTTAAAAATTGTTACAGGGAGTAAGGAGGAGCAATACCATTCATTATTGCCTCAGATTTCTGCTTTACTAGAAGGAGAGCATGATAAGATTGCCAATATGGCTAATGTGTGTGCTGCCCTGAAAGGACAATTCAACTTCTTTTGGGTAGGGTTTTATATGGTAAAAGATGATGAACTGGTTCTAGGCCCATTTCAGGGACCGGTTGCCTGTACCCGAATTAAGAAGGGAAAAGGAGTGTGTGGTGCCTCATGGGCGCAGGAACAAACCCTGATCATTCCTGATGTTGAGGTATTTCCCGGACATATCGCCTGTAGCGCTGCTTCAAAGTCTGAAATTGTGATACCAATAATCAGAAATGAGAAGGTAATCGGTGTTTTGGATGTTGACAGTGCAGAATTAAATAGTTTTGATGAAACTGATGCAGCCTATCTTGCACAGATTATGGGACTTATTGAATTTAATTCCTGAATTAATCTTAATAAATCAGGTCCTTTTTTGCTAGATTAAAAATTATTTTCTGAACAATATTTTATTAATCTAAAATACCATGAAAACAAGATTATTGGCAATACTGAATTTGATAACTCTTGGTTTTCAACTATTGATGTCATACTTGGTTCAGGTAAAATCACTTTCTACCCAGGATGTAGGTCAGGTTTCTGCAAAATATGATACCGTTTTCGCACCGGCAGGGATTACATTTGCTATTTGGGGGCTCATTTATACCTCCCTGCTGGCATTTTGTGTATTCCATCTCTATAAAGCATTTGCGAAAACCTCAAGCTGTCAAACCAATCAGGATACCCAGAATATAGGATGGCTATTTGTTCTGAATAGTATTGCCACAGGGCTTTGGTTAATTGCCTGGGTAAATGAACAACTATTTTTATCTGCCATTTTGATATTGATTCAGCTGTTCACCCTCATTAAAATCAGTATTAGAGCCCATATTTCGAACCCTGATCGATCAATTCAGACAAAGATATTTACACAGTTCCCTTTGAGCATTTACTTTGGATGGATATGTATTGCAAGTATTGCCAATATCAGTGCCTGGTTAATTTCAACAGGCTGGAATGGAATGGGAATTTCTGAAAGTTATTGGGTTATCATCCTGATAGGTATAGCCACTCTTCTTTCTTTGTTCATTATTTTGGTCAGGAGGAATATACCTTTCGGACTTGTTGTCCTTTGGGCCTTGTATGGCATTATTTTGAAACGAAAACAAGTAGATGCTCTCTTTTATGAAGATGTGATTAACGCAGCATACGCAGCTTTTGTGATCATTGTGATTACATTGACCATCAGAATATTTAAAAAGTATAAGTCCCCAACATCTGTTAATTATTAATTTCCTTGCTTTTTATTGCATTTGATCCTATTTATGTTCATCCCTTGCCGGAGGGGCATCGCTTCCCTATGCTTAAGTACGAACTCATCCCTGAACAGCTTCTGCATGAAGGCTTGATCAGCAGTGATTCATTGTTTTCACCAGAGAAGCTGGATGAAGATATTATTTTGTTGACACATGAGCAGAATTACTGGGAAAGACTTAGGGATTTGAAACTGAGTGATGTTGAAGTCCGTCGGTCAGGCTTTCCATTGTCATCAACATTAATTGATCGTGAGATCAGAATAGCTCGCGGTACTATTGATGCCAGTATTCATGCCTTGGGGCATGGGATCGCATTTAATGTCGCAGGAGGTACACATCACGCAGGATCAAACTGGGCTGAAGGTTTTTGTCTGTTAAATGATCAGGCAATTGCCGCTAATTATTTATTGAGTAATTCTTTAGCGGATCGTATATTAATAATTGATTTAGATGTGCATCAGGGAAATGGTACTGCTGAGATATTCAGTAAGGAAGAAAGGGTCTTTACCTTTTCGATGCATGCGGAGAAGAATTTTCCATTCAGAAAAGAGCAATCTGATCTTGATATCGGCTTGACTGATGGAACTAATGATTCAGAATACCTTAAACTGCTTTCACAGAACCTGAAATTAGTTATAGATTCGTTTAAACCTGATTTTATCTTTTATCTGGCAGGAGTGGATGTCCTGGCAACCGATAAACTGGGTAAGCTCAATCTTTCCATAGCCGGATGTAAACAAAGGGACGAATTGGTGCTGCGTTACTGTCGAAGTTTGGGACTGCCGATACAAATAAGTATGGGAGGGGGCTATTCCCCTAAGATTTCAGATATCGTTGAAGCTCACTGCAATACCTACCGGATTGCGCATGATCTATACTTCTAGACATATTATATTTAATATTTTACAAATCTATGATTACGTAAAATGCTGATTTTCAATAAATTTAGTGTAAATTTGTACTATGGAAAAGCAACATTTTACGCGGTACAGGTTTATTGATACAAGAACAGGCGATTTGATCAGATATATGAATATTAATGATCGTCTTGAAGATCATACAGATAGATTGAAAAAAATGCAATCTCAGATTTTTAATGAAATCAGAATTCCGGTGGCATCAATTTTATTTGAGCTTGCCGAACCAGCTTCTTAGAAAAATAATGGAATCTGGTAAAGAGTAGCCCAGCCGAAACCAGTAAGCCAAGGGTCAGGCCATACCAGATTCCATTTGCTCCCAATCCCAAAACTATTCCAAGATAGTATCCAGTGGGTATACCAATAACCCAATAGGCTATAAAAGTGATTAATGTTGGTATATTAACATCACCTATTCCACGTAATATTCCTAAACCGACAATCTGTGCTCCATCAAATAGTTGAAAAAATGCCGCAATTATAAGTAATTGTGCCGCAATACTAATTACAGCCATATCTGAAGTATAAATCCATGGTAAATATTCATTAAGTCCTGCAAATAAGAGGGCCGCTATAGCCATAAAGATCAATACAATATGATAACTTGATATGGCCGAAAGCCTGAGGTTCAGGAAATCCTCTTTCCCAAAATTGTTGCCTGTTTTAATTGTGGCTGCAGCAGAAATACCACTAGCCATCATATAGGTTATTGCTGCCAGATTGATGGCCACCAAATGTGCTGCCTGTTCTACTGCGCCAATACTACCGATTAATATCGCTGACACGCTGAAAGCGGTCACTTCAAAGGTATATTGAAGCGCCACCGGTGTGCCAATTTTCAGAATTTTCAAAGACCTGATTTTATCAATCGATTGATGGCTAAATGATTTCAGATAATCCTTAAAGTACTTTGACCTTAATACATAAATACACATGACCACAGCCATTATAGTCCTGTCGATAAGTGTACTCCAGCCCACACCATTAACACCCATTGGTTCAACTCCAAATAAACCTTTTACAAAGATGATTCCCAGACATACATTAATGAGATTTCCCCACAGAGAGATCATCATAGCCTGCTTGGTGAACCCGAGTCCTTCGGCAAATTGCTTAAAAGTCATGAAAATCATTAATGGTACGATTGAGAAGCCCAGTAAACCCAGATAGGGCTTTGCCTGTGCCACAACATCGGGGTCCTGATCCATTCTATCAATAAACAATAGAGAACCATAATAGATGAGGATGTATAGTAGTATTCCTATGATTGCATTGATCAACAAGCTATTCGCAAGAAGCTTCCCGCACTCCTGATTGTTTTTCTTCCCGCTCTCCTGTGCAATCAGCGGGGTGAGTCCATAGGAAATACCCATCCCAATAACCAGAGCTATGATAAAAATACTGTTGACCAGCGAGACCGCAGCTAAAGGAATCGTACCTGCAAAATGCCCCACAATAACACTGTCAGCAGTATGTACCAGCGTATGCCCAAGCTGTGAAATAACAACTGGTATTGCCAGTGTAAGATTACTTTGATAATGGGATTTATATTTGAAGTAAATGCGTTTCAAAAGAGATTTTTAAGGTGTTTAAGTATCTGTAAAATAGCAATGTATACTATTTTATATTAAGAAGCAGTATAGTACTCTTCTTTTTCTGTGGTATGAAGTCTGATTACTCCTGAAAGTACCAGGTTCACAAGAATACGGTGAGTTCTTCGTCTTGAAAGGTTGAGCATCTGACTGTATTCAAGTGAAGTGATTCGTTCATGTTCATTCAAGTACTCGAGGAGGGCTTTTTCTTTGGAAGAATACTCAAGCAAAACCCCATGTTCATTATTTTCACGTTTCAGTACATCAATTACAATTTTACTGGCCAGCACACTTTTATCTTTTACCCGGATGTAGACCCACCATTTTTTATCTTCACCAAGAGCATAATGGGGTTTCATTTCACTCTTATTTATTTCTGCAACAAGAACCGTTTTATCATCGAGATAGACCTCTTCAAATTTAGGTTCGAGCGCTGGTTTACAGTAAAAGTGAGCTGCCCGGGTAATCATATATTTTTCTTCATCTTCAGACTTTACACCGCTTATAGTTCCATCATCAGATACCCCAACCAAAAGTCTGCCTCCCTTATTATTAGCGAATGAAACCATTGTTTTGGCAATTTTTTCGCAGCTGGTTATTTTTTTTTTGAAATCCTGTGTTACGCCTTCCCCCTCCAAAATTAGTCTCCTGATATTCATGATCAATAATCTTTAGTAGGCAATTGTTTGTTCTTCTCCCTTAAACAGGTTACGAATATATACTTCATTGATCACAGTAGCACAAAGTACTCCCTCTGAATTAAATATATTCATCGGGTAAGCCTTGACAAATTTTCCCTCAGTTCCCAATATTATTTCAGCCTCCTTAATTTGCTCTTCGCTGAGTGAAATTGTAAAATATAGATTAGTATTTCCGGGTTTTAAATAACGGATCTCAGCACTTTTTAGCCACACCCGGCATTTTAAGCCTCTTCTCTGGAGTATCTGATCAAAAAGCAGGGCAAAGAAAGGATCTGAGGCACTGAATATGGTACCCCCAAAGATGGTTCGATTGTAATTGACATTCAAAAAGCTCTTAGAAATCTTTACATGCACTCCAGTAAAGCCCTTATCAAACTTAATTACCCAGATTCTTTGAAAAAATAGCGGGGGATAAAAACGCATTGCCCATTTGAGCGTGTTTTCTGATATAACCATCCTTGCAAATATCCGCAAATTGACTTGATATTAAAAAATATCGCTGAGATCATATTGCTTAAAATGAATTAAGCTCTTGTTTTGGTTTTTCAATTTTGTTTGTAGATTGTAGGATAAAATAAATCATATGGATCAGGATGCTGTAAATAAAAAAAATGTTAAATTAATTATCATCGTAGCGGCATTAGGCTATTTTGTTGACATATATGACCTGATCCTCTTTTCTGTTATTCGGATTAAAAGTTTGAAAGGACTTGGAGTTCTTGAAGGTGATTTGCTCGACGTTGGTACTATGCTGATTAACAGCCAGATGTTTGGGATGTTGATTGGAGGAATTCTTTGGGGTGTTTTGGGTGATAAAAAGGGACGCCTGAGTGTGCTTTTCGGATCTATATTATTATACTCAGCGGCAAATCTTGCCAATGGTTTTGTCACAACCGTTGAGCAGTATGCGATTATTCGTTTTATTGCCGGAATCGGTCTTGCAGGGGAGCTGGGTGCCGGAATTACCCTGGTTACTGAAACGATGAGCAAGGAAAATAGGGGCTATGGCACAATGATCGTAGCAGGTGTAGGACTTATGGGGGCAGTTGCTGCTGCGATAGTTGGAGAGAATTATGCCTGGGAAACATCTTATATAATTGGAGGGATTATGGGATTGCTGCTCCTTGGCATGCGTGTAGGTTTGGCAGAGTCAGGTATGTTTAAAAATTTAAAGAACGATGGAGTAAGCAGAGGGAATATTTTTATGCTCTTTTCGGATGGAAAACGGTTTAAAAAGTATCTGAGTTGCATATTAATTGGGATTCCGCTATGGTTTGTAGTAGGAGTGCTTGTTACTTTCTCGCCTGAATTTGGTAAGGAATTAAATGCAACGGAGCCACTTTCTGCAGGAACTGGTATTATGTACTGCTATATAGGTATCGCCATCGGAGATATAGTTGCCGGCTTTATGAGCCAGATGTGGCGTTCAAGAAAAAAAGTTATGCTTGTTTTTCTATTGCTTACAGGGGTAAGCATTGTAGTTTACCTGAATGCTGAGGGAATGAATTCGCAACAGTTTATATGGCTTGTATTATTCCTTGGTTTTTCATCCGGCTATTGGGCAACCTTTGTAACGATTGCATCAGAGCAGTTTGGAACAAATCTAAGAGCAACCGTAACCACTACTGTACCTAATTTTGTAAGAGGATCTCTGGTACTGGCAACTCTTTCATTTACAGCTTTAAAAGGTAGTTTGGGCATAATTAACAGTGCATTAGTTGTTGGGTTCGTATCCTTAGCTATAGCCTTAATTGCTTTATATCAACTTAAGGAAACCTTTGGTAAGGATCTGGATTATCTTGAAATAAGCTGATCAGAATTGAGCATGTTGAGAATTGCTTTCAGGATCTAATTAAAAAAACATCATTTTTGAGGGATGATTACGAAAGAGAAGATAGCTGAAGCTTATCAGCTGATTCAGGATGAAATATGTGCCGGACTTGAACTCGCTGATGGTTCAGCTAAATTTCAGGAGGAGTTATGGCAAAGGGATGGAGGTGGTGGCGGTCGTACGCGTATAATTCAAGGCGGAAGCATCATTGAAAAGGGTGGTGTAAATTTTTCTGCTGTCTATGGCAAACTTCCTGGAAATATAAAGAAAGCTTTTGGAGTTACCGATGATGATTTTTTTGCAACAGGTGTGTCAATTGTCATCCATCCAAATCATCCCTGGGTGCCGATTATTCACATGAATATCCGATACTTTGAAATGACCGGCGAATCAGGTAAGGACTTGCGATGGTTTGGGGGCGGAATTGACCTCACTCCACATTATGTGATTGAGGACGACGCGCGTTTTTTTCATACCAAACTAAAACAAACCTGTGATCGATTTCAGTCTGAATTCTATACCAAGTTTAAAAAGTGGGCTGATGATTATTTTTATATTAAACACCGTCAGGAGACCAGGGGTGTTGGGGGAATATTTTATGACCGTTTAACCCCACAATCAACAGGTCTTGAATGGGCGGATATTTTCGAATTTTCCAAGGCAGTTGGCAAGACTTTTTTGCCTGCCTATACTGAACTTATTCAAAGAAACAGAAACAAATCGTTTACTGAAGAACAAAAACTCTGGCAATTCCAGCGCCGGAGCCGATATGTGGAATTCAATCTGGTTTATGACTCAGGAACCAAGTTCGGCCTGGAAACCAATGGTAGAATTGAATCCATTTTGATGAGTCTGCCGCCTCAGGCAAATTGGGTCTATGATTTTATCGCAACAGCAGATTCTGAGGAAGAAAAGACTATGCAATTTCTAAAAAAGGAGATAAATTGGGTTTCCTGATATAATTAAAATCATGAAAAAACTTTTTAATATTTCGTCTGTTTTGATGTGCCTGGTTCTAATTTCATCATGCAGCACTGGTTCCCTGAAGGGAACATGGCAGTATGATGGGGGTATTTACAATGGCAGAACCCAGAAAGCTTCTGACGAATTTCAAATGCAAAGAACCTATGCTGCTAATACCTACGAAGCTTTTATGCTTGAAGGCAATAATCCTCCCGAATTATATAATTCAGGTATTTATGAAATAAAAGGAGATAGTGTGCTGATTACAAGTACGTTTAGTAGTCGACCCTCGCAAAATACGGATGTTACCATTGCCTATAAATTTATAGTGGATCAAGACAAACTGACAATAAATGGCGTTTTACCCAATGGAATGATTGTCGAGGAGTACTGGAAAAAAATTAAGTAGTCCTTTAGTTTTGGTTTGCAATTAAATTTCATTTAATTGTAATATTGCTGTGTAAAATCATTTTGTTTAAATTTTTTGTTTTAAATTTAAACAATGAATTTATTCTCCATTTCTCAATTAGCTCAATTTTCAGGAATCAAGCCCCATACAATCAGAATATGGGAGCAGAGGTATGATGCTTTAAAGCCTGAGCGTTCTGAGGGAAATACAAGGTATTATGACGATAAACAGTTAAGGCGTCTTCTTAATATTGTTAGTCTGATGGAACAAGGGCATAAAGTGTCCCAATTATGTTCTATGAGTGATGATACATTATTCCAAATGATTCATGATTCAGGACGAATTGACTCAAGTGATACTGCAGAATACTATATAAATCAGCTGATTGCTGCCGGGATGTCTTTTGATTCTGGCCATTTTGAACATATACTTTCTTTAAGTTTTTCAGCCTACGGAATTAGAGACACCTATAAAACGGTAATATATCCTTTAATGAACCGAATAGGTTTGCTTTGGGCTAGTGATATCCTGCCTACTATCAGTGAACATTTTATAAGCAATATTTTTCATCAAAAATTATCAGCCGCTATTGATTCACTGCCCTTACCTGATTCAACCAAGAAAACCTGGTTGCTTTTCCTTCCTGAAAATGAATTTCACGAATTACCATTATTATATGCTAATTTTTTAATCAGACTTTCAGGCCATAAAGTGATTTATTTAGGTAGTAATGTTCCAATAAAATCGTTAAAATCAGCTGTTATTGATACAAAACCCGATTATTTATTGATGTTTCTGATTCATTTTGATCTGCCAGACCAGATTCAAAAAGATATCGAAGGTATAAATGAGTACTTTTCAGGTGATAAAATATACCTGGCTGGTAATCATAAATTGATTTCAAGCATAAAATATCCGCAGAATGCAGAATACCTGTCTTCAGTGGTAGATATTGAAAGAACACTTGGTTTGAATGAAATTTTAAGCAATAATTTAAGTAGATAATGGCAAAAATTATTGTCATCGGATCAGGTTTTTCAGGTTTAAGCGCAGCTTCTTATTTGTCGGCAGCGGGGCATGAGGTACATGTTTATGAAAAAAATCCACAGCCAGGTGGTCGGGCAAGGCAGTTAAAAGAAAATGGATATGTTTTTGACATGGGTCCGAGCTGGTACTGGATGCCCGATGTTTTTGAAAAATTTTTCTCTGATTTCGGTTATAAGGTCTCTGATTTTTATCAACTAAAGCTCCTAAACCCATCTTTTGATATTGTATTCCCTCAATCTGAGATTATGAGGGTTCCTGAAAACTATGTTGAGCTCTCCCAAATGTTTGAGTCTATTGAAAAGGGTAGTGCTCTGCAACTTGATAGGTTTATGAGGGAGGCCCAGTTCAAATATGATACGGGTATGGGCAGTTTGGTTTACAAACCGGGATTGTCTTTGATGGAGTTTGCTGACCTTGATCTTATCAAGGGTACTTTCCGTCTTCAGGTTTTCAGCTCGTTCAGAAAACATGTCAGAAAGTTCTTCAATGATCCCAGATTGATTGCCTTGATGGAATTTCCGGTGCTTTTTCTTGGCGCCATGCCACAGGATACCCCTGCATTATACAGTTTAATGAATTATGCAGGGCTTAAACTAGGTACATGGTATCCTGATGGAGGTTTTGGAAAAGTAATTGATGGTTTTCTGGAGGTTGCCAAACGAAATGGTACGAAGATTCATTTGAATTCTCCTGTTGAACAAATAATAATTGAAAATAATCTGGCAACGGGAATACTAGTTAATGGCAATAAGATTGATTGTGATGCGATAATTGCATCAGCCGATTACCATCATGTGGAAAGTAAGCTACTGGATGAGAAACATAGAAATTACGATGATAAGTATTGGAAGAACAAGGTTTTTGCTCCCTCGTGCCTTATTTACTATATCGGCTTGAGCAAAAGGATTAAAAAACTTAGTCATCACACTCTTTTCTTTGATGAAGACCTGGAGCAGCATGCTATGGAGATTTATAAAAAACCACAATGGCCTGCAAAACCACTTTTTTATGTCTGTTGTCCTTCCAAAACAGATGATAATATTGCACCAGAAGGCAATGAGAATTTGTTTCTTTTAATGCCATTGGCTCCGGGACTTACGGATACGGAAGAGTTTCGTGAAAAATATTTTAATTTAATGATCACACGATTGAACAAACATATACAGGAAGATATTAGTACGGCCATTGAGTATAAGAAATCCTATTGTACCAGTGATTTTATAACTGATTATAATGCATATAAAGGAAATGCTTACGGATTGGCTAATACCTTATTGCAAACGGCAAATCTTAAACCCAGTATCAGAAATAAGAAGGTGAAAAATCTCTTTTATACCGGGCAACTAACGGTTCCTGGTCCGGGGGTACCGCCTTCAATTATTTCGGGGAAAGTAGCTGCCGGACAGATGATTAAACATTTAAATCAAAAATAGATGAAAATTCTGTTTGATAATCTTTCTATTAAAGTCAGTAAAATGACCACAAGGGCTTATAGCACTAGCTTTTCATTCGGAATTTACTGTCTGAATAACAGCCTTAGAGATTCTGTTTATTCTATTTATGGCTTTGTACGTCTTGCAGATGAGATTGTAGACAGCTTTGAGGGTTTTGATAAGAAACTTCTGCTTGCAAAATTTAAGATTGAAACTTATGAGGCTATAGAGAACCGGATTTCACTCAATCCGATCCTGAATTCCTTCCAAAATGCGGTTCATGAGCACAATATGGACTTAGATCTTATTGAAACCTTTTTACAAAGTATGGAGATGGACCTGGATAAGGTTGATTATACCGCTGAAAAGTATCAGCAGTATATTTTAGGCTCTGCAGAAGTAGTAGGACTGATGTGTCTTCATGTGTTTACAGGTGGTAATCTGAACCAATTTAATGAGCTTAAACCTTATGCCATGAAGCTTGGGGCTGCCTTTCAAAAAGTGAATTTCCTGAGAGATATGAAAGATGATTACCAGGTTTTAGGTAGAACCTATTTTCCGGATGTGGATATTTCTGAATTCACATCGGCTGCCAAAGAACAGATCGAGAAAGATATAGAAAACGATTTTCGGATAGCATTGAAAGGTATAAAATTACTTCCAAGTACCTCGAGAGGAGGGGTTTATCTGGCTTATGTTTATTATAAAGCTTTGTTTAATAAGATCAAAAAACTTCCACCTAAAAAAATATTAACTGAAAGGGTTAGAATAAATAACGGTAAGAAACTTGGAATCATGGTCAATTGTATGGTTCAGAACAAATTAAACTGGGTATGAAGGCTTATCTGCTTTGTTTTTTTCTGATCCAGAGTCTTTTGAGCTCAGCAAAAACTCCTGAGATTGAAGATATACGGGTACTATTTTATAAAGCAGAATCATCTCAAAAGGTATGCGTTGAACTGATTAAACTCCTGGAACCTTATAATGATAAGAATAATGCACTTTTTTTAGGATACAGAGCAAGTACTACTATGCTGATGGCCAAACATTTGATTAACCCCTTTAGTAAATTATCATATTTTAAAAAAGGTAAGCTGATGCTTGAAAAGGCTATTCAATTTGACCAAAAGAATATAGAGTTGAGATTCCTTAGGTATACGATTCAAACCAATGTGCCCTCATTCCTAAATTATAGTGATAATAAGGAACATGACAGAGTGTTTTTGCTTCAGTCACTGAACAGGTTGAATGATCAAAAGCTTAAGAATATAATCAGTACTTATCTTAAAAAAGCAAGCTAATAATGAAAGATACCTTCGAAGGAGCTGACGAGTTAGTGATTCTTGTGGATAATCAGGATAATGAGACAGGTATTCATGATAAGCTATCAGTGCATCAACTCGGACTCCTGCACAGGGCATTTTCGGTTTTTGTATTTAACTCTAAAAATGAACTTATTCTGCAGCAAAGAGCCGATGGGAAATATCATTCTCCCGGGCTTTGGACAAATACCTGTTGTAGCCACCCGAAACCTGGTGAGAAGACAATTGATGCTTGTAAACGCAGATTAATGGAAGAGATGGGTATGGACTGTAATCTGGAGTTTAGTTTTAGTTTTATGTATAAGTGTAAATTTTCCAATGGACTCACCGAGCATGAATTTGATCATGTTTATGTAGGGTATACTGACGATTTACCGGTATTGAATTATGTTGAAGTAAAGGAATGGAAATACATTAATCTCATTGAACTCGGAAAAGAAATTGAGTCGTATCCTGAAAAGTTTACAGAATGGCTTAAAATTTGCTTTCTTAAGCTAGTCGACCATACCCAATCTTATTAAATCAAATCATGATATATTATTTTAAAACTGAACATCTTTTACCTGTAAGTATTGATGAGGCATGGGATTTTTTTTCATCCGCAAAAAATCTCGCTCGTATTACTCCGCCTGAAATGGATTTTAAAATTTTGAGTAATCTTGATGAAAAGGAGATTTATGAAGGCATGATAATAGATTATATTGTAAAACCTGCATTTGGAATTCCTTTGAAATGGCAAACTGAGATTATTAATGTAAATAAGCCACATAGCTTCGCAGACAAGCAATTGAAAGGACCTTACAAAATATGGGAGCATACGCACACTTTTATTCAGCAGGGAAATGGGATCTTAATGCAGGATGAAATAAAATATCAGATTCCTTTCGGTATAATCGGGCAAATAGCTCATAGTTTATTTGTGAGGGAAAAGGTTAAGGATATCTTTCGGTTTCGCGAAAAGGCCCTTGATAAAATCTTTGGGACTTCAAAACAGGGTTCTGTTTTTTCTGGATTATTAAATAATTTTAATCAGTCTTATCCTACATAATTGACTCTTATTATCGCAACATGAACTCTGATATTAATTCAAACAGAAATATACTAATAACCGGTGCTAGTGGCCTGATAGGTACGAGACTTATAAAAAACCTGCTGGAAAAGGGTCATAGAGTCTTTGTGCTTTCCAGACAAAGTTCAAATTTAAAAGGTGTAAGCACTTATAATTGGGATATAGATAAACAATTGATTGATCTGAAAGCTTTTGAGGGGATAGATACCATCATTCATCTTGCTGGTGCAGGTATTGCTGATAAGCGTTGGACCAAACAACGTAAGCAGGAAATTGTCGATAGCAGGATTAGGTCAACCCAGTTACTATATAATACAATAAATGCTATTAAAGCTCCTATTAAAACATTTATATCTGCCTCTGCAGTAGGATATTATGGTGACCGAAACGATGAAATACTTTATGAACAAAGTGCAAGTGGTACGGGGTTTTTAGCAGATTGTTGTAAACAATGGGAGGCCGTTGTAGACGAAGGAGTTAAATCCGGTATCAGAGTAGTTAAGTTGAGAATCGGCATCGTACTTTCAAAACAGGGTGGGGCGCTTTCAGAACTAGCAAGGCCGGTAAGTTTTTTTGTTGGGACCCCTCTGGGAACCGGAAAGCAATGGATGCCCTGGATACATCTGACCGATTTAGCGTCAATTTTTGAAAAAGCAATCGAAAATCCTCACTATTCAGGAACTTTTAATGCTTGTACTCCTTATCCGGTTACTAATTATGAGTTTACCAAAATATTGGCAAAGAAACTTTTCAGACCGGTATGGCCTGTAAATGTTCCCGAGTTCATGCTGAAGACCATGCTTGGTGAAATGAGTACTTTGATTCTCAATAGCACAAGGACTTCACCTCAGAAACTGATGGATATGGGCTTTCATTTCCGTTATCAGGGCCTGGATGCCGCTTTATCAGAAATCTACTCTCATTAAATTCCTGAAAATTCTATTTGATTGATGAAGAAAGAGATAAGTATTTGCTGGTTAAGAAGGGATTTACGACTAAATGATCAAGCGGCATTGTACCATGCATTAATGAGTAATTATCCTGTACTATCGGTCTTTATTTTTGATCCTGGAATTCTTAAGAAACTTACAGACAGGGATGATAAAAGAATACTTTTTATTCATAATCAGCTCAAAAAGCTTAATGATAAACTTAAAACTTATGGTTCATCACTATTGGTAATTCATGATGAGGTTATACCTGCTCTTGAGAAGCTGAAGGAGCAATTTGACGTAAAAGAGGTTTATACTAATCATGACTATGAGCCCTACGCAATAAATCGGGATTCAAAAGTTGCTGAATTTCTATCAGGTACAGGTATTCCATTCCATACTTTCAAGGATCAGGTAGTTTTCGAGAAGTCGGATATCATGAAGTCCGACGGGACACCCTATACCGTTTTTACTCCATATTCCAGACGATGGAAGGAGGCTTTTTCCAAATTAAGCCTTCCGGAGTATCCATCGGAAAGTTATTTATCAAAGTGCCTTCAGATTGGCCCTTTATCAGTGCCCGATCTTGAAGATATTGGTTTTGTAGTTCCTGAGTTTAATTTACCATCAATCAATATATCAGAAGATCTTATACGGAATTATCATTCAACACGAAATCTACCCTCGGTAAATGGTACAAGTCAGATCAGTACAGCTTTACGTTTCGGAACGTTAAGTGTTCGCTATCTGATAAAACTTGCGGTTCAGTGGAATGAACAGTGGTTAAATGAACTGATCTGGAGGGAGTTTTTTATGATGATACTTTATCATTATCCTCATGTTATACATAATAGTTTCAAGAAAAAGTATGATCAGATAGAATGGAGAAATGATGAACGGGAATTTGAAGCCTGGTGCAGGGGAGAAACGGGTTATCCTATTGTGGATGCCGGCATGAGACAGTTAAATGAAACAGGGCTGATGCATAACCGGGTTCGAATGATTGTTGCAAGTTTTCTTTGTAAACATCTGTTAATAGACTGGAGATGGGGAGAGGCTTATTTTGCAAGGAAACTCCTTGATTTTGAGCTTTCTTCCAATAATGGCAACTGGCAATGGGCTTCAGGCAGCGGTTGTGATTCAGCTCCTTATTTCAGGATATTCAACCCTACGGCTCAAACTCTTAAATTTGATCCCAAACTAATCTATATTAAAACCTGGATCAGGGATTTCAAAGTGGACTATCTGATCCCGATTGTCCAGCATGAATTTGCAAGAAAACGTGCCTTAGAGAGGTACAAAGCTGCTCTTAACGAGGCATTTGTGAAGTAATTTTGTTCTCTTCATAGTTTTCTGATGCTTCATTAATTCATCTTTTTAATAATCTACATCTTTATTTTGATTTCCCTTGCCGCCTTGCTAAAGGCACATATCTGAATGTAATATTTTTTGAAACTGCCTCTTTAAACCGTGAAATTTATTAACTTCGCAAGGCTGAAAAGCGGTTTTATTTTAACAGATAATTATTACTGTTTTAATATTAAAATTAATTAATCAGAACTTAGGTATAACATGGCTGAAGATACAGAAAACGATAATTTGGTACCCCAGAACGATAGAATAATTCCAATAAATATAGAAGAGGAAATGAAGTCTGCATACATCGATTATTCGATGTCTGTTATTGTTTCCCGTGCCTTGCCGGATGTTCGTGATGGTCTTAAGCCTGTACACCGCCGTGTGCTCTATGGGATGCTTGATCTTGGTGTAACCAGTACTAAGCCTCATAAGAAATCAGCACGTATCGTCGGGGATGTTTTAGGTAAATACCATCCGCATGGTGATTCTTCAGTTTATTTTGCGATGGTTCGTATGGCGCAGGACTGGAGTTTACGTTATCCAATGGTTGACGGGCAAGGTAACTTTGGATCTATTGATGGAGATTCCCCGGCAGCAATGCGTTATACTGAGGCAAGATTGAAAAAGATTGCTGAAGAAATGCTAGCTGATATCAATAAGGAAACTGTCGATTTCCAGCTTAATTTTGATGATACTTTGGAAGAGCCAACAGTTCTTCCTTCACGCATACCAAACTTACTGGTTAATGGTGCTTCGGGCATCGCAGTAGGTATGGCTACTAATATGCCTCCCCACAATTTAACTGAGGTTGTAAATGCCACAATAGCCTACATTGAAAATAGAGATGTAACTGTTCTTGATCTGATGCAGCATGTTAAAGCTCCGGATTTCCCAACAGGAGGAATTATCTATGGTTATTCCGGAGTCCAGGAAGCATTTGAGACAGGCAGAGGCAGAATCGTTATGCGAGCTAAAGCCGAAATTGAAGTATATAAGGGCGATCGTGAACGGATAATTGTGAACGAGATTCCATATCAGGTTAATAAAGCAAATATGATCGAGCAAACTGCCGGTCTTGTTAATGATAAAAAAATAGAGGGGATTTCTGAGATCAGGGATGAGTCTGACAGAGATGGAATGCGTATCGTTTATGAAATTAAACGTGAT
Source organism: Daejeonella sp. (assembly GCF_030684675.1). Taxonomy (GTDB): domain Bacteria; phylum Bacteroidota; class Bacteroidia; order Sphingobacteriales; family Sphingobacteriaceae; genus Daejeonella. The sequence continues at coordinate 104,998 of NZ_JAUXXZ010000033.1, read as the reverse complement.
GCTAATGCTTCAGTAGTACTGAATAATCTGTTTAAATATACCGCACTTCAAACATCATTTAGTGTCAACAATATTGCTCTGGTGCATGGTCGCCCGATGATGTTAAATCTCAAAGATCTGATCAGACACTTTGTTGATCATCGTCACGAGGTAGTTATTCGCAGAACTAAATTTGACCTTTCCGAAGCTGAAAAAAGAGCTCATATCCTTGAGGGATTATTAATTGCACTAGATCATTTGGACGAGGTTATTAAATTAATCCGCGCTTCAAATAGTCCTGACGATGCACGTGTCAGCTTGATGGAGAGCTTCAGTCTCTCGGATATTCAGGCAAGAGCTATTCTGGATATGACGCTTCGTCGTTTAACAGGTCTCGAACGCGATAAGATTAAAGAAGAGTATGCTGAATTAATGAATACCATAGAGTATTTGAAGTCAGTTTTGGCTGATGAAGGTTTACGTATGCAGATTATTACTGATGAATTAACCGAAATACGCGATAAATTCGGGGATGAGCGACGTACTTCAATCACACATTCTGCTGAGGATATGCGGATGGAGGACTTTATTGTAGATGAAGAGGTTGTTATTACCATATCCCATGAAGGATATATTAAAAGAACACCTTTAACAGAATACCGCAAGCAGGGCAGAGGCGGAAAAGGTTCTATGGGTTCTCAATCAAGAGATAAGGATTTTATCGAACATATACTGATCGCTACAAATCATAATTATATGCTCTTCTTCACAGAAACTGGTAAATGTTTCTGGTTAAGGGTGTTTGAGATTCCTGAAGGAACCCGAACCAGTAAGGGTAGGGCAATACAGAATGTAATCAATATTCCGAAAGAGGAGAATATAAAAGCATATATTAAAGTTGTTAACCTGAAAGATCAGGATTATTTAGAGAACAACTTTATAATCATGTGTACTAAGAAGGGAACGATTAAGAAGACTTCTCTGGAAGCCTATTCACGTCCAAGGGCAAACGGAATTAATGCCATTAATATTAATGAAGGTGATCAGCTGCTTGAAGCTTGTTTAACAACCGGAACAAGTGAAATTGTGATGGCTTTGCGTTCTGGCCGTGCAATCAGATTCAATGAATCTACTGTTCGCCCGATGGGTCGTACAGCTACGGGGGTTCGCGGAATTACATTGGCAAATGTGAATGATGAAGTTGTTGGTATGATTAGTGTTAACAATCCGGAGGTAACTGTTTTGGTTGTTTCTGAAAAGGGATATGGTAAACGTACCGATATCGATGATTATCGCGTAACCAATAGGGGAGGAAAAGGTGTTAAAACAATCAATGTAACTGAAAAAACTGGTGAACTGGTTGCTATTAAGGATGTTACGGATATTGATGATTTGATGATCATAAACAAATCTGGTATTGTGATTAGAATTGGAGTGAGTGATTTGCGTGTAATGGGTCGTGCTACACAGGGTGTTCGTCTGATTACATTTAAAGGCGATGATTCTATTGCATCTATTGCAAAAGTTGAACACGAAGATGAAGAAGCTGATGAAACAGAATCTGCAGAGAATGAAACAGGAATAGATTTGAATTCAGACGATCAGGAATCTAAAACTGAAGAATAGGTGCATGTATAAGGTATTTATACTTTTAATGTTTAATATCTTTCTGGTGCTGGTTAGTATAAATGCGCAGACCCAGAATCAGGCTCTTGTAATCAAGGAGGCAATGAATAGTTTTGTCCAATATTCTGATACTAAGGATATTAAAAAACTGGAGAATGCCCGTAAGCTGATAGATAATAGTTTTAAGACCAGATCCGACTCTGCAGCTTTCAGGAATAACCTGGTAAGAAGTCTAGTATATGCTACGCTTGCCAGAGTAGATTCAAACTTAAAGTATACTTATAAGAAGGATCCATTGGAGGAAACTCTGTTCTCAATGAAAAGAGTGTATGGATCCAAATTTGCAGAAGACGTAAAGGATCAGATTTCATACATCGAAAATCAGTTAAAGCTAACCTATTTATACAGAGCAAATACCACATTCAAAAATCGAAACTTTGCTGAGGCACTGAAATACTTTAGTATTCTTGATACAATAGATAAGGACAACATTTCTGTTACACATAATCTTGCTCTTCTTTGTCAGGAAACAGGTAATTATCTTAGATCAGTGGGATATTATGAGAAATTAATTGCCAAAAAGCCAAAGCCAGAGTATTTTATGGTACTGGCGAATCTCTATGAATCGCTAAATGATGAAAAAAATACGATTAGAGTGCTTTCTGAAGGAAGCAGGCAATATCCTGCTAATCGCGATCTTGTTTTTAAACTGCTGAATATTTTGTTGATTAGAAATGATTATCAGGAAATAATTAAATTTACGAGTCAGGCTCTTAAATTAGATGAAAATAACATCAATTTGAACTATCTGGCTGGGTTTTCTCATGAAATGACGGGTGATGTGACAAAAGCCGAAGAGTACTATAAAGTAATTTTAACCATTAACCCGAATAATTATGAAGCGAATTTTGCGTTAGGATTGCTTTATCTTAATCTGTATCTTAAAGATAAAGAGCAAAGTGGTATGATGTATATTTCGAAATACTACCTTACTAAAGCGAATGAAATTGATCCGAATGAATTAAAGACGCTTACATCATTATCAATATTATACAAGAATACTGGTGACAAAACAGAATTACAAAAAATTAACAACAGAATAAACCAACTCAAATTAAATTAAAAACATGAAAATTAAATCTTTCATTTTGGCAGCTGTATTTTCAGCTTCAACCCTTATGGTTTTTGCACAGAAGGGGGAAGTAGCAAGTGCCAGAACTAGTTATGAAAAGTTTTTGGGATTAAAGGATGCCAATTCAATGTTACTGGCTCTCCCAAATCTTAAAACTGCAAAAGCATCTATTGATAAGGCAGTAGTGCACGCCAAAACTCTTGAAGATCCTGCCGCATGGACCTATAAAGCTCTTATTTATGGCGAAATGGCCTTATTGGATTCTGTTCCGGCAACATCAAAACCATTAATTGATGAGGCAAAGGCTGCACATAAAAAAGCAACTGAGCTTGACAAAGCTGGCGAGAATAAGGCAAATCTTGAAAATGCAAATGGTACAATTTTTAGTCAGTATGAACTAAATCAAGGTGTTAAGGCTTATCAAACAAGTAATTTTGCTGATGCTTACACTGCATTCAACAATGCCTTGAACTATCGCCCGGGAGATACAACGATAACTTATTACGCCGGCTTATCTGCCATTAATTCAAAAAATTATAAAGCAGGGATTCAAAGTTATGAGGCCTTGATTAAAACCAATTTTTCAGCTAATAATCAAATATATCTTGATTTATCCCGTCTGTATACTATGGAAGGTGATACTACAAGAGCAATTGCAGTTGCATCTGAAGGAGCAACGAAGTTTAATGACACACAGTTAGCAACACAAGAGATAGAGTTGAGCCTAATGTCAGGTAAACAAAAGGAAGTAATAACTAAAATTTCTGATCAGGCACAAAAAAACCCTGAAAATAAATTATATCCATATTATCTGGGTATAGCTTACAGTACAATTGGAGAATCTGCCAAAGCAGAAGAAGCTTATTTAAATGCTTTGAAGATTGATCCTAACTTTGCAGATGCAAGTACAAATATTGGAGGTATAATTTTAAATAAAGGCATTAATTTGTTTAACCAGGCAAACCAACTCCCTCAAAATCAACAAAAGGAGTATGAAGCAACAATCAAACTTGGTGAAGCCGAGCTTGAAAAAGCTTATCCTTTTTTAATTAAGTCAAGTGAGCTTGATCCTAAATCACGAATTGCACTGGAAAACCTTAAGACATATTATATCATTAAGAAGAACCAGGAAAAGGTAACTGAAATCTCTGCTAAACTAGAGAACCTTTAAGATCATAAACAATTTTTATTTAAGCCTAAGCAGGATTCTGTTTAGGCTTTTTTTATTTAACCTATTTTAGTAGAGAGGGATATACATTTATATACTTAACATAATATTAATTATAAGACAATCAATTCAAATGAAATAAGCGGGAGATCTTTACATTTAATGTTATCTATAAGAATACTGAATGGCCAGTACTGAAAATAATTTATTTGTTTTCAATCTATTTGAGTACCTTTGACATTATATTAATAAATAACACAATGCAAAAAGAAGGTACAGTAAAGTTTTTTAATGAAACTAAAGGATTCGGGTTTATCGTACCCGCAGAATCAGGTGATGAGGATGTATTCGTTCATTCATCTGGTCTAATTGATCAAATTCGTGAAAACGATAAAGTTCAATACGAAGTTGAGCGTGGCAAAAAAGGCCTAAACGCTGTTAATGTGAAAGTTGTTTACTAAATCAACATAAACCATTTTAACAAAGAAAAGCATGTCGTGAGATATGCTTTTCCTGTTTTATGACAATTCTGAAATCAATTATAGTAAATCGTTGGCAAGATTAGCCAATTCACTCCGCTCACCTTTCTGAAGAGTAATATGCGCATACAATGGATGGTTCTTAGCCTTATCAATCAGATAAGATAAGCCATTGCTCTCTGCATCCAAATACGGTGTATCGATCTGATAAATATCTCCTGTAAAAACAATCTTTGTATCTTCTCCCGCTCTTGAGATAATGGTCTTAATCTCATGTGGGGTCAAATTTTGAGCTTCATCAACAATAAAAAAGATTTTTGTTAATGTTCTTCCACGTATATAGGCCAAGGGTGCAATTGAAATCTTTTCATTTAGAACCAGCTCATCAATTTTGTCCTGAGCTTTTTCATCGCCAAGCTGATCCTTTATAAACTTTAAATTATCCCATATCGGAGCCATATAGGGATCTATTTTTGATTTTATATCACCAGGCAAAAAGCCAATATCTTTGTTGCTTAATGGAACTATTGGTCTGGTGACAAATATCTGCCGATAATTTTTTCTTTGCTCAAGTGCGCTTGCCAGAGCCAGTAATGTTTTTCCGGTACCAGCATTCCCCTGGATAGTCACCAATTTAATCTCCGGATTTAATAAAGCATGAATGGCAAAGGCCTGCTCGGGATTTCTTGGTTCAATATTATAGACGGATTGATGTGGTATATATTCCAGTTCTTTATTTCTTGGATTATAATAAGCTGCAGCAGTTTTATTTCTTCCATTTAATATGAAAAAGTGATTCTCATGATTGGTTTTAATCTCAGAAACTGAAATAGAAAGATTTTTTTTTCTTATTAATTCGTCTATCAGCTTATTGGGTACCTTTTCCTCAACGGTCTTACCGGTATATAATTCTTCAACATTTTTGATCTTACCCGTTTCATAATCTTCAGAATAGAGATTGAGAGCTTTGGCCTTTAAACGCAGACAGATGTCTTTTGACACAAGAATAATCTTTTTTTGAGGGAATTGTTCCTGTAAATTAAGTGCTGAATTCAGGATACGGTGGTCAAATTTTCCTTCTCCAAAGATCTTTTCAGCATCAACACGGTTTGGTATATCGTCCATTACAACCTTGTAGCTTCCTCTGCCCTTTCCTTTTAACGGTGACCATTCGTTGATCAGCTTGTTTTTGGAAAGTTCATCCATAAGTCTTATAAAGCTTCTTGCTTCATAATTCCGGGTATCATTTCCACTCTTGAGATTGTCAAGTTCTTCCAGAACCTGGATAGGAATAGCTACATCGTGCTCCTGGAAATTTTGAAACGCATTATGGTCATATAGAATTACCGAGGTATCCAGAACAAAGATCTTTTTATCAGAAACCGTACTATTATCTTTCGCCATTGATCAAAAATAAAGAAAAATTGCCCCGAAGATGCCTGGAGAAATCAAATTCGTGTAAAAACGAAAACGGAGACCTTCTTCTTGCGATTCGGATCTCCGTTTTCACTTTTTTGCAATCGTAACTGCTCAAAAGTATTAAGTTTTCATTACAATAATCAGTCCGTCTCTTCAGTCTTTTCAAACTTTCAGCATCCGAAACTTATTACTTTGTCATCACATCCGTTCCGTAGAACGTTTGTAAAATAGGTAATGCCTGTCTTTTCGATCTTACCCTCCAGCCATGATCTCACGATTTCCGGTCTGAATTGAAAATTAAATTATCCGAAATCTGATGAAGCCCGGGGGCTTCGGATTTTGAAGGATATTGTTTCAGGCTATCAAAGTACTTCTGACTTAACAATACCAATATAGGTATAAAACTGCTCTTGTCAAGTAAAATACGCTTCAAATTACCCACACTTTATTAACTTTTTCAGGCTGGTTTTCAACATTGTTTAATCCACTAATTAATTAAATTTCAGGTTATTATGAAAAGATTTGTTTGCTTATTGACATAGTCCATTTAGCAATTTTATTAACAAATGAGCTATTGATAGCAGATTTTGAATTCTTAAGACTGAACATTAGTTGGATAAAATTGTGATGATCTTTGGATCTGATATTGAAAGGATAGTAAATCGGACCAATCGAAGATTGTCTAAGAAAAAAGCCAAAAGAAAACGGGAACCTTCTTCTTGCGATTTGGGCTCCCGTTTCCACTTTTTTTGCAACCGTAGTCACTCAAAAGCATAAGCTTTCAGAATTTTAACCAGCTCGTTGTCCATTGTCTTTTCAAACTTTGGTACCCGTAGCTTCTTAATTTATTTGCATGCAATCCGTGGATTGTATGCTAAATGAATTAATGCCTGTCTTTTGGAACTCAGTCTTTAAGCTTTATATCTTTCGATATTTAGCTGTCCGGTCTTCGTTTATTTAATCCAGAATCTTTAGAAGTCCGAAGACTAATAGATTTTAAGGATTTTTATCAGGCTGTCAAAGTACTTCGTTCTTATTGATATCAATGTAGTTACCATTTGAACTTAAAGCAAATAAATATGATTTTATTTATGAACAGGGTTTTAACATAAAATCAAATGTTATTAACAGCCAGGTATTATCATTATCTGCATTTACAGAATGGAGACTACATCTTAATGTAAAATGGCTAAATACTTAACATAAGTTAAATTGTTGGTATTCCACAATTTAGGATTTTATTGAATTTGGGAACATGAATTATTTTCTTGTTTTTTGATTCCGGGCATAAATTTTTCTTGATTTAATTACAAATATTATATCATTTTTTGTTCCATATCATGCTCAATAAATTCCATTCAGTAATCTTTAATCGTTCAGATTAGGTATTTTTGTTTAGCATTCAGTGTTTAAATTAATGAGGCAATCCCGGGAGATTAAAACATTTATTTTCAGCCAGTACTTTTCAGAAGGATTGCGTATTACGTTCGGTGTACTTCTCCCCTCTTTGGTTTTCTTTCATTTAGATCAGCTTGAAGTCGGTTTAACTATCTCATTAGGAGCAGTTTGTGTAAGCATTGCAGATAATCAGGGACCAATTAATCATAAGCGTAATGGAATGCTTTTTTGCAGTATTTTCGTTTTTCTTACCACCCTTTTAACCGGCCTTATAAATAAGTATCCAGTCCTCCTGGGTTTGGAAATTATTATTTTATGTTTTTTTTATTCGATGTTCTCTGTTTATGGGAACCGTGCATCCTCTATCGGAACCGCAGCATTGCTTGTTATGATTCTTTCCATAGATCATGATGTTACAGCTTCTAAGGGTGCGATGGGGCATGCTCTGTATATTTTAGCAGGTGGTATGTGGTATATGATGCTAAGTCTTTCCCTTTCACAGATCAGACCTTACAGGCTTGCGCAGCAGGCAATGGGAGAATGTATCCGGGAGGTAGCACAGTATGTGAGGCTAAAGGCTGATTTCTATGATCAGGAAACAAATTTTGACCAAAATTACAAAAAACTGATTTCTCAGCAGGTTGTTGTCCATGAGCAACAGGACTCTGTCAGGGAATTATTATTCAAAACCAGGTTGATGGTTAAAGAGTCAACGTTAGCGGGTAGGCTGCTTATTCTAGTATTTGTTGACATTGTAGATTTGTTTGAACAAACTATGGCAACTCATTATGATTACCTGACCCTCCATAAAACCTTTGGGAAGTCGAATTCATTAAAGGAGTTTAAATCAATCATCATTAAACTTTCGAAGGAACTCGAAAATCTAAGTTATTATATCATCAGTAATGAAATACCGCAGCGTCTGAATGACTTCAAATACGAGTTGGAAAGGTTAAAAAAGTGTATTGACCAGGTTGAAGAATCAGGCACCAACGCCTTTGTCCTAAAAAAAATTCTGATCAACGTTAGAAACATGGTCAGTCGCGTAGATAAAATATATACTTACTTCAATCAGAAACAATTGACCGGGCAGGAAATAAAAAACGAGGTCGATTTAAGCAAGTTTGTTTCCCACCAGAATTTTGACTTCAAGATATTGAAGGAGAATCTCAGTCTGAAATCATCCATCTTTCGCCATTCAATAAGAGTGGCGCTTATGTGTTTTATCGGTTTTCTGGTTTCCAAATTGTTTCCTGTTGGTTACCATAGTTATTGGATCCTACTAACAATTCTTGTTCTGCTTAAACCGGCATATAGCCTAACTAAGCAAAGAAACATCGAACGGCTGATCGGTACCATTATTGGAGGAGTAGCCGGGGCACTTATCTTAATTTTTATTAAGGATCAAACCGCCCTGTTCATATTTCTGCTTCTCTTCATGGTTGCGGCCTATAGTTTTCAGAGACTAAATTATATTGTAAGTGTCCTGTTCATGACACCCTATATTCTCATTTTATTTAGTTTTCTGGGTGAAAGCAATCTCAATATAGCTCAGGAAAGAATCATAGATACTTTTATTGGATCATTTATAGCATTGTCTGCCAGCTATCTTGTACTTCCTAACTGGGAGTCACGCCAATTTAAGGACTTTATGCGGGAGGTATTAATTGCTAATTATCAATATCTGCAAAAAGTTGCCATTATTCTTTCAGGAAGTACCGTTGATATCACTGCCTATAAACTGGCCCGTAAGAACGTGTATGTAAATTCAGCCAATCTGGGCAGTGCATTTCAGAGAATGCTCTCAGAACCAAAAAGTAAACAGCAAAACAGTAAGGAGCTTCATAAAATTGTGGTATTGAATCACATGCTTTCATCTTATACAGCAACACTGATAACTAACCTCCAGCAGATTAACCCCTTAATTGTAAACGATTTACATATTAAATTGATTAGAAGGTCTTTATATACTCTATCTGAAGTAATTAAAAGTATGAAAGATGTCGAACTGGAAGAAATTGAGATCAATATACCCGACTCAAAATCTTTTAGCAAAAGCTCAAATGAATCAGATTTATTATCAGAGCAGCTTGAACTGGTCAATAAATTAATCCTTGATCTTCAAAAGCTTATTCAGAATCAAATTTCAACAGAGGAACTAACCAATCAGTCCTCTTGAATTAGCTGTTCAGTCTGTTTTTCTTTTCGACCATTTTTGAAGGCTTCACGTGGCCTTAGGCCTAGTAATTCAAACATTTCCATGTCTTCATTAAATGCCGGGTTTGGTGTGGTCAGTAACTTATCGCCGGCAAATATTGAATTTGCTCCCGCCATAAAACATAAAGCCTGATCAGTTAAGCTCATTTCTGTTCTTCCTGCCGATAAACGTACCACAGTTTTAGGCATAATAATACGTGCTGTAGCAATCATTCGAACCATTTCCCAAACTGAAACTCTGGGTTGATCAGCCAAGGGTGTTCCCTTTACAGGTACAAGTGCATTAACTGGTACCGACTCGGGGTGTTTAGACATATTTGATAATGTTTTTAGCATTGCAATACGATCGTTGACCGTTTCGCCAAGACCAATTATTCCACCACTACAAACGGTGAGCTTAGCTTTACGCGCATTATCAATCGTTTTTAAACGATCATCGTAAGTTCTTGTAGTGATAATACGCTTATAATCGTCCTCAGAAGTATCCAAATTGTGATTATAGGCATAAAGACCTGCATCAGCCAAACGCTGTGCCTGCGTTTCGGAAAGCATTCCAAGAGTACAGCAAACTTCCATATCAAGGGCATTTACTGAACTGACCATCTCGATAACGCGATCAAAATCCCGGTTATCCCTTACCTCCCTCCAGGCTGCACCCATACATAAACGGGATGCTCCGGCATCTTTGGCTTTTTTTGCTGCTTCTGTTACCTGTTCAACAGACATAAGAGCCTGAACTTCGAGATCAGTCTGATACCTGGCAGCCTGGGGACAATAGGCACAGTCCTCAGGACAACCTCCTGTTTTGATCGATAAGAGACTGCTGATCTGGACTTCAGAATAATCTTTGTTTTCTCTGTGGACTGTTGCTGCACGATAAATTAAATCGAGTAGCGGACTGTGATATATCTCTGCTATTTCTTCTTTTGTCCAGTTATTTCTAATCTCGGTCATAAAATGTTCCCCATGTTAAATTGGGATGAACAAATTTAAAATAAAAACAGCAGCATAAAAATGGAAAATGTATTACAATGGCTATAGTAACAAGCTACTTGCTAATCCTAATAACAGTAAAAATCCACATACGTCTGTAAATGTGGTTATTATTATAGACGAGGCAATTGCAGGATCAATACCTACTCTTTTGAGCATCAATGGTATAGATGATCCTGCGACTCCAGCAATGATCAAATTTCCGGTCATGGCGGTAAAAATCACAAGTCCCAGCATGGGGTTATGATCATAAAATAAGGCAAACAGAAAAACAATACAGCCAATGGTTGCACCATTAATTAATCCCACAGTAAATTCTTTCAAAACTGTTCGGTATGCCTGATTATCAGTAAGATCATTCAGCGAAATACGACGAACCGTAACGGCCAGGGCCTGTGTTGCTGCATTTCCTCCCATCCCTGCTATGATTACCATATAGCCTGCAAGTATACCCATGCTGGCAAGGGTGCTATCAAAATGGCGAATAACTGAAGCCGCTAAGAATGCAGTGCCCAGATTCAATACCAGCCATGGTAATCGGCTTTTAACAGCCTCTTTCCAGTTACCTGCCAGCTCTTCATCCTCTGATACCCCCGAAATCTTTAAGATATCTTCCGTGTTTTCCTCTTCCATAACATCGATCACATCATCAAATGTGATCCGTCCCAGCAGATGCATCTGATCATCCACAACCGGGATACTGGTGAGGTTATATTGAGAAATTAATTTTGCTACTTCTTCCTGATCCGTATCTGCCTTTACATAAACAAAGTCAGATTTGATCAGTTCCAGGATCCTGACATTGTTGCGGGATTTAATAATATCTTTCAGTGAAACTATCCCTTTGAGTGTATTATGATGATCGATTACATTAATTGTGTAAAATTCCTCCATCTCTTCAGACTGGCGGATAATTTCTTCCAATGCCTCCTTTTTCAGAAAATTTTCATTGATCTTGATCACCTGGGTGTTCATTAAGCCCCCGGCAGTATCCTCTTCGTATTTTAATAATGAACGAATATTAGATGCATCCTCTTCATCGAGTTCCTCCAGAATCTCAAGCTGTTGTTGTTCGGGTAGTTGACTGATGATATCTGTGGCATCATCATAATCCAGTTCTTCTACGATCTCTGAACGCCTTTCGGGGTGCAGATTTTCTAATAACTTCTCAGGGTGAAACTCAGCATCCATCTCAGAAATAACTTCAGAGGCAAGTTCTGCAGGTAAAATGCTGATTATTCGCTCTCTTGATTCCTGAGATAAATTCTCAAAAAGGATCGCAATTTCCGAAGGATGGTATTCTGACACCAGTTCTTTTAAGACATAGTCATCTCCTTCAAGCGCACGCTTGATTTTTAAAAGATCTGATTTATCCAATTCGAAAGATTGCATACTATAAAAGTAGGTAATAGAGATGAGAATTGCCCCGATTTTGTCTCATTAGATATGAGAATATTGCGTCGGAGCAATATTTAATTGAAGCCTTATTAAAATCAACTTTTATTAAGCCAGCCTTTTCTCCAGAAATAGATCATTTGAGCAATGGCAATCACTAACATCCCCCCAATAGTGTACATGTATCCATTCTCTGCATAAAGTTCAGGCATATTATTATATAAAATTTTCCCTGTTTTTGGATCCTGAAAGGCGAAGTTCATTCCATATACACCTGCAATAAAAGTCAGAGGAATAAAGATGGATGAAATAATGGTTAGTACTTTCATGATTTCATTCATCCTGTTGCTGATAAATGATAAATTCATATCTAACAAACTGGTTGTTATATCTTTATAACTTTCTACCAGATCTATGATCTGCATACAATGATCATACGTATCCTTAAGGAAAGATTTCGATGATTTACTGATTAGTTTAGAATCACTTCTGATCATATCATTGATTTTATCGCGCTCAGGCCAGGCTGTCCTGCGTATCATGATCATCTCCCTTTTAATATTCTGTGTTTGGAACATGAGCGTTTTATCCGCTTTACGGTACAAGAGCTCTTCAATAGTTTCGAGTTCATCACCCAGTTTATAAATCAGAGTGAAGTAATTATCAACTATTATGTCCATAAGTGCATACATCAGATATGATGTACCCCCTACCCTGATATTCCCTTTTCCCCCTTTCAGCCTGTGGATGACAGGTTCAATGGTCTTCGAATAATTTTCCTGAAAACTGATCAATAATTTAGGGAATACTAAAAAAGAGACCTGTTCATTCTCAATCTCCAATTCCGGGTTCACATAAAGCATCCTGCTCACAGCAAAGATATAATCATCATATTCATCAACCTTTGGCCTTTGACGAGTATCGGCTATATCCTCTATAACCAGTTTATTGACGCTGAATTTTTTTTCAAGATACTCCAGAAGATTAGCATCCCCAATTCCCCTGATGTCTATCCAGCGATTAAGATCAGGAAGCAGGTCAAGATGAATAGCGAGTTCATCAACCGACTTTATTTTTTCGGTGTAATACTCGTCTTCATTATAGGAATGCACTGTTATCTCGGGTTTCAATACCCCTTCATAAAATTGTATAGAACCAGGACTAGTGCCTTCAATAGGTATATATTTTTGTGATTTTAATCTGATGCGCCGAATCTTTGCCATATTATAAATATTTTATGCTCTGGGGGCCCTGATTAAAAAGAAGGTCCACAATGCTCAAGTTAGGTAAAAACCCATTTCTTTCTTCAAAAACCTGAAAATATGGTTTCAAACTGATATCAGAAGGATACTTTGGATGTAAACTTTCCCGGTAATCATCCAGTTCCGGATAAGTTGTTTCAAAGCTATTGGTATAATTGTATCTGATATTGATTTTCAAAATGCGGTTTAGCAGACGCAATAAATCCTCATTATAATCGAAAAGAAAATCCCATTTCTTTTCATAAAAATTGGTCAGATCATCTTCGTAGTATTCAAAATATGCTGAGCTACTATATGATGTTTGCAAGCTCATCAAGTGCTGTCTTTGCCACTTAAAGTCGTAGCTTATTCTGACGTCTTTGACAAGAGTATGGTTTTTGGAACCCTTGATTACAGGCACAATAAGATTTAAAGCTCCGTTTGGGGAATGGATTATTGCTCTGTTCCTGTAGCTTTGTTTCCGGAAATTTTCTGCATTCTCTATTAGTAAGTTATCCTTATGCTTAAGTATTTTACTAAAATACTCAATGGAAGGAAGATAAAATAAAGGGAATACTGCACCTTTTTCCATCGTATAAGTTAAGTTTGTAAACCAGAAGCCGAAATTAGCAATTAAACGGCCACGCTGCAAGGAGTTAATAATAAGCCGGGGAATGAATATTTCATCCTAATCTGCATATTCAAATCTTAATGAATCGATTTACATTCCGGATTATTTCTGCTATATTATATCTTATATCCCTTCTCCCATTCCCTGTTTTATATTGCCTTTCAGATATTCTGTTTTTATTCTTGTTTTACATTATTAAATACAGAAGAAAGGTTGTTTCAAAGAATCTGTTAAACTCATTTCCTGAAAAAACAAAATCTGAGCTTGAGCAGATAGAAGAGCGATTTTACCGCTATCTGGCAGATTTGATGCTTGAATCTGTCAAAACAATTTCAATTAGTGCTAATGATATTAAAAAAAGATTTGTGTTTAAAAATCTGGAACTATTGACAAAAAACTTTCAAAATGGCAGATCGGTGATTGCTGTTTCCGGACATTATGGTAACTGGGAATGGGGACCGGTCGCAATTGGCCTTGAACTGAAAGAAAAAGTACTGGTAGTTTATAAGCCCTTATCAGATAAACGATTTGAGGGACTGATGAATTCGATGCGTTCCCGTTTTGGATCTGTTATGGTTCCTATGAAACTGACGCTCAGGAAAGTGATTGAGTATAAAAATGAGCCAAATGTGCTGGTGCTTGTGGGTGATCAAACTCCGACCCGGGAAGAGTCTCAGTATTTTACCAATTTTTTGAATCAGCAGACAGCCGTGTTTCTGGGTGTGGAAAAAATAGCCTTCAAGCTAAAAAATCCAATTGTTTATTTTAGTATAAATCGAATTAAAAGAGGTTATTATGAGTGTGTAGTTAAATCTTTAATTGATAATCCTGAGCACACCAAGGAACATGAAATTACTGAAGCTCATACTAAAGAACTTGAAAAAAATATCCTTTTACAACCGGAATATTGGTTATGGTCCCATAAAAGATGGAAATTTAGTCCGGAGAATTTAAAAAATGACTAAGGTTCCAAAAGTAGCGGCTGTAATCCTGAACTGGAATGGTAAAAACTTTCTTGAAAAGTTTTTACCATCTGTTGTAGCCAGCACCTTTCCGGGTCTTGAAATTGTTGTTGGGGATAATGCGTCCACAGATAGTTCCATTGAATTCCTGAAAAAGAAATATCCGACTATAAGAATTATTCAAAATGATAAGAATTATGGTTTTGCCGGAGGTTATAACAGGATACTTGAACAGCTTGATACTGAGTATTTTATTTTGCTTAATTCAGATGTTGAAGTTTCACCTGGCTGGATAGAACCAGTGATTCATTTGATGGAATCTGAAATGTATATTGCTGCCGCGCAACCAAAGATTCTATCCTATTCTCAAAAAGACCATTTTGAATATGCCGGTGCTGCCGGGGGCTACCTGGATTCTTTGGGTTATCCTTTTTGCAGGGGCAGAATATTTGACACAGTTGAACAAGACCATGGGCAGTATGATGATCAGTCTGAAATCTTCTGGGCCTCCGGTGCTGCTTTATTTATAAAACGTAAATATTGGATTGAAATTGGGGGTCTTGATCCGGATTTCTTTGCCCACATGGAAGAAATTGATCTTTGCTGGCGGCTCAAGAATAAGGGTTACATGATTGTATTTTGTCCGAAATCAAAAGTATATCATGTTGGAGGTGGAACACTGAAAGCAGAAAGCACTTTTAAGACCTATCTGAATTTTAGAAATAATCTCGTGTTACTTCAAAAAAATCTGTCCTTTGGCAAAGCATTTCTAGTGATTTTTATCCGTTTCTGGCTTGATCTGCTCTCATTAATTAAATATCTTATTGATGGTAAACCTGGAAACGCAATGGCGATAAGCAAAGCTCATTTCTATTTCATTGGACATCTTTTTAAGAATACTATAAAGGCCCGTAAGATAAATGTTTCAAAATTTAATGCTTCCGGCCTCTATAAGGGAAGTATTGTTTGGCAGTACTTTATCCGGAAGAAAAAAATATTCAGCAGTTTAAAGAAAACTATCTAAAGCCATTTTGTATCCGGGCAGACCGAAACCGGTCAAAACTCCCTTGCAGTTTTTCCCTGTAAGTGATATATGCCGGTATTCTTCACGTGAATAAATATTGGAGATATGTACTTCAACAACAGGGGTTTTGATAGCTGCGATGGCGTCGGAAATAGCTACAGAAGTGTGTGTATAGCCACCACCATTCAATATAATACCATCATAACTAAATCCAACCTCATGTAATTTGTTGATAATTTCGCCTTCAACATTACTCTGAAAATAATCGAGCTGGACTGAACTGTATTTAGATTTTAATTCTTCAAAATAAGTATCAAAGCTGCTATCACCATAGATAGATTTCTCTCGTACACCCAGTAAATTTAAGTTTGGTCCGTTAATTATTTGTATTTTCATCGATTATTCGTGATTTATGATCTCAAAATTATGAATACCATTGGCGTTTCATTGATCAAACATAAAAAATAAATTGGACTGGCAAACAGTACTTATTGGCTTTAAATCATATTTAAGATTAGAGCGTTCATTATCGGCGAATACTATCGAGGCATATTTACATGATGTGGATATGCTGATGCAGTTTTTTAAAGGCAAATCTCTAAAAAAAGAGGTATCCGAAGTATCAGGTAGTGATTTGAAGGATTTCTTAGTTTGGATAAATGAACTTGGAATGCTTCCTCCCACTCAGGCAAGGGTTTTATCAGGCTTAAAAGCCTTTTTTAAATACCTGCTTCTAGATAATCAGATTAAAATTGATCCATCTGCGCTAATTGAGAGTCCTAAAACCAGCAGGAAATTACCCGACACACTCAGTATAGTAGAAATCAATAAATTGATTGAAGCCATTGATCTTTCAAAAGCCGAGGGAATGCGTAACAAGGCCATGCTTGAAATTTTGTATGGCTGTGGATTAAGAGTATCAGAACTCACAAGCCTTAAAATTTCGAATCTGTTTTTGGATATTGACTTCATTAAGATTTTGGGAAAGGGAGATAAGGAGCGTTTGGTTCCGATTGGATCAGAGGCTATAAAATTTCTTAGGATATTTATTGAGGAAGTTCGGGTTCATATAGCTGTGAAGCCCGGAAAAGAGGATTTTGTGTTTTTAAACATGCGTGGAAATCCCATTTCAAGGGTAATGGTATTTCTTATTATTAAAGATCTCGCAAAAAAAGCCGGTATCAATAAAAGTATAAGTCCGCATACCTTCAGACACTCCTTTGCAACCCATTTGATTGAAGGTGGCGCCGACCTCAGAGCCGTTCAGGAAATGTTAGGTCATGAAAGTATTACCACCACCGAGATCTACACTCATCTGGACCGTGATTATTTGCGGGATACCATTATTCAGTTTCATCCCAGAAGCTGATCTTATTGTTCTTCCCTAAAATAAACCTTGTAGTAATTCATCGATTTATCATCATCAAAGCCCTTTTCAATCAGCTCCTTGTTTCCATGAATATAAATATGAAAGTTCTTATCGAGTTTTAAAACGCTTTTAAACACCCTGGATTGTTTCTTTACTGCGGCCCCCGAAATATCAAATGGCTGATCAATGCCTGCATCAAATTCCTCATTGTATTCCCGGCTAAATTTTTTGAATGATTCAATTGCTTTGGGATTTTCGATCACTTCCTCAGAGAATTCATCCAGATCGAAACTATCTTTCTCCTTGAAATATTTCATAGAACGGTTCAACAAGTCAATCTTATCAGCTTTTGAGATATCAAACTCATCATCTATTTTGCTGGTAATGAAGTTTTTATAAACTCCCAATGTTGTATTTGTCTTGTTGAAACTATCATTTCTGATCTTTAATTGTAAAAAGTCATCCTTCCAGTAAGCTGCATCGCTTCTGTTAGTCTGATCAATAAGCATCACCCTGTATCCCTCCTCCTTTTCAGTATTGAAGATGAGGCAGCCTTTGTCCAGTTTCTGGATGTTGATGGCATCTTCTTCATAGCTAAGTGCAAAACCACCTTGTTCCGGACTAACTTTCAGATAACTTTCTTTGCTCTCGGATTTAAAAATTCCAATGGCATCAAGCAATTCACCTTCCAGTTGTAAATCTTTAAATGAGGCAATATACAGCTCCCCTGCCTTAATTTTGGGATGATCTGAGCTTTCATACAGGTATTTTGCTATGTTTCCGCTTAGTTCATGAAAGCTGACTTCATCTGAAAACATCAGGGAACTGAAATGGAACAACTCATTAAGATTAAGATCGCCGCTTGAGTGAGTAAACCTGTATACCTCATTTGCCTTTTCAAATGGCGACAAAAAATACTTTATCAGCAAGCCCCTTAAAACTTCATCAGCAATATTTAGTGGTTGCTCAGACAAAATATAAAATTCATCCTGAACCTTATTTCCAACCCTATGGACGGAAATCAAATCTAATGAAGCTTTGAAAAATGAAATCATAATGTGTTTATAATAAGATTATTATATTAATTAATATAAATCTTTAGTTAATATATTGGCTCCTGATCATTCTGTATTTTCCGCTCAGATCCTGTCTTAATTCAATATTTTTAAACCCCTTTTGTTTTAATAATTGAACAGTCTCCCCTCCCAGGTTTTCATTGATCTCCAGATATAAAGACCCATTTGTATCTGAATGTTTTATTGCGAAATCAGCAATCGCCCTGTAGAAAATAAGCGGATCATCATTGGGGACGAATAATGCCAGATGTGGTTCATGCTCTAGTACATTAGGCAGCATTTGTTGCTTTTCTGCCTCTGTAACATATGGTGGATTACTTACGATAATCCCGAATTTCTCATCTATTAGTTCTCTGCTTATTGGATTCAATATATCATCATGAATAAAATGTATCCTGGTTTTATTTAAAGCTGCATTTTGCTTTGAAACACCCAATGCTTCAGGAGAAATATCAAGCGCATAAAGCTGAGCTTCAGGAAGATTTTTTTTCAGGGATATTGGAATACAGCCACTTCCTGTTCCGATATCAATGATTTTTAGTCCCCCTATCGATATTTTGGAGTTAGGGACGTCTGAGAGTATCCATTCAACCAGTTCTTCTGTCTCGGGTCTTGGAATGAGTACTGAGGGATATACCTTAAAGGTTAGTCCATAAAATTCTGTTTCACCAATAATGTATTGAAGCGGTTTTCCGGTTTTTAATTCTTCCAGTATTTTTAATAATGATTCATATTTATCAGCAGGAATTTCTGTATCCTTTAAATTCAGGTATTCTGCCCGTTCAATTTTGCAAATATGGCTGATACTTAACCAGGCAAGACTACCAGCTTCCCGCCTATCGTAAACAGGGTTTAGGCTGTCAGTAAAAATCCGTTCGGCTTCTCTAAAAGTCATGCCGCAAAGTAAACCAATTCAGCTGAAAAATAAACAGAATGAAGGCTTTCTGTACGATTGAATATAAATAAACTGGCCATGAATGATTTTAAGCAATTCATAGCTATTTTTGTACTATGTACTCCCATCAAAACTACCTCCAGCGTTGTATTGATCTTGCCCGTCTTGGAGCCGGTTCTGTTAGTCCGAACCCAATGGTGGGATCTGTTATAGTTTGTGATGATAAAATTATCGGAGAAGGCTATCACAGAGTTTATGGACAGGCACATGCCGAGGTAAATGCAATTAATCAGGTTTTTGAAACACATGATAACGCTAAAGAGCTTTTAAAACGATCGACCATTTATGTTAATCTCGAGCCTTGTTCCCATTTTGGCAAGACTCCTCCATGTGCAGATCTCATTATTTCAAACGAAATTCCAAGAGCTGTAATAGGTTGTCGTGATCCCTTTGATCAAATAAATGGTAAAGGAATCGAAAAACTCAGGAATGCCGGAATTGATGTTGTGGAAGGTGTCTTAACGGAGCAATGCATCGATCTCAACAAACGATTCTTTACCCGTATTCAAAAGCAAAGACCCTATATTATTCTAAAATGGGCGCAAACGTCTGATGGATTTTTTGCACCAGCCGACAAGTCCCAGAAATGGATAAGTTCACAAAATGCAAAGCAATTAGTTCATCGCTGGAGGACTGAAGAAGACGCGGTATTAGTAGGAAAGAATACGGCATTAGCCGATAATCCCAGGTTGAATAGCCGTGAATGGCCCGGAAGAGATCCAACACGAATAGTAATTGACAGACGATTGGAACTGCCGGAGGATCTGAATGTTTTTGATCAGAGTCAGGATACCATCATCTTTAATGAGCAAAAAACCGATCTGGTTGACAGAATTAAATATCTGGAACTTGAAGATTTTGATAATTTACTCCCTCAATTAATTGCTTACCAGCTTTATCTGATGGATATTCAATCACTAATTGTTGAAGGTGGCGCTGAAACACTAAATCTGTTCATAAAAGCTGGTTTATGGGATGAAGCACGTGTTTTTACTAGTCCCCAAAACTGGAATTCAGGTATCCCAGCTCCAAAACTCTTTGGAAAGCCAGGTGAAACACAAACCGTCGGACCGGATGCACTAAACATTTGGTTTAATAAAGAATAATATGATTTATATCTTCCTGAGTGTTTGTTGCAGTGTATTTGTATCGGTCTTACTGAAACTGGCAAAGCGTTATGAGATAGATACCCGACAGGCTATTGCATGGAATTATTCCATAGCTGGTGTTCTTACCTGGTTCATTTTTAAACCTGAAATTCCGCAGTTTACTGAAACAATATATCCGGTTTACATTGCTCTTGGGCTATTATTACCATCACTATTTGTAGTATTAGCTCTATCTGTTAGGTATACAGGGATTGTAAAAACTGATGTAGCCCAGCGTTTATCACTTTTTATTCCCGTGCTTGCAGCATTTATGGTATTTGGAGAACCATATTCCCTGATGAAAATTGTAGGAATCGTAATTGCCTTTATCGCTATAATTTTTTCTGTACCATGGCAAAAACAAACTGAAACTTCACATTCCTATTGGATTTACCCTTTGATTGTATTCATTGGAATGGGAATTATCGATATACTATTTAAACAGATTGCCAGAACTGAAAATATTCCCTTCACATCTTCCCTCCTTGTAGTTTTTACTTTAGCATTTATTATTTCAATCTTATATCTCTTATATCAGATTCTGGTAAATGGATTAAAGCTGACCATAATCAATTTAATTTGTGGCTGGATTCTGGGAATTGCCAATTTCGGAAATATTGTATTCTATCTGAAGGCTCATCAAACCCTAAGCAATCAACCTTCTGTGGTGTTTTCTTCAATGAATATTGGTGTAATCCTGCTTGGATCAGCAGTTGGTGTTCTTATTTTCGGGGAAAAACTAAGCCGCTTAAACTATGCCGGAATTGTTCTGGCACTGATTTCAATTTTGGTCCTTACCCTGGCACAATAATGCTTTTTGACGATACTTATAAAACGATCCGGGAGCTATCTAAAGGTGTCTACCGTGATAAGGGTAGTAAATTTATAGCATATCTTTACCCTCTTAGTTCTGAAAATGATATGAAGGATATTATAATTGCCTTAAAAGCTGAGCATCCTAAAGCCAGACATCATTGCTGGGCTATGCGCCTGAGTCCCGACAGAACTGTATTTCGTTTAAATGATGATGGCGAACCATCGGGTACGGCAGGCAGACCAATTCTTAATACTTTATTATCCAATGAATTAACCAATGTTATGGCAGTAGTTGTCAGGTATTTTGGTGGGACATTACTTGGGGTGCCCGGCCTGATCAATGCCTATAAATCGGCGACAGTTGAGGCTGTTAAAAATGCTAAAGTCATAGAGAAAACTGTGAATTCAGTATTCAGGATAGAATTTGGACATCCCCAAATGAATGAAGTGATGAAAGTTGTAAAAGAAGAAGATCTCAAAATAAGTAGTCAAAATTTTGATCTGAATTGTTCATTTTTGTTGGAAATCAGGCAATCTCAGGTAAATAAGGTGCTTGGAAAGCTCGAAAAAATTGAGGGTTTGAAGTGGAAATAGTATGTGGATGAAGCCACACTGGAAAAAGATTATAACGTTTAAATAGTGGTGATCCTCAATTAGCTATTATTTATGGCTTATAAACCATTAAATATAATACCATGAAGAACAAAATTTCAGAGTCGGATTTGATAATTAATCCGGATGGAAGTATTTACCATTTGAATTTATTACCTGAAGATATTGCTGATACCGTTATTACGGTTGGTGATCCCGATCGGGTTTCTGAAGTTAGTAAACATTTTGACCGGATTGAATTAAAGAAAGGTAAACGGGAATTTGTTAGCCATACAGGTTACCTGGGTTCCCGCAGGATAACCGTTCTTTCGACAGGAATCGGCACAGATAATATTGATATTGTGTTCAACGAGCTTGATGCTCTTGTAAACATTGATTTTAGCACAAGAACGGTAAAGCCGACTCTTAAAAGCTTGAATATCATTCGCATAGGAACATCCGGGGCTGTTCAGGATGATTTACCCATTGGCAGTATCATGGTTTCGGTGTATGGCATAGGTCTAGACTCCCTGATGCAATACTATCTGCATCAGCTTTCAGGTGATGAGCATATGATTCTGGATGCTTTTAAATCTCATTTCCATCATTTTAAAGGAATTTCGCCTTATATTACGGCTGCAGATCCTGATTTGATTAACATTATTGGCAAGGGTTTGGAACGTGGGATTACAGTGACAGCTCCGGGATTTTATGGTCCACAAGGCAGACAGGTTCGTGCCAAAGCCTCCTTTCCAGGCTTAATTGATGATATAAGTTCATTCTCTGCAGGAAAACACAGAATCACAAATCTTGAGATGGAAACAGCTGGTATTTATGCCCTTTCAAGAGTATTGGGACATAAAGCCTTGTCAGTAAATGCGATTTTGGCAAGCAGGCTGAAGTTTGAGTTTGCTCCAAATCCCACGAAAATCATAAACCAGGCCATTGAACTTGTTTTGAGCAGATTATAGTGTCCTGATAAAGTCGTGAAATTTTGTTAAGGCTATGAGTTTATCTTCATCGAGGTTAAAATCTATTTTTTTCATTAGATAATCCTCAAGGTCAAGATTCTCAACCTTATCCAAACCTGAAATTACCTCCTTTCGGTGATCCAGACCATATTTCAGGGCTTCGTTAAATGCAATTTTAAAATCTTCAGGAATAGGTTTATTGGACGCCCAAACAGCAAAAACAAAGGGTAAGCCTGTGAATTTAAACCATTCAGCAGCAAGATCATATTGATATGGATAATGATCCCTGTTTGAGAAAGTCCGGTCGCCTATCTGTACAAATGCATCTGCCACATCCGTTACAACCAATTCAGGATTAATTTTCCAATGATATTTCAGTAATACTTTTGACAGGTTGTTAGAGGTGCGGGATTGGGCATCAAGCTGTAAAGTACTTATTTCATGAATAGGTTTGTTGCTAAAAATAAAGACAGAATCTACGTTTCCTTTGGCTCCGATGCAGTAATTTGAAATGATCTCGTAATCCTTGATATGCAGCAATGCTGCAACAGGAACTAATCCTATATCTACTTGATTTTCAATTAATTTATTAGCACATACTGAAGGAATATCTAAGCTTAAATCTATTTGATCCAATATGCCGGAATGCATAATTCCATAGACAAATGGCTTGGAGTTTGTATAGCTAACAGCTGAAACTTTTATTTTAGTCAAAACTCAGATAGTTTGTTTAAATGGTTTGTATTATTAAATTCCAGGATATGAAGTTCCTTTCCATCATATCCCAATTTATAAAGTGTGGTATTGGAATGCGGAAATTCATCCATTTCGGCAAGCGGACGATTCGTTAGGAGGCAAAGAAATAAACGCATTGCACGACCATGCATACAAATCAGTATGTTTTGATCACTATTCTCTTCGATAAGGTGCTCAAGGACTATTAATTGTCTTTCCTTAACCTCCAAAGGACTTTCGCCTCTTTCAAATTTATGATGAAGCTCACCCGCCCGCCATTGAGTTACCAGTGTATGAAAATGCGAAGTTAATTCTTCTGTGCTCTCTTTTCCTTCGTGAATTCCCCATCCAAGTTCATCAAGACCCGGGT
This sequence comes from Daejeonella sp., assembly GCF_030684675.1. Classification (GTDB taxonomy): domain Bacteria; phylum Bacteroidota; class Bacteroidia; order Sphingobacteriales; family Sphingobacteriaceae; genus Daejeonella. The sequence goes on along the minus strand of NZ_JAUXXZ010000033.1, from coordinate 81,303 downwards.
ATTGTACCCATGGTATTTTAGAATCTATAAATTTTTGAACGGTTTGGTGGGTTCTTTTTAAGCTGGATGTATAAATCTTATCGAACGGTATTTGCTTGTAGGCCTGATAAAAGGCTTCAGCCTGCTCCAGTCCTTTTTCATTCAAACTGCTGTCCATCCCTCTGCCCTGAACTATTCCCAGCTTGTTCAGGTCTGTTTCACCATGTCGGATAATGTAGATTGTTTTCTTCAATTCAAAACGGGTAACTTATAAAATTTAGGTTTGTCATCTTCCGGGAACTGATAATCTTTATAATCAGTGATCACATTATAAAGTGTATCACGCTCAATCGGATGCCTGCCAACCTGTTTGATCAGTTCAACCAATTCCTGGGTGCTCATAGTAGGATTTTGCTCTTCAGCACCTGCCATAGAATAAATCTTTGTAGTATCATCCAGGGTGCCATCAATATCATCTACACCAAAATTTAAGGATAACTGAGCGGTACTACGACCGATCATTGCCCAATAAGCTTTAACGTGATCAAAGTTATCAAGGTAAATGCGCGAGATTGCATAATTCCTAAGATCTTCAATAACTGAAACCTCAGCAACATGGGACATTTGGTTATCCTGATTTCGGAATTTCAAAGGTATAAAAGTTTGAAATCCACCAGTCTTATCCTGTAATGAGCGTAACTGCTCCAAATGGTCAACACGATGTTTAAATTCCTCAATATGTCCGTAAAGCATCGTAGCATTAGAGCGCATCGCTAATTTATGCCACTCCTCATGGATTTGCAACCATTGTTCACCGGTACACTTATCTTTAGCAATCTGTTCTCTGATCTCGGGGTGAAATATTTCGGCACCACCACCTGGAATAGAATCCAGGCCAGCTTCCTTCATTAATTTCATTCCGGTAGCATAATCAATCTTCGCTTTCTTAAAGATATAATGGTATTCAACCGGGGTTAAAGCCTTGACATGGAGTCCTGGACGATGTTTATGTATTGCTGTAAAGAGCTCTGAATAAAATTTAAGATCATACTGAGGCAATACTCCACCAACCAGGTGAACTTCAGTGACCGGTTCAGAATCGTATTTCCTAACAATTTCCATCATCTCTTCCATTGTATATTCCCAACCTTGTGCTCTTTCCTTAATCAGCACAGAATAGGAACAAAATTTACAGTCGTAAACACAGAGGTTTGTGGGCTCTATATGGAAATTGCGGTTAAAATAAGTTTTATCGCCATGACGTTTTTGACGGATATAATTGGCGAGAACGCCCAAATAACCCAATTCTCCTTTTTCATAAAGCAGAATACCTTCATCAAAGGAAATCCGTTCATCTAACTTAACTTTTTCTGCGATTGATCTCAATTCAGCAGAAAGACTCTTGTCCAGTAAAAGCAGGTTCAGGTTTAATTCGGTGTTCATTATTTTCTTTGTGCAAAAATACGGAAATGTATAGATTCATTATCATATGCAGGTAAAAGCATTAGAAATAAATCCTTATTATTCTTCCAGGGCAATTAAATACACACCTTTGTAATTAAATGTGAAAAATTGAGTCCAATTTTTATTCTTTAATTAACTTGAACAAAATTTGAGAAACAAATTCAACTATTGAAAAAATATGAAGATTGAAACCATAGCTATCCATGCCGGTAATAAAATAGATGGAAATACAGGGGCTGCTATTCAGCCTATTACCCTATCGTCTACTTTTGAACGGGGTGAAGATGGCGGATATCCGGGAGGATTCATCTATTCAAGGATAGATAATCCTAACAGGAAATCACTTGAAAATGTCGTCGCTAAACTTGAGGGTGCTGAGGATGCAGCAGCCTTTTCATCCGGAAATGCGGCAGGATCTGCAGTTTTTCAGGCATTAGGTGCTGGTGCACATATCATTGCTCCTGATGATATGTATCATGGCTTAAGAAACCAATTATTACAGGTTTTTGAAGGAATTATAGAAGTTAGTTTTATTGATCTGGCCAATATTAATGCGATAAAGAATGCTATCAAACAAAATACCCGCCTGATTTGGGTTGAAACTCCTTCAAATCCACTCTTAAAGATCAGTGATCTCAAAGCGATAAGCGAACTGGCTAAATCTAAGGGTATTCTTGTTGCTTGCGATAATACTTTCAGTACTCCGGTGTTTCAGAAACCACTGGATTTAGGCTGTGATTTGGTTATGCATTCATCCACTAAATATTTTGGGGGACATAGTGATGTAATCGGCGGAGTTTTGGCATGCAAAAATAATGATGATTTATGGAAGAAAATTAAGAACGTCCAGGTATTAACCGGGGCTGTTCCCTCGCCTTTTGATTGCTATTTAACTGTCAGGGGAATTAAGACGCTTCCTTATCGTATGCGCGGACATGCACAAAATGCAGCAAAGGTTGCAGCGTTTTTGGATTCCCATAATCAGGTTGAAAAGGTCTTTTATCCGGGTTTAAAAGCACATCTGGGTCATGATATCGCCAAAAACCAAATGAGTGATTACGGTGGAATGTTATCTTTTCTGGTAAAAGGTGGCGCTGACGAAGCCCGGAAATTTGTGAACTCAGTAAAGATTTTCACTCAGGCAACCAGTTTGGGCGGTGTTGAAAGTCTGATAGAGCACCGGGCATCCATTGAGGGTCCTGATACAAAAACTCCTCAAAATCTTATTCGAGTTTCTGTTGGTTTGGAGAATGCTGAGGATCTGATACAGGATTTGAATCAGGCATTGGGATAAAAAAATAAAATTAATTAGTTGAAAATCAATTAATTATAAACACAATAAAAATTTAATTTGGTTTAAATATATTCATACTGCTATATTTGAAATAATATTTGGTAGCAATACCAATCTGTCTTCAATAAATTTACTTTATTGATTTATACAGAAGTGGCGAGAGATCAGGCTCTATGACCCACTGACAACCCCCCGATCGGTTTCGGGGAAGGTGCCAATTCCTGTCCCGAAAGGGAAAAATAAATTCATATTGAAAATGAAAAAAGACCAATCTACACTTACTGTATTTCCGAAAGCGGAACTTACAATCCCATCTCAAAGTCCTTATTATTCTGCATCATCAACGTATTGTTCTATGTGTATGAATTTAGATTATTGTTGTTAAGTCTTTTTCTAAGGTAAACGCCTTATACTAGGTAAAACAACAATTCAGCTATTTTGATTGCTCTTCTACAACATTTTAATTTAATTAAAAATTAAACCTAACATTTAATAATTATGTCAGCTCAAAATTTAAAATTCGAAACTCTACAGATTCATGCAGGCCAGGAAGTTGATCCAACAACAGGATCACGTGCCGTACCCATCTATCAGACTACTTCTTACGTTTTCAATAGTTCAGAGCATGGTGCAAATCTGTTTGCGCTGAAAGAATTTGGAAATATTTATACCCGTTTGATGAATCCAACCACTGATGTATTCGAAAAACGGGTAGCAGCACTTGAGGGTGGTGTTGCTGCGCTTGCTGTTTCTTCCGGACAGGCAGCTCAGTTCATTGCATTGAATAATATCCTGCAGGCAGGTGATAATTTTGTAAGTTCTTCATTCCTGTATGGAGGTTCATATAATCAGTTCAAAGTCGCTTTTAAACGATTGGGAATTGAAGCCCGCTTTGCCAATGGTGATGATTCACAAAGTATTGATTCTTTAATCAATGATAAAACCAAAGCCATCTATCTTGAAACGATCGGAAATCCAAGTTTCAGCATTCCTGATTTTGAGAAGATCGCAGAGATTGCTAAGAAACATGATCTTCCATTAATTGTAGATAATACTTTCGGTGCAGCAGGATACCTGTTCCGTCCACTTGAGCATGGTGCCCATGTAGTAGTACAATCAGCAACAAAATGGATTGGCGGACACGGAACAAGTATTGGTGGTGTAATTGTCGACGGTGGAAATTATAACTGGGGTAATGGTAAATTCCCGCAGTTCACTGAGCCATCTGAAGGTTATCATGGCTTAGTATTCAATAGTGTATTTGGAATTGGTGGTCCTTTTGGAAACATTCAGTTTATCATTCGTGCACGAGTAGAAGGATTGCGTGATTTCGGACCATCACAGTCACCATTTAACTCATTCCTGCTACTTCAGGGTTTGGAAACATTATCACTTCGTGTTCAGCGCCATGTTGATAATGCACTGGAACTGGCTAAATGGTTAGAAAGCCATCCTCAGGTTGATAAAGTTGAATATCCCGGATTAGCAAGCAGCCCAACACATGAAAGAGCTAAAAAATATCTTAAGAATGGCTTTGGTGCAGTGCTTTCATTTGAAGTTAAGGGTGGAAAAGAAGCTGCCATTAAATTCGTGGATAATCTGAAGCTGATCAGTCACCTGGCCAATGTTGGTGATACTAAAACATTGATCATTCAGCCTAGTGCAACTACCCATCAGCAATTAAGTGATGCCGAACAATTGGCAGCAGGAGTTAAACCATCATCGTTAAGGGTTTCGGTAGGTATTGAGCATATTGATGATATCAAAGCTGATCTGGAACAGGCTTTTGCAGCTATAAAATAATAAACAGGTTATTAATTAAGAATAAAAAAGACCTCTCCGATCTGTTCTGGCTTGGGGAGGTCAATATAATATGAATACAGAAGCTATTTATAAACACAAAAAGCCTTTTCTGCTCGAAAGTGGCCAAAAGTTAAAGGATCTTGAGATCGCTTATCACACTTTTGGTGCTTTAAATGCTAAAAAGGATAATGTGATTTGGGTTTGTCATGCTCTGACTGCAAATTCTGACGTTTTTGACTGGTGGAAAGGACTTTTTGGGGATAATTGTCTGTTTAATCCAAAGGAGCACTTTATTGTTTGTGCGAATGTAATTGGATCACATTATGGTAGTACAAGCCCTCTTAGCCTGAACAGTGCAACCGGACTACCCTATTTTCTTTCTTTCCCTGATTTTACAGTTCGTGATCTCGCAGCTGCACATAAGCTTTTGGCTGACCATCTGAGTCTGCCTCAGATTGGATTATTAATTGGCGGTTCATTAGGTGGCCAGCAGGCAATGGAATGGGCTATTTTGGAGCCTCAAAGAATTAGAAAACTGGTTCTAATCGCTACAAATGCACAACATTCAGCCTGGGGAATTGCTTTTAATGAAAGTCAGCGGCTTGCAATTACTGCCGACCGTACCTTTTATGCACAATCTCCGGATGGTGGTAAAATGGGACTTAAAGTAGCACGTAGTTTTGCCTTATTGTCATACCGTACTTATGGGACTTATGCAACAACCCAGATGGAAGTAAATCCTGATAAACTCAGTGATTTTAAGGCATCCTCCTATCAGAACTATCAGGGAGAGAAACTGGTAAACCGTTTCAACGCCTACAGTTATTGGTATCTGACTAAGGCAATGGATAGTCATCATGTTGGTCGTAAAAGGAATTCGGTAGAAGGCGCATTAAAGTTAATTCAGGCAAAAACATTAGTTATAGGCATTAAAAACGATGTGCTTTTCCCAATAGAAGAACAACAGTTTCTTGCAAATCATATTCCAAATGCCCGTTTTACTGAATTAAATTCATTTTACGGTCATGATGGATTTTTAGTGGAAACCGAAATTTTAACACAGGAAATAGGAAATTTTTTCAGATCCGCAGATTCTGATAACAGCGTAATAAGTCTGCATAAAATAGCATAATTAAAAATGAGTAAAAGATTGACCATCGGATTATTTGGCTTTGGCGTAGTTGGCCAGGGTTTACACGATATTATAAGTACCAAGGATCTCAATATTGAAATCAAAAAAATTGCAATCAAAAATCCAGAAAAGGAACGGATTCTATCTGAGCATTTATTTACGACCAACCCGGATGATATTCTAAATGATCCCAACATTAATACGGTTATAGAATTAATCAATGATGCTGATGCAGCTTATGAAATCGTTACCAGAGCATTAAAAAGTGGAAAAAATGTAGTTTCTGCGAATAAGAAAATGATTGCTGAGCATTTGGATGAGTTAGTGAATCTGCAGGAGAAATACAATACATCATTATTATATGAAGGCGCTGTTTGCGGAAGTATTCCAATCATAAGGAATCTTGAGGAGTATTACGATAATGAATTACTTCACTCCATCAGTGGTATTTTTAACGGATCTTCGAATTTTATTCTTTCTAAGATTGCAAATGAGGGGCTGGAATATGCAGAGGCTCTAAAACAGGCTCAGGAACTAGGTTTTGCTGAAAAAGATCCGATACTTGATGTTGGAGGGTATGATCCAAAGTACAAGCTTGTTATTGCCGCAGCCCATGCTTATGGGGTTTTTGTGAAGCCTGAACAAGTATTAAATATTGGAATCCAGAATTTTTCAGCTGCAGATCTCCATTTTGCCCGTGAGCATCAGTTAAAAATCAAACTTGTTCCAACTGCGAAAAAACTTGACGATAAGGAGCTTGCATTATATGTTATCCCTAAGCTAGTTCCTAAAAGTGATTTTCTTTATAATGTTGAGAATGAATACAATGCAGTGTCTGTAAAAGCTGCATTTGCAGATCAGCAATTATTTTACGGAAAAGGTGCCGGAGGCCATCCAACCGGATCTGCCGTTCTATCAGACGTTGCAGCCTTGCGATATGATTACCGTTATGAGTATAAGAAATATCATCATGATAAGAAATTAAAACTTCAGAATGACCATATCATACCAGTTTATATCCGTTATAATCATGAGAGCCTGATCAATGATATTCATTTTGAGTTTATAGCAGAACAGCACAAAAGTATTGAACTTAGCTATGTGCTTGGTGGCGTAAAAATCAGTGAATTAATAGCAAAGAAACAAGATATACTCAATGATGGAGCTTTTTTAGCTCAGGCAGGTGCATTAACGGAGAAATTTGAGGAATTGAAGCGATTAAGGCTTGAAAAAGCTTAATTGATTTAGATTCTATAATAAAAAGGTCCTCCAATATGGAGGATCTTTTTATTTCTTAAGATATGGTTTTATAGCCTTTTGCCAAATCAGATATCCATTCTTATTCATATGAAGCTGATCTTTGAGAAAAATGTCCGGCATTGGGGTTGCGTCGGCTAGTATCATTTTTGAATAAACATCTATAAATCCCGATTTTGAATGTTTCTTTTGGAATTTTCTAATCATTTCATTCGCACGACGCATTTCAGGAAGGTAGTTTAACCTTGATATACTGGGCTTCATTGAGATATAGATGATCTCGGTTTTTGGAAGCGCTGATCTGATCATACCATGCAAGCGGGTAAAACGATTGAAAATAGTGTCAGCAGTTGTATTTGATCCGGATGGGAAGTCATTTTCACCACAATAAATCAATATCTGGGCTGGTTTGTAGGGATAAATAATGTTTGGAGCATAACGAATTACATCAGGCAGACTGGATCCACCAAATCCACGATTTATAATTTTGTGTTCCGGGAAATATTCCTGTACATCTTTCCAGTTTGTAAAAGAGGAGCTTCCAACTAAAAGAATTGCATTTTTCGGAGGAAATTCCAAACTATCCTGTTTTAGGAAAGCCTCAATTTGTGCTTGAAATGGTAATTTTTGCTGCGAAAACGCAGAACTTACATTTGTCAACAATAATACAAATGCCAGTATATAAACTATTTTCTTTTTCATGCAGCAATATATTAATCTTCTGAATTAAATTAAATGAACCTCAAGCATTTATAATTCACGATTTACATCCCATGATTCAAGATAATCAGCAACTCTGCGAACGAATGAACCTCCAAGGGAACCATCTACAACACGGTGATCGTATGAAAGTGAAAGAAACATCATATGTCTGATTGCAATCACATCACCAAACTCAGTCTCAATTACAGCAGGTTTCTTTTTAATAGCACCCACAGCCAACACAGCAACCTGCGGCTGATTGATAATTGGTGTGCCCATAATATTGCCAAAGGTTCCCAAATTGGTCATAGTGAATGTTCCGCCTTGTGTTTCATCCGGTTTTAATTTTGAAAGACGGGCCCGGCTTGCCAGATCATTCACTGCTTTTGTTAATCCGTAAAGATTAAGCTGATCAGCATTTTTTATAACGGGTACAATCAGATTGCCACTTGGAAGTGCAGCAGCCATTCCAATATTGATATCACGTTTTTTGATAATCTGAGTTCCGCTAACAGAAATATTGATCATCGGAAGATCTTTTATCGCTTTCGCAACAGCTTCAATAAAAATTGGGGTAAAAGTAATCTTCTCTCCTTCACGTTTCTCAAATGAATTTTTTATACGATCACGCCATTGTACAAGATTTGTAACATCAGCCTCAACAAATGAGGTAACATGGGCAGAGGTCTGTTTACTCATAACCATATGATCCGCAATCAACTTGCGCATACGATCCATTTCTATGATCTCATCCCCACCTGAAACAGAAACTGAAGGAGTTTTCCTTTCTTGAACCGGTTCAGGTGAAGGAACAGATAATGGTAATTCCTTACTTGCTACTTCAGTTTGAACAGTTTTGCCTGAATTTATAAAATCGATAATATCTTTCTTGGTAACCCGGCCTTCAGAACCCGTTCCAATAATTTTATCTAAATCGGCAGTACTAATACCTTCTTCTGCCGCCATGCTTTTCACCAGCGGAGAATAAAAGCGGCTTGAATTACTGAAATCGACTGGTTTTATACTTTCCTCTTGATTGGCAGCCGCTAAATCCGGAATTCCATCTCTTTGAACGTACTCTTCGACCTCCAGTGGTAATACAGGAGTAAATACTTGCTCTGATGGAGGATTTTCTGCCTGTTTTGCAATAGCCTCAGTTTCGATTGTTGCGATTACCGCACCAACCTGAACTATGTCATCTTCCTTAAAAAATATTTTGAGAAGTTTTCCTGATACCGGAGATGGGACTTCTGAATCGACCTTATCAGTAGCAATTTCTAATACAGATTCATCAATATCTATCTGGTCGCCAGGCTGTTTAACCCATTTTATGATCGTAGCTTCGGCAACACTCTCCCCCATTTTTGGAAGTACTAATTCGTATAAAGCCATATTAGAGTATTTTGGAGAATTGGTTATTTAAATGCAAAATTAAACTTTTTCAATAAACCTGTTCCTCTTTCATTAATTTATAAAGTAATATGAGGGCTGTAGTTGCTGATCTCTCAATATTCTGGATTCTTTTATTGCCAAAATTGTATTTTCTGGTAATCGTCTTCGATTTACCTGTTATGGCGATCCAAATTGTTCCAACGGGTTTTTCTTCAGTTCCTCCATCCGGACCGGCAATTCCACTTACTGCTATTGAATAATCAGAATGAAAGGCTGAGCGTGCACCTTCAGCCATTTCTTTTACTGTTTCCTCACTTACAGCTCCATAATTTCTCAGTGTCTCCTCTGAAACCCCCAACATGCTAATTTTTAATGAATTAGAATAGGAAACAGCCCCTCCTAAGAATACCTTACTACTGCCTGGATGTTGCGTGAATTGATGGGAAATATACCCACCTGTACAGCTTTCTGCTAGTGATAAAGTCAGATTTTTGGACTCCATAAAATCCATAATTACTTTTTCAATCGGGGTATCATTTTCTGCCATTACAAATTCAGATACCAGATCAAGAATCTTTTTGGCGTAAATATTAATTTCTCTATTTAATTGGTCTTCATCCTTTCCGCTTCCGCTTAATCGGATCCGGACAGTACCCAGTTTAGGCAAATAAGCCAGTTTAATATGCTCAGGAAGTGAGTCTTCAACAGATTCAATCTTCTCTGCAAGGATAGATTCACCTATCCCCGCGGTTAGAATCGTATGATGAAGAATTACCGGTAAATTGAATGCTTTCTTGATTTTTGGAATTACCTGTTCTTCCATCATGTACATCATTTCGAATGGAACTCCCGGCATTGAAACATATACTTTATCTTCATTCTCTATCCACATTCCAGGTGCTGTACCATTTAAATTAAGCAGGGTAATGCAGTTTTCGAGGACTTCAGCTTGCTTAATATTCGTTTCAAGCAAAGGAGCTTTATATTTTGAGAAGATTCGTTTTACGTTTTCTAATGCATCCTGATCCAAACGAAATCCAGTTTTGAAGTATTCTGCAAGCGTGTTTTTGGTGATGTCATCTTTTGTAGGTCCCAGTCCGCCGGTAATCAGAATAAGGTCTGCCCTACCCTTAGCCTCATTTAAAGCATCCAGAATATGCATACGGTCGTCTGAAACAGATGAAATCTGTTTAACCCGTATACCAGCCAGATTGAGTTTTTGAGCCATCCAGGCAGAGTTTGTATCAACTATCTGTCCGATCAGAATCTCGTCCCCAATTGTTATTATTTCTGCTCTCATATTAAAAGTTGTTGTAGGCATCCCGGCGTTTGCTGAGTTTAAGATCCTGAAGGATCGAGGCTTTAACTCTCAAATCGACACTATAGAATTTGTAGGTTCCAATTGGTGACCATCTGAATGAAAGATCCCAGCAATGAAGGTCACGATAAATAGAAAATTGGGTTAAACTAAGTTTATTTGCCTGAAAATCGTAACCGGAGGTATATTGAACCTTCCATTTCGGTGTTACATTAAAATCGCCGAAGACATTAAGTGTATTCGATATGCTTGATTGGAGCCCATTAACTGAATAATTAAAGCTATAAGCTGCGCTGACATTCCAGGGTATTTTAAAATCAACAAATGCATTGGGATCCCTGCTAATTGCATTCAACTCTTCCTGTTGTTCATTAGACAAATTTTGCTTTGATTTGTCTATCTGATTTAAATTTTCATTCCTGTTCTTGGCTGCATTCGAGTTAAAACTGAAATCAGTTGATAATCCAAAATTGGTTAATCTTGCCAGTTTTCCGGATTTTAGTGCGAATGCATCGATTCTGTAACCATCCTTGTCGATTGCATATGGATCTAGTGTTCCATAGAAATTAATCCCAATCTTTTCTTTGAAAAAGGCCGTTCTTCCTGAAAAACCAATGGTCGATAATTTGAAGTTTTCGGCAGCAAAATTATAATTACCTGAAAAGGTTAAGCTCTGCAGGATCGGAATATTGACAGAATTCTTGGTTGAGTCTGCCGTAGACCTAACCTTCGCCTCGATATTATTGTCAAAACTGAATCCGATTCCGGCTACCTTTCCTGCAGAAGGAGAACCAAAAACAGCATTATCATAAATTGAATATCTGGTTTTTATTCTTGAAGTATCTCCCTGAAGATTACGAAAATATCCATAACGATCGGCACCGAAATCGGGGCGGTAGTTAAAATTGACTGAAGGAGTCATAACATGCCTCAATGCCATTAAATTTCCCTTTTTAAAATTGAATTTGCCATATAGTTTAGTAGCTAATCCGGTATTTAAATTATAATCGTACACTCTGCTGAAGCCTTGAATTGTATCAGTAGCCGGTGCAAAACCTGAGGCAACCGGGTCAAGTCTTTTCCTTATGGTTTGTAAGTACCATTTCTCACTGTACTGCATTCCGGAATTAAATTGAAAGTACTTCAGAATATTCAGGGATAAACTAATCGGAATATCATGTTGTATCCCATTTCTGAAGTCTTTTAATGATTCCTTTTTAAACAGGTCGTATTCTTTGGTATTGATTGAGTTGCTTCCCTGCATACTGTACCCAACGCTTAACCTCTGATACCATTTCTGTTCTCCGGCCCTGTCTTTTGAATCAAAAGGATTTAGTGTCGTCATATTTAAACTAAAACGGGGCAAATCAAGAAATACAGTCTGCTGTTGTATATCCTGTGAATGTGAAAGACTGGAAGAAAAGTTAAACAAACCATTTGCGAATACCTTACCGTAACTTATACTTGATGAAAGTGTGTTTCTTGCAATCTCTGTAGGGTTATAGGTACCCGCCGCACCGGTATTCTGGAAATAAGATCCTGTTCCTGCATTTACCGATGCACTGAAGGTAGTACCGGGATTTGCCAATGGGCTTTGAGAATGACTCCAGGTTAAATTAAAATCCTTATTCGGTGTTTTATAGGATGGAGTACCTTCAACCCCATTTTTTGTAGATGCAAACCTGAAATTTAATCCTCCATCATACTTGTAATTTTTGCGATATCGAGCAGCAGTTCCCAATTCATATGACCCCTTTGAATATAGAGTGCCTCTTGTAGAAAGGTCCCAATAGTCGTTTAAGCCAAGATAATAGCCCAGATCACGCATAAAAAAGCCCCGGGTATCTTCTCCGAAAGTTGGAAAGAGTAAACCACCGGATCTTTTATTTGGCTTTGGAAAAAAGCCAAATGGGACACCAAGAGGCAAAGGTACATCCTCAATCACAAGGTAAGCCGGACCGGTTATGATCTGTTTATCAGTTGCAATGCCTCTGCTTATGTGAATTCCAAAATGCGGATGTGGTAAATTACAGGTACTGTAAATGCCTCTCCTGAAAAAACCTTCGTCATATTGATTCTTTTTAAACTGCTGTGCCTGTAGAAAGCCACCTTCAACATCTGTAAAAACTCCGTAAGACTTACCTTTTTTGGTTTTATAATTAAAAAACAGAGAATCAGTGCTTAATGGTGGTTCAGCACCCTGCATAACCAATGGTTTTCCGATATATCTTTTGTTAACGGGATTAGTCCTTCCTTTGGCAAAAATGCTGTTATTCTTCTGATCAAGGCGGATATAGTCTGCTTCTATTTCGAAATCTTCATACTTAACGCGGGCTTTCCCATACAAAAAGACTATATTGTTGATCAGATCGAAGTTTGTTGAATCTACTGCACTATAGGTTACTTTAGATGTTAATGAACCTGAATTCTTTATTTTTTTTGTTACAGTATCTGTTTTTAAGCCTACAGCGCGCAATGTTGTATCGGGTGAAGCGTTATCAGGTCGCAGAACAGTTTGCTGAGCGTATACCGACCTATTAATGCATACAGCAAACAGTATGGCTGCAAAAAAATATATAAAAATGGATCTAATAAATTTCAAATTCGGTGATGAATACTATTTTTGCAATGATAGATAATAATATGCGCTCAAAATTAATCAAAAATATAGCATTGATAAGATTCATTAACGTTTTACTGGCAGTCCTTATTTCCTCAGGTCAATTTACTTCTGCTAATTCTGTAAGTGATACTCCATATCGGATAAAGACTATTGTTGTTGATGCCGGGCATGGTGGCCATGACGGTGCAACTAAAGGTCTTTTTTCCAGGGAAAAAGATGTTGCCCTTCAGGTAGCACTTCGTTTGGGTAAAGCAATTGAAGACAATATAAAAGACGTTAAAGTAATATATACGCGTACTACCGATGTTTTTGTTCCTCTTTATGAACGAATCGGTATAGCAAATCGAAACAAAGCAGATTTGTTCATTTCTATTCACTGTAACTCAATGCCAATAAAAAAAGTGATCAGCGGATACCGTAAGGACAGCCGTGGTCGCCGTATTCCTATTTATAAGACAGTGCAAAGTACATCTACAAAGGGTGTAGAAACTTTTGTTTCAGGGTTTGGCCGTCTGGATGAGCAGGATGTTGTTATGCGTGAAAATGAATCCATTCTTCTCGAGAAAGATTATAAGGACAATTATGAAGGTTATGACCCGAAAGATCCGGAAAGTATAATTCTATTATCTTTGATGAAAAATGCTTTCAGAGAGCAAAGTATAAAATTGGCATCTTTTATGCAGGATGAGTATATTCTGAGTGGTAGAATTGACAGGGGGGTTAAGGAGCAAAGTCTGGCTGTATTGGCCAAGGCTGGAATGCCGGCAGTTCTAACAGAAATTGGTTTTGTTTCAAATCCTGAGGAGGAAGAATACATAAATTCTGAATTAGGACAAAATGAAATTGTTGCAAACTTATTGAAAGCAATTCAGACGTATAAAAAACAAGCTGAGCTTGAATAATCGATATTTTGAAATCAGGTACATTCAAATGATGGTCATCTGAATATTATTACATATCCTGGTAAGATTTGAGCCGGATAAAACAATAAAAGATTAATGAAAATTACAAACGAAACCAAAGTAGGTGTATTGGCAGCGGTAGCCATAACCGTATTAATTGTAGGTTATAGCTTCCTGAAAGGCAATGATGTATTTTCACGTGAGAATGAATTTTATGCCATTTACACCCGTGTTGACGGTTTGACAGTATCAAAGCCTGTGTTGGTAAATGGATACCAGATTGGTCGGGTTTCAAATTTGACGCTGCAGCCTGACGGGAGAATACTAGTTCAATTTAAAGTCAACCCGGAATACGCAATCCCAAAAAATACTATAGCGAAATTAGAGAGTACTGATCTTCTTGGAGGAAAAGTAATTGTTTTTGAACTTGGGAGCGGTAGTGATTTTGCCGCAGATGGAGATACGCTAAACGCCAATGTCAAAAGGGATTTAATGGATCAGGTTGAACCAGTACAGAAAAAAGCTGAACAGATCATTGCCAGAATGGATTCGGTATTAACTTCAGTTAACAATACTCTAAATCCGGAATTTCAAAGGAATTTTGACCGGAGTTTTGCAAGTATCGCCAGGACACTGGAAACATTAGAGAAAACCACACGTACGGTAGATGGTCTGGTAACCAATCAGAGTTCGAAAATATCCGGCATTATGACTAATCTTGAATCTATTTCTTCCAACTTCAAGAGCAACAACGAAAGCATTACTAAAATTGTTACTAATTTTGAAAGGATTTCAGATGATGTTGCCAAGGCTAATTTCGCCCAAACTATCACTGAAGCAAATAAAGCAGTTGCTGATCTTCAGACAGTTATAAATAAAGTAAATTCAGGAAACGGTACATTAGGTCAGTTAATCAATGATGAGCGGATGTATAATAATCTGAACAATGCCGCTGCAAATCTGGATAAATTAATGATCGACCTGAAAGCAAACCCGAAACGCTATGTGAGTTTTTCAGTTTTCGGAGGAAAGAAAGATTAAATAGAAATTAAATTTGAAAGGTTTGTCCTTCAACTGCGAGTAAAGTTTCAGGAAATACGCTTTTAGCTTCTTCCAGTATAGGTTCCAGTTCGCGATAACGTGCTGAAAAATGACCGACAAGAAGTTTTTTTACATTTGCTTTTAACGCAATTTTACCGGCCTGAAGTGCCGTTGTATGAAATGTTTCCTCTGCCCTCTCTAGCATATCATTCATAAAAGTTGCTTCGTGATATAGCATATCTACATTGGAAATATATTCCAAATATTTCCAGCTGCAAATTGTATCAGAGCAATAAGCATAGGTTTTAGGCTGATCAGCTTCAGTAGTTAATTCTTCTGCTGAATGTACTTTACCCTTCTTGTCAGTAAAATTTTGGCCTTTTTTAATCAGTGCTATCATATCTGAGGGTATCGACAGATCCTCGATCTTTGATTTGATCATTTTTCTTAGCCTTTGCTTTTCAGTAAATAAAAATCCGGTACATGGTATCCGATGATCTAATGGAAAGCTGTCTACTACTACATCATAACTTTCAAATATTCTGTATCTATTATTATCGGCGGTTGGCTTGAAGTTTATTGGATATCTGAGTGTTGTCTGAGAATGTTTGAATTGCAGATCAATGATTTCCTTTAATTCAGCAGGTCCAAAAATATCCATTGGCTTAGTACGCCCGTTTAAATGCAGGGACGACAAAAGACCCACCAGGCCAAGGTAATGGTCACCATGTAAATGGCTGATAAAAATCTGGTCTATTCTATTTGCCTTAAGACCGAAGTTTAGTAATTGATTTTGTGTGGCTTCTCCGCAATCAATGAGAATATACTTCTCATTAACATTTAATAATTGGGCTGATGGATTCCGATTGAATATCGGTGTGGAAGAACTGCTGCCCAAAATAGTGACTTCAAATTTCATGAGCAGTTTTATTGATCGTATTCTTTCAGTTCCTTTTTAATTCCTTTTCAATCTCCTCCATAAAAATAAGATCAATACCTTCATCTACAGATCCAACGATATTCAGAATATTCTCAAGCTGAGAAATAGCAATTAATCTGGAAATATTTTCATTGATTCCTGTCAGAATAAAAATACCATCTGAGTTTTTACAAATTCTATGTCCAACCAGCAAACTGCTCAAACCGGAAGAATCTGAGTATTTGACATTTGAAAGATCCAGAATGATATTTCTCTGACCTTCGGTGTTACTTAGAATAAGCTCAGATTTAAGCTGAGGTGAGATTAAACTGTTTAATTTATTCTCATTCAGTTTGATTAAAACGTATTTTTCGTGTTTATCGACAGTGAATTTCATAATCTTAAAGTTAATTAAACAATAGCTATTTACAATAAATAATTAACTCAATCGCTTAATGGCTTCAATTATGTTGTTCTCAACTCTTTTAAGCGCATTTGAATGATCGTGTTTAATGAATTTATCGCCGGTAATTTGTTCGTATAGTTCAATATATCTATCCGAGATAGATTTAACAAACTCAGGTGTCATTTTTGGGATTAATTGATCTTCTTTACCTTGAAAACCATTATCAATCAGCCATTTACGCACAAACTCCTTTGATAACTGCTTTTGCTGTTCATTGTTTTTCTGACGTTCTTCGTAACCTTCCCTATAAAAATAACGTGAAGAATCTGGAGTATGGATTTCATCGATGAGATGAATTTTACCACCCGACTTACCAAATTCGTATTTTGTATCAACGAGTATTAATCCCTGGTCTGAAGCCATTTCGGTTCCTCTCTGGAACAATGCACGGGTATATTTTTCAAGTTGAATATAGTCCTCCTCAGATACAATATTTCTACTCAGAATTTCTTCTCTAGAAATATCTTCATCATGTCCTACTGAAGCTTTGGTAGTGGGCGTAATAATTGGTGCAGGTAATTTATCATTTTCTTTAAGTCCTTCCGGAAGACTAACCCCGCAAACAGAACGCTTACCTGATTGGTATTCACGCCATGCATGCCCGGCAAGATAACCTCTTATAACCATTTCCACTTTAAATGGATCACATATTTTCCCAATTGTTACATTGGGATCGGGTACATCAAGCACCCAGTTGGGAACAATATCCTGAGTAGCAGTCAGGAATTTAGCTGCAATTTGATTTAGAACCTGGCCTTTAAAAGGAATAGGTTCAGGAAGTACTACATCGAATGCTGAAATCCTGTCGGTAACAACCATTACCAGGAACTTATCTTCGATTGTATAAACATCACGGACTTTTCCTTTATAAAATTTGCTTTGACCAGGCAAATTAAAGTGTGTTTCTTTGATAGCACTCATTTAGGTAGCTTATTTGATTTGATTTGATTGTAAAGGTCTGAAAATAGAACTAAGCCAGGAAAATTATTATTGGATATCTCCGTAGGCTCTCAGAATGTTTTTAACAAGTTTATGCCTTACCACATCATCTCCGTTAAGATAAATAATTTCTATACCCTTGATCTCTCCAAGAATCCTCAATGCTGTATTAAGACCAGATTGCTGTTTTCTGGGTAAATCAATCTGAGTTACGTCACCTGTGACTATGAATTTGGCAGTTGGGCCCATACGGGTCAAGAACATTTTTAATTGAAGATCAGTTGCATTTTGAGCTTCATCCAGAATCACAAAGCAATTATCCAGTGTCCGACCGCGCATAAATGCGAGAGGGGCGATCTCAATAGTCCTGTTTTCGAGAAAAACTTTTAGTTTATCGGCAGGAATCATATCGTCAAGTGCATCATAAAGCGGACGCAGATAAGGATCAATTTTTTCCTTTAGGTCTCCGGGAAGAAAACCAAGGTTCTCCCCTGCTTCAACTGCAGGTCTTGTTAATATAATACGCTTTATCTCCTTGTTTTTAAGTGCTCTAACAGCTAATGCAACTGCAGTATATGTTTTCCCGGTTCCAGCTGGTCCGATTGCAAAAATGATGTCATTTTTATTGATACTACCAACCATCTTACGCTGATTAGCAGTTCTTGCTTTAACCACAATGCCATTCGGACCAAAGACAATAGCCTCAGCACCAGCACCGCTTTTTGCTGCTGCATTCTCTGAATCTGAAATGACCTGAATACTGGTTCCTAAAAGCTGTTCAAGATTGCTCACAGTAAGGGTTTGGAATTTATCAACATGATTAATTATCTCCTGGAACTTTTGTGAAAAAAGATTCAACTCCCTGTCGTCACCAAGTACTTTGACCTCATTGCCTCTTGCTACAATTTTTATTTTAGGGAAATGCTTTTTGAATATTTCAAAATATTCATTATTTGCTCCCCATATAACAACAGGGTCAATATTTTCGATGCTCAGATTCAGTTCGTTCAAGTTGTGCTTATTTTTAGTACAGAGAGTGATTATTTGAGATTAAAATTCAATATTTGTACCGTTATTATCTATCGCAAGAATAACAATAAATATTCACATTTTAAATGGCAATAATTACTTTAACTACCGATTTAGGGTATAAAGATTTTTATCAGGCTGCTCTTAAAGGAAGTATACTTAGCCAGTTTGCGACAGCCAATATTGTGGATATCAGTCATGACATTTCAGCCTTTAATATTCCTCAGGCTGCGTTCATATTAAAGAATTCATTTCACTATTTTCCAAAGGGAACAGTACACCTGATTGGTATAGATTCGGTATTTAACGAAAAGACAAAATATCTTGCTTTAAAGTATCGGGATCATTATTTTGTAGGTTCTGACAATGGTATTTTTTCATTACTGTTCGATGAGGAGCCTTCAGAAATTGTGGAACTAAATATTATGCAGGATCTAAAGTACCTGCATTTTCCACTTTCTGATATTTTTCCAAAAGCGGCAAGTCACCTGGCAAAAGGCGGCAAATTGCAGGATATTGGAATCCCGGTATCAGGTGTAGAAGAAAAGATGACGCTCCAACCCGTAATCGAAAGGGATATCATTCGGGGAAGTGTGATTTATATCGACTCTTTTCAAAATATTATTACCAATATCACTAAGGAAGTATTTACCAGGGTTCAACAGAATCGTGGTTTTACGCTTTATTTTAAAAGAAATGAGTCAATCACTCAACTAAGCTGGCACTATAACGAAGTTCCGGAAGGTGAAAAGCTTTGTCTTTTTGGGATAAGTAACCATCTTGAAATAGCTATCAACAAGGGAAATGCCAGCGGCTTGCTAGGGCTGAATCTGAATGATATTGTCAGAATCGAATTCAAATCATGATTACCAGAGTAGTTAAAATGACTTTTAAGCCTGAAAGCGTACAGGGTTTTAAAGAGATTTTCTATGCTTCCCAAAAGCTAATACGTGCGTTTGAGGGATGTAATCGGGTTGATTTAATGAGGGATCTGAATAATGAATGTGTATTTTTCACGTTGAGTTTCTGGAATAGTGAGGAGGATCTGAATGCATACAGACAATCCTATTTGTTTAAGAACACCTGGTCTAAAGTAAAACCTCTGTTTTCTGAAAAAGCAGAAGCCTGGAGTTTGATTTCCAGTTAATATTAATCATTATGAAGCTTATTTGGTTCATCACAATTATTCTGACTTTCGGAATTACTCCGGTTTCAGCTCAGAGTGATAGTTCAGCGTATGAAACACAACGAAAAAAAATTAATCAACTTCTTGACGAGCGAAGCAGCAGATTTGGGCAATATGAAAGCAGTCTGGGAAAACGAAGCGGAATATTCGGGTTAAAAACCAAGAAGGATATGCAGTTTTCAAATGACATCCTTCGGCAAATAGTATTGACAGACAACGATATTTTTTCTGAACTCAAGATACTCCTTGACTATAAGGATTTTGAAAAGCAACAGGTTGAGACAAGGGCAGAAACAGTTGAGGGACGCATTGATAGATTTCAAACCACAATTACAGGTCTTCAACATGAAAATGAAAAATTAAGGGCCGAGGCAGAGAAAAATATTGCCGATTATGAAAAGCAAACTATTTATTTGCTAATACTTATTATCTCACTATTTGTGTCAATATGGTATATATTCAAACTGAAAAAATTACCTAAGATTGATATGCACGGCAAAAATAATGCTTAAATAAAGCTAATTTTGCGAATCCTCTTTAAGGAGGAATTACTACTACGAAAAGATGGCACGTGCTCGATTAAACAGCGGAAACGCTCAGGCTGAAGAACTCCCCAAGGCAAAAATCAACAAAGAAAGTATTAAGCAGGTAATGAGATTATTAAGTTATCTCAAACCTTATCGAACAAAATTTTTTCTCGGATTAGCATGTCTGATACTTTCGAGTGCCAGTTCATTTTTGTTTCCACTATTAATGGGAAGATTGATTGGCACCGGTGCCCAGGCAGAACAGGGCGGAAAGATGGTTCCAAATGAGATTCTGGATGTTTTCCCAACTGATATTAACACAGTAGCCCTTACCCTATTGGCAGTATTGTTTATTCAGGCGATCTTTTCATATTTCAGGATCAATTGGTTTGTTGAAGTGGCAGAAAAAGGTCTTGCGGATATTCGCCGGGATACCTATCATAGGCTCATCACGCTACCCATGAATTTTTTCTCTCAGAGGCGAGTTGGAGAGTTGAATAGTCGCCTTTCATCTGATCTTTCTCAAATACAAGACGCTATAACTACCACTCTGGCTGAAATGATCAGGCAAATTATCATTTTTATCGGCGGAATTACTTTTCTGATTCTGGTTTCCGGTAAACTGACGCTTATGCTTTTAGCGGTACTCCCAATCCTGGTAGTAATTGCAGTTACCTTTGGGAAGTTTATCAGGAAAATTTCGAGGCAGGCGCAGGATAAACTGGCTGAGTCAAATACTATCGTCGAAGAAACACTACAGGGTATTTCTAATGTAAAGGCATTTGTAAATGAATCCTTTGAAGTAGGCAGATATAATAAAAGTGTACGAGAGGTTGTTAAGATCGCTATGCGTGGGGCAAAATTCAGGGGTATATTTGCTTCATTTATAGTTTTTTGTCTGTTTGGGACCATTGTTTCAGTGGTTTGGTATGGGTCTCACCTGGTTCAGACTGGTGAAATCAGCATCGCAAGTATGTTTACCTTTATCTTGCTTTCAACTTTTGTAGGAGCAGCGATGGGAAGTTTCCCAGAATTGTATGCTACAATGCAAAAGGCCTTTGGAGCAAGTGAGCGGGTTTTGGAAATACTTGCCGAAGAGAATGAACCTATTTCAATGGATCAGGAGAAAAATGCTATTCATCAAAGGATACATGGAAATCTGGATTTTCAAAATGTTGTATTCTCCTATCCTTCCAGGAAAGAAATTACCGTTTTAAACGGAGTATCATTTGAAGCAAAAAAAGGAGAAAAAGTAGCCATCATTGGGCCCAGCGGTGCAGGAAAATCTACTATTGCAGGCTTAATCCTGCGTTTTTATGAAACTCAATCGGGTTCATTATTGTTTGATGGTATTCCATCGACTGAATTTTCGCTGACTGATATTCGGAATCAGGTTGCAATTGTTCCTCAGGATGTCTTATTATTTGGTGGTACCATTCGTGAAAACATTGCTTATGGCCGATTAAATGCGAGTGAAGAAGATATACTGATGGCTGCAAGGCGTGCAAATGCGCATGAATTTATTAGCGGATTTCCTGAAAGATACGATACACTAGTTGGTGAACGAGGGGTTAAACTTTCTGGCGGACAACGTCAGCGAATAGCAATAGCACGTGCCCTATTAAAAGATCCGGTATTATTAATACTGGATGAAGCTACTTCATCACTTGATTCAGAATCTGAACGTCTGGTACAGGAAGCCCTTGAAGAATTAATGAAGAATCGAACTTCGATTATAATTGCTCACAGGCTTTCAACTATTCGCGAAGCTGATAAAATTATAGTTCTGGAGAAGGGCAAAGTTATTGAGAGTGGAAAGCATTCTGAATTGATGAAAAATGAAGGGGGACTATATCGTTACCTTAGTCAGTTGCAACTTGAGATTCATGAACCCGAAGAAAAAATTGATATTTAATCTGCAATCTATTTTTAAAGAGCGAGCCTTTTAGACATTTATGAAATTAACTATATGGGGTGCTGCCCGGCAGGTAACGGGAAGTATGCATCTGCTTCAAACAAACAACTATAATATTCTTGTAGATTGCGGTTTGGATTATGAAAAGGATACCTGGCTTGAGGAGAATGAGGCTTTCCCATTCTCTCCTACTGATATTGATCTTGTTATTCTCACTCATGCACATATTGATCATTCCGGCAATTTGCCAACCCTGATCCGTTTTGGCTTTGAGGGACAAATTTTATGTACACCAGCTACTGCCGACCTCACGGAGTTACTCTTGTTAGATTCGGTAAATATTTTTCTGAGTAAACAGCGAAAAAAACGCAGAGGGAAACGTGGGTTTTCTGAAGGGCCAAAGCCCCTTTATCTTCAGAAACATGTAATGGAGACTGTGGATCGTTTTGTGACTATTGGATTTAATAAATCCTTTCGAATCAATGGGCAAATAAGTCTCACTTTTATTCCGGTTGGCCATCTTTTAGGTGCTGCGGCAGCTGTATTAAGTATTGAAGAGCATGGGAATACGAAAACCATTGCTTTTAGCGGTGATATCGGCAGAAAGAATTATCCGGTTTTACAAGACCCGGAATCCCTTCCGGAAGTGGATTATCTGGTTTGTGAATCAACATACGGGGGGCGTAATCATAAATCTACACAAACGGTCGAAGAATTATTGACAGAAACCGTTAATGAAGCTTGTATTAAATCCTCCGGAAGACTAATTATACCAGCTTTCAGTGTTGGAAGAACCCAGGCTCTGGTATATTCCTTAAACAGAATA
The DNA here is from genome assembly GCF_030684675.1 of Daejeonella sp. GTDB lineage: Bacteria > Bacteroidota > Bacteroidia > Sphingobacteriales > Sphingobacteriaceae > Daejeonella. The sequence goes on along the minus strand of NZ_JAUXXZ010000033.1, from coordinate 58,589 downwards.
TTTAGTAAAGGGCTCCTTCCACGAATAAAGGTATTTGTAGACAGTCCGCTTGCCGGTTATGCCACCGATATTTTCAGAAAACATCATGCATTGCTAAATGATGAGGCACAGGATTTTTATAATCAGCTTGGGGATGAGTTTGAATTTGAAAACCTCGACTATATTCAGGATATGAATGCCAGCAAGGCCATATCCAATTATTATGAACCATGTATTATTATTTCTTCTGCCGGCATGCTCGAAGGAGGTCGTATTCAGGATCATTTATATTACAATATTTCAAATTATTACTGCACAATACTTTTTATTGGTTATTGCGCCAAAGGAACACTAGGTCATCGGCTATTGCGTGGTGACCCTGTTATTAATCTAAGACACCGTGAACTATCAGTATTTGCAACTATTAAACAAACCGATCTTTTCAGCGGGCATGGAGACCATACAGATTTAGTCAATTTCGTTAAACAACAAAATCCTGGGCAAGTTAAAAAGGTATTCCTGGTACATGGAGAAATTAACGCAATGGAAGCTTTGAAAGAGGCCTTAAGTGAAGAAAATTATGCTGTAGTTATCGCTGAAAAAGGAGAAACTTATCAGCTGGATTAAAGTATTAGTTGATTTGATGTATCAGTAGACCTACATCAAATTTAGGTTCAAACCAGGTTGATTTAGGTGGCATTACCTCACCTTCGTCAGCAACCCTGATCAATTGTTGAATGCTTGTTGGGAATAATGTAAATGCAAGTGCAAACTCATTCTGATCAACCTTACTGATCAGATCATTAATTGGTAATGGGCCTGGCATAAAATCAATAGCAGGATCGGTACGAGGGTCTGAGATGCCTAGTATCCTTGAAAATATGTACTCCTGGAGTATACTGACATTTAGGTCTTCTACAGGGCTTTTGCAATTTAATTCATGTTTAAATTCCAACAGAAACCATTTTTCATCCAGATACAAGCCAAATGAATGCATCACTGTTGGTACCACAACATTGTCAGAAATAATGATATTAAAATCTAGTTTCAGTTTTTCCAGAAATCCGGATACCGAAAGACCCTTCAAATCTTTAACCATGCGGTTAAATCCATAGATCTTTAGTTGATCTGTACTCATATAAACCGAAGTAAAGAAATTATACTCTTCATCTCCCCTATGCTTCAGATTCAATTTTCTTCGCTGTATTCCATATAATGAGGCGGCTGCAGCTCTGTGATGTCCATCAGCAATATAGGATGAAGGAAGGCTTGTGAATGCCTTAATTACAGACGTAATGATTGCTTTCTGATCAATAATCCATAATTTATGTTCAGAATTTTCTTTAGTATAGATAATATCCGGTTCATTAAGGATTGTCTGACTTAAAATCCTTTCAATTTCAGGTACAGACTTATAGGTAATTAATACCGGATTGGCATCAATACCTGTTTGCTGTAAATAATCAATCAATGATTGTTCCCTGTCGGCTCTGGTGAGTTCATGCTTTCGAACCACATTATTCAAGTAATCATCTATTGAAGTAGTTGTCCAGATACCGGTTTGAGAATAGCCTTCACGATTGATTTGATAGACATAAATTGAGGGTTCAGGATCTTTTACCAGAATCCCTTCATCTAAGAATTCCTCGAAATTTTCGTTGATCTTTTTAAAAGCAAGTTCATTTCTGGAGCCTAATAAGAAAAAGTTGTCCAGCTTTGGAACAAGCATATTCACATAGGAATATGGATTTTCCTGCCGGATAAGCTTTGCTTCACTAAGACTTAAATTCTCCAGTTTAAGCACAACCTGTCCAGCAAAGTTTTTACCCGGATGTATTCCTCTGAAAGGCTTGATTTTTGGCATTCAATTTATATTATCAGATACTTCAAACCCGATTTTGGCTCTTTTCAGACTGTTTTAAAAAAATCAATGATAAGGTTTGCCAGTTCCGTGCCAATCCGCTCCTGAGCTTCATTTGTAGAAGCACCAATATGCGGGGTCAAAGAAACTTTAGGATGAGTTAAAAGATCCTGACGAGGCGTTGGTTCATTGTCAAATACATCTAAACCTGCAAATGCCACCTTCCCCGAATTTAAAGCCTCAATAAGTGCATCTTCATCAATTGTACCACCACGTGAACAGTTAACTACACCTACCCCATTTTTCATGGATTCAAACTGCTCTTTGCCTAAAACAGGTTTTTCAGAAAATGGAACATGAAGACTGATAAAATCAGACTCCTTAATTAGTTGCTCAACTGTTACAACTTTAATCGGGCAGTTTACCCTAATATTAGTTCCAATTACAACTTCCAGCTCATTTGGTACATCAAAAAGATCATAGGCAAGAACTTCCATTCCGAGGCCCAGGGCTACTTTGGCAGTTTCACGACCGATCCGGCCAAATCCTATGATTCCAATCTTCTTTCCGCGAAGTTCAATTCCTTTGGCATAGGCCTTTTTAAGATCGTTGAATTTAGTATTTCCTTCAACCGGCATTTTACGGTTTGAATCCTGAAGAAAACGAATTCCTGTAAATAAATGGGCAAAAACAAGTTCAGCAACGGAAAGAGAAGATGCTGCAGGAGTATTTACAACAGCAAGTCCTTTACTTCTGGCATAATCAACATCAATATTGTCCATTCCAACTCCACCACGGCCAATGAGTTTAATGTTTGGGCAAGCATCAATCAATTCCTTTCTAACCTTTGTTGCACTACGAACCGTTATGCCATCATAATTTTTTAAGCCTTCAGAAAGCTGATCCTGTGGGATATGCGTAGTATCTACCTGAAATCCTGCTTTTTCTAATAATTCTTTACCTATTGGGTCAATGCCATCGTTGGCGAGTATACGAAACATAAAATCTATAATTTATAAGATGCTTATTCTTTTAATATTGAAATTGAACGTAAACTGCCCATCAGAATACATATCAAAGTTTTAGCGATGCTTTTCGGCGAAATCCTGCATGGCATCAATCAGTACATGAACACTTGTTATCGGTAAACCATTATACATTGAAGCACGGAAACCACCCACACTTCTATGCCCCTTAATTCCGATGATGTCGCGATCTTCAGCAAACTTCAGGAAAGGTTTTTCAAGTTCAGGGTTTTCCATGACGAAGCAGACATTCATTCTTGAACGGTCTTCTGGTCTGCATGTTCCCTTAAATAAAGGATTACGGTCAATTTCCTTGTAAAGTGCCACTGATTTAGAAATGTTTTCTTTCTCAATTTCAGCAACTCCTCCCTTGGATTTTAGCCAGCGAAGATTTAACATAGAAACATATATCGCGAATACAGGTGGAGTATTATACATTGATCCACCTTCGATTTGAACTTTGTAATCAAGCATAGATGGAATTTTGCGGTCAACCTTACCTAAAATGCTATCCTTAACAATTGCTACTGTAACACCTGCAGGTCCCATATTTTTCTGCGCACCGGCATAGATCAAATCGAAGTCTGATACGTTTATAACCCTGCTTAAAATATCAGAAGACATATCACAAACTACAGGAACATTTGTTTTTGGAACTTCAAGTAATTCAGTACCATAAATGGTGTTGTTTGAGGTAAAATGGAAATATGCTGAATCCTCTGGAATCTCGATATCCTTCGGTATATAAGAATAATTCTGGTCTTTGGATGATGCCACAACATTCACATTTCCGAAAATCTTTGCTTCTTTAAGCGCTTTTGAAGCCCATACTCCTGTATCGAGGTATGCAGCTGTTTGACTTTCACCAAGCAGGTTCATTGGAACCATTGAAAATTGTAAACTGGCCCCTCCCTGTAACAAAACAACCGAATAACCCTCAGGTACATTTAATAGTTCTTTAATTAAACGGACGGTTTCATCAACAACAGCCTCAAACTCCGGTGTGCGGTGAGATATCTCTAAGATTGATAAACCGGTACCGTTAAATTCAAGGACTGCCTGTGAGGCTTGCTTAAAAACTTCCTGAGGCAGGATGCAGGGACCTGCACCAAAATTGTGTATCATAATCTATAAATTTATTGCCCAAAAATAAGACAATAATTTGAGACACGGGAGGATTTTAAACCCTTATTGATAATTGATTTCAATACTTTACTTACTTTTCAGTTTGGCAATAACTCTAAAATTAAGTTTTCTGAAGGTCAGGTAGTTAGGCACAGCATATTGATTTGCATTTTTGTCGTTTAACCAAAGATATGATGCCGTGTTTTTGAAATTTAAAAGATTAAAAAGTTCAGCATGGAGACTTAAGGATTGAAAATATTTTTTCACAAAGACTGGTGCCCTCTTACTCTCCGGATCAGCCAAATCTTTTGAAAATCCAATGTCAACACGCTTATAAGCCGGTATTTTAAATAAGTCGGTGTATCTATTCGGACCAGGAGGACCAACAGGAAGTGAAGAAGAATAGATCAGATTAAGGTGGACCTTGTATGTAGGATTTTGCATAAGCCTATCCTGAAACATCATTCCAATATTAAATAACTGATCGGATGGTCGTTTTAAATAGCCCGGATAAATTGTGAACTGCTTTCCGGTATTGTCAATGGTCTGATAAGAGTCATTTTTAATATCCTCCTTTGTTTGCATAACGGAAAACCTGAAAGTTGTTAAAAGGTCTCCGGCAAAATTTCCGCTCAGGCTGAAGTCCGCACCAGTAGAATAACCTTTAGCAGTACTTTCAGAAAGATATCTGATCTTAAGATCTTCTATCTTATAAGGCGTAATCCTGCTTAATATTTTGTAATAGAGTTCAGAGCTGAACTTCAGTCTTGTACCCAAACCGTTAAAATCGTATTCAGTACCTGCTATGATATGATAAGATCGCTGGGCGCGTGCGTCAGGATTAATACTGCCGTTATATCTTTTAATCTCTCTGTAAAATGGTGACTGAGAATAGGCGCCAACTGAAAAACGGAAAAGAAAATTGTCATCATAACCTGGTGAATACATCAATGAAACACGAGGGCTGATCAGGTTTTCTTTGGAATAAGAATTATAGTTAGCCCTGATGCCAGCTGCCATTGTCAGGTTATGCCTTAAATTGAACGTATTTTGAATAAATCCGCTTATTCGTCCAATTTCCTGCATGTGCTGCTGCTTTATGATCTCCGAATAATTCCATCTTAAGGAAGTACGGAGCGAATATCCTGTGGTGTCTATTCCATTAAATTCATTAATTCTGTCCTTTATTCTGTCTGCCTGAAAACGAATACCCATTTCAATAAATGAGTTCCGTACCTGTTTATACATTCTTAATTCGGTATTCAGGATCATTGTATTCAAAAAATTATCTCTGTAGGCTAGATTGGATCCTCTTCCAAGAAGGGAGCCAACATTTTTTGGATCTAGGCCTCCATTTTTTTCATTGAAAGCGTACCAACCCAGTAGATCTTTATTCTCTTGTTCGTTGATACTTGAAAATGAACTGATCCATTTGAAATTTAAAGAGTTCGAGGCATTATAAGCCAGAGTTAGCGCAGCCATAAGAGATTCATAGTTACTGCTTTCCTCTCCATCATAATTAACATTGAGCCTCAATACCTCGTCGGATGTTCCAAATTCAGTCAGTCGCCTGTTAGGACTGATGTTCAAATCCCCCTTATTGTAATTTCCAAAAACAGATAAATTCAATTTCGAGCCCAGATCATGCCTGAATAAAAACTGATAATCAGAGAAGCCTGAGATATAATCCCCTTCAAGATTTTGTGTTCCCAATAAGCTTTGATTTTTCTTATTTCTGACCCCTGCAAGAATATAACTATTCTTAAATGGAACCTTTAGGGTGGCTGAACTCGAAAGGAAACCAATTTGAGCCTCCAGAGATAATGAATCAGGTTTACTATACCTGACATCCAGAATTGAGGACATTTTATCTCCATATCTGGCTTCAAAACCACCAGCAGAAAATCTGGTACTACTTGCCAGATCCGGATTGATAAAACCCAAGCCTTCCTGCTGACCAGAATAGATTTGCATGGGCCTGTAAATTTCTATATCATTTAAATAGATCAGGTTTTCATCGAAATTTCCTCCCCGTACCGAATACTGGGAACTCAATTCATTATTTCCGGAAACCCCGGGCATACTTTTTAGAAAACTTTCAAAACTACCCGAAGTCTGAGGATAGACATTAAATGCTGCTGCATCGATAGTTTTTAAATTACTGGCATTATATCTTTCAGTTATATGAACCTCATCAAGTGCTTGTATATCAGATATTAATACAATATTTTGAATATTTTCTCTGTCTGCGATCAGACCAAGATCCAATTGCAGATCTTTATAGCCAAGACGGCTGAATAAGAGTGTTGCTGAAACCGGGACTTTGCTCAGGTAATACTCCCCTTCCCTGTTAGTTTGGGTAATTAAGCGGGTACTTTTTACCTGCACAGTTACACCACTGAGTAATTCTCCTTTTTCAGATGTGATTATACCCTTAATACTGCCAAAATCCTGGGCATAAAGCGATTGAGGAATAAAAAACAAGATAAAAATGGAAAATATAAAAAGTGAAAGAGAATGATTCCATCCCCTATTCGATGTGATAGTGAAGAACTTGGCTGATGATAGATTTTCTTGCTTCACATTAACATGATAGTCATGAACCTATTAATTCAGGATTAAGATTTTTAAGTCTGGAGATCTCTGAAATCGGATCAGCGGCAGAAAATACAGCATTACCAGCCACCAGCACATCAGCCCCTGCCTGAATTAACTTCAGGGCATTCTGATTAGAAACCCCGCCATCAATTTCAATTAATAAGCCATCGTTTCTTCCCGATGCCATTGCACGGAGTGTACGTATCTTTTTGTAGGTATTCTCGATAAATTTTTGTCCGCCAAAACCAGGATTAACCGACATCAGACAAACCAGATCAATATCTTCAATGATATCTTCAAGTAATGCTACAGGGGTATGCGGATTGACTGCTACTCCTGCCCGGCAGCCCAAATCTTTAATTGCATGAAGGGTTCTGTGTAAATGGGTACAGGCTTCAATATGGACTGTAATATTTTCTGCTCCTGCCTGTTTAAATTCCTGAAGATAACGATCAGGGTCAACAATCATTAAATGTACATCCAATGGTTTGCTTGCATGCTTCTGAATAGCCTTTAAGACAGGGAATCCAAAAGAAATATTTGGAACAAATACACCATCCATTATATCGATATGAAACCAATCAGCCTGACTACGATTAATCATTTTAATATCATTCTGCAGGTTTGCAAAATCAGCAGATAAAACGGAAGGGGCTATCAGATGTTTCATATTACAAAATTACAAATTGTATTGCAATATTCAGTTTTAATGGCAGCTATATGATTATTGTATAGAGCCTTCATCCTCAATGATTTTCTTAATTCGTTCAAGCTCTATCAGATCCAACTGGTCTTTAGGTCTATTAGCTGCCTTTTTTGTTAAAATTAATGCATTTAGATGCAGAAATGGTATTTCAACTCCATAGATAGTTGCAATTGATGCTGATTTTAGTAATGAATCAAAGTTTGAATTTTCCAGGCCTTTAACTGAAGTCATTATATCAAGTCTAAGCCCATTATCAAGGTGAAAGTATGTCCAGCCGGGAATAAACTGCATATCAGGTAATGTTTTAAAGTCCCCCATTCCATATTCATGGAATACTTTTCTTAAAACTTCTTTATTTGCTTTAGTATCTTCAATCCACAGGTCAATATCTTCTGTAGTTCGCTGATAGCCATGGAGGTTCGTCGCAACACCACCTATCATAATATATTTTAGTTGAAACTGACCTGCAATTTTCCAAAAACGAAGCAGCTCTTCGTCGAACACATCCATAATAAATTAATGGGAAGGTTTATGCTTTATCTGAGCCTGTCTGAACATGATATTCATCTTCATAAGCTTGGTCATGGTATGAAACCGCTCCGTATATGATCTTTTCAAGGCTGTTTTAAGTAAATCAAGTTCAGCTTTTTCATAATCTGATGAAGGTTCCTGAATAATATGTTTTTCTTGCTTTTTCATATTCTGCATGAGCAATTTAAGAAAAAAAAGGTAGTAAATAACAAAACCTGTCAATGCTGAAGCATGACAGGTTTTGAAAGTATAAAATTCTAAGAATTATTCAGCTGCAGGTTTTGTATCCTCAGGACGCGGAGGCCTTGGCAATAAAGCTTTACGTGAAAGTTTTAATTTACCCTGCTTATCCACTTCAAGAAGTTTAACCTGAACGATATCTCCTACATTCAATACACCGTCCATTGTTTCATAACGCTTCCAGTCAATCTCTGAAATATGTAACAATCCGTCTTTACCCGGCATAATCTCAACAAATGCGCCAAAAGGCATAATTGTTTTCACTTTACCTTCGTAAATTTCGCCTACTTCAGGTTTTGAAGCGATGGCTTTGATACGGCTAACAGCTTTATCGATGGCTTCTTTATTATCAGCAAAGATTTGAACGATACCCAAGTTGTCTTTCTCTTCAATAGCGATGGTTGCACCGGTTTCACGTTGCATTTCCTGAATGATCTTACCACCAGGGCCGATTACCGCACCAATGAATTCCTTATCAATCTTCAGTGTAACAATACGTGGAGCATGTGGCTTATAATCCTCACGTGGAGCGGCAATTGTCTTCTTCATCTCATTTAAGATATGAAGACGGGCTTCATTCGCCTGTTTTAAAGCAGCAGTCAATACTTCCCACTTTAATCCATTGATTTTTAAGTCCATCTGACAAGCAACAATACCTTTTTCGGTACCGGTTACTTTAAAGTCCATATCTCCCAAATGATCCTCATCACCCAGAATATCTGTCAAAATAGCGTATTTGCCTGTTTTTTCATCAGAGATCAATCCCATTGCAATACCTGAAACGGGTGATTTGATCTTAATACCGGCGTCCATCAGTGCAAGTGTACCTGCACAAACTGTAGCCATAGAAGATGAACCATTTGATTCCAGAATATCTGAAACAATACGGATAGTGTAAGGATTATCATCACCAGGTAATACCTTTTTTAGAGAACGCATTGCAAGATTACCGTGTCCTATTTCACGACGACCGGTACCACGATTCGGACGAGCCTCACCTGTAGAGAAAGCCGGGAAGTTATAGTGTAATAAGAATTTCTGGTAACCGTTAAAGAAAGCACCATCAATCAGTTGCTCATCAGATTTAGCACCCAGGGTTACTGTTGTAAGTGATTGTGTTTCGCCACGAGTGAAAATAGAAGAACCGTGAGCAGTTGGTAAATAACCAACTTCAGACCAAATTGGACGTACAGTGCGTGAATCACGGCCATCTAAACGAATTCCTTCATCTAAAATCAGGTTACGGATTGCATCATATTGTACATCATGGAAGTATTTTTTTGAAAGGGATATCGTGATATCTTCAAGTCCTTCACCTAATTCAAGTATAAAATCATTGATTACTTCAGAAAATTTATCGCTGCGCTCGTGCTTAGAAGATTTTGATTTGGCAATGGCATATACTTTATCATAGGTTGCTGCATAAACCTTTTTCTTAAGATCAAGATCATGAGTTTCATGGCTATAAACACGTTTTTCAGTTTTACCAACCAAAATAGCGAGTTCTTTTTGTGCCTGAACCTGAATAATAATTGCTTTATGAGCAAATTCGATTGCTTCTACCATTTCCTCTTCAGAAATTTCATCTCCTTCACCTTCAACCATTACGATATCATGCTCTGTACCGGCAACCAAAAGATCCATAGTGGCACGTTCAAGGTCGCTCAGATAAGGATTGATAATTAGTTTACCATCAATTTTAGCAACACGAACTTCAGAGATAGGACCGTTAAACGGGATATCAGAAACAGCGATTGCTGCTGATGCTGCAAGACCTGCAAGGCAATCAGGCATAATATTTTTGTCGGCAGAGATCAAAGAAATCATCACCTGCACGTCTGCATGATAATCTTCAGGGAACATCGGACGTAATGCACGATCTACCAGACGCGAAATAAGTACTTCATAATCGGATAATCTGGCCTCACGACGTAAAAATCCACCCGGGATACGTCCTGTAGAAGCATATTTCTCCTGATAATCAACAGATAATGGTAAAAAATCAGTCCCCGGTTTTGCACCTACTGTTGATACCACAGTAGCCAGAAGCATGGTATCACCCATTCTTACAACAACAGATCCATCAGCTTGTTTAGCCAGTTTCCCAGTTTCGATTTCGATCATACGGCCATCGCCAAGATCGAATGTTTTTTTAATTGCGTTATAACTCATTTGTTTTAATGGCGATGTACTTTTCCTCTTTTGAGCACATCTTCTTTTATATTGATTTTATTTTTTACAAAGTAAAAAAGCCATCCTTCAAATAAGAGGATGGCTTCGCAAATTTTTGCTAAGATTATTTTATAATATCTCTTAACTCTAATGCTTTGATAATTGCACGATACCGATTGATATCTTTTTTGTAAAGATATGCAAGTAAGGCACGGCGTTTACCTACTAATTTCTGAAGAGATAGTTGTGTAGAAAAATCCTTCTTGTTTTGTTTCAAATGCCCGGTTAAATGAGCAATACGAGCGGTAAATAATGCTACCTGTCCTTCTGCAGAACCGGTGTCTGTTGCACCTTTTCCGTGTTTGGCAAAAATGTCTGCCTTGTACTCTGTACTTAAATACATTACCTGAATAATATTAAAGCGGTTTATAATTATTTTAATTGGATGCAAAGATATGGTAATGAAAGTTCAATTGCAAATAAGTATGTGATTCAGTTATCAGTTGTCTGTTATCTGTTGTCAGTTGTGTGATATATTGGTTCATTGAAAATTAGGTATCAAAGATTGGATTTTCATGATCTGGTTCTAAATTTATTAATGACTAATAACCTGAGTTCGAATATAAGGCAGGGAAAAAATACTTTATAATTGGTCAGATAAGGCTCTGGAACCACAATTATTAGATTTTGGAAAGCAATACCTGTGTGTTATAGGTTAGTTCAGCCCTTTCCTCCGGAGTATTTCCGGCAAGAAATCACGTTCTATTTCAAATTACGAATAGCCGGAAGATACCTCCTTCGGCAAGGTTTATTTTACCCGGAGCTGTTTTTCATCGGGACGGGCAGCCCGGCAAAAGGACCATTTGCCATTTGAAATAAACCCGGGTGGCAGCTCTAAATGTAAAAAATATAGTCTATAACCACTTAATTTTCATTTAGTACTAAATTACTGACAACAGATAACTGACAACTATCCATTTCCTATTCTCATATAATTGCCCGAATTTCGCAGAATGGAATCAAAGCCCGGGTACAGCAGTTTTACATCAGAGTTCAAAGTCAGGCCAGATGATATTGACATGTTTAATCATGTTCATAACAGCACTTATTTTGATTATGTGCTGGCAGCCAGATATGAACAGATGGAAACCTGTTATAAGATGCCCATGGAAGATTTCCTTAAAATGGGTTTGGGATGGGTTGTCAGATCGGCTTTTGTGGATTACAAAAGGCCACTCGGACTTGGTGATACATTTACTGTACAAACCGGAATTGAAACCATCAACTCAAAAGGTTGCCGTGTAAAATTTGAGATCAGAATCAGTAAAACCGGTAAAGTAGCCTGCGACGGCTGGTTTGACTATGTTATGATCAATATTGCCGACGGCAAAAGTGTCAAAGTATCCGATAAAATGATTCTGAGCTATTCTATCTAATCTTTGCTTGCCAGCGCCATTTCTATCAGCTCGCCATAAAATTCAGTAATATCAAGTCCGGCTGCCCTTAGCTGCTGTGGAATAAAGCTCTGCGCCGTTTGACCAGGAATTGTATTAATTTCTACAAAATAGAAATCGGAACTCAGATCCTGAAGGAAGTAATCAATACGAACCATGCCCTTACAGTTCAGTTTGTGATAAATATCAGAAACGAGGCGTTCTACCCTTTCCTTTTCTTCTTCAGACATTCTGCCAGGAGTAATTTCTTCAGTGGCACCTGGCGTATATTTAGCTTCAAAATCAAAAAAATCATTGGAAGGTATCACTTCAGTACTTGGTAATACCCGAATCCCCTCAAGGCCATTATATACTCCTATCGAAAATTCACGACCCTGGATAAATTCTTCTACCAGCACCTGATTGTCTTCATTAAAGGCTTTTATGAGTGCATCGGGTAATCCATCTGCAGTTTTAACTTTACTCATTCCGATACTGCTGCCACCATTGTTTGGTTTAATGAACAGTGGAAGTACCAGTGTATCCAGAAGATGCTGGCTTGCAGCCGAGCTATTATCAAATAACTGAACCGATTTTGCAATGTGCAGGTCTTTGATACCATCAACAATGGCTTTCGAATAACCTTTATTCATCGTTAACGCAGATGTCAGTGCATCACAGCTTGTGTAAGGAATGTTCAGCAAATCAAAGTAACCCTGAAGTTTGCCGTCTTCGCCCGGAGCGCCATGGAGCATAATGAAAGCAGCATCAAAAACTATTTTTGTTCCACTTAAGGTAATAGAAAAATCATTCTTATCTACCAGGTGTTTTACTGAACCTGAATCGGAATAATACCATTCTTCCTTTAGTACAACTATCTTAAAAACATCGTATTTGTTTCTGTCAATCTTGCTTTCAACGAAGTCTGCGCTCTTGAAGGAGACTACAGATTCACCTGTAAATCCACCTGTTACCAGTGCTATTGTTTTTTTCATCTTAATTGGTATGTAAGTAAGAAACATGATTCACAGAGAATCAATATTCCCATAATAACCCGTATCGCTCAATCAAACATTTCAATCTGTTCAAACCAGAACCGGGTAATTTTATCGCTTCAAAGATAAATTTTAAAACAATTGAATGATAGCTATGCTAATATTTATCTTCGTTAATGCCGAACTAATAATTATTTTTGAGGATAATTGCAATTAACCAATCTGAGAAATCTTACAATAAATAAATATTTTCTCAGTTTCTGGCGTTTATCCTGTAATTAAAATAAAAAAGATCATAATGAGCAAATTTATAGACTATTTACGTACGAAAACATTTCGGAAAAACCTCATTATAGCCATTGGATCCATTTTGCTTTTCCTGATCGTCATATTTTACAGTCTGGGATTTTACACACACCATGGCGAAGGGATGCCTGTACCAAAACTCAAGGGTTTAAGCATTGAAAAAGCTGTTGAATTACTGGAAGATAAAGGATTAAGATATCAGATAAATGATTCCATTTACCTGATTGACCAAGATCCAGGCATTGTTGTGGAACAAGATCCTGACCCGAATACAAATGTAAAATCAAACAGAACCATTTATCTGATCATCACCAGAGACGCTCCCAATATTAAATTCCCCGATATTCAGGGTAGAACATTTCTTGAAGTTCGCTCTATCCTTAATAACTATCAGTTAAAGGTTGGAGATACCACCTACAAATCAGATGTAGCGAAAGATGTAATTCTGGAAGCCCTGTTTGGAGGTAATATAATTACAAAAGGACAGTCAATTCCTAAAGGATCCAGCATTAAGCTCGTTTTAGGAGATGGCCTGGGTGCCAGTGAAGTCGATATACCTAATTTGCTTGGTTTAGATCTCAGTGAAGCCCGAATGGCGCTCTTAGGATCATCATTAACCTTAGGGACGGTTAGCTTTGAGGGTGTGCGGGATACTGCAAATGCAAGGGTTATAAAACAATTCCCTGCCATTAGTGATACTTTGAGTAAAGTTAGTATTGGTACACCTATTGATGTTGTTTTGGGTGGCGGAAATTAAAACAACAGATATTAGTCCAGCAGAGTTCATGGAGCGCAATCGTGAGCCCATTCCCTTTATGATTATTGATGTTAGGGAACAAATTGAATTTCAGACATTTAACATTGGTGGTCAAAATATACCAATTGGTATTTTATTGAAAAACCCGGAAGATCTGGAAGATTTGAAGAATGAGGAACTGATTGTAATTTGCCAGCATGGCCTTCGCAGTGAAACTGCCAGAAGATTTTTGCTTATGAATGGGTTTAAGAATGTCAGGAATCTGCATGGTGGGATTCTGGCCTTGAGAAAATTAAATTATTGAAAATAGAATACATTTTAGAATGGTAGCAGAAAAGTCAAAAAAGATAAGTTTTAAAGCGAAGGTTTTCTTCGCAATGCTCGCTCTTGTGGTAATTGTACTCGCGGGTACAGGAATTAATTATTATCTCAAATATTTTAAGCCTAACGTTACAGGTAATAAAGATTACCTTTTTATACCTACAGGTTCTGATTTTAAGGATGTCTACTCCATTATCAGTTCAGAAAATATAGTAAAAGACACACTTTCCTTTCTTAATGCTGCCCAGAACATGGATTACCCGGTTAAAGTTAAGGCTGGAAGGTACCGCCTGACAAAGGATATGAGCAACCGCACCCTTATCAATATGTTAAAAGCAGGTAATCAGGAACCGGTGAAGATCTCCTTTCAGAATGTCAGGCTAAAGCATACTCTGGCAGGAATGATTTCTAAAAAAATTGAAAGTGACTCTGCTTCCATTTCACAATTACTCGATTCGGCTACCTTTATTGAAAAGTATGGTTTCAATACAGACAATGTGTACACCATGTTCATCCCTAATTCCTATGAAATTTACTGGAATTCGGATCCTGAGAAGTTTTTCTTTCGAATGCATGCTGAATATCTTAAATTCTGGAATGCCGATCGTAAAGCTAAAGCAGCTGCAATTAACCTCAGTCAATCTGAGGTGAGTATACTTGCCTCTATTGTTGATTCTGAGGCTTTGAATGATTCAGAGATGCCCCGAATTGCAGGTTTGTATATGAACAGGTTACATAAAGGCATGCGTCTGGAAGCAGATCCTACAGTTATTTTTGCGGCAAATGATTTTACAATCAGGCGGGTATTGAATAAACATTTGAGAATAAGCTCTCCATATAATACCTATTTAAACACAGGCTTGCCTCCCGGACCGATCACTATGCCGAGTATTAATGCAATTGATGCCGTTTTAAATTATGAAAAGCATGATTATATCTATATGTGTGCTAAGGAAGATTTTTCAGGATATCATAATTATGCATCAAACCTAACTCAGCATCTTCAGAACGCAAGGAAATTTCAGGAGGCGCTGAATCAGCGAAATATTAAGAAATAATGTTTAGCCACAGCACCAAAATTCGTGTACGATATGCTGATACAGACCAGATGGGCTTCATGTATTATGGCAATTATGCTACGTTTTATGAAGTTGGCCGTGTAGAAATGCTCAGAAGTCTGGGTTTGACTTATAAATCAATGGAAGAATCGGGCATAATCATGCCTGTTATTGACCTAAAATGTAAGTATATACTACCTGCTTTATACGATGAAGAGATAACTGTGAAGGTTTTTATTGATAAAATGCCTTCTCTTAGAATACATTTCAGGTATGAATTATATAATGAAAGTGATGAGCTGGTCAATATGGGTGAAACCACACTTGTTTTTATAGATCAGGAAAAGAAAAAAGCCTGTTTGCCCTCAAAAGAATTTCTTGAGAAACTCAGTGTATATTTTGATTAAGTTTATTAAATGATCTGGCTGCACCAAATTCTACTGAGATTCAAACCATATTTTATACTGGTTGAGCGGACAAAAACAATTATTCTGCCCGGATTTAGTCCGCTGCCATTATATACTGTAGCCTCATTTTTCTTTCAGGAAATTGGAAAAGATGAACTCATCAATAAGGCATCTTCGCTGGCTTACAGCTTTATGCTTGCTATATTTCCTGCTATCATCTTTCTTTTTACCCTGATCCCATACGTCCCGATGGATAATTTTCAAGAGCAGTTAATGAGTCTGATAGCTCTGATCCTTCCCGCGGAGGCTTATGCTGCAGTAAAATTAACCTTGTTTGATATTGTGAAAAATCAAAATTCAAAACTCCTCTCATTCGGTTTTGTATTTGCCCTTGTATTCTCAACAAATGGCGTCCATAACCTGATGGAAGCTTTTAATAAATCCTCCCTGATCATCGAAACCAGGTCGTGGTTAAAACAAAGATTAGTAGCACTTTACCTTACTTTGCTCATCTTATTTGCATTGATTTTTGCATTGGTTGTAATGACCATCAGTGAATATATATTAAACCTGTTAAAGACAGAACTTGGTTTCAGGGATTCATTCTGGTTATACATACTTAATTTGGCAAGATGGTCAATTATAATTGTACTCTATTTTGTCACTATTGCACTTCTGTATCGCTACGGACCAGCCCATGCTAAGAAATGGAAGTTCTTCAGTGCTGGTTCCTGGATGTCTACTATACTGGCAATTCTAACCTTCTGGGGTTTCTCTTTCTACATTAACAATTTTGGTAATTACAATAAATTATATGGCTCTATAGGAACGCTTATCGTATTAATGATCTGGCTATATCTTAATTCCCTGATCATTCTGATTGGCTTTGAACTAAATGCCAGTATAGACCTTTCTAAACGCAGTATTAAAATAGTTAAGCCGGTTTATAACCGGTTTAAGAACCAGCCGGTTGAAGAAAAGCTTGAAAAAAAGGTAGAATAAGCTTGGTTTTAACACTCTTTCTTACTCACTTACTGTGAGTTATCTTTAATAATTCAAAAAAGCTAATTTTTGTTTGCAGATTAAGCACGGTTTTGTACTTTTGCCCTCGGAGAGCTGGCAGAGTGGTCGATTGCGGCAGTCTTGAAAACTGTTGAACTGTTACAGGTTCCTGGGGTTCGAATCCCTAGCTCTCCGCCATCGCCCGCCGAAGCGGGCTACGGGTGCCTACGCCAAAGCTTCAGCGTCGGAGCACGGACGAAGTCCGCTGGAGTCTTTGCGAAGGAGGGCATCGCCTCAAAACCAAAGGCTATTAACATTCGCCCATCATAAATAAAACTATGATGGGCTTTTTTTTAGTGCTGAGTACAGGTTATATGTGACAGCATCTTGGCTGAAGCCTCCCACTCATGAATCAATTTAATCATCTCCCACCACACCAATATTCCACTCATAAACTCTTTTAATAGAAGGCATCTTCTTCAATTGCTCCACTCCTGCTTTACTCATACCCGTTTCATTCAAATTAACTGCTTCGAGATGTTTTAAAGCAGAAATAAGTAGAATACATTTATCAGTAACTGGATTTTTCTCAAGCCGAAGCTTTTCCAGATTGATCATAAATGGCAAAAAATCCAGGTCATTATCGGTCAGATTATTTCCTGATAAATTAAGCCAGATAATATTCTTTGCAATTGATTTAAGTCCGGGCTTGATTGAAGCAATTTGCCTGCTTTTATCTTCAGGCAAGCTTATATCCAGCATGAGCGGTTGATGTTGCATTACTCTGATATTCAATCCCAGATTTCGAAGACTATCCAATAATTTTAGATTAGTAAAAGCAGGAATATCTGGATTGGAAACCGGATATTCAGGATCAGTCTGCTTTTCATCGTCACCAATTTTCAAATAGCGGGCAATCAGTGGATTAATTGACTGGGTATTTTTCAATTCAGACATCTTTTTACCATTAATGGCCTTGCCCATTTCTATCCACCATTTAATGATTTCTACTTCTGATTTCGTTAATGGTGTTTTTCCATCAGAAGGCATATAGTCCTCATGTTCAGGATCAAGGGTGATCCGCTTATACAATTCACTCTCATTTAATGAACCTGCGACAATTGCTGCACCATTTTTGCCTCCTTTTTGCAAATCAGTCAATGTTTTCATGGAGAGCTCCCCTTTCATTTTATCGGCTCTATGGCATTGAGAACAGCGCTGGATTAATATTGGATGAACAACATCTTCAAAAATCATTGCCTGTTCTACACTTGCAGGTTTAACTCTTTCCTGCTGGGTAAGTACCTCCATCGACAGATATTCTGCACCATGGGTCAATAAACCTCCCTGATGCCCAGTATAGCTCATCAGGGCTATGGTTAAAACACAAAGCATGGTAAAAACAGAGCGTTTAATTGCTGGTAATTTTTTAAACGTTCCATTGCTGATCAGAAATAATAATCCTGAAATCAAAGCGAGGGCAATACCTGAAATTTTATGATCATTAAGTGCCACGCTTTCGTAATCTCCACTTAACGATAATATATAGCCAAAAATACAGGCTAATACTGCAGAAATGAAGCCTAGCAGCAATGTGAATGATACCGAAGCTTTCAGGTGTTCATATTTCTTTGAATAGGAGATTAATTCAAATACTGTTGCCAGTAAGAGAAAACCAATTGGTAAATGAACGACAAGTGGATGCAGTCTACCTGAAAATATGGCCAGATCTAATAGCATGGATTAAACCCTGGTTAACTTTACAGGTGCCGTATTATTTGCGTTCCACTGGCATACATAAATGTTCTTATCCTCATCAATACATACATCATGGCAATGCTGAAACATCTGACCAGGTGCCTGCAAAGTAGCTTGCAGGACATTGTTTTTGTAAACCGGTGAATTTCCTCCCGGGTTGGAAATTACCTTATTTGATGCATCTAAAATGGTTACAAAGCCACTGTTACCTCCAATCATTTTACCGGCTTCATCATTCGACCAGCAAACTCCGGCATACAGATTTTCTCCATCCAGTACAGGCCGGCAAACATGCATTCCCGGCATATCAATGCGATGCAAAAATTTGCCATCCAGTGTAAATACTTTAAAGCAATTTTCCTCTCTGGATGTGCAAATTAAGGTCGGATTATTTTTGTTTCTATAATCTATTGCCACGCCATGAGCGCAACGTAGATTCCAATCAGGATTTGCATTTTTTCTACCACCAAAATGCCTGATATATTGCCCCTTGTTGTTGTATTGGATAATATAGTCGGATCCATAACCATCAGCTACATAAATATCCCCATTAGGCCCTACGGCTGTTTCAGTAGGCATAAATTTTTCATCGTCTTTGTAAACACCAATTGTTTTCGGGTGGCCTATTGAAAAAATTATCCTTCCATTTAAATCCGTTTTAATAACCTGGCCAGCCTGAGCATTCCATACACCGGATTTATTTTGATACCATCCGCAATCTACAATCAGTAGAAAATCTTCTCCACCTTCCTTGCTGATGGATAAACCATGTCCACCTGGCCAGGCTGTTCCCCAATTATCCAGTAGTTTTCCTGATTTGTCGAAAATTAAAATGTTGTTTTGTGTGTGATCTCCCAGCATGATAAGTCTACCCTTACTATCCTGAACCATTTCATGGCAATTAAAAAGCGGATTGCTGTTTACACTTATTTTTGCCCAGGCTTTATCAACCTTATACTTGAAATTGCCATGACCTATTACCTCATCAGCAGCATAAGTATTAGCAAATGGATGCGAAAATGCATCACCCGAACCAGCCATGCTCAATGCACTTGCCATTCCTGTATTCTTAAGAAAATTTCTTCTTGAAATCATAGCTATTTATATCCTTAAAGTTTAATTTTTATAAATGAAATGAAAAATAATTCCTTTTAACTTAAAATATCTTTAACCACTTTGCCTTCAACATCAGTTAAGCGGAAACGTCTGCCTTGAAATTTATAGGTTAATCTTTCATGATCTATTCCCATAATATGCATCAAGGTGGCATGAAAATCATGCACATGAACCGGATCCTTTACGATATTATAACTAAAATCATCGGTTTCACCATAGCTGATCCCAGCTTTAACACCTGCACCTGCCATCCACATCGTAAAGCAACGTGGATGATGATCCCTGCCATAATTACCTGGTAATAACTTTCCCTGTGAGTAAACTGTACGACCAAACTCACCACCCCAAATGACAAGGGTATCTTCAAGTAATCCTCTTCTTTTCAGGTCTTTGATAAAAGCTGCCGTTGCCTGATCAGTATCCTTACATTGTTTAACCATATTTTCGGGAAGATTACCATGATGATCCCATCCCTGATGATAGAGTTGTACAAATTTTACATCCTTTTCCAATAGTTTTCTCGCCAGGATGCAGTTTGCAGCATAGGTTCCCGGATCACGGCTATCAGGGGCATACAGCTCAAAAACCTCATCTGTTTCATCTGCAGTAGACATCACATCAGGTATGGATGTCTGCATCCGGTAGGCCATCTCATATTGTGCAATACGGGCATCAACTTCAGGATCACCATAAGCATCATTCTGAAGCTGATTTAATTTATTAAGATAGCCCAGCATTTCCTGTCTGTCTTTTCCTTCATATCCTTCCGGATTATCCAGAAACAGAACCGGATCCTTACCGGCTCTGAACTGAACTCCCTGATGTTCAGAAGGCAGAAAGCCATTGCCCCATAATCGGGCATAAAGAGGCTGATCTTTTGCAGCGTTTTTTGAAACAAGCACTATAAAGGTCGGAAGGTTGTTATTATCTGATCCTAATCCATAGCTAAGCCAAGATCCTATTGAAGCTCTTCCCGGCAATTGATTCCCGGTTTGAAAAAAAGTTAATGCCGGATCATGGTTTATGGCTTCTGAATGAATTGATTTTATGATGCATAAATCATCCACAACCTGAGCGGTATGGGGTAATAATTCGCTTACCCAGGTTCTGGAATTACCATGCTGATTAAATTTAAATATGGAAGGAACAACAGGTAAGGTACTCTGACTGCCACTCATCCCGGTTAACCGCTGTCCCTGTCGTATTGAATCAGGGAGTTCCTGCCCGAATAGATCGACAAGCTTGGGCTTATAATCAAAAGTTTCAAATTGAGAAGGGCCTCCGCTCATAAATAAGTAGACCACTCTTTTTGCTTTTGGAGCGAAATGAGGCAAAGCTTTAAGAATTTCCTGCTCAAGAGATGCTGATGAACTTTCATTTGAAAGGGTATTGGCAAATTCACCTAATACAGATTTTCCAATCAATGAGCTCAGCGCTAATGCACCTATTCCCAGGGAGGTTTTTGTTAAGAAATTACGCCTGTCCCAACCTTTATTTAAGCGATTAAATTCAGGCGTTTTTAATTTGAAAGGTTCTTTATGATGATCGCTCATATTTATCTCTTAGTTAAGGTTGCATCTGAATTTAAGATAACACTTGCCAATACCGCATTGGCGGCTACCATAGCGGGTTCAAGATCTTTATCTACTTTAAATTGTCCCGCTGCCAGCCAGCCTTTAGTTCTTTTTATATCTGCCCTGAATTTTTTCAATTCTTCGCTTTGCAGTGATTGCAATAAGTTCAATTCGGCTTTGCCAGGTGTGATACCTGTAAGTTTTCTGTAAATTTCAGTGATGGCTTTAGCCTGGTTAACTGAGGAAGTTATTTGCTGCCCTAATACTTTTGATGCTTCAACAAATGTGGGATCGTTCAGCAAAACAAGGGCCTGAAGCGGTGTATTTGTACTTTGCCGGCGTACTACACAATAACTCCTTTCAGTTGCATCAAATGTATTTAAAGTCGGATTTGGTACAGAACGTTTAACCAGCACATACAAACTGCGTCTGTAAACTGCATTGCCTGTATCTGCAGTATAACTGGTATTATTAATCTCCCATAATCCTTCGGGCTGATAAGGTTTAACACTTTTACCCCCAATTTTATTATTGAGTAAACCACTGGCCATTAAAGCGTTATCGCGTATCATTTCGGCCTCCATACGCCTGGAAGGCCCGTGGGATAGGAATCTGTTCTCAGGGTCTTTTAATTTTGTATCGGAATTCGCTTTTGAATCCTGCCTGTAAGTGGCCGACATAACAATCAGTTTGCATAATTTCTTGGTATCCCATCTACTCTCTGTAAATGTAACTGCCAGCCAGTCCAATAATTCCGGATGACTTGGTAATTCCCCCTGATTACCAAAATCTTCTGATGTTTTAACAAGGCCGGTTCCAAAGAAATTCTGCCAATACCTATTCACTGCAACCCTTGCCGTAAGCGGGTGTTTATCATCGGTTAACCATTGGGCCAAACCGTAACGATTTTTGGGTAAATCAGCTGGAAAAGGAAGAATTGATTGTGGCGTATTTGGAAAAACCTCTTCCCCCGGACTATCATAATTGCCTCTGTTCAAAATGAATGTCTTTTTGGGTTCCGGTGAATCCTGCATAACCATCAATTCTCTGACTTTATTCACAGAATCGGCCAGTTCAGTTCGAATGTTTTGCAATTTTATAGACTCTGCCCTCACTGCGGGATCTAAAACAGATGTATAGTATTTGTTCAGTAAGATTAAATCGGTTTTAGTTAAATGTGTTGGTTCTTTTTGCGCTATAGATGTCCAGGAAGCTTTTCTACCTATTATTTTTACTTCATAATCCGTTAATTCCCGGTTATAAACCATGATATCATCAACCTGCCCACCTTTAAATCCAAGTCCGCGATCCCAGGCACCTATTTGCAATCCAGGTTGTTCCTTAGAATACATCAGGATGTCTTTTGTAAGCTGATCCATGATTGTGATGAGCTTCTGTTCTGTGCCATTTTCAAATAACTTCAGTCCACTGGCCTTTGAAGATCCATCATAAGTCATGGTAAGCTGTACCCACTGATTCCGGATAACAGGTTTCTGTGTTATTCTGGAAATAGCATTCGAGGGTGCTGCATGCGACATATTCACCGTCAAGCGGTCATCCTTAAGATATAGGTGATAGCCCCTGAAATTATACAGGCGTTCTGAAACACATTTATGAAACAGAACACCTTCTTTAAAATTCTTGGGCATAAATACACTGATATTGATGCTAAAAGGATCTGATTTTCTAAATGCCCCAACCTTCTTCAGCTCATACCACTGGTCTCCATTTAAAACTAAAGCCTTCCCATTCGCTCTCTCTGCAAATACAGGTTTATCAATTGATGAGCTCGTTAAAGTGTTATCAGCGGTTCCCGAATAAGCACTCTTCAAAGAAGCTTCAGAAAAATTATAATGAGCCTGCAATCCTTCCATTGGAATAGCTTCTTTGGCTAATTCTTTATACTTTTTGCCTTTAATCCAATCCTGGAAAGCAATTTGAGAAGCGATTTTTGTTTTAATTAATTTATTCTCCTGGATAGAAATTTTGCTTTTTATATAATTCAGGATCTTTTCCTGTTGATCTGTTGGCAGTAACATCGTTGGAGATGGCATTGCATCGTCCCATGAAATTTGTCCCGCTTCCTTTACCCTGTTAAAGAAGCCATACAATTCATAATAGTTTTTTTGTGAGATTGGATCATACTTATGGTCATGACATCTGGCACAGCCCAATGGAAGACCCATAACCGCCACACCGGTGGTATTTACCCTGTCAATAACGTACTCTGTCTGAAATTCCTCTTCAATAATTCCACCCTCCATATTTTGCTGATGTATTCTATTAAAGGCAGTTGCAATCTGCATATCCTTGCTGGCATTTGGCATTAAATCACCCGCTAATTGCCATTGAATAAATTTATCATAGGGTAAATTCTGATTATAGGCCTTAATAACCCAATCACGGTATGGTGACATATCAATGAGTCTGTCGACAGTATAGCCATGGGAATCTGAGAAACGTGCCAGATCAAGCCAGTTTAAGGCCATTTTTTCACCATAATGCGGGGATTTTAGCAATCGATCCACCTGCTTTTCATAGGCATTTGGAGTATTATCCTTTAAAAAAGCATTAATTTCAGCAAGCGTTGGCGGGAGTCCGGTTAGATCGAGAGAAAGTCTTCTCAGCAAGATTTCCTTTTTTGCCTGGACAGAAGGCTTTAATTTTTCAAGTTCAAGCTTTCTGCCAATGAAATTATCTATTGGATTAATTAGCCATTTATCCTCTTTAATATCAGGAACATCGGGCTTTTCAGGATTTACGAAAGCCCAGTGAGGTTTATACTCCGCCCCTTCCTTAATCCATTTTATTAAGATTGCCTTTTCTTTCGGAGAAAGACTCAGATTTGACTTTTTGTTAGGCATACTGTACTCAGGATCATCTGATAAGATTCTGTGAAAAAGCTCACTCCCATTCAGGTCACCGGGATCAATGGCAACCTTCCCGGGGCTTTCAGGAAGATCATCAAATGCAAATGAGGCGATATCCAATCTGAGTCCCGCTTCCTGCTTGGCCTTATCAGGCCCATGACAAGAGAAACATTTATCAGATAGTATCGGTTTTACATGAATATTGTAGTCCAGTTCATCCGGAAGGCTTGAATAGGCCAGTTTCACATCCTCAGGTAGGTCTGGGGAGCATGATACCATGAAGAAAATGACAAGCTGAATGGCAATAAAAATGGATAGTCTATTCAATCGATTCATTTCAAGATCTGATTAATAAGGTATTAAAATCCTGCTGCTCCTCAGGGGTAAATTCATCAGGACTATAAGAATTAAATTTAAATCAAAATATTCTTTTCCCGCTATGTCAATTTCATTCATTTTAAAAACAAGTCAAACTATCAAAATTTTTATATTTTTAATTTTCTGAATATTAATAATCGTGAACAATAAATTTCAGAAACAATCAAAAAATAAAAACATGAACATGCAAAAACTATTACAGTCTTTACTATGGCTTTCCTTGTTAACCCTTTTAGGTGTTATAGTACTTTTTCAGTTGAACTTTGAAACGGAAGCGAAAGTATTGACCTGCATTTTCTTTGTTTTTCTTCTGGCGGGAATTAATGCTTCAGGATTTTTGAAAGGTTTTTCATACACCATTTGGGTGATTGCCGCTGCAACATTAAGTATGATGTTTCCAGCCTTCATCACTAACATTGGCGGATTTAATACAGAAAACCTGATTGTTCCTTTAATCCAACTGATCATGTTTGGTATGGGTACTACAATGGGAATAAAAGATTTTGCAGGGGTACTTAAAATGCCTAAGGGAGTGATTATTGGTGTAGTTCTTCATTTTACCTTTATGGCACTTATTGCCTTACTTTTGACAAGTACAATAAACTTCACTCCTGAAATTGCTGCAGGCATAGTACTGATTGGTTCTGTTCCATGTGGTGTATCATCCAATATTTTAAACTTTCTATCAAAAGGAAATCTGGCACTATCTATTACTATTACATCAATCGCAACACTGGTATCACCATTTGTGACACCATTCCTTATGCAACAATTAGCTGGGCAGTTTATCCCTATAGATTTACCAGGTATGATTTTAAGTATCAGCAAAATGATCTTTGCGCCACTAATTGCAGGGATTATTTTCAATAAGCTATTTGGAAACCGTATTGCCTGGTTAAATACAACAATGCCGCTGGTTGCTATGGCCGCCAATGTCTTTATTATCGCAGTTATCGTTGCAGCCGGTAGAGATAGCTTATTAACCATCGGACTACTTTTGTTTTTGGCAGCAATCATTCACAATGCATTGGGCTTCGCATCAGGATACTGGGCCAGCCGCCTGCTAAAAATGAATAAAAGAGACAGCAGGACTATTGCAATTGAAGTAGGTCTTGCAAATGGAGGAATGGCAGCGGGAATAGCCTTTGAGCTAGGCAGAGCCGCCACCATGGGTCTCTACCCTGCTATATTCGGCACATGGATGGATATTTCAGGATCTTTCCTTGCCAATTGGTGGAGAAAAGAACCTGTGGATGACGAGAAATTAGTTGAGAGTGGAGAGTGGAAAGTGGAGAGTGCATCAGAGTAGGATGTCATCCCGACGCAGGAGGGAACTTAACAAATTTGCTGCTAGTTGAAATTTGGGAATAGGAAATAGCTAGCATGTTATAACAGAAAAATCCCTGATGATGTTAAATCATTTAGGGATTTTTAATTGTTTAGTTGAAGATACTGATAAGATTATCAGCAAGATGTTAAAGCAGTTGTAATGCTGGCAAACACCGGTACTACCTCTTAGATTTTTCTATCCCAAATAAACCTTCACGAATATTATAGTACTTGAACCATTCAGGGTTTATAGCAGTTGCACCCGGACTGTCGACAGAGATCAGTTTGGAAGCAAATGGCTCGTAAGCAGCACGAGGAGCGATTGCACCTTTCACTACCAGGATTTTCTGACGCTCAACATAAACTCCATTCGAAATGAAGATATGGGCACTGTTAGGGCTTGCAGGTTTAGTGGTTATTAAAAGCAGATTTGGCTCATCTAATGTAGAACCTTCCACCTGAATTACGGCTGTATTTCCCATATTCCAGTATCTTCCACCACCGTGACGAATCTCAGTCTCCAGATAGCGTCCAACATTCAATGAGCGAACCTCTCCTTTAATACGCACTGGTTTACCATGCATATTGTCCATCTTGCCACCAACGGCGAAATCAAAAGCTTTTCCTACACCGGCACGTTCTGCAGTTTTATACCCTTCAGGATCATAAATAACCATAGCCCATCCCTGAGCCCCCTGCTTAACTAATTCTTCCAGCATGAATGAACTGTCGCCGGTTGAACCACCACCAATATTATCGCCCATATCAATCAATACAACAGGACGTCCAGGATGTTCCATGGCCTGCTTCACACCTTCAACTGGTTTAGGGTTATTAATTCTGGTTTTTTCGCGAGTATCCCAAAGCATTTGCGAAAGCCTGTTAGCTTCCTTATCAGCCAGGGCCTTATTATTGTCAGTCACTACGACAACAGATGGACCCATGGACGGGACATCAGCATATTGATAGCCGCCCGAAACACTTACTGCCAATATTCCAGGCTGCTTTTCAAGATTTTTACTTTCAGAGGTAATCGGCAATAATGGTTCGGAGTAGGTATTTTGAAAAGCAATATTATAAACCATTGGCGCTTTTACGATACTTTGAACAGGCTTTACTTTCCCACTTACAATTTTAGCCATAATGTCAGCAGCCTGTAGTCCACGGTCATAAGTGTCGAGGTGTGGGTTCTCCTTAAATGTGATCAGCACATTACACAATTCAACCATTTTGGGAGTGATATTCGCATGGAAATCATGTGTAACGATAATTGGCATAGCCGGTCCGAATGCATTTCTTACTCTTCTTACAATCTCTTCATCCCCGCTCGGGTAACTTTCAACTACCATTGCACCATGCAGATTTAAAAGTATTCCTTGTAGTTTGGGCCCTGCTTTTAGTCCGGTAATGATTTCATTCATCATCGCATTGAATGCCCGATCGGTTACAGGTCCCCTGGGTGAAGCCCCAGTAACCAGTGTTGGATAAAGTTCGAGACCAAATTGTTTGGCACCCGCGATATAACCGGCACTGGTAGTCTTTGCCGTTGATCCAGCAAAGAATCGTTTGGCTCTCTCCTGCTGGCTTTCGCCAATGGTTACACTAAAGTCTTCAAGGTCAGTTTTTTTTATGTTGAAGCTGTTGGATTCGTGTGAAATACCGGCAACTCCAATAATTGGTTTATTCTGAGAAAACCCGGAGGCTGATGTGAATGCTGATACTGCAAATAGTAGGAGAAGTTTCTTTAAAAAGTTGTCAATCATGTTTTTACCTGTTTAGTTGAAATGATACATAAAACTATGTAAAATATTGAATTAACAATATCAAGGCATTAAAAATCAATGAAATTTAAATGAAACAATATTAAATTTAAAAGAACAGGATACTGAGTCTGAAGTTCCGGAAACTCTTGCTGATGAAGAATTAAGATGTCTTAAAAACGAAAGGCTTCCCGATTATTCGGAAAGCCTCTTTTAATTGTGTACGCCCATTAGGATTCGAACCTAAGACCTACGGTTTAGAAAACCGTTGCTCTATCCAGCTGAGCTATGGGCGCATTCTGCGACAAAAGTATGAAAACATACCAAAAACTCAAACTAAAGAGAATATTTTGTGATTTTTTATTGAAGATTTGAGTTTAGTTCCTGTGCCAGAATCTATTAATCATTTGGCTTCATTTGAGCCATCTCACTTAATTTACTAAATTTGAGCTTAAAATCAGAACATTGGCAAGATTTAAGAAAAAGCTACATCTTATTTTATATCGCAAATACAGTTCAAGTCTGAAGTTTGTGATGATGGCTTTGTGTGTGTTTTTTGTCACGCTTTTCCTTCCAAAACAGGCCAGATTTAGATTTGAATACGAGAAGGGTAAAACCTGGATGCAAAAAGATCTTTATTCGCCGTATAATTATGCTATCCAAAAGACCAATGAAGAGATTGAGGAAGATAAAAATGAGGTTCTCAATTCAGTGCTGCCAGTCTACCAGAATGACACTGAACTTGCGCTTAGTTCGATAGAAGCATTCAACTCCGAATTTGAATCAAAATGGAATGGTTCAGGTATAGACGATAATCTGAAGGAACGATACAAGTCGCTGGGAAATAAACTACTCCAGACCATTTATACCAGAGGAATGGTTAACCCGGTATTAAAATACCAGCGTAATGGGACTAACTATAATTTCAGTCTGCTTAATAATAATGTTTCCGTTCAATTAAACACTACTGATGCGTACAATACAACGAGTGCATTAAAATATATAAAGGAACAAATTCAGAATGATCCACAAATTAAAAGTTCCGACTGGCTTTTAAGGTTGGTTACCAATCATCTTAAGTCAAATTACGTTTATAATGATATACTCACTGAGAAACTCGAAGAAAATGCGTTGAATAGCATTTCAACAACCAGAGGAATGGTTCAAAAAGGTGAACTGGTTGTTGCAAAAGGAACCATGGTTAATGCCGGGATCTACCAGAAGCTGGAATCTTTGAGAGCAGCTTATGAAGAGGATGCCAAAGTTGCAGGTGACAGAAGACTTGTATTATTGGGACAATTATTATTAGCGGGGCTGATCATTTCATTGCTGATGATATTTCTTTATCTGTTCAGGAAAGACATTTACGCTGATAATCGGCAAATCTCCCTGATCTTACTGGTCATTACCGGAATGCTCATAACCCTGTCCTGGGCTATCAGGATCAAAGCCCCCAGTGTTTATTATATTCCATTCTGTATCGTACCAATCATCATCAGGATACTGTTTGATACCCGTCTGGCATTAAACATACATTTACTGGTTGTATTGATTGCCGGATTCTTTGTCCCAAATAGTTTTGAGTTTGCATTCTTGCAGATTTCTGCCGGTATGGTTGCTATTTACAGCATTAAGAACCTGATCAAAAGGGAACAGTTCCTGATATCAGCTTTATTAATCCTGCTGAACTATTTCATTGCTTTCCTTGGTATTTCATTGATCAGGGATGGTTCATTTACTGATATTGAATGGCTGAATTTTGTACCGTTTATATTCAGTGTTTTATTATCACTGCTTGCCTATCCTTTAATTTATGCTTTCGAGCGTATGTTTGGAATAACTTCAGATGTAACTTTGATGGAACTGACCAATACCAACTCAAAATTATTGAGGGATCTCGCATTTAAAGCTCCGGGTACTTTTCAGCATTCCCTTCAGGTAGCCAATCTGGCTGAAGCAGCAATTTTTAAAATTGGCGGGAATGCATTGCTAGTAAGGGCTGGTGCCTTGTATCATGATGTTGGTAAAATCGTAAATCCTCAGTTCTTCATCGAAAACCAGGTAAGAGGTATCAACCCTCATGATTCCATTTCTTATGAACAAAGTGCTCAAATCATCATCCAGCATGTTAATCAGGGAGTTGAGATTGCCAGAAAGCATCAAATCCCTGAAATGCTGATCGATTTCATCCGTACCCACCATGGGAATACCAGGGTGGATTATTTCTATCAGTCATTTCTGAAGAATTTCCCTGAGAAGTTTGTAGATGAAAACATTTTCAGATATCCCGGACCTATCCCCTTTTCAAAGGAAACTGCTGTTTTGATGCTGGCCGATTCGGTTGAAGCAGCATCCAGAAGTCTGAAAGAGCCTGATGCACTTAGCATCAGTGATCTTGTGGAGCGTATCATCGATTATAAACTGACCCAGGATCAGCTAAACAACAGCGACATCACCTTAAAGGATATTGACACCATAAAAATGATCTTTAAGACCATGCTCATGGGTATTTACCATGTGAGGATCGAATATGTTTTAGATAATTAATTCTGCATTTACCTGCATTTCAAAGCTTTATATAGTAGAATACGATTACATCTGTCGAATCAATAAATAAATAGCAGATTCATTGAAAATATTTTTTGACAGCCTGTGTGAATTACTATATTTGCAGTCCTCGAAAGAGGGTTTTTTATTTTAACGGAGAGATGCCTGAGTGGCCGAAAGGAACAGTTTGCTAAACTGTCGTACTGGCAACGGTACCGAGGGTTCGAATCCCTCTCTCTCCGCCTTCGCCCGCCGAAGCGGGCTACGGCGGACGAAGTCCGCTGGAGCCCCTGCGAAGGAGGGCTTCGCAAATGCTTCGGCCTCTGAAAGAGGGCTTCGCCCCTAATACGTGGCAAAAACAAATACGCCCATCATAGTATCACTATGGTGGGCGTATTTATTGAATAAGATTATTTAAAATCGTGGATTTCATTATTGAATAACAGTGATGTTTATTGCTTCATCATAGCTTAATTTAAATATACCATAGAAGCGTTCTACGGCCGCCTTCGCAAATGCTTAGGCGTCTGAAAAAGGCCAGTTATTTATTTACAGCCTCCGTTCATTAAAAATAGTTCTCCATTATTTTCCCATGTACTTAAGTATCCTATTTTTAGGTACATGTGGTTCTACGTCTACATCCTTGAGCTTAATAACGGCAAACATTATGTAGGCTGTACTGCAAATCTTAAAGAACGATATTCGCGTCATTCAAAAGGTCTCGTCCCTGCAACCAAAGCCCACCTTCCGCTTAAACTAGTTTGGTGCTGTTCATTTCCTGACAGATATAAAGCCTATGAATTCGAACGTTATCTTAAATCCGGATCAGGAAGAGCCTTTGCAGCAAAACATCTTTATCAAGCTTCTTAAATTCATTGATGATGGCATTGCTTAAAAAATATGCGGTAAAATAAAAGATTTACAAAATGAGATCACAAACTGTGATCTCAAGTATCCATCGAAAGTGTAAGCAAAATGCTCGGACATACCAATATACGCACCACACAACATTATGCTAAAATTTTGGATAGTAAAGTTAGTGAGGATATGCAATTATTGAAAATGAGGCTGGCCTCGAGTTAATAAATGAATTGAACACAATCAGTCATTTTTACCGCTTAAGCAGCCAAAAGCGGATAGCCGGATAATGTGTCAAGGCCGGGCAAGCCAATGAAAATAAAACACCTCTGCCCGCTCTGTATAGCCTTTACTCATTATCCGGCGTGGCTAAATTTGCGTGGGTGGTGAAATGAGGTTTCGGCTTCGTTATGCTTTTGGATGTATAGCTCGGAATATCCACATTGCGGCTAACGTTAAAGCATTGGCGATGTGGCGGTATTCTGTGTTCCGTCCGCCGGGAGCAGCTGCTGAATAAGATACAAAAGCTCATTGTTTATTCTATAGTTCGGCGTTATTCGTCGGCTGGAACTCAAGCTGAGTAGCAAACAAAAGGTTGAGAATATATTTGTCGCCCCGTCATATTGCCAATGCAATGTTGCCAGCAGTGCTATGCACTTATTAAAGCGGTATTGGCTGCAATACAGTTTTTTCCCATTCGGCTAATTTTACTTTCATCTTTTCGAACCTCTTTTTTTCTTTTGTCTTGAGGTCATTTTTTTCCTCCTGGTCAACATTTAAGTCAAAAAGGTATTCACCTTTTTCATCTTTCAGGTATTTCCATTTTCCATCCCTGACCGCCTTGTGTTTACTCCTTTGAAATGTTCTCCAGTAAAGTGTTCTGTGTATATTTTTATATTTTCCTGTCAAAACCGGCATCAAGTCAATGCCATCTAATGGGAAATTTTTATCAGCTTTTGCCCCTCCTGCTTTAAGAATTGTAGCAGTCCAGTCCATTGTTGTAGCTACTTGTTGTGTTGTAATGCCGGCATTTATTTTGTCAGGCCATTTTACAAAAGCCGGCACTCTTATCCCGCCTTCCCAAAGTGTCATTTTTGACTTAGATAAACCTCCATTATCAGAATACCTTTCACCACCATTATCGTTTGTAAAAATTACTATTGTATTGTTGTTTAATTGTGATTCATTCAAGGCCTCCATTATTTTTCCAACCCCATCATCAAGACTTTTCATCATGGCAGCGTAAACAGATGGGGAGCCACCTGCAGTAAAGTCTGTTGAATCAGGATAAGCCAAATCAGTGGGACCCTGCCAAGGCCAGTGAGGGGCATTGAACGTTATCATTAAAATGAATGGTTTATTGTGTTTTTGATTTATAAATGAAACAGATTTTTGAGAAAATAAATCAGTCAGATAACCTTCTTTATAAACTAATGAATCATTTTCATACAGGTCATATGCCCGTGTTCCATTTTCGCCTTTATGTGAGATGTAATCAGCCCCGCCGCTATGGATGCCAAAAAAATAATCAAATCCATTTTTTGTTGGGCTATGCTGAGGCATGAAACCTAAATGCCATTTTCCAATCAGAACGGTTTCGTACCCACTTGCTTTCATTAGGGTGCCTAAAGAAGGAATGTCCTTAGTCAACCCATAGGCACTGTCTTTTTTCGGACTGCGGAGCGGCTCAAGTAACCCAAGGGGCAGTTTGGCAGGATAGCGGCCGGTCATCAGGGCAGTACGGGTTGGGGTGCAAACAGGTGCGGCGGCATAAGCATTCACAAACTTTACGCCCTGTGAAGCCAGTTTGTCCAGGTTGGGTGTCATAAATTTTTTGTTCCCATAACAACTCAAATCACCATAACCCATATCATCGGTCATGATATAAATAATATTTGGGCGTTGAGCCAGTATCGGGTCAACTAAAAGAATCAGAGAAAGAAAAATCGTGTACCTGACTATTATATTTATAGTATGGCGTTGCATGGTCTAGTTGGTTTGATTAATTCATTGTTTGTCTTACTGTTAGCAAAGAAGCATTGCTGGCAACGTTCTGTATTTGCGAAGGCAGGGAATAGTTGAAAGTTCGTGCCCGAACAAATGATGATTGAAAAACTAATGTACAAGATAACAACTTAAGTCAAATTCATAATGTCCTGCCGATAACCAAAGCTGAAGAAGAGCTGAAGCTGAAAATTTTATTGTCCCGCCCTGCTTTTGCAAATACTTTTGTTGGCAGCTGTGGGATTTCGTTCATTAGGCTTGTAATTTGAATTTACTTGTTCATCTTCTTCGTCAACTCTCTACAAGCATTCAACTTTGACACAAAAGGTTTATATCCTGCAACAGACGATGCTTGAGGCTGGCTAGAGAAATAGGCAATCACCACATTGACAGAACGATTGATGTAGATCACCTGTCCATGAATGCCCACTGCTGCATACTCTCCTTTGGTCTCATCTAAAATCCACCAAAAATTTTTATAAGCCACCCAAGGCAACTTTGCTTTCACATAAACATCATTTCTTGAATAACGCTCTTTATCTTGGTCGGTGAGGTTGATAGTTTCATCTACCCATTTCGCAGGGATGATCTGTTTGCCATCTATGCTACCATGATTTAGGATCAGATTGCCAAACAAAGCAGCATCCCGCAACGTAGTATTCATGCCTCCTGTAGCAACGGCAGTGTAGGAACGATCGGCTACGATATAAGAATCATGCTCTGCGCCTATTTTTGCCCAGATGTTTTCTCTGATAAAATCATGGTAAGGTTTACCTGTTAATCTTGAAATCATCCAACTGATGACGTCTACATTAGTAGAATTGTATTCAAATTTTATTCCTGGCTCCAACTCTTTATTCAAGAAAGATTTCTTGAATAAAAAATCATACGTACCCAACACTTCTGATGTTTTTGTATCGGAGTCTGAACCAGGAACATACCGGGTATTGGCGGCAGCTCCATAATATTTATAGTAAAAACTAGAAGTGTCTGTATAGTTATCCTGAAACCCAAGTGCTGTTGACATATTCAATATGTCTTGAATAGTGGCGCGTTCATAGGCACTGCCTTTCAATTCAGGAATGTATTGGGCTGGCGATGCGGATAAATCTACTTTATTTTGATCCACCAATATTCCGAAGGCAGAACTCGCTAACGATTTTGAAACCGAAAACCAAATGTGTTGGTAATCTTTCGAAAGTCCGTTCCAATAATTTTCATACAAAACGGTATTGTTCTTCAACACAATCACACCATCGGCATAGTTGTCTTTGAAGATGTCTTCAAATGTTTTGGAATTCCCTTCCGTGTCCATCGACAAATTTCTTCCATTGGAGTTGTCGTGTGATTCCTTGAAAGCGTGAACCGCACCCGACCGTGGGATCATCAGCACATGCATAGGGGCTCCCGTATTTCTGAAACTCCATTGACTGAAAGGATGTTCTCTGTAGTTATCAAATGTTACTTGACTTTCCCGACTGGGCGGAAAACCATCCATGACTTTTATGTGATTACTCGTTTGATTTTGTTGAGCAATCGTTTCATTCAGGCTCATTATGAACATTACAACGATAAATATTTTCTTCATAGCAGTATCATTTTTACATTTACATTTTATATGAGTTTATTTTGATTATCGTCAAACCAATACTTAATAATTACACCGTTATTGTCCACCGGCCCCCCATTGCTGCCAACGAACAGGTATTGCTGCAGGTGTGGAATTCATTGCTCGTCCTGCCCGGAACTGCTGCCCAATAATGATTTAAAAGTACAAGATAACAACTAAAAGCCCATCAGAATTACGTCCGCTGAAACCGCTGCTGATAGCGAACTACAGCCGAAGGTTACAACGTCCAGTGCCAGCCACACTTGCAGCAATACCCATGTTGCGCAGTGCATGTGTCAGACTGTACTCATTTTAATTTAATCCAACGAAGTCTTACCTTCTGTCCCTCAATAATTTCATGTGCTGTCAAGATTAAAGTGTCCGCTTTGAATTCAAAATTCCGTGTTAATGATTTTCCCCAGTTGGTAGGCTCAGTCGCTGAAAGTCGTTTGTGTTCAACTGTACTATCGGTAAGAGTGTAGTCTGAAAAATAAACAAAGTTTGATTTATAAAACTTTGTCAACGCTACTAATTCGTCATGAGTTAAGCTGTCAATGTTCTTATTTGTGTCAAAATCTTTATACCCTTTGGGTGTTAAGTGAACTCCCATGTGTCCTTGTCCGTCATAAAGTATGTAACCATTCCAGCCGATTCTGGTGATGGCATTAGACCAAGTATTTGATGAACTGTCATACGCTTCAAATCTGTCTAATCGCCACATACCATGAAACATACTACTTGTTTTGGATACCTTAGTCTCGCAACTATACAATGTCAAAAAGATTAATAGTCCGAATACTGATTTTAAAATATTCATTGTCTTAAGCTGGTTAAATTATTGAGCTGGTTTTGCATTACGCACAACGATTAAGGCTTGACGATGGGCTGGTATTTTATAATTATCAGCCCGTAACGAAAGCTGAATATTGTTACTAAAGATGAAGATATCAATTAATGCTGAATTATATTCTTCTGCCGGAACTGTTGCTGATAGTGAGTTGTAGCTGATTATTATTTCGTCTGCCAGCCTATTGGCAAACCTATTGTAAGCTGCTGTTTTCATTTTTTTTAGAACAATGAAACAAATAACTCGGCTAGTATTTTCCAGGTGTCGTTAGATTTTCGCCACATTGCAGAGTAATTACCCCCGTTGCTATAAGAATTAAATGCTTTCCATGTTCCGTTTTCCCAAGCTAATGTGTCATTGGTGCTTATTATAATTTGCGAAGGTGTCCGAATATAAACAACGTTTGGATTGTCATTGAATAATTTTCTCCAAGAGGCAACTATTGTGTCTTTTCCTGTTAAGTATGTTGAATTACCTCTGATTTGAACAAAATCATTATACCAAAATTTGGATATTCCATCAATGTCATGCTTTGCGATTGCTTGATTAGAGGCTTCTCTTGCAGATTTTATCAACTCTACGTTTTTGTCATTTTTATTTTGTCCATAGGTTAATTGAAAAGTCAAGAAGAACACAAATAGAAAAAGTATTTTTTGCATAGTTCAATATTTTAAGAGCACTCTCTTCGTCCTAATAGCAGCTTACTCATAAATATACGCACTTTTTTATATGTGCAAAATTTATAATCATCTGTTTTATAATAAGTTGTATTGTCGCTTTGCTGTTAATGTTATTCCGTTTAAAATTTTTGGCATACTCATCCATGACTTTATTAGCAAATTCCTTTAATTGCTGTTTAGCCCCTTCTTCGCTATATTGTTTTTTTAAATATTTGATCTCCTTTTCGCTGGGGCTGATATTGATTAAAAAAAAGCTGGCATCATCCTATGATAGTTTGGCGATGTTGTTATCTATGGCAAATCTTACCTCTTAAGGCTTTATGTTTTGTTTTTGCTGATTAAGCCAGTATTCCGGTTCTATATATCCGCCAAATCTTCATTATATCCGCCATTTTTTCAAGTTCCCTAAATTCTCTATGGTGCAATTGAGGCAATTATTGTGCAATTAATGTACAATTGATTTTAGCTGATAAAATGCCCCAGCTCCCTTAATATCACTACCAACAAGAATATTCTTCTGAACTAAATCCCCAAGGTTGCTACTTGCGGTATTTCTCGAACAGTCATTTAATTCCTGATATTCTTTATTCGTAATTTTCCCTATCTCTTTCACAAAATTCACCGCTTTTAATTGTCGGTCATTCAGTCCAAGTTTTGCTAATTGGTCTTCGGTTAAATTGTCTTTGAAAAGCGTAATGATAAAACCTCCGCCTTGCTCCTTCATTTCGGGTTCCGGAAGGTCTGCCTGCATGCAGGTGTCTAAAATCTTAATGGTTCCTCGTCCCCAGGCATCAATATAACCGCCTTTAAAACTTACATCTGCAATGATCGGATTTCTTGCTCTTGATGAGTGAGAGCGTTTTAAAGCAGCCAAAGTTAGACCTTTGGGTAAAGAACCCTCATTCCATATGCTTATTTTGTCGTCATACACTCTTATTTGTATAGGTGCGGCATATAGTTGATGCACCAACGCATTCAGGAGCATTTCCCGAATGGCTGGTCCAGGGTATTCACCTTTTGGCGCTCTTGGTCAGGCGGGTCTTCGGAGGACCCGCTCAGACAAAAGATTTTTATTAAAAGCGTTTGTAATAGGTAATATATTTATTACTTTTGTGTTTATGAAGTATAACGAACTTTTCAGGATGTTAAAAAAGACGGTTGGTTTGAAGTAAGGCAAAAGGGTAGCCATGTAATTATGCAGCACCATATTAAGCCTGAACAATTAATCGTCCCATACCATGCCGGAAAAGAAGTTAAAAAAGGATTATTGACCTCAATACTGAAACAAGCTAACATTAAAACAGATAAACGATGAAAAAGCCAAAGATTAAGATAACGGTTGTAAAAGAGGATACCGGGTATAGTGCCAAAACCTTGGTAAATGGCAACTTTATTGCCACCGGAGCTGAAACTTTTGAGGAACTCAATACAATGGTTTTGGAGGCGGTAAACCTTGCTTTTGAGGAAAAGGGCTTTGTTTATACTATTGAGGAAATACAATTTGAATATGATCTTGAAAGTTTCTTTGACTTTTACAAAGTTATCAATGCAAAGGCACTTTCCAAACGTATCGGAATGAACCAAAGTCTTTTGGCTCAATATATCAAAGGTATTAAAAAACCTTCTGTTATTCAAACCAAACGTATTTTGCGGGGCGTTCAGCAAATAGGCAGGGAACTTACCGAAGTTCGGTTTTTGCTCTAATTTGTAACGATATCCGTTTGTCATTTGCTAAGAATTAACCCCAATTCTATTACATAATTTAAAAAATACACCCTTATTTTATTACAAAATACAAGAGAATTTACCCTAATTCTGTGACATGTTCAATAGATTATCCTCAAAGAATTAGAAACATGGGTGGTTAAAAGCAATAAATCGGTCACCGGGTTTGAACCGGGTCGGTTTCATATCAAATATTTAAGATTTTTCTGTGTCACTTCTTTTTCAGTATTAGAGATCCCGGAATGGCGGAGATTCGGGATATATGTTTTTAAAAACGTATAAATTAACCGGGATTAAATTAATTCATCTTATATTTGAATATAAGAAATAGCGTTATTTGGTCGGATTTGAAGGTGCCCTCTAAAGGCTTAAAAAATATAAAATGCTGATTATGAGGTTGTGTTAACATAAATTGTTCCCTTTCTCCGCAGAGAAATGAAGCCCCGCCGAAGCGGGGTTTTATTTTACAGTGTTGCGAAGCCAAAGGCTTCTGCATAAGTGGGAAAATAAAAAAGGAATGAGCGTAGCTGGTGGCTTCACTTCTTTGAAGCCTTTTCCCTCAATTATATTCGGGATAAATCCTATCTATTTTTAGCAGGCTCCTTTGTGAGGTCCTGTTTGACACTGAAGGAAGCATTGGCGCTTGTACCGTTATTAATTCCTATTGGTTTTCCCTCTTTGCTCAAAGCCTGCACATTCCAGATAAAGCTGCATAAATAAGGGGGCAAACACGGACCTGTTACTAATTTATTGATAACAACCTGTGTAATGTTATCAACGTCTTTAGTGAATATTGGCTGATTAGCTTTCATCGCTTGAGCTCCGTTTTGCCCCTGCATAAGCTGCCACACTTTTATCCGGTAGGTCACCGGTTCGTGCGGTTTTGGAACAACCGGTGTCCACCTGAAGTTAATAGCTTTCATTGCATCTGCCTCACTTAGTAGAGCGTTATTTGCCAGTAAGGCGTCAGGGTTTGAGGGTAAAGAAATGGTAATGCTCGTAATAGGATAGGTCTGTGCAATAGCCTGAACTGAGATGACAAGCAACAGCAGGGTGAGAGTTTTCTTCATAAGAGATAGTTTAGGTACAAGATAATCTAATTTTCTATAACCCAGTTAATTATCAGCACGTTCCCTTGAACCCTTCAACTACTCTATTGGAATAATCCTTGTCGCAGGATTATTCAACGTAGAACGTACCCTTCATCAATGCTGAGTGTCCCGGAAAAGAACAGATAAACTCATAAACACCTTTTGCAGGAGCCACAAACTCGATGGTATCAGATTGACCGCCACCGATCAGTTTTGTATGTACTATTACCTCTGAAGCGCCAGCAGGAATGTAGTCTGTATCTTTTGCCTGCATAGCTTTCGCTGAAAAGTCAGAAACAATTGTTCCCTGAGTAAGCAATGCCCAATTATGACCCATCGCTTCCTTTGCCAATTTACCGGTATGATTCAGCGTTAATTTTACAGTTTGACCTTCCTTAACCTTAATTTCAGAAAGATCATATTTCATATCATCACCGGCATTGATTGTGATTGAAACTTCTTTTTCAACCGGTGCAGCTGCAGTTTCCTGAGCTAAAGTATCCGTACCGGTACTCTCCGATTTTTCTGTGTTACTGTTGCATGCTGAGAATGCAAATAATGCCACAATGGCAAACAGACTTAACTTTTTCATATAATTTATTGTGTTTAATAATTGATTACCCAACAAAAGTAAGTGCTATCAGGCTTGCTTTAATCTGATGAATGTCAATTTTATCTTTATTTCTCACAATCGACCGGCACAAACCTAAACCTGCCAATTTCAAAGTCAATCGGTTTATTCTTTACAAAATATGACCGCCCTAAATGTGTTTCAATTTGGCCTACACCAAGTACCAGATTTTCACCTACCTTCAAAAATGCCAATGGATTTTTAAATCCCTTTTTATTGATTGAACCACTGGTATGGGTATAATCGACAAAGAGAGTGTCTCCTCTGAATTCACCTGCTATTGTGCCCACATTAATTACTTTCTCTAGTGAATTAGGCTGCACTTCACCATAGTTCATGGTCAGGTCGCCCGTGATCTTACCACTAGTATCGGTTTGGGTCTCCAGGTAGGCCGTATCTTTTTCAAATACAGCGATATAACAGTTATTAACCAATGCTGCAGTATCTGCAGATAATGCCTGATTCTTTTTTGCACCCTGATTACAACTATAAATAAACAGAGAAACAATACAAGCAAATAAAATAGATGTCCTTTTCATAGGTATAGGGTTAAATTATTGAGTGTTAACAGGAATTAAACGATTAATTCAGAGAAACCTGATAAATTTAAATATACGCTTTAAAAACTTAATCTGCGGCCTGTTAACGATTTGTTAATGGTTAGTTTAAGGTTCATTTCCTACATTGCTGGCGAAATAAACAGAACAACAATACAGAAATATATAAACTCATAAATTTTCAAAATGAAAAACCTGGTACTTCTATTTTTATCACTGAACACAACATTCAGCATGTTTTCAGTCAATGTTACTGGCTCATTACCTAAGCCAGTAGCCGCTAAAGACAGTATAATTTATGATTACAAACTAACTGATACTATTCAATGTGAAGGCCTCTACCCTATGCATTTACAGGGTATCAGCACCGATAAAAAAAACAATATTTATTGGAGCTTTACCAATCAGTTGGTTAGAACAGATCTGAAAGGCAAAGTACTGGATAAAATTGGAGTGTTAAATCATCATGGTGATTTGTGTTACGAGGGTGGAAAAGTATATGTAGCGGTTAACCTTGGTAAATTCAACCAGCCTGCAGGCCAGGAGGATTCCTGGGTTTTTGTTTATGACTCTGGAAACCTGAAGGAACTTGCAAGGCATAAGGTACCGGAATTGGTTCATGGCGCCGGGGGTATGTCATTTCACAAGGGGAAGTTTTATGTAGTTGGAGGATTACCAGTAGGCTTTAACGAAAATTAAGTATACGAATACGACAAGAATTTTAAATTCATTAAGCGACATGTGATCGAAAGCGGCTATACCCGTCTTGGAATACAAACCTCAGAATTTTATGCCGGGCAGTGGTGGTTTGGTTGCTACGGTAATCCTAAACTGATTAAAACTGATGCTAAATTTCAAATTCTTGATAAAAGTGACTTTAATGCATCCCTTGGAATAGTAGGATATTCTCCCAAAAAGCTATTTATAGGCAACAGTAAAGTAAATGCAGATAAATTGCATAAAGGGCCGATTGGGGTTTATGTGAAGTGATGTATGGGATATAAATTGCACCCTGAATTATGTTAGTTCTTATTCCTTGCTCTTATATTCTCCTTCTTTCATATCAGGCACCAGGTGTTATTAAAGGTTAATCTTAAAATATAATTCTCTCATTTTCAGCAAATTATATTTTGTATTTTTATATGTGTTCTTTTTACACAATTGAAACCACTGTTTTTTTATCTTTTTTAAATAAAAAAACACATAATCGTGTAACCCAATGAGCATACTGTCCGTAATACTATCATATACAAATACAAGTGATATGAAAGCTAAATTATTTATCGCAGTATTAACTCTATCAACCAGTATTTTAACAAATGACGTTTTTGCACAAATCTCCGGATCTGCAAATTATATGGCAGCTCATAATTCTGCTACAGTTTTTAATGCCGGCATGCTTGATCCCGGGAATACCAGCTCAAATGTTAAGGCAAATGAATCAGTTGGTATCCTGAACAGAAAAGCAATATATATGGTATCTGAGCAATTTGTGTTTGACAATCTAAGCTTATTAAAAAAAGCTTTTGCTATCGCCGATATATATTTTGATCTGGACAATGCTACTATTCGTCCTGATGCTATTCCGGTTTTAAATAATCTGGTGATCCTGATGAAAGAAAACCCCGGGATTAGAGTAGCCACTACTGCCTACTCTGATAGCAGAATGTCTAAATACAATGAAAAACTTGCTTCAAACAGAGCACAATCAGCAATCAATTATCTGATTTCTCAGGGAATATCTGCTGATCGTTTACAAATTGAAAAACATGGCAGACCTGATATGGGAAATCCATGTAATAATGATCCTTCCTGCTCCCTGGCCGCGCAACAATTAAACAGAAGAACAGAATTTAATATTGTTTATAACGGCATTAATCTGGGACACGTGAATTGAATAAGATAAAAGATAATATTCAAATAAATAAGATCAGATTAACCTATTAACCAGAAAACCCCGGAAAGATCCGGGGTTTTTTAATTAAATCGAATCAGCATATTCTTAATCATTCAAATCCTTTAGCCTATCTCTCAGTCAATTACAGAAATGCATTAAAATATGTTCAAATTATTTTGAAAAATATTTGTCACAAATGCCGAAAAGTCTATCTTTGCAATCCCTTAACAATTGAAATGCTTCGGCAAAACTTGTTAAATGTTCGGGGTGTAGCGTAGCCCGGTATCGCGCCTGGTTTGGGACCAGGAGGTCGTAGGTTCGAATCCTGCCACCCCGACAAACGAAAAGCCTTTTCTGCTGTAAGCAGAAAGGGCTTTGTTGTTTTTGCACAGCCTTATCCGCCCCGGGCGGATGGAAGGCAGAGCGAAAAAAACAAAGCCAGCTTCGAGGTACGAGAAGCGTCAGGCTTGAGTTTGTAACACCCCCATTCAGGATCAGCGCAGCTAATCCTCCTATATTTACCCGGTAGTAAATAGCTAACAGCTGAAAAGTTCAATTGATTAAACCCGCCTCATAAACAATTTGAGATGGTTTTTTATATTTTCAGCATATTGAATTTGTAGCTGACAATAAAGGAATCAGATCATTAAAATGCATCTGTACTTCTTTTTCCATATAAAAAAGATTGCAAGCGGAGTTTTGAGTTATATCATAATAATGAAA
Organism: Daejeonella sp.; assembly: GCF_030684675.1. Taxonomy (GTDB): domain Bacteria; phylum Bacteroidota; class Bacteroidia; order Sphingobacteriales; family Sphingobacteriaceae; genus Daejeonella. Next base: position 16,119 of record NZ_JAUXXZ010000033.1, on the reverse strand, counting down.
AATCAATTCTTCTTCATGATATAAGCAAATATATCCTTGACTTCCTGATCTTTTAAGCGATCCAGTATGCGTTCTGGCATAATGGATACCGGTAAGGCTTTCATTTCTTTAATTTGTTTCAGAGAAAGTATAATTTCATTACCTGCCTGGGTTTGGATGGTATGGGTATCGCCATTACTGGCTGCAATCTTACCTTCTATGGTACGTCCATCTGTTGTGATAATCCGGTGAAGTCCATAACCTTCCCTGATATCAGCATTTGGATCGATAATATTCAGCAAAAAGTAGTTCACATTACTGCGTTCATAGCCTGTAAGATCCGGACCAATACTCCCTCCTTCATTAAACAAGCGGTGACAATAGCCGCAATTGGCCAGGTAAAGTACTCTGCCGTTTTCAATATCGCCGGAACCTGTTTTAATCAATTTTGAATATTTAGCCAGCGCTTCATTCTTTTCTGAAGAACTCGACAGCTTGACATTTGGCCAGTAACGATCGGCCAGGGCAGTGATTTTGGTATCATTCAATAACTTTAATCTGCGGGCGAGTTGATCAGATACATCTTCCTTACTTATTCTTTTGGTTTCTCCGATCGCAATAAATAACTGATTTGCCCAACTTGCTCTGGTAGCAAACAATTCCAGCGCCACATTGCGAACTCCGGCATCTCCCCTGAACTGAGGATACGCTTTGACCACTCTCAAACCAATTTCATGATTATCATAGCGTTGCAGGGCTTGTAATGCTGCCTCCTTCATTGCCCCTGTAGACTTGCTGCTTTCAACTATTCCTAATAAAACAGGAACAGATTCTGGCTGATTTGTTTGACCAAAAATTAGGATATAAGACAGGCGGTGGTCAAAGTCAGCATTATCATCGGCAATAACACTGAGTGCCATTTTCACAGCTGTTACATTTCCCTGGCGGACAGCGAGAGCTAAAGGAGCACCAAAAAGCTCGGCTTGATAAGGCTGAATCACTTTAGTCAGCTCTGCTGATAAACCTATCGCATCCCTGCCCCGAAGCCCTTCCCTTAGTCCGCTGATTAATATTTTAGCATAAACTTTTGAAGGTGCTAGGCTGATCAATTTTGAGGCGGCGCTATAATTTGCATCCCCAGCCGGCATAATGTAACGCTGCATTAAGCGTTTCAATAAGACATTCTGAACAAGCTTTTTCTGCCATATTCCCTTATCCTCAAAAATGGATACAATTGCATTCCTGTCCGACTCAGATTTGGATTCCATAGCCCACCAGATCAGTAAGGGAATATCCGGATCATTTGAGTCATCATGATATTTAATCAGATTCTTCAATATTGGGATAGCAAATGATCCGGCTAACCTTTTTGCAGTAGCGGCCAGCTGACTTCTAACTATCACACTGGTTTCACTTGCTGCCAGTGTAGCCAGTCTTCCAGCTATTGCAGGAGAAACTTTTCTTCTGTCTCCTATTAAACGTACAGCCCATTCCCGTACGTATTGATCCTGATGATTCATGGCGATACCTGCAATTTCATCACTAAAGCCTCTACTCACATTAATGGCCCATAGCGCTTCCAATGCCAGATCCGGATTGCCCGTTTTTAAAATATCAACCAATCTGGGTACAATGGACTTATCTCTTCGATTAGCAAACTGCAGCAAAGCCTGCTGGCGGAACCATTTATTTTTATTTTCAAGCTGTTTGATCAACTGAGCATTTGTTAATTTACTAAGATCAAAATTTTGATATGCAGGCTTAGAATTTTTAGCTCGAAGCCTGTAAATCCTGCCCGAACTTTTATGCCAGGTATCACGGGGATCGACATGCGACAGCCTGCTATCATACCAATCGGCAATATAGATTGCACCATCAGGGCCTGCCTTGATATTTACGGGCCTGAACCAATGATCATTTGTTTCAACAATCATTTTTTCATCTACATTTCTAAATGTTGAACCCTTAGGTTCAAAGCGCCCCAATTGAACATAATTTAATAATGGATTGACAGCAATCATTTTACCTTCATAATTTTCGGGTAATCTGCCTCCTTCATATCTGATCAGGGAATGTGTAAAGCGTATTTTTTCACCCAGAAGTTCCATATTTTCAAGGTTCCCAAAGGTATAGGGGTTTGTGTATGGACCATGTTTACCCAGACTCCTCGGATAATATCCCCCCTGTTTATAATAAGGGCCACGATCAGATCCATTATTTCCTGAATACAGTCTTCCCTTACTGTCGAATTCTACATTAAAAGTATTTCCCCCCCCTTCGGCAAAAACTTCAAATACTTTAGTATCAATATTATATCTCCATATAACCTGTCCCGAAAAGGCAACATTTTTTGATACTGCCGAACTGATATTTGCGGTTGTGGTACTTCCCTGTGCACCATAAAGCCATCCGTCTGGGCCCCATCGTAAACTATTCGCAACTGCATGGGTATCCTCCAAGCCAAATCCACTTAAATGAACTTCTGGTTCTTCATCAGGTATACCATCTGCATTAGGATCATCATATGAAAGCAGGTATGGTGGATTCAATACCCAGATTTTCCCCCTTCCGGTCAGTACACTTGTAGCAATATTTAGTCCCTTAATCGCGTCAGTAGATTTATCATAAGTTCCATTCCCATCTGTATCCTCAAAAATACTGATCTTATCGGCCCCCTTCAGTCCGCCGGGAGGAGCCACAGGTACCTTGTCAAAATGCACCCGTAAAAAATTATCGACACTGGTCACTTTTAGCCCAAGAGGATATGGATACTGATGATATTGAACCACCCAAAGCCTGCCACGGTGATCGAAGCTGAGCTCAACAGGCTGAACAATATCAGGTTCTGATAAGACCAGGTCCATACTCAGGTCATCAGGAATACGGAAATTACTAAGCGCTTTCTGAGGCTGGGTAGGTTGGGTTGAATCAGTAAGGGCGCCAAGTCCTTTGAATGCTTCCATATAACGCGCTACATCTTCATTGGCAGCAATATCTTCTATTGCAGGTGCTTTGCTTTCCTGATTAGTATTACATGCCTGAAGCCCGGCAAAGAGTAAAAATATTAAGTAAATCAGACTATTTTTAAGATTCATATTATTCCATATTGTAATTTGAGATATCTATCCATAATTAGGACAAACTCTGTTCTAATTTCTTATAATTTCGAAGATTATTTATCTAAAGGCCAGTTGAACTGTTGTTTAATAAAATCAAAAGTACCTTTTGCATTAATTTCATGCACTCCATCAAAATACTCAATTTTGGTCATTTGCGGGATCTTTAATTTACCGTAAAGCCGATTTACTTTTGCATATTCAAAAGCAACCCATTCATCAGTCCCCACCCCATCTCTATGTCCCCGTTCAACCATAAAAGCCCTTGGTGCAACAAGCGCAGCCATTTCTGCGTAATTGAAAGTTCTGCCAAGATTGAAATCAAACATTTCATATTCAGGCGCAAACATATAACTACCTTGCCAGTCGGTAGTTGCGTTTTTCCAGATCCATTCATTAAAATCTCCGGAGGAAATGCTGAGACTATAACGCTCTAAAAGCGAAGGCACCCGTAAAGCCACTTTCCCACCCCATGAAAGTCCGTATAGCCCAATTCGTTTAGAGTCCACCCAGGGCTGTTCTGTTAACCAATCCAAAATACGTTCATGTTGGTTCAAAATGACAGAAAAAATTGACAAACCCAAAGGATTGGCTTTCCGCTGAAGTTCACGGTAATCATCGTTCATGAGCCATGGAAAATGTGGCGCAAATACGATATATCCTCGCTCTACCAATTGCATTGCCAATCCTTTATATATACTGCTTTTATCCAATACATCCTTTGGTAAACCTTTCGCGCCATGCTGAACAACTATTACCGGACGTTTTTCTCCCGGCTTAATGTCCTTTGGAAGCAACAGATAGCCCCAAGTAAAAACATCAGGTAAAACGTCCAGGGTCACCTCATAACCTGTCCAATTAGTTTCATTTATAATTTGCCGAGAGCGCGGGTTCAAATCAATTTGACCAGGAGGAATACGCCCGATTACCTTATCCCAGAAATAGTCCTGAAAAGGTTTCATGCTTTTACGCCATGCTTCCGGACTTGAAATGCTTGTTTTATTCCAGAAAAAATCTTCTCTGACATGAGCTGAAGACTGAATCAATCCCTGAGTATACGCCTCTAACTCCGCAAGCTGACGTAACTGCCTGCCTTCCGAATCTGATTGAATTGGTGCTTCTACAGGCGGCTTTCCTGCTCGCACTAATGATTTTAATTCGGGACTTAATTGCTTCAGAAAAATGAGCAAACTTTTTTCATTTAGCGGCTCCAAAAGCTTTTCCTGATCGTGCAACAATTGAATGAATGATCCATAGGATCCGCTGATTTGTTTCGCCCTCGCCACTTCAAAATTTACATCAGCAAACATTGGAGTAAGTAATTTCCCCGGAGCAGCTGTTGCGCGCAGACGAACAGGCCCTGGTAATGCTTCTGGAGGGCCTTTGATATCCGGAGGTGCAGAATATTCTATAAGCAGGCTTCTGGGGGCAATCAGACCCGCAATCTCAGCATCCCCAAATTCACGAAGTAGACTAAATAAATTCCTGTATATAGGTTCCTCCCATATTCTTTCACGTTTTCCAAAATAACCGCTCACCAGTGTAGCATCTATGCGGGTGTCGATAGCAGATGTATAAAATCCAAGCAAGCCACCCTCAGCCCATCCGAGGATTCCTATTGGGGCATCAGTTTTTTTGTTCTGCTGATCGAACCAATTTATCGTAGCCCTAATTTTTTGTACTTCATATCCAATTATATGACGGCCAAAGGTAAATGCCTGACGATAAATCCATTCACGATGTGGCTGATTCGTGAAAAGGTTGAGCCTTGTACTCCCCGAAGCTGTGGCAGAACGGTCAATTAAAGCAGGAATAATCACCTGACACCCATTTTCAGCCAGACGGCGGGCATATTGAAGTTCCGCAGGCAATCCGGGCATTATTCCGGCCAGCATCTCAGGTTCCTGATCTGCATCCGGAATAGCAAGCACTCTTGCTTTCACTTTCAGTTTTGGTTGCAGCAATATCCCTTCCCCATAAATATCCCCAAATACATGCCAGCGAACAGAATAAGCTGTAAAGTATTCATTTTCAGCAATTTTAGCAGGTGAAAAAACTGATGAAATGTATTCCATCTTCACATCAGCATCCAAAGAATCAGCGATTCCGATTATTTCAGCCAGACGTTTACGGTTTGGGAGGATTGATCTGTTATAAGAGTCTGGACTCGAAAAATCAGCCTTGCGAAATCCCGCACGTCCTTTTACAGATGCAGCCAATTCACGCTCAAGAAAGCGGTCCATGCCCTTAATCATCATGGATGATAAATCTCCATTTTCAAGCAAGAGGGTACTTCCTTTGATGCTTTTGTCAGGATTCTGAAAATCATTGGTTTGGGCAATACCCATTAAACCAATACCCATCAAAACCAGAAACAATAGAAATCTGTTTAAATCAACTTTCATATCTTATTCATATTTATTGAACGCTCCCAATTGAAATATTCCCTTTCACAACAGCTCCACTTGAATAATTACTTATTTCAGCTAGTTTCCCACTGGCTACACTATTATCCTTTACCAGAGTACCGGTACATATTCCCTTCAATAATATGCCTCTTTGCATTCCATTATTTTTAGCACTCTCGCTGATAATACAATTAATTATCTGCGAATTTGTGCTCCGTTCAATCTGAATTCCGTTGAAATTAGGATTTTTGATTTGGCAGGCACTGATACTTATTTCCCGGCTATCTTTTACTACAATAGCACCGCCTTCATCCTCAGTCCCATTTCCTGAACCATCCATGATGTTATCACTCAATATGACATTTTCGCCGCGACTTAGCAAAATGCCCCCGTAAGCAGACGGCTGAGAAGGGAAATAATCTTCATTATGATCAAACACATTTCCATTTATAATCAGATTACGACCATTATTAATCAGCAAATGATGATTATATCCACGAATGAAGGTATTTCCTGTGATGCTAATTCCACGGGTATTTTCAAGATGAATATTTAGTTCCTGATTGCTGATATGGTTGCCGGTAATGCTCCATAAACCTATCTTATCCGGATTACTGTTTAAACCCAAAAATCGAATATTTGCACCTCCTGGGCTGGGTATTGCCTGAATAGTGTTACCCGATATTGTTCCTTCCCTAACACTTCCACCTCGTGTGCAATCCACCAGAATATCAGCGGAGGGAGATCCTTCAGGATCGCAATTATATTCTATATCATTTCCTGTTATCTGAAAATTGCGAATTTCGCTGTTAATAACACTGATGCCTCCTTTTTTACAATAACTGATATGACTGTCGCTGATAATAAACTGGTGGATATTTACCTGATCTAAGAATATACCGATACCACTATTATTATACACATGACATGCATCAATCAGAACATTCCTATTTCGGGAAGTCAAATGTATCCCATTCCGCACGTTTCTGATCAGCAGGGCGCGCAGTGTGGGCATAAAGGTATTTTTGAGCTCTATGCCATCGGCATTAATATGATCCCCTACAATTTCAAGGGCATCGATCAATGGCATCCGCTCTTTATCCCAGGTTAGCTGCTTAACTGATGCCGGCAAGGCTGATCCCTTATCATGGGAACCGATAAAACGAAAAGCGGGTCCCTCTCCTGCCATGATAATGTTTGCACTTGCTCCACGACCTGAAAGACCAAGTGTACCCTGAAGGGACAGGTCTATTTCAATAGTTTTAGTTATTCTGTAAGTGCCCCGGGGAAACTCAACTAGACCATCGGTAGCACCAGATATGGCAGTAGCGATTGCTCTTGTATCATCTGTTTTACCATCTCCTTTTGCGCCGAAATCTTTAACATTTACGGCATAGCTGATTTCATAACTCAGGCAAATTGTAAGGCAGACAAACAGGCGCTGAAGAAAATTAATCAAAAGGCCTTGCATAATATAAGATCACCAGTTTTAAAATAGAAAATAATTGATTATTTCACTCTAATTGATTAATGTATAGCTTTAAGAGCTCTTCCAAAAAGATTATTAACAATAATTAACCTGAACTCGACGGTATATTAAAAAAACATATAGAAACATAGGATTTATAGCTGCTATTTTTCGTTAAAGACACATAGTTTTTGAAGCTTTGCTTCAATCTAAGTGTAGCAACAAACTATGTGTTATTTAAATTATAATATTAATCAAACTATGTGGTTAAATATTGATTGTTTTTATTTATATATCGAACTTATTTAATTAAACTAATTTATCAGTATCTCATCAAAAAGAATAAAAGCTGGTTTCCCCTTAGCAGGATGCCATGAAGGCAGTTTTTTAACTGGCTTTGCAATAATTTTTAAATAGGAAACCAAAGCAGGTTTAAATTTGACCTCATATTTATTGGATTGCTGTGGATCTTCTTGAGCCGGCATTTTTGGATCATAGGAATTCAGCAATTTTAAATTATTCAGATCTGATCCACCATAAACTTCAATACGGCCTGGAGGAAACACTGATGAATTAACATTTACGATTGAATTCAATACCGTTGAACTAATCATGGCTGGCTTTTTAAAATTCAGAATCACAATCATATCCTTTTCTTTAAAACCCTGCCAGTTTGTATTGTTGATGTCAGTTTCAGCAAGTTGTCCATCGATTAAGGTCTTGGTTCCGTTCCCTTTATAATTGATATCAGGAATACTCAATAAACTGATACTGTCGGGTTTAAATGCTGATCTGTAAAATGTAAAATTGCTGACCTCGCTGCTTTTCCATCCGGCTTTATAGGCTTTAGCTCTTATAACAGCATTCTCAGTAATCATGATATCCTTTTTAAAAACTGGAGAAGTCAGGCTGTCAGGGTCTTTTCCATCAAGTGTATATCTTATGATTACATCCTTTCTCGGGTGATTTAGCTGAACATTTGTCCGGCTCAGGAATACCCTTGAATTGTTTTTGAGGAAGGGCTTAGATAACTGGATCAAAGTTGTCCCATCATCTTTAAATCCCGTAATGATGTTCAGAGAGCTATTGACTTTCTTTAATTGAAGTATATCTTTTTCAGTGAGTGAAGTATTCCATACAGATAATTCACGGAGGTTTTTATTGGAAATGAGTGGTAATAACTGCTGAACTTTAACCTTTGTGCCTGATAATGATAAAACCTGCAGCTTTTTCAAAGCACTCAGATCCTGCAGTCCACTACCATTGATGTCGGTAAAATTCAAATCCAGTTTTCGTAATTCTTTCAGTTTAGAAATAAAATCCAGGTCCTCATCTTTCACTGGCATCCTGCTTAATCTGAGCGAAACAATCTGCTCCTTAATCTCCGACAATTCTTCAAGAGATTTAGAATTATAGGCGTTCTTACTAAAAAAACTAACCGCTAAAGCTGGTGATTCCCTTGAAACGGGACTAACCATCCGATAAAAATTATTTAAATCTTCAATTGTTTCTTCGTCTGCAGCAGCAAAATCATAATCCTCCCCGACTTTAACAAATGGTTTCAGGCGTGCTGCTGCCAGAATTCGCAGGGAATCATTTGCAGGCAGATCCATTACCCTTTTCTTGAAATCCGGACGATCTTTGATCCATTGAAAGAGAATTCTAACTTCTTCAGGGCTTAATTGCGGTTTTCCTGAAGGCGGCATATGCTTTTTATTGCTTAGAGGCATATGTATTCGTTCCAATAAAAGGCTGACCTTGGGATCACCGGGAACATACAGTTTGCCAGTCTTTCCACCTTTCATAATTGAAGCTGAATCCGTCAGCTTTAACTTACCTTTTAACTTCTCGTCACTATGGCAGCTTACACATTTCTCCTGAAAAATCGGTTGAATGACATGGTCATAGACCAATGCCTGCTCAATTGGCACAAGCTGACTTTTTGTTATCGGCTCAAGAACGAAATTTTCACCATGTGTGAGCACAGCTCCAAAATGTCCTGCCAATACAATAGTGAAACTTAAAATAATGGCACCAGCTTTAGTCATAGCATCATTATACCAAATTGAAGCTCTGAAAATAAAAATTAAAGAGGCTAAAAATACAATGCTTACTCCCGACCATTTATGCCAATTCAATACTTCTCCGCCCTCATACGAGTCTTCAAGGGACAGAAAAATACCCATGATAACCGTTATTGCTGCAAGCAAAATTCCTGCGAACATAATCCTGCTTGTAATACTTTTATAGAAAACTCTGCTATCCTCATTAATTTTAAACTGGAAGAATTCCATTATTAAAGAAACGAGCAGCAAAACTATTGGAAAATGCAAGAGCATAGGGTGCATTCTACCCAGAGGCTGCAGCCATCCGGGGATGATCAGTTCATTTTCGAAAATCAATAAAAAAACGATCAGGGTATTAAGAAACAGTAAAATATTGCCCGAATAAGCTTTCAGATTGATCTTCATATAAATACCAGGATTAAATGTTAGACTCGTTTAAATTTATAAGGATATACTTTCCCTGATGCCCATTGTGCGACATAAAGATTTTCATCGTCATCAACACAAACATCATGCGGGTGAACAAAAATCTTCTCTGCCTGGGTCATGGTCTGCAATTGGGCATCCTTATTATAGATTGGTTCGGTACCACCGATATTTGAGACAACTTTGTTCTCCTTATTTAAAATAGTAACGAAACCTGATCCGGCATTTGCCAAACTTGGGGAACGCAACACAGCAGCATATAAATGGTTGTTTTTTATTACCGGACGGCAAACACAAGCTCCGGGTAATTTGATGATTTCCCGAAGTTTGCCATCCATTGAGAATCTTTTGAAGCAATTACGGGTTCTATCAGTCACCAATAGACTTGGCTGAGCATAACGGCGGTCAATTACTATACCATGAGCATTGTCCAGGTACTCATCACCTGCTCCTTTTCCACCAAAATAGCCCTTTAGTTTACCCGAAGCATCATAATGTAAGATATATTGAGCTCCATACCCATCGGCAACAAAGAAATCACCATTTGTATCAACAGCTACTTCAGTGGGAACGAATTCTTTTGCATTCTTATAAATCCCTGTTTCCATAGGTACATCAATGGTCATCAATATCTTACCAGTCATCGTGGTTTTATAGACCTGATGTTTTTCAGTATCCGTTATATAAAGAAATTGAGTGCCGTTTTCATCAGCCAAAGTGAGACCATGCCCACCTGGAAATTCATTACCCCAGGACTCGAGAAGCTTACCTGATTTATTATAAATCAATACATTATTTTTGGTTTCATTCGTAAGCAGGATGATCCTACCCTTTTTATCCTGAACCATTTCATGACAGTCTTTAACCGGATATTTTGCTGAATCCAATTGACCCCAACTCGTATCAAGGGTATAACGCATACCGTTGTGGCCATAAACAGGTCCTTTATCCTTTGCGAATAAGTCTTTAGTAATTAAAAGACCTGCGGTAAGTCCTGCCGTATTCTGAACGAATTTTCTTCTATTCATAAATTGAATTAAACTGAATTTGTTAAGCTAAAATGTCATTGATCACCTTACCCGAGACGTCAGTAAGGCGATATCTTCTTCCGAGGTGTTTAAATATCAGTTTTTCATGATCCAGACCCAACTGATTCAGGATAGTAGCCTGGAAATCATGCACATGAACCGGGTCTTTCACAATATTATAACCCAGATCATCAGTTTCACCATAAGAAATACCCGGCTTTATTCCTCCACCGGCCATCCAGATACTGAAACATCTTGGGTGATGATCACGGCCATAATTTTCTGCCGTCCAGTTCCCCTGACTATAATTTGTACGTCCAAACTCTCCACCCCAAATTACAAGGGTTTCATCCAGTAATCCCCTTTGCTTCAGATCGGTAATCAATGCAGCCGATGCCTGATCTACATCTTTGGCTTGTGAGGCTATTTCTGTAGGTAGATTACCATGATGATCCCATCCCTGATGATAGAGTTGAACAAAACGAACACCATTTTCCGATAATTTACGTGCAAGTAAACAATTGGCAGCAAAGGTTCCGGGAGTCATTGAATCAGTACCGTATAGTTTGATGATATCATCCGGCTCCTTTGATAGATCCATAATTTCGGGAACAGCTGTTTGCATCCGGTAAGCCATTTCATATTGCTGAATTTTGGTACTTATCTCCGGATCACCAAATTCTTCGTACGAAAGCTGATTAATTTTAGAGATCTGATCCAGAAACTTCCTCCGCTCAAACTTATTCATCCCATCAGGATCATTTAAATAGAGTACTGGATCATCTCCACTACTAAATTGAACTCCCTGATGTATTGAGTCGAGAAAACCACTAGCCCATAACTTAGAATAAACACCCTGACTATTACCTTTACCTCTTGAAAGTAATACCGTAAAGGAAGGGAGATTTTTATTCTCACTTCCAAGTCCGTAACTCAACCAGGAACCCATACTCGGGCGGTTACCTTGCTGTGCTCCCGTCTGAAAAAAGGTTAATGCCGGATCATGATTGATGGCCTCCGTATGCATTGATCTAATGATACAAATATCATCTACAACTTTTGCTGTATATGGAAGCATGTCACTTATCCAATTTCGCGATTCGCCATATTGCTTAAAATTAGCAAATGAGCCAACCATAGGAAAAGATTTCTGGTTAGCAGTCATTCCGGTTAGCCTTTGCATACCTCTCACAGAAGATGGAAGATCCTGCCCCGCTAAATCTCTTAATTTGGGCTTATAATCAAATAGTTCAAGCTGTGAGGGTGCCCCATTCTGAAAGAGATAGATCACCCGTTTGGCTTTAGGCGCAAAATGCGGAAGTCCGGGTACAAATCCGGAATCTGCAGAATCACCGGAAAAAAGATCCGGTACTAATAGTGAGCCTAAAGCAGCACTACCAAGTCCAAGACTTAGTCGGGACAGGAAGCGACGCCGGTTAAAGTTTAATCCATGTTCCAGAAAATCTTTTTGCATGATTAAGTTTTTGTAATGGTTTCTTCAAGATTGTACAATGCCGATATGACCTGCATCCAGGCAGCTACAGAGCTTTTATTCAAGTTTTGAGGTAATGGGTACTCTCCTATGGAAAGAAGGCTTTCAGCGCGATTTTTTTGCTTCTTAAATATATTGAGCTGATCGGAATAATAAGAAGTTAGTACATCAATTTCCTTTTCACTGGGTTTTCTGCAAACAATTAAACGAAAAGCCCTGATCACCTTTTCTTTCGCTTCTATTGGTTCCCCATCAAGTTTGGCAGCCAATACCCTCGATGCTTCAAGTACCGTCGGATCGTTCATCATGATCAAAGCCTGAAGCGGAGTATTAGTTTTTAATCGATTTACTTCACATTGATCCCGGTTACTTGCATCAAAAATTCCCATAACCGGTGGTGGAACAGTTCGTTTAATAAAGGTATACATCCCCCGGCGGTATAGATCGGCACTATGATCCTGTTTATAGTTTCTCAATATTCCGCGTCCTGAGCTGGCATTTTCCCAGAGTCCAGGTGGCTGGTAAGGCTTTACACTTGGACCTCCAATAGTTTTAACCAATAAACCGCTGCTTGAAAGAACCAGATCCCGCACAAGTTCTGCTTTGATTCTGTAACGCGGTGCCCTTGAAAGAAATACATTTTCAGGATCTGCTTTTAATTTTTCGGGGCTAATCACTGCCGATTGCCGGTAGGTTGCCGACATAACCATTTGTTTAACAAGGCGCTTCATATTCCACCCATTGTTCATGAAATCAACCGCCAGCCAATCCAGTAGCTCAGGATGTGTAGGTAATTCACCCTGCATACCAAAATCACCAGAAGTTTTAACGATTCCACGTCCAAAAATTTCCTGCCAGAGCTGATTTACAAAGACTCTGGACGTAAGCGGATTGCGTTTATCAAATAACCATTGTGCAAGTCCAAGTCTGTTTTTTGGAAATTTAGGATCGAATGCCAAAATGGATTCAGGTGTGCCAGCATTTACTTCTGCACCGGGAGCATCATAAGCACCGCGATCAAGTATAAAGGTTTTTCTTAGTGTATCCCGGTCACCCATAACGGATACAATCAGTTTGTTGGTGTCCTGTTTATTGATAAACTTCAGGATTTTATTGACCTCATCATTACTGATCTCAATCATTGGTTTTTTGGCATAGGTCTCCGGTCCACCAACTGTTGATTCTATTCCGACTTCCTTCACATTATTAAAGAAGGAATAGAGTTGATAATAGTTTTTCTGAGAGAATGGATCGTATTTATGGTCGTGGCATTGAGCACATTCCAAGGTGACCCCTATCAAAGACTTTGAAAAGGTATTGGTTCGGTCAATCACGTAAGAGACACGATATTCTTCATCTACAACGCCACCCTCCTCAGTAATTTTGTGATTCCGGTTAAAACCGGTAGCCAGAATCTGCTCCTTTGTGGCATTTGGAATCAAATCGCCGGCAAGCTGATAGGTAATGAATTTATCATATGGGAGATTTCTGTTAAACGAATAAATTACCCAGTCCCTCCATGGCCATTGGGAACGATAACTATCATCCTGAAAACCATGTGAATCAGCATAGCGTGCAACATCGAGCCAATGGAGAGCCATTTTCTCTCCGTATGCCGGACTTTTTAATAACTGATCTACGAGCTTTTCGTAAGCCTCAGGACTATTATCCGCAAGAAAAGCATCCATTAAATCCAATTCCGGCGGCAAGCCTGTCAGGTCCAGACTTAAACGCTTTAATAAATATTCCTTTTGAGCCTCCGGATTTGGGGTCAAACCTTTTTGCTCCAGTTTATTTAAAATGAAATAATCAATTTCATTTTTAACCCAATCCGGATCTTCGGATTCTGGCAGAGGTGCTTTCTTTGGTTTTACGAATGACCAATGAGTTTCATATTTGGCTCCCTGATCTATCCATTTTTTAATCAGTTTAATTTCATTGGATGATAATTTCAGATTGGATGATGGCGGGGGCATCATAATCGCAGTATCTTTTGTCGATACTCGCAGAAAAACCTCAGAAAGTTCGGGTTTACCTGGAACAAGGGCATGAGCACCCGGATTTTCTTTCAAAGCTTTATAAGCACTTTCTTCATTATCAAGTCTGAGACCAGCTTCCCGCTTATTTCCATCGGGACCATGACAGGAAAAACACTTATCCGATAAAATTGGCCTGATGTCAAAATTGTAGCTGACTTTATCAGGAATACGCACTTCTGCCTTTTCTGTTGCCGTATTACATGCCTGAATGCTGTAGAGAATTATTGTGATAATAAGAACTAAAAGCGAAACCCTTTTATTCATAAATTTACAATTACCCAATGATCGGTTTATTTATTTTATCTAATATAAGAATACCTGCGGATTACTATAATCAATTTTTTTTATCCTTTTAACCTGATCTACATAAGGCTTAAACAATAAGAATCCTGATTCCTTAATCACTAGTGTCCGGGGAAAGTTTTTATTAAGGTTTAGTCCAGCAGCAGAATTGAAACTCTTGCCATATTTAGGAAAGAGGGTATTTTATTAATGATTGAGTTATTTTAATCTGGGGTATAGGCGTATCGCTCAATAGGGCCCGCCTTTAGGCGGGTTGTAATCGGCGTGATTCAATTCGGGGCTTCAGCCCAACATATAGCAGGTTAGAAAATAACGTAAACCGGTGCTTCAGCGCCGACAACATTTAATCGGGCTGAAGCCCGATGCGGGTGTTCCAGTATAAACGGATTATTTGGGGCTGAAGCCTGGAATATCCTCCTTGTTTACCCCGCTTAAAAGCGGGGCCTATTGAGCGAGTGTGCTAACAGCGGGGCTTGTTTTTTGAAATCAGGAAATAAAATCGTTCACGATACTTTTTAAAAGCATATTTTTAAACTTTTTATTTTTACCGGACAACAGTGATTCCAAAATCAATTTATGAATAAAATTACCCTTATATTTTTACTGGTATTCACTTGCATCTTTGCTTCTGATCTCAAAGCACAAAAACATCCCAAAAAGATCCTGCTATTTTACAAAACAGCCGCTTACAAACATGCTTCCATTCCCGCAGGTATTGCTGCTATAGTAAAACTCGGACAGGAATTTAAATTTCAGACCGACACCAGTAATGATTCAAACTTATTTACGATTAATAATCTTAAAAATTATGATGCTGTGGTGTTTTTAAGCACTTCAGGGGATATGCTGGATAGTTTGCAGCAAAGAGCCTTCGAATCTTATATTCGAAATGGTGGAGGCTATATGGGTATTCATGGTGCCTCGGCTGGTGGATATAACTGGCCCTGGTACGGTAAACTCGTAGGAGCAATTTTTAATGGTCACCCCGTACAACAATTTGCTACTTTCAATGTAATTGACAGAAAGAACAGAGCCACAAGACACCTTCCTGAAAGCTGGAATATCAAGGAGGAACTTTATAATTTTAAGAATATCAGCAATGATATAAAAGTATTGATTACTGTTGATGAAAGTACCTATAAAGGAGGAACCAATGGTTCTTTTCATCCTATGGCATGGTATCGAAAATTTGAAGGAGGAAGGTCATTTTACACTGCACTCGGTCATGCTGATGAAAAATATACGAATCCTTTATTTCTGAAGCATATACTGGAAGGAATACGTTATGCGATGGGAGGAAAGAGATAGGGAAGCTTAAAGCTCAAAGCCCAAAGCTGAAAGCAAAACTTTATATCAATAATGATTCAAACGTCTCTGGCAGTCATTTTTATAATTCCTTCCAATTGGGAGTTCTTTAGCGCCTATCTCAATTTTACTGGAATTAAAACTTTCAATTTTATTCATTGAAATAATAAAAGAACGGTGTATTCTCAGAAACTCGTCCTCCGGGAGTAATTCCTCCAGGATGCTGATCTTTTGTTTGGAGATTAATTCCTTGTCTGTTAGTACAACTTTGATGTAATCTTTCTGACTCTCTATCCACAAAATATCCTTCACATCTACTTTGACCATTTTTCTTTCAACCTTGAGATATAGAAAGATATCCTGATTTCTTGCAGGCATAATCCCGGTTTGAATATTCTGCCGGGCAGTAAATCCAAAGTGCTCATAAACTTTCTCCATAGCTCTCAGGAAGCGGTCAAAGGATACAGGTTTAAGCAAATAATCCAGGGC
>NZ_JAUXXZ010000029.1 GCF_030684675.1 Daejeonella sp. | reverse complement strand
AATGAATGACCCCGAAGCAGAGCTTCGAGGTATCGCGTTATTCGAATAACCGTAATTGTGCCCTATGAAACTTCTTATAAGCAGTCTTTTCTTGGCCTTGTTCATTTATATATTTTTGAATAGTCTCCTCATTTGCGTACTGACCTACGGTATTTATATAATATCCACTAGTCCAAAACTGCCCTCCCCAAAGTTGAACCTTGACTTCTGGATGCAGCCGGAAAAGTTCTTTGGCCGTGATGCTTTTTACAGTTTGAGCTATGCTCTTTACAGACAGCATCGGAACACTTTGTATCAAAAAATGAACGTGGTTTGCATCCGCTCCAATTTCAATAAAGTATATCTCAAACCTACTTTCAATATTGCTACAAACTTCAACCAAACTTTTTTCAACTTCATCCGTCAAAACGCTTCTCCTATATTTTATCGGACAAACCAAATGGTACAACAGCAAATTCTTATTATGACGTTTATGAATATGTTCACTCATAAAACAAATATAAGATTAGGCCAGAACCCCGAAGCAGAGCTTCGAGGAATTCTTTTGATTAAATAATTTAGTAGCATAGCTTAAAGAGTTTTCTATTTTTTGTTGAGAATTATTCTCATCCCAACAAAAATAATACAGATTCTTTGGTTATGAAAAAAGCGGTTGAAGCGATTGGGGCATTTCGCCGCTTTTTTTTTCGTACAATGAAAAAAAAATGTTAAATTAATTAGTTTAACTACACGCGGCAAACCTGAGTACCATTATATTCCTCTATAAAAATCAGAATTGAAAAGAAAGCTAATCCTGCATGCTTCATTAACCATTCTCCTCCTATCAGCATTAGTTTTAATACCTAAGATGCTGAATGAGAATTATCAATCAACTCTGCAAAAGTACTTTTCTTTCTCATCTGATATACAATCAGGCTTGAAAGATACAGTAATTATAAACCGATTAAATAAAGCTGCCTTTAACATTAGGCTTACTGATCCACGAAAGACAGTTAATCTTGCTGACAGTGCACTATTTCTTGCAAAAAAACTAAATTATTACTTTGGAATAGCTGAAGCGAATAGAATAAAAGGTGTTGGATTCTATTATCTCAGTGACACCGAACAGGCAGTGAAAAACTATATAGAAGCTTTAAAATATTTCAAAACTATAAATGATAAAAAAAACGAGGCCCGAGTTTATAATAATTTTGGTAACCTCTACAAGGAAATAAATTATAATAAAGCACTGCTCTATTATAAAAAGGCACTATCAATAGCTAAGAAATTGAACATTGATGAATTTACTGCAGGTATTTATTTAAATATTGCAACCGTTTTAAGATTTCAGGGAGATTATAAAAATTCACTTAAATACCTTGAAATAAGTAAAGAGATATTCGCAAAAACAAGAGACACTATTAATTTCATAACATCGCTTCAAAACTCAGGAGTAATCTATTACAAATTAAAAGATTTTGAAACAGCCAAGAAGCAATTATTTGAGGCAATAAGCCAGGCTAAAAAAAATAATTTATCCAAAGTAATTGTCGGTTCCAATTTAGCATTGGCATCTATTTATTTAGAACAGACAGAATATTTCAAAGCTGAGGCTTCTATAAATGAGGGAATCAAATATGCTAGGGGGATGGGGGATAATAATTCTGTTTACTACTATTTACATAAAGCTTATGAACTTGAACTAAAAAGAAGAAATTACTCAAAAGCTTTAAAATATTTAAAAGAAGTTCATCATCATGATAGCCTTCAGCTTTCAAGAAACCTGTCTGATAACATTGGAAAAACATCCTCACACTATTTGCAATTGCAAAAAATTCAGAAAAATGAACTCATTATAACACAGCAAAAATATAAAGAAACACAATACTGGTGGTTTATAACCTTAATCATTTCAATCCTATTACTGGCAGCACTAATTGGAATAGTAATCTTTTCTTTTTCTCAAAAAAGGAAACAAAAAAAAGAACTAAAAATTCAGAATACCATAGCCACTCTTGAACAAAAAGCATTGCAGGCGATGATGAATCCGCATTTTGTTTTTAATGTAATTAATACAATTCAATATTTTATTGGGATAAAGGAGTCAAAGGCTGCAAACCAGATTCTTACTGGCTTTGCAAGGCTAATGAGAAAGCATCTTGAAATATGTTTAAAAAGCAACATAACTCTATTTGAAGAAATTCAATACCTAAATCTATACCTTTCATTAGAAAAAATCAGATTTGATGAGAAAATGAATTTTTATATAAATATTGATAGCGCAATTGAAGTAGAGGAAATAATAATACCGTCCATGCTAATACAACCATTTATAGAAAATGCAGTGTGGCATGGCTTGTTGCCGAAGGAGGATGGTGGTTGGATTCAGATTAATTTCACATGTATAGACAACTTGCTCAGGATCAAAATTATAGATAATGGAATAGGTATTTCAAATTCAAGTAAATCCAAAACTCCTAGCCAGCACACAAGCCGTGGTTTAGAATTAATCCACGAACGCGTCCATCTCCTCAATAAAATCAATAAAACCTCCATCCACATCACCCAAACCCAAACCGGAGCATCCGGTACCGAAGTCATCATCACCATTCCCATTTAACAAAAAAAGAGAGCCTCCCGGCTCTCTTTTCCAATAAACCCAAAACAAACACTAAACAATAAAGGGATCGACAATGGCCAGGATCTGGGCCTTGGTTAATGGTTCATCAAATGCTTCGGTGGCGGCCGAGGCAGAAATCATCTGTCCGTTGATACCGGTAATTTTTACTCCGGCCTGAGTTTCGAGTTCTTCGCCGGCATAGGATGCCTGTACGATGGCGCCAATGCCTGTGTCCTGTCCGGTAATCCAGGGCTTTATATTTGCCCCGCGTGCCTTACGCATCTGCCGGATATGGGCTGCATGTCTTGCTTCTACCGAATGGATATTCAATGCGGCGGTCAGTACGCCCCCACTGCCAATTAATGCGCCAGCCTGTCCTTTATAGGCTCTTACGCCGGTATCTTCAAAGGTCTGCGCTACGGCAAGGAAGGTATCGTAATTAGAAAATACATTCGCAAAAGGGCCTGTATTCGATCCGTTACCTGCCGAGAAATCAAAAGTCGGCTTTGAAACAGGTGTTTTACCCAAAGAAGTCAGGGCTGTTTTCAGAAAGGCCACATGCTGGTTTTCATGATCACGGATCGTAGTAATTGCGCCGAGTGCGGGTCCTGCAGGTACCAGTCCGGCAGCAGCTACTCCTTTGGTATAAAATTCTGCCTCCAGGTATTCCAGCGTTAAAGCAAACTGCAATACGGCTTCTACATCTGCACTTGCCGTTTGGGCATAGGCTTTTTTAAACATGGTGCCGAGGGCGAAGGGGATCGATGCAAGGGCAATTTTCTTCCCAAAGCCGTAAAATTCGGCCATGGCTTTTCTTCTCGGACTGATGCGCTCATATACTTCGGCATCTGTTTTTTCAATTTCTTCTAATATGTTCAGGATATTCATAGCTGTAAGGATTAAGATTTAGGCAGATCGTTTGCGTTGATTTTTGTTTTGATGAAAGGTGCGGCGATACCAAGCACTTCCATTGGAAGACGGGATTTATCGAGTCCGTTAGCATCAATCACTTCAGAATTCGCAAATGTTCCATTACTGATCAGATCGCGAATCAGGGCTGCATGCCGGGCTTCTACAGAAACGATCTTACCGGCAAGGGTCAGATAGCCTGCATCTTTAATTAAAACCCCTGCTCCGTTATAGGCAGAAACACCCAGATCTTCAAAAGCTTTTGCGGTTGCAAGAACACTGTCGCGGCTGCTGAAATTGATCATTGAGAAATCAACCTCCAGGCCGGGGATTGCATTTGAACCCAAAGCGTTCTTGAAAAATTCACGATGAGCGATCTCATGATCCCTGATATCCGAAAGCAATGATCTTTCAGCTTCGGTAATACCGGAATAGAATGATGAAGCTACCTTGATGTAGAATGCTGCTTCCAGTTGCTCCAAAGCATAGGCATAATTCAGGATGCCGACATCACCGCTTCCCAAATTTACCCCTGCAGAACCATCGATCATCATTCCGTCTTTTTTACAGCCAGCTGCGAGTAAGGCAATTCCGGCAGCTCCGGCTCCGGCATAGCGGAGGAAGGAACGGCGCTGCAGCGGTGCCGATAAGATATCCTGCTCCTGCAGAATGATCTGCTCATCTTTTTTTGTTAGGTTTTCCATGTCTGAGAATAATTTTAAATGTTCTGTTGATTGCGAATACCTACGAGGCCCGGATTCAAACGGTTTTGAATTATTTTTCAGAAGAGGGAAAAAGCAGGCTCTCAATAAGAAAAACAACATTTTTTTAAAGATTTTTTTTTCGTTTGAATGGCAATATGTTATGTTTGTCCATGAGTTTTAAAGAGCCTGAACCGTTCATTGAAGCATTAATTTTTGCTTCCGAAAAGAGTATTTCTGCTGAAGAAATACAGCAGGTTCTCGCAGAGTTTAGTGAGGAGGAGCAGATCTCAATAGCAACAATCAATGCTTTGATTGAGCAGATCAGGCAGAAGTATCTGGATTTGAATCTGGCCATTGAGCTGGTTCATTTGAACGGAGGTTATCAGTTTCTGACCCGGAAGGAGTTTTATCCGGTGATCAATCAGCTGCAGATTCAACGTTCAAGGAAGAAATTGAGTCAGGCGGCATTAGAAACGCTCTCGATCATTGCTTATAAACAGCCGGTTACTAAACTGGAGATTGAGCAGATCAGGGGGGTAAATTGCGATTATACCGTACAGAAATTACTGGAAAAGGAGCTGATTAGTATCGCAGGGAAGTCGGAAACTGTCGGAAAACCGCTGCTTTATGCTACCAGTGGCCTTTTCATGGATTATTTTGGAATTAATTCAACAAAAGATCTTCCACAGATTACTGAGCTGGTTTCTGAAAGCAATGTAATCGGTGACCAGAGCGAGTAAAACCGCAAAAGAAATAAAAATTAAAAAAGAGGTTTGGAATTTCAAAATCTTGTTAAATTTATAAGAACTTAATATTCATTCTAAAAACGTGTAATTTGCACCAATGAAGTCGCCAAAGAAAGTATTAAAAAGCGGGGGTCCAAAGAATCCCGATACGAAAAAGACGCATTTGTCTGATCCTGAGGAACCGATTCGTCCGATTATTGATGACGAAGATGATTTCGATCTTCCACTCGACGATGATATTCCGCCTTTCGATGATTTCGACGACGATGAGGACGATTTTTAAGGAATTACAGCCCTAATATTCAGGCATTCAGTTCTCTGAATGCTTTTTTTATTTTACCCCTTTTACATGATGCTTTTAACCGAAGTCAAGAATAAGAAAACCGCCAGCGAATTTCTGGAAGTGGCGCGCGAAATTTACAGGAATGATCCTCACTGGGTTTGTCCGCTCGATAAAGATATTGAAGCTGTTTTTAATCCTGAAAAGAACGAGCTGCATAAGCATGGGGTATGCACCCGCTGGGTTTTAAAATCAGATCAGGGTCAATTAATCGGAAGAATAGCCGCATTCGTCAATGAGAAAAAGGCTTATCAACCTGAACAGCCTACCGGCGGAATTGGCTTTTTTGAATGTATCAATGATCCGGAAGCCGCAAGCCTGCTTTTCAGTACCGCCGAAAAATGGTTAACAGAAAAGGGCATGAAAGCAATGGATGGGCCCATCAATTTCGGTGAAAATGACAGTTTCTGGGGACTCCTGATTGAAGGTTTTACCACCCCTTCTTATGGAATGAATTACCATCACCCCTATTACAAAGGCCTTTTTGAGGCTTATGGATTCAAAACACTCTATGAGCAGATTACCAATCACTTACAGGTGATGAAACCATTTCCGGAGCGTTTTACCAAGATTGCCGAATGGGTTGCCAATAAACCGGGATATACCTTTAAACACCTCGAGGTGAATAAACTGGAGGCTTTTGCAAAGGATTTTGCCGAAATTTACAATGATGCCTGGCAGAATTTTGAAAACTTCGTTCCGCTGCAAACCAAAGGAATTCTTGAAACCTTCAATAAAATGAAAACGGTGATGGACGAGAAGCTGATCTGGTTCGCATACATCAATGATGAACCAGCGTCGGTTATTGTGATCCTTCCCGATGCCAATCAAATGATCAAAAGCTTTAATGGTAAACTCGGACTGCTAGAAAAACTAAAATTCCTCTACTATCGCTGGAAAGGGGTAAACCGGATGCGGGCAGTGGTGATGGGTACTAAGAAAGCCTTTCAGAAACACGGATTAGAATCCGCATTATTCATCAAACTCAAAGAGTATGTAATTCCGATGAACCAATATGTCGAGCTGGAATTATCCTGGGTTGGTGATTTTAACGACAAGATGCTTTCGATACATGAAGCTACCGGAGCTACTTTTGGTAAAAAGCATGCTACGATGAGGAAATTATTTTAAAATGGAGTTCGATATAAAAAGTATATCTCAAAATTCACTCTCGCAAAGACGCTAAGACGCAATGCCTGCAAGTTATGGAAAATCATCTATTTTTAATGGTATTTTTCGCGTCTCTGCGTCTTTGAGCCCTTTTTACATTTTCCATTCACTTGCCGGCGCAGGAGTGTCGCATGTGCTTCTTTATTTAATTTCTGGAATGCGCAGCACACGCGCACCAGCAAGTCCGGGGGCTGCCCGTCCCGATGAAATACAGCACCGGGTAAAATAAACCTTGCCGGAGGAGGTATCTTCCGGCGACTCCTTATTGGAATTGAACGATATTTTTTTGCCGGAAATACTCCGTAGGAAAGGACTGAACCAAGCTATAACATACAGGTATTGCTTTTCCTAATCAAATCATTCTGGCTCCGGAGTCTTTATTGTAAAATATAATCGTCTTTTAAACCTTAGCTGAAACAGCTTATTTTAAATAAAAAAGTCCCGGACGTTCGGGACTTTTTTAAATTAATGTGAGTTCGATATCTAAAGATCAATAACTAACCACATAGATTGAATATATTATGCTTTAAAGGAAACATAGATTATAAATCACATAGATTGAAGCGAAGCTTCAAGAAATCTGTGTCTAAAATGAAGGTTCGCAGCTATAATATGCTATGTTTCCATGCCTGCCAGTAGGCAGGTATGTGGTTTTTAAATATTATGTCGGGTTCATTTAAATTATGCTTTTACTTTTCGAAGCTCTTCATACAATTCGATGATCTTCTTTTGCATTTCAATGAGCTCTATCTCTCGTTCATGAAGTTTTATGGATAACTCTTCAAGATCTGAGTTATGTTTCTCCTGATCTTCTGAATCAGTGAATGTTAATAACTGAACCAAACTCATATCAAATATTCCGGCTATCTCTTCGAGCCTGGATACATTTACGTCGGTAATCCCAGTTTCTATTTTAGAAAAAGCTGGGATTGAAATTTTTAAACGTTTGGCAACGTCTTCCTGACTCCAACTCTTCTGATGCCGCAATAAGCGTATTTTTTTACTTAATTCTTTCATTGTATTGTTTTTATAGGGTAGATGGTAGGTGTATTCTTTTTAAAAGCGAATTTTTGAAATAAACATTTCTATTGAAAACGGCTTTTTTCGCTTGTGTTAATTTTATTTATCAAAAGTAATGCCGAACAATAAATTTCGGTCCTGTTGAGGTTAAAACCATATTTTATGCTAATTAAAATCTTTAACGTATATTTTCGGATAAAGTTCTATTCAATTGAATAAATTCCTGTATTTTATATTAATTAAATTTCAAAAAGAAGCGATTTTGTTTCTAAAGGGTTAAAAAAGAATAGTATTAATAGGGATCTGCAATCTGGAATACAATAAAAAAAAAACGAATTTTCTATATTGAATGGAATAATTCTAGCAGCGATTATATTAAAAATAAATATATTTCTTTATTAAAAAAAACTAAACTGATTGTGAATCAGGCCTTAAATCTGAATTTCGCTGCAACCCAATTATTTAATTCTTTATGCTGTAAATAACTAAATCCAAGGCTCTTACACTTTTCTTTCAAAATTTCCAGATCGGGATCCTCATAAAATCCACTCAGAAAGAGTAAGGTTCCGGGCTTTGAGGTGCGGGCATAAGTCTCCAGTTGATCGATCAAAATATTGCGGTTAATATTCGCCAGAATGATATCGAATTTCAAATAAGGAATGACTTCCTTAGAACCTTTAAGGGCTTTTATATTGCGGATCTTATTCAGCTCTGAATTTTCAATCGTGCTTTCATAACAGATCTCATCATAATCAATGGCCAGCACTTCCTTTACTCCCAATTTAGAAGCCAGAATGGCGAGAATACCGGTTCCACAGCCCATATCAAGTACTTTCTTGTCATGAAATTCCTCTTCCAGCATAAACTCCATCATCAATGCGGTAGTTTGATGATGCCCGGTACCAAAAGCCATCTTGGGATCAATGACGATCTCATGCTCAAATTCAGGATGGGCTTCATGAAATGTAGCCCTGATGTAGCATTTACCGGCGACCTGAATCGGTTCAAAATTACTTTCCCATACCTCATTCCAATTTTGATGAGGTATTTTGTTCAGGGTATAGGTAAAAGAGAACATATCTGTAAAATCCTCAGCCAGGCTATCCAGTTTCGCCTGATCCAGTTCAGATTCGGGGATGTAGGCCTTAAATCCCTGGTCAGTATCTTCAAAAGTGTCGAAGCCTATCTCCGACAAAGCGTTGATCATCAAATCTTTATGAAATTCCTCCTGGGATTGTAATGTAAAAACCAGCTCTATATAGGTCATTTCTGATCCAGGGCTTTAATGATATCCACAAAATCGCGGGCTTTTAAAGAAGCACCACCGATCAGGCCTCCGTCTATATCCGGCTGGGCAAACAATTCGGAAGCATTTTTGGGGTTACAGCTGCCTCCGTAAAGTATAGTCAGATCGTTTGCGAGGGTTTGATTATATTTTTCGGCTACCTGAGTGCGGATATAGGCATGGATTTCCTGTGCCTGCTCCGGACTGGCGGTTAAGCCGGTTCCGATGGCCCATACCGGCTCATAGGCAATTACCAGCTCACTGAAATCTGCTTCAGCAAGATGAAAAGCAGCTTCGGTTAGTTGTGATTTAATCACATCGAAATAAGAACCATCATTGCGTTGCTCCAGTGTCTCTCCGATGCAAAATATTGGGATAAGTCCGTTTTTTAAAACCACATCCAGTTTCTGCGCCAGCTGAACATTCGATTCTGAAAAATAAAGCCGGCGTTCAGAATGCCCGATTATAACATAGACAGCACCTGCAGAAGAAAGCATTGAAGCCGAAACTTCACCTGTAAAGGCACCACTATCTGATTGATGGCAATTCTGGGCTCCAACAGCAAGCTTATCATTTGCTGTTAAAGATTGAACCAGATCGCTGATGTGAATAAAGGGCGGACAAATAACCACACCCTGATTCCCCTTAACTTCCACTTTGACCAATTCGCTAATTTCTGAGAAGAGTGCTATGCCTTCTTTCAGACCCATATTCATTTTCCAGTTACCAGCTACTATACTTTTTCTCATTTTATGTGTTTGGAATTAAAATCTTCTGTATTGTTCTGTCATCTCAAAAACCCGGCTTAAAATAGCACTGTCAGTTTCATTGAATTCAGCATTTCTGCGTTCATACACCTTAGCCGCAGTTTCAAACATCTTCTTTAAACTATATACTTCAAAGCCTGAATTTCCTCCCCATGAAAAGTCGGGTACAAAATTTCTTGGAAAGCCTGAGCCGAAAATATTGGCACCTACGCCAACCACTGTACCAGTATTAAACATCGTATTGATCGCACATTTTGCATGGTCTGCCATGATTAAACCGCAGAATTGCAAGCCTGTTTTGCGGAAACCCTCCGTAGGATAATCCCATAATCTGATTTCAGCATAATTGTTTTTCATATTCGAATTATTGCTGTCGGCGCCAATATTGCACCACTCTCCGATCACGGAATTTCCCAGATAGCCTTCATGGCCCTTAGCGGAATTAGCAAAGATTACTGAATTATTGATCTCTCCCCCAACCTTAGAATGTGGCCCCACAGAGGTCATTCCATAGATTTTTGCACCCATTTTAATGACAGAATCATCACCGAGGGAAAATGAACCCCTGATATGGCAACCTTCCATCACCAATGCCCTTTTACCCAGATAGATTGGCCCTGTACGGGTATTGAAGGTAGAGCATTCGGCTTCAACGCCATTTTCAATGAAAATATCATCCCCAAGAACCGTATTGGTACTGCTCAAAGATGATGATTGACGACCTTTGGTGATCAGTTTAAAATCCTTTCTGATCTCAGTATCATTGAATGTGAAAATATGGTCTGGAAAAGCTATCCGAACAAAGGTTTTGCTGTATTCAATCAGTTTGAATTTTTCGGCATGGAGCGGACTAAATTCACGGGCATCGCTCTCAGCCAGGCGAACTGCAATCAGTAATTGACCTGCAACGAGTGCCTCTCCCTCTTTGAGAGTATCCAGTACTTCCATCAGATCATCATCCGGGCAGATGGCCGAATTGATAAAAAGATTAATAGGAAAGTATCTGATCGGGTATTTCTCCTGAAGGTAACTTTCAGTTAAGTAAGCTGCATCTGTTTTAAGATGTTTCCGCCACTTATCAGCAATAGTCAAAATTCCAACCCTGAGCTCAGAAACCGGCCTGGTATAGACCAAAGGCAGCAAATTACTTCGAAACTGATCGTCAAAAAGAATTACACTCATCGAACAAAAATAAAAAAAGTCCCGACCTTATGAGTCGGGACCTTCAATATTATCGAAATAAATTATTATTTTTTCTCGTAACGTGAACGGAACTTATCGATACGACCTGCGGTATCAACCAATTTCATTTTACCGGTGTAAAAAGGGTGAGAGGTATGTGATATCTCTAATTTTACAAGGGGATAATCGTTACCATCTTCCCATTTAATGCTTTCTTTGGTATCAATGCATGATTTAGTTAAGAAAGAATATTCATTAGACATGTCTTTGAACACAACTAATCTATAATTTTTGGGATGTAATTCAGCTTTCATCTTCAATACTTTTTAAGAGGTGCAAATATAGAAAAAAATACACTTATTAAAAAGTAAATTTAAATTTTTATTGAGAATTCAAGCTTTAGCATTTATGGATCTAAAATCCGGTCTTCCCTGGTGGCTTATAAAAGATGGATTAATGACGAATTTCAATATTCTTCAAAAAAACATCGAAACTGAAATTGTGATTATAGGTTCGGGCATAACCGGAGCTCTGGCAGCTCATTTTCTCTGTGAAGCGGGTGCAAAATGCATCGTGGTTGACAAACGAATGAGCAGCACTGGCAGCACAGCGGCAAGTACTGCCCAGCTACAGTATGAAATAGACGTATTTTTGCA
Source organism: Daejeonella sp. (assembly GCF_030684675.1). Lineage (GTDB taxonomy): Bacteria > Bacteroidota > Bacteroidia > Sphingobacteriales > Sphingobacteriaceae > Daejeonella. The sequence continues at coordinate 55,765 of NZ_JAUXXZ010000029.1, read as the reverse complement.
TGAGCTCTCTGATCATATTGGGATAGAAAATGCCGTGAAAAGCTATTCATTATGCCTGAAATCTATCACTACACTAAAGCAAATCATTTCCAAACTCAAACTGGATTGTTCATTTGAAATGAAGCCCAGTCTCCAACTTGCTTCCAATAAGCAAGGCAGTAAAAAGCTAAAACTTGAGTATGAATTCCGTAAGAAATACAAACTCCCGATCGGATTTCTGGATAAAAAAGCGCTGAAAGAACAATTTGGAATAGACCGTGATTCGGCAATTTATACCGATACCTCAGCACAGGTTGATGCCTATATGCTTTGCCGGCTTCTTTTGGATCATCATAAAAAGAATTCAGGACTGGAGGTTTACAGCTATACCGAAATCGTAAAAGTTAATCATAAAAAAGATGGAATCCGCTTTCTGACAGATCGCGGCCATGAGATAAAAGCGAAGAAAATGGTTTGTTCTCCGGGTTATGAGTCCGAATTTTTTCTGAAAGAGAAGATCATGAAGCTTAATTCAACCTATGTATTCATAAGTAAGCCAGTGCTAACTAAATTATGGCCTGAAACCTGTATGATCTGGGAAACCGCGAGGCCATACCTCTATATCCGGACAAGCACCGACAATCGGGTTATCGTTGGAGGGGAAGATGAAGCATTCCTGAATCCGGAAAGCCGGGACAGAAAAATGGGGCAAAAGAATAAAACTATTTTAAGGAAATTCAAAAAGCTATTTCCGGAAATCGATCTCGAAATTGACTTCCATTGGTGCGGGGTATTTGGTGAAACGAAGGATGGCCTTCCCTTCATCGGTATCCATCCTGAACATCCCAACACCTATTTTGCTTTAGGCTACGGCGGAAATGGGATAACCTTCAGTGTAATTGCAGCCGAGATAATCAGGGATCTTTATACCGGCAAACCGTCAGGGGATGAAAAAATATTTGCCTTTAATCGTTAGATCTCCTGACAAAGTTCAATCAGCACCCCCTGAGCTGATTTTGGGTGAATAAAACAGACCAGCTTATTATCTGCTCCTTTTTTTGGAACTTCATTCAATAATTTGAATCCTTCAGCCTTAAGGCGCGCCATTTCTTCTACGATATTTTCAACCGCAAAGGCGATATGATGGATCCCTTCCCCACGTTTCTCTATAAAACCGGCGATTGCACTATCCGCAGAACTGGCTTCAAGCAGCTCAATCTTGTTTTCACCAACCTTGAAAAATTCTGTGATCACATGTTCGGATGCTACTTCTTCCGTTTTATAGCTTTTACAGCCCAGTAAAGTCTCATAAAGGGATCCTGCTTCCTTCAATGATCTGACTGCAATTCCGATATGTTCGATTTTATCCATAAATCTGTATTATGGCATAAAAATGACCATTTTATCTATACTGACATAGACAAATTGAAAATTAAGCAGAAAATATTTTCATATCTTTGTATTATATTAAAAAGAATAAAAATGAATTTGCCGATATACTTAGATAATAACGCAACAACTCCAATGGATCCCCGGGTTCTTGAAGCGATGCTGCCATACTTCAATGCTAAATTTGGCAATGCCGCAAGCAGGAATCATGCTTTTGGATGGGCTGCTGAAGAGGGTGTTGACTATGCCCGTGAGCAGGTTGCAAAGCTAATCGGAGCAAACGAAAAAGAGATTATTTTCACTTCAGGTGCAACAGAATCAGATAACCTTGCAATCAAGGGTGTTTTTGAAATGTACAAAGAAAAGGGTAATCATATCATTACCTGTGTTACAGAACATAAGGCGGTTCTGGATGCCTGCAAGCACGTTGAAAAAATGGGAGGTTTAGTTACTTATCTTCCTGTTAAATCTGATGGTTTGATCGATCTGGCAGCGCTTGAAGCAGCTATGACCGAGAAAACCATATTGGTTGCCATTATGTATGGTAATAACGAAATCGGAGTAATCCAGCCGGTTAAAGAAATTGCTGCTATTGCTCACAAACATGGGGCACTGTTCATGACCGATGCAACACAGTCTGTCGGTAAAATCCAGGTGGATGTAAATGCGGATGGAATAGACCTGATGGCATTTTCTGCACATAAAATGTACGGGCCCAAGGGTGTTGGCGCATTATACGTTCGTCGTAAAAATCCAAGGGTTAAAGTAACCGCACAAATGGATGGCGGAGGCCATGAAAGAGGAATGCGTTCCGGAACTTTAAATGTTCCAGGAATTGTTGGATTAGGTAAAGCCTGCGAACTATGTCGTCTGGAAATGGATGAGGAAGCAAAACGCTTATCAAAACTTCGTGATAAATTGCAGGCATCACTTACTGTACTTGAAGAAAGTTATGTGAATGGAAATGTAGAACATCGTTTACCTCATGTAGCCAATATTTCTTTCAAATATGTTGAGGGTGAAGGTTTGATGATGGCAATGAAAGATCTGGCTGTTTCTTCGGGATCGGCCTGTACTTCAGCTTCCCTTGAGCCTTCATACGTATTAAAGAGTCTGGGCTTATCTGATGATCTGGCTCATTCTTCGATACGATTCGGTCTGGGCCGTTTTACAACAGAAGAAGAGGTAGATTTTGCAATAGAACAAACTAAAAAAGCGGTTAATCACCTTCGCGACCTTTCACCACTTTGGGAAATGTTTAAGGAAGGAATTGATTTGGATAAGATTGAGTGGGCAGAACACTAAGGAGTTGTAAGTTATAAGTTGTAGGTTATAAGTTTTATTGAACAATTCAGGTAACAGACAACATTAATAGAATAGCACAAAAAACTGATTACATGATGTGCAAATTGAAGATTTGAAAATGGGCTTCAAACTGCATAAATAATACAAATCAATCATCTTCAAATTGACAAATTTTCAAATTTTCAAATTAAAATATTATGGCATATTCAGAAAAAGTAATTGATCACTACACCCATCCGCGTAATGTTGGTACGCTTGATAAAAGCAGTACGAAAGTAGGAACCGGTTTGGTTGGTGCACCTGAATGCGGCGACGTAATGCGTCTGCAGATCGAGGTCGACGAAAACCATATGATCACCGATGCGAAATTCAAAACTTTTGGTTGCGGATCGGCAATTGCATCTTCTTCCCTTGCAACTGAATGGTTGAAAGGAAAATCAATTGATGATGCAATGAAGATCGATAACATGGATATTGTAGAAGAACTTGCTCTTCCACCGGTAAAAATCCATTGTTCTGTACTGGCAGAAGATGCTATCAAGGCAGCGATCAATGATTACCGTGTTAAAAACGGGATGGAAGCATTAGAGTCTGCTAAATCACACCACTAATTAATTAATTAGCGGAAGGGTTAAGAAAGGTATCGGAATGGTAACAGTTACAGATAAAGCGAAAAGTAAAGTTGAAGAACTCATGAAAGAGAATGGACTCGATGCGGGTTATTTTCTTCGTGTTTCTGTTCAGGGAGGTGGATGTTCAGGCTTATCGTACAAAATGGACTTCGATAATGAAGAAAAACCGGGCGATCAGTTTTTTGAGGATCAGGGTATCCGTTTAGCATTGGATATGAAGTCATTTTTATATCTGGCGGGTACTGAACTTGATTTCTCGGACGGACTGAATGGTAAAGGATTCAATTTTCATAATCCAAATGCTTCCAGAACCTGCGGTTGCGGGGAAAGTTTTTCAGTATAATTCTAATTTTTCAGAATCTGTTTAATCTAACAGATTGAATATCAATGCAAAAGGCTCTATATAGAGCCTTTTGCATTTTAACGGGTAATCTGTTATACTTGTTAATTAAAATTTTCCCAAAATGCTTAAGATGAATCCAATAACAGAGTCCACCACAATACCTGACCTGCTGCGGAACGTGGTCGGGTACGTCCACGATGAAAGCACCACCTTTTTAATGCATAAGGTTAAGGAAAGCTGGGTAGAGATCAGTTATAAACAGGTATTGGATACTGCTGATGCTATCTCGGCCTACTTTCTTGAGATGGGGATTAACAAGGGCGACCGTCTGGCACTGATTATTGAGAATTCGGTTGATTGGGTATTATATGATCAGGGAGTTCAGCAAATTGGTGCTGTTAACGTCTCGGTCTATCCCACCCTATCTGAATCAGAAATTGAATATATATTGAATGATTCTTCTGCTAAGACAATCCTTGCAGGAAATCCTTTTCTTTTCCGTAAACTAATTAAGATTGCCAATAACTGTCCTGAATTACAGCGCATCATCCCGGTATTTGATGATTATGAGAAATACCTTCCCGAAAGGGGCTTGAATGCCGGAGTAATCAGCTTCAAAAATCTGATCGAAGAGGGGAAAAATGCACTGGATAGGCAAGGAAAAAAAATTGAAGAGGCCAGGGCCGCAATTTTACCAAGTGATCTGACCTCTCTGATCTATACCTCAGGTACGACAGGAATCCCGAAGGGAGTCATGTTAACCCATTCCAACTTTGTACAAAATGTCAAGGTTTGCCTGGAGCAGATCCCTGTGATCAATGAGAATGATCTGTTCCTATCCTTCCTGCCCCTATCTCATGTATTTGAGCGGACAGCTACTTATCATGTTTGTTGTGCCGTAGGAAGTAAAATCGCTTTTGCTCAAAGTCTGGAGTTACTGGCAAAAAATATGGCAGAAGTGAAACCGACCATTATGAGTTGTGTGCCACGTCTGCTTGAACGGATTCATGACAAAGCGATGAAAAGCGGCACATCTGCCGGTGGCTTGAAATCCAAAATATTTCTTTGGTCTATTGAAACAGGGCAAAACTACCGGGAAATTCAGGAAGCTGGAAAAACGCCGGGATTATTCCTGAGCATGAAGAAATCAATCGCAGAAAAGCTCGTTTTCAGTAAAATCAAGGAAAAAACAGGTGGTCGCTTAAAGTTCATGCTTTCGGGCGGAGCCGCATTGCCTAAAAATGTTGGCGAGTTTTTCGGAAACCTGGGCATCAAGATTCTGGAAGGATTCGGGCTTACTGAAACTTCTCCTGTTATGGCTGTGACAGAATATCATCGCCAGGTTTATGGAACAGTTGGCCGCATCATTCCTGGTATTGAAGTAGCGATACAGGACGTGGAAAGCAAGAATATCCTGACCATACAGACACATGATACATTTGATGAAAATTTTGAATGTCCTGAAGGCGAAATCATTGTGAGAGGACATTGTGTGATGAAGGGATACTGGAATAAACCTCAGGAAACTGCAGAAGTTATTGATCAGGATGGCTGGTTCCACACCGGGGATATTGGCCGCTATTACAGAGGAAACCTTCAGATCACTGACCGGATAAAAAACATGCTGGTGAACGCCTATGGTAAAAACATCTATCCTACCCCGGTTGAAAACACCTATCTGAAGAGCTCCAAGATTGAGCAGATCTTCCTGATCGGTGATAAAAGGGAGTATGTTACTGCTATTTTAATCCCATCAAAGGAAGTACTACAGGAAACTTTCCACTTAAATGAAGAATTTTTCCAGGAAAAAGATTCCTTCATCAGGGATCAGAAAATTCTGGATTGGCTGAATGAAGATATCCGCAAATATTCGACGGAACTTGCCAAATTCGAAAGAATGAAATCCTTCCTTGTTAAACGCAATCCATTCAGCATAGAAGAGGGTGAAATTACCCCTACCATGAAAGCCAAACGAAAGGTAATTGAAAATAAATATTCTGAAGATATCAGTGAGATGTATTTGCAGGATACGGAGGAAAGCTAAAAGCCAAAAGCTAAAAGATCAAAGAATAAAGAGTAAAGACATTTCAATATTCATTGGGAAATTGTACCTCTTTTAACTTTGTTTTCCGGGTGATAAGCTTCCTTAGCATTTTTGCACTGAAAACCCTACTTTTGCAGAAATTGAAAATAAATGAGCATCGGATTATCTGAACTGGAGATTTTACGCCGGGAAGCCCTGGCAGAGCTACGTAAACTGGGTATTGACCCTTATCCTCCTGAAGCATTTGAAGTAAATGTCAATGCGCTGGACATTAAAAATAATTACGAGCGGGATAAGACTTCCTATAAGAATATCCGTTTTGCAGGCAGGATCATGAGTCGCAGAATAATGGGTAGTGCCGCCTTTGCCGAGTTACAGGATTCTACAGGCAGGATACAGGCCTATATCAACCGTGATGAGATTTGTCCGGGAGAAGATAAAACCCTTTACAATACCGTATTTAAAAAGCTACTCGACATTGGTGATTTTGTCGGTGTCAGCGGATATGTTTTCACTACTAAGACAGGGGAAATCTCAATTCACGTTAGTGAGATGAAGATTCTGTCCAAATCTTTAAAGCCTCTCCCTATTGTGAAGCGGGATGATGATGGGAATATCTACGATGGATTTACAGATCCTGAAATGCGTTACAGACAGCGTTATGTCGATCTGACCGTTAATCCGGATTTCAAGCAAATCTTCATCAAAAGATCAAAAGTGATTAATACCATGCGATCCTATTTTGATGATCAGGGATGGATGGAAGTGGAAACCCCTATCCTGCAGCCGATACATGGTGGTGCCGCTGCTCGTCCCTTTAACACTCATCACAATACATTGGATATGCCGCTTTATCTGCGGATTGCAAATGAATTATATCTTAAGAGACTGATCGTTGCAGGCTTTGATGGAGTTTATGAGTTCGGTAAAATGTTCAGGAATGAGGGAATGGATCGCACCCATAACCCGGAATTCACCTCGATGGAAATCTATGTTGCCTACAAGGATTATATCTGGATGATGGCGATGGTTGAGGAATGTCTTGAAAAGGTGGCATTGGCTGTACATGGAAAATCAACAATAAAGGTTGGAGAACATGAGATTGACTTTGCAGGTCCTTATGAGAAGCTTTCCATGTATGAGTCTATTGAAAAATTTACTGAAATCGATGTTTCGAACATGACTGAGGATGAATTACGCCTTACCTGTAAGAAACTGAATATCGAAATTGATGCAACGATGGGCAGAGGTAAACTGATTGATGAGATCTTCAGCGAAAAGGTTGAAGAACATCTGATTCAGCCGACCTATATTACCGATTACCCGATCGAAATGACCCCACTTGCGAAAAAACACCGCAGTAAGGAAGGCTTGGTTGAGCGTTTTGAGCTATTTGTGATGGGCAAGGAGATTGCCAATGCTTATACTGAACTGAATGATCCGATTGACCAGCGTGAGCGCCTTGAAGATCAGCTATTGCTTGCAGGGCGGGGAGATGAAGAAGCAATGGCTATGGATGATGATTTTCTGAGAGCATTGGAATATGGAATGCCACCTAGCTCCGGACTTGGAATTGGAATTGACCGCCTGGTTATGTTAATGACCGATCAGAGTACGATTCAGGAGGTCTTGTTTTTTCCTCAGATGAGACCCGAGAAAAAAGCAAAGTTAGCTACAGCCGATGATTTTATTGCAATTGGTATCCCTGCTGAATGGGTTCCGGTATTGAATAAAATGGGATTTAAAACGGTTGAAGAACTGAAGGCAGGCAACCCGAATAAGGTGTTCAACGACCTTGGAGGAATGCGTAAAAAAATGAAGCTGGAAATTACAATGCCTTCAAAAGAGACTGTGATGGAATGGTTTAGTTAACACAATCATAACATAAACATAAAGGCCGCTTTGCTTTTTGCAGAGCGGCCTTTATTATTTTTGTAATAAAAATTAATAAGAATATTATGAAAAATTCAAGTCTTGAAATCACGGAGCAGGAATACCTGATCAAATTGAACAAAGAAGATTTTGATCTTTCTTTTATCCATCAACTCCTTAAACGGATTCAATCAGAACAATATTTCTTCAATTCCAGGAAGAATTATGATGAACCTGAATTTGTAGGTAGTCCGCTTTGCTGCAGTGACTTCTCAATCCGTTTTGACAGTTTGAGGGATAAGTAAGAAAATTAAAAGGGTTGACGGAAATTGCGTTGCTGCACTGTACGATCCATTTGCCCCATCTGATCCTTCATCATTTTTATCTGTTCAGCAAGCAATTTATTCTTATCAGCCTTCTTGGCCTCCTGCAGATAAATAGTTGCTTCCCGTTTATTTCTCTTTGCCATTGCAATACCAGCCAAACTTAATTTGGCAAGTGCAATGTTATGGTCCATGGTCATTCCTAAACTGATCGCTCTCTTGAAATATTTCTCTGACTGAAGTGGTGCCTTACGTGATTCGATCAGGCCAATCAGGAGGTTATAATAGCCATGCTGGCCTTTAAACAACTCTGTTTCGTAATTCTTAATTCCTTTTAGCCAGTCGCCCGCCTTATCCATATCATCTTTACGCAGAAAGTACTGAGCAATCAACATCTTCTCATGATAAAAGAACGTTACTGCTACAAGAATAGAAACGAAAACCAAAGGAATTCCCCATCCCCAAAAACCAAAAACCATTAATGTTACCGATGCACCCAATATTATGGCTGCAATTATCAATCTGATGAAATTAGGCATTGTCTTGTTATCTCTTAAATTTGTTGCAAATATCCGTTTATTTGAGCGTTTAACCAATATCTATCTGAGAAATTATGCCTTTAAAACTGGAGGAAAGCTGGAAGGAAGTTCTGGAAGCAGAATTTGAGAAAGAGTACATGAAAAAACTACGTTCCTTTCTTCAATCTCAACAGGAACAAAAAAGAATAATCTACCCCACAAATAGTTTGATTTTCAATGCATTTGCGCATACCCCTTTTGATAAGGTAAAGGTTGTTATAATTGGTCAGGATCCTTATCACGGTGCTAATCAGGCACATGGCTTGTCTTTTTCGGTTCAGAAAGGAGTTCCTATCCCACCCTCCCTTCAAAACATTTTCAAGGAACTACAGGCAGAATATAGTGACTTTCAATTTCCAAAACATGGCGACCTGAGTTCATGGGCAGACCAGGGGGTATTACTACTGAACGCAACTTTAACCGTTGAAGCTTCAAAGGCAGGATCACATCAAAATCAGGGATGGGAAAAATTTACTGATCAGGTAATTCAAACCCTTTCGGAGCAAAGGACCGGGATCGTATTTCTACTCTGGGGTAAATATGCCCAGGCTAAAGCCGGACTGATTGATCAGAATAAGCACCAGGTATTAATGGCAGCGCATCCATCACCCTTTTCAGCATATAATGGATTTTTCGGATGTAATCACTTCATTAAGACGAATGAATATTTGGTAGCGAAGGGGGTGAAGGGGATTGATTGGGGGCTGGGGTAGGAATTTGTCGATTTGTCGATTTGTCTATGATAATTATTGTTAATAATCACAATAGTGCTCCAATTGACAAATAGACAAATTGAATAATGGACAAATTAAATAATAGACAAATTAATACTCCAAAGGCACCGCCGGCTCTTTCTTATTCGTCGACATGATCATCATGGTTTGAAAGGTTTTGACCACACTGATCTTGCTGATCTTATCCATAATCAGGCGCTCGTATGATTTAATATCCTTAACATAAGCCTTCAGCAGGAAATCACATTGACCGGTAACATGATGACACTCGGTGATTTCTTTGATCGCAGCAATTTCTTCAAGAAAAACCTGGATGGTATTATTTTTATGAAAATCAAGCTGGATCTGAATAAAGGTTTTTATACCCAAACCCAGTAATTCTTCATCGACCAGTGCATGATAGCTTTTGATATAATGAGCCTGCTCAAGTTTTCTGACACGTTCCAGCGTTGGGGCCGGTGATAGACCTACTTCATGAGAAAGTTGCAAATTGGTAATCCTACCATTTTCCTGAAGAATCTTAAGGATTCTCAGATCTATTTTATCCAGTTCTATTGCCATAATTAGCTCAAAAGTAAAGTATAAAAAGTATTAGCCAAATTTTATTTTAAAAAATGTCCATAAAATAGTCATTTATTTTATGACGATATTTTTAGATTAATCTAAATAAAATATTAGATTTGTTTAATTTTTAAGCTTATGCACTCATTTACAGAAGAAAACTACCTGAAAGCTATCTATCACCTGAGTGAAGGAAACACGATGGCAGTCAGTACAAACCAGATTGCTGAAATGACCAATACCAAGGCCGCTTCGGTTACCGATATGCTGAAAAAACTGGCCGAAAAAAAACTGATCAATTATATTAAATATCAGGGGGTTACGCTAACCAGCACCGGAGTAAACGCGGCTGTAAATATTATCAGAAAGCACCGTTTATGGGAGGTTTTTCTGGTTGAAAAACTTGGATTTAAATGGGACGAGGTTCATGATATTGCTGAAGAGTTGGAACATATCAATTCTGAAACACTGATCAACCGTTTGGATGACTTTCTTGGGAATCCGGTAGCCGACCCCCATGGCGACCCTATTCCCGACCGGTCAGGCCTGATAAAACATAAAAAACTGGTTAAGATATCTGAAATGCAGACTGGCGAAAGCGGCACTGTTTCTGGGGTAAACGAACATAGCTCGGTATTCCTCAAACTCCTTGAAAAGCTGGGATTAACCTTAGGAACAAAAATAATTATCTCAGAACTGATTGAATTTGACGGGTCGATCATGCTCACAATTGATCAAAAAACTGAGCGGACAATCAGCCGTGAGGTTGCAAAAAATATATTAGTTATTTTATGATCAATAAGAATTCAGAATCGCTGAGTGAGGTTCACGGTTCGGTAATTACCTCAGGTAAAACAGGATGGCGTAAACTCATGGCTTTTATCGGCCCGGCTTATCTTGTCAGTGTTGGTTATATGGATCCGGGTAACTGGGCGACAGATATTGCCGGTGGTAGTCAGTTCGGCTATAAACTGATCTGGGTCTTGCTGATGTCGAACCTGATGGCATTACTACTTCAATCGCTCAGCGCCCGCTTGGGGATCGTCCGCGGACTCGACCTTGCACAGGCATCGAGAAATACGTATCCATCCTATATCAATTACCCGCTTTATGTACTGGCACAAATCGCCATTATTGCCTGTGATCTGGCGGAGATTATTGGAATGGCTATCGGATTAAACCTGCTTTTTGGTCTTCCACTGATTTGGGGAGTATCCATAACCATTCTGGACACCTTTCTGCTGCTCTTTCTGATGAATAAGGGGATGCGAATGATGGAGGTTTTCATTGTATCAATGGTATTTATTGTCGGGATTTCTTTTTTAACCGAAATGTTCATCGTTAAACCCTTAATAGGTGAAGTATTAAGTGGATTTGCACCATCTATGTTATCAGGAAATGCACTCTACATTGCTATTGGAATCATTGGAGCAACGGTAATGCCTCATAATCTCTATCTGCATTCTTCATTGGTACAGACCCGAAAGATTGAACGTACTGCCAAGGGAATCAAAGACTCCTTAAAATACAACCTGATCGATACAACTATTGCTTTAAATCTTGCATTCTTCGTTAATGCTGCAATTCTGATACTGGCCGCGACCGCATTTTATAAAAATGGCTTGTTTGAGGTTGCTGAGATTCAGGATGCTTATAAACTACTGGATAATATTTTCGGCTCTGTTGCCCCTACCCTGTTTGCCATAGCCCTGATTGCATCCGGACAGAGCTCTACAATCACAGGAACACTTGCAGGGCAGATCGTGATGGAGGGTCACCTGAATCTACGGATACAGCCCTGGATCAGACGATTGCTGACACGATTGCTCGCAATCATTCCGGCATTCTTTACCATTATGTTCTTTGGAGAAGAAGCTTTAGGCAGCTTACTCATATTAAGTCAGGTTGTTCTGAGTTTGCAACTCGGCTTTGCGGTGATTCCATTAATTCACTTCAACTCCGACCGGCAAAAAATGAAGGAATACACGATCAAAACCTGGGTTAAAATTTTGGCATGGTTATCTGCTCTGATCATTGTAAGTCTGAATGTTCAGCTTGTGATTGAGGAGATTGGTAGCTGGCTCAGTAGCACAACTATTAGCGTTTGGTGGATCTATTTACTTGTAATTCCTATAGCCATAACTATCGGCATATTATTACTTTATGTATTTCTAATGCCCTTTTTCAGAAAACAGGACCGCAAAATATCCAATGTACCGCATGGAGAGGCCCTTGAAATTGGAGAACTTGAAAAGGTGGAGTATAAAAAGATTGGAATCACCGTTGATTTTTCAAAGAATGACAGAAATACATTTCGCCATGCCTTGATACAGGGTGGAAAAAGTGCTGATTACTACCTGATCCATATTGTTGAAACCGCAGCAGCCAGATTTCATGGTGAAAAAGTCCTTGATCATGAAACGCAAAGTGATACCGACAACCTTGAAAAATATCAGCAAAATCTAAAAGATCTGGGCTATCAGGCCCATATTGAAATCGGTTACGGCACCGCAGCGAAGGCTATATCTGAACTTGTAAAGGCTAAGAATCTGGATCTTCTGGTCATGGGTGCTCACGGGCATAAGGGTATCAGTGATCTGATCTTTGGAACCACAGTGGATACGGTCCGCCATAATGTGAATATTCCGATTATGATTGTTAAGTGAGATGGGAGGAATGAGGTCGGAGGTCTGAAGTCTGAAGTCTGAGATGGGAGATGTAAGAAATAAGATATTACCAGAAATAAATTAAAACTGTTAGTTTTTTGCCACTTTTCCGAGCATATACAGCATAGAACGCGGGTTTAGGAATCCATCGTGCTGGTAGATAATCTCATTCTTAACATTAAGAACAGTGATTGAAGGATAGGAAATCTGACCCTTGATCGTACCGAGTTCTCTGGCAAGTTCATGCAGTCCGGCTTTATGTTTAAAGTTTCTGCCTGCAAAAAATATATCATTCTTATCTTCGGCGTCAAGAAATACAGTATAAAATTTCTCATTCAAAAGTGCAGCAACCTTATTTTCTTTGGTCATCGTGTTTTTCATCGCATGACAGTATTTGCACCAGCTTGTCATGATCAGCACTACAATCGGTTTAGGTGCCTTGTTCTGCAAAGTTTTGATCTCTTCAAATTTAACAATACGGTTTTGTGCAGACAGGTCAGACACCCGGATCAGGACAAAAATTAGTATGGTCAGTATTCTAAGCATCTTATTTGATGATTAAACGTACACCCAGAAATCCCCTGATCCCCTGGTTGGGAGCATAAACATATCCCGGGTCAAATGTTAAAGCATAAGGGTTCGCCGGACTGGGAGCTACATTTCCGGAAGCATCAGTCTGGACTTCCTTATCAAAAGGATCATTACTGCGTGCTATTAAAAATGGCTCATTCTTACCCGGCGTCCAGTTCAGTAAATTTTTTATACCACCGTAAAGCTCGATCTTTTTCAATCCTGTATAGGTAAATTGAATATTTTGCAAACTCCATACCGGTGATATTCCGCTTCTCGGGTCTGAATTGCTTAAACGGGGTAAGAGCATGGGTCCGTAAATATTCCCTGTGTAATCAAGTCCAAGATTCAGGTTCTCGATTTTATAGGAAATCCCCCAGGTACCTGTCCACTTTTCATTGAGAAATGGCCGGATCTTTTTACCTGAGGCTTCATTTTTAGAAAACACTTCCAGCAGGGAAGTTCCGGCAATAACCTTTAGTCCGTTTGTAAATGTCATATCAAAATTAGCACTCAAACCACGCGAGACTGCATACCCCTGCAAATTACTGTAAATGATCTGATTAGGATTGCTCAAATAATCAGGAATGATCTGGTTGTTAAAATGTGTGTACCAGGCAGAAGCATCTATACCTATAAAACTTCCGCTTTTGAAATAGATCTTTTTTATAAAGTTCAGATTTGCATTATAACTTCTTTCCGGTTTCAGCTGTTCTGTAACCACAACCTCCCTTGAGCCAGTAAGAGCAGCATGTTCCTCTGTAAACAGACTAACCACCCTAAAGCCTGTACCTGCATTTAAACGAAGAATATTATTCTCATTCAGGATCCATTTATAAGCAAATCTTGGAGTCAGAATATTTCCATGAACAGAGTTATAATCGTATCTCATCCCAAGGAGTAGTTTATGCTTTTCGGCAAGGGCAATTTCGTCCTGGATAAAGATTCCGGGGAGCCATACCTTATCTGCCTTATTAAATCCGTTCAGTAATGCTGTCGCAGGAGTATTATCATCATACATCGTATATCTCAGGGCAGTACCAAGCAATAGGTCATGGCCTTTTATTTTTTTATCCCAACTCAATTGTCCGAATGCAATCTTTTGCCTGGCATTGTAAATGGTGCTACCATAAACAGAATTTTGGGCATGGTCATTCAGAGACCATGAAAACATAACCGCTTCTTTTAAAGGAAGCTGATAAGTTCCCAGCATTTCCCACCTCTTGGTATAGATACTCTCACCATATCGTTCTGTGCCTCCCCTATAGGCCTTGTCCCAGGTGATATCACCACCCCAACGATCTTCATAATTATATCTTGCAGCCAGACTGAACTGCCTGTTTTCTTTTCTGTTAAAATTCCATTTCTGAAACACTGAAATCCTGTCCTGAAGGGTTACATCCGTAAAAAGATCCTTGTTATTATCGATCCGGTTTCCATATTTAAAATAATTGATCCCTGTCAGTACTTCAGCTTTTTTGCCGGCAGCAAACTTAAAACCGAGATCAGTATTTAACTCCCCCCAGGAAGTTGTAAAAACATCACCTGAAAATGCAGGTGCATTCTGAGGCTTTTTGGTAATGATGTTAATCAAACCGCCTACTGCTTCAGAACCATACAATGATGAAGCCGGGCCTTTCACAATCTCTACACGCTCAATTAAAGCGTTGGGTATCCCTGAAAGACCGTAAACAGATGAAAGGCCGCTGACTATAGGCATACCATCTATCAGGATCATCGTATACGGACCCTCAAGACCATTTATATGGATATCACCGGTATTGCAAATATTGCAGTTTAACTGCGGCCTGACTCCATTTACATTTTGTAAAGCATCAAAAACAGAGGGAGTGGGGTTCTTCCTGAAAAATGCAGGGCTGTAAACTTCAACAGGCACCGGGCTTGCAAGTCGGCTGACCTCTTTCATAGTTCCGGTTACTACAAATTCTTCGATAGCAGATCCTGACTCCTCTAATTCAACATCCAGATTTACTGTTTCGTTCTCCCTGATAATAAGCTCCTTCTTGTATGGGCTATAACCCAATGCCGAAAAGCTTAAGACGTATTTACCTGCGCTAAGCCTTGAAATAGAATACTTACCCAGGGAGTCGCTTGTTGTTCCGATTTTGCTATTGAGCACCTTAATTGAGGCAAACGCAACTGGATTCTGGCCAGATTTAACCAATCCGATCAGAGCCGATGTCTGCGCTTTTGCTGTTAAAACAAACCCGAATAGTATAATTGAAAGAATAAACAACCTCATTTATTAAATATTAGATTGCCAAAAATACAAATTTAGATTAATCTAAAAATATTATTTCATCAATCTTAAAAAAATATTTAAATAATCTTAAAATATGAAAATTCCGGTTATGGATTTTCTTTCGGATATTTGCAGACATGTCGGGTGGAATAAATATTAAGAACAAGAGAGCGTATTTCGAGTATCATATACTTGAGACCTATACAGCCGGTATAAAATTGCTTGGTACTGAAATAAAATCGATACGTGAGGGTAAGGCTGATATTAATGATGCTTTCTGTACTTTTTTTGACGGTAATCTCTTTGTGAGGAATATGCAAATCGCTGAGTATTCACATGGCTCCTTTTATAACCATGAGGCAAAGCGCGACAGGGTGCTGCTTCTGAACAAAAAGGAAATAGCCAAACTCAGGACAAAAATTGAGGAAAAGGGCTTTACCATTATCCCTTTAAAAATTTTCACTTCAGAACGGGGATTTGCCAAACTTGAGATCGGCCTGGCACAGGGTAAAAAGATCTACGATAAGCGCGAAACGCTCAAAGACCGGGATGCAAAACTGGAAATGAGCAGAGCAATGAAACGATAGAGTAATGTCTGTTATCTGTTGCCTGTTGTATACCAATTACGAATTATTAATTACGAATTATTAATTACGAATTACGAATTATTAATTACGAATTACGGACTATCAATTCTCAACTCTCAATTCTCAACTAACTACCACGCTTTCTCCCCCACCAGCGGCACAAACCTAAACGTATCCAAAGAGATCCGTTCGTAGTCTTTTTCACTCACTCTAAGTACAGTAATCATTTTCTGAGAATTCTCATCACCCACCGGGATAACAAGAATTCCTCCTATTTTCAATTGCTTTAGCATAATTTCAGGAACCAGCGGGGCTCCTGCGGTAACAATAATCTTATCGTAGGGGGCAAACTCAGCAATGCCCTTTGATCCATCACCAAAAAAGAATTCAGCATGATAACCGATATGCGGCAAAACCTGACTGGTTCGTTTGTATAGATTTTCCTGACGCTCGATGGTATACACCTTTGCCCCAAGTTCCAGAAGAATACAGGTTTGATACCCAGAACCGGTGCCAATCTCAAGCACCTTATCACCAAGTTTGATATGCAAAAGTTCAGTCTGGTAGGCTACAGTATAGGGTTGGGAAATTGTTTGTCCGTCGCCAATTGGAAAGGCAATGTCTTTATATGCTTGAGTCCAGAATGTTTCGTCAAAAAAATAATGTCTCGGGACTTTTCCAATTGCTTTTAATACTTTTTCATCGGCTATGCCTCTGTCTCTGAGTAATTCAACTAACTTTTTACGGGCTCCCTTTTCGCGGTAGCTATCTACTAATTTATGTGCCATTGCTCTTCAAAAATAGTCTTATGAAGGCAGTTTTTTTTAATAAAATTGAGAATAAATTAAAGGAATAATTTTAATACGGATCAACATCAATATGGATGTAAACACCCTTATTTGAGGGCTGTGAATCGAAGTTCCTGAGAATTTGTTGCAATGCTTCTTTGATCTTCTGTACCGATACTCCCTCCTTCTCAACCTTAATCAAAATAGTCTGAATAAAATAGTTCCTTATACGACTGATCAGAGGTGCTTCTGGTCCCAGTACCCGGTCGCCAAACTGCGATCTTAAAACTTTGGCCAAAGAATCTGAAATAAGTGCTAGTTTAGAAAGATCTTTATGCTTCACATCCAATTGTATAAGACGGTACAGTGGTGGGTAGTGAAAATTTCTCCGCTCCAGAATTTCAGTATCAAACATCTCCTCATAATCGCCCCTGATCACCTGGCTGATGATACGATGACTGGTATCATAAGCCTGAATAATAACCTTTCCTTGTTTTGCACGTCTTCCGGCTCGTCCAGAAACCTGTGCTAACATCTGAAAACTTCGTTCAAATGCCCGAAAATCAGGATAATTTAACATACTGTCGGCGCTGATAATCCCAATTGTACTTACATTCCCGAAATCAAGTCCCTTGGCAACCATTTGGGTACCTACAAGGATATCGATCTTACCCTCTTCAAAATCATTAAGCAGGATCTGAAAACTATTTCTGGTACGGGTGGAGTCGAGATCCATACGGGCTATTTTGGCATCCGTGAAGATACGCTGCAGTTCATCCTCTATCTTTTCGGTACCAAAGCCCTTCTGCTCTATCCGGGTTGAACCACAGGCAGGGCATGCATGCAGCACATCCTGTTTATATCCACAATAGTGGCAATGAAGTTTTGCACTGCTTTTATGAAAAGTAAGACTTACATCACAATTAATGCATTTGGGTGTAAATCCACAGGTAGTACAAAGTAAAACAGGTGTATATCCACGACGGTTTTGAAAAAGAATCACCTGCTCCTTTCGGGATAATGCCGCATTAATTTCATTTACCAAAGCTGTGGTAAAATGCGATTGCATGGTTTTCCGCTTCGTTTCTTCAGCTATACTCACCACTTCAATTACAGGTGATTTTACTCCACCGTACCTGCCTTTTAAGGTTACAAAACCATATTTCTTAATTTTCGCATTATAAAAACTCTCTAAACTCGGAGTTGCTGAGCCTAAAACTATTCTCGCCCCATGCAGGTATGAAAGATAGATGGCAGTATCCCTGGCATGATATCGCGGAGCCGGGTCATATTGCTTGTAAGAAGATTCGTGCTCTTCGTCAACGATGATCAGGCCCAGATCCTTAAACGGCAGAAAAATAGATGATCTCGCACCGAGAATCATTTTATACTCACCCTTTAATACTTTTTGCCAGACTTCTGCGCGCTCATTATCATTAAAGCGGGAATGATAAACTCCAATCTGCCCTCCAAAATGTTCACGCAAACGTTCAATAAGCTGTGTGGTTAATGCAATCTCAGGCAAAAGATATAATGTTTGCTTGTCTTCAAGCAACATTTGCTCAATCAGACGTATATAGATTTGTGTTTTGCCGGAAGATGTTTCGCCATAAAGCAAAACAACATCCTTCTCTTCCAACTGCTCTCTGATCTCTCCCAATGCAATCTCCTGGGCATCATTCAGCTTAAAATCATGCAGGATTTCAAGTTCCTCAGCGCTGAGGCGACTCACCACTTTATCTTCCTGGATAAAAATCTCCTTCTCAATCAGCGTTTTTAATGCAGCCGGACCGCTTCCACTGACTTCCAGCAGATCGGGTTTGGAAATTTCCGTTTGCTGCTTTTCGAGCTTAAAATAAGCCAGCAAAAGTTCTAGTTGCTTGGGTGCCCGCTCAAGAATTTCGAATAAAGCCCTTCGGTTTTCGGAATCTTTGTATTGGGGGTGAAGGCTAATAAATGACTTCTTTTTGGGCTTAAATTTCTCAGTAATTTCTTCAGAAATTATGATAATATTCTTCTCAAAAAGGGCTCTGAGTATTGGGAAAACTGTTTTTTGTCCGAGTAATTTACTGATATCACTTACCTTAAGTTCTGATTGAATATCGAGGGCATCAATAATCAGAAACTCCTTATCAGAAAGTTCAGACTTATCGAACTCTGTTGAATGATTCAGAATGATACGGGTTTCACTCGCCAGTTTGAGGGCTGAAGGAAGTGCAGCCTGCATCACCTCACCGATATGGCAGAGGTAATAATCAGACATCCACTTCCATAATTTCAACTGAAAGTCATTTACAATAGGCTCATCATCAAGAACATCAATGATATATTTAGCCTCATAAAGTTCAGGGGGAGTTTCAGATACCTGATAAACAATTGCGGTATAGATCTTGGCCCGTCCAAATTGAACGACTACACGCTTCCCGATTGCAATAGCCCTGGTCATTTCTGCAGGTACCCGGTAGGTATAGGTTTTAGGTATCGCTAAAGGTAGAATTACCTCTATGAAAAGAGTTTTCCTTTCAATGCCATTTGTTTCATTAAACTCAAGCATTATTTACTCTTTATGGCGACAAAAATCAAACTAAACCAACCCAGAATAAAAAATAAACCGCCAATTGGTGTGAGCGGGCCAAGAACTGAAAGCTGACTAATATTCAGTATTTCTTTGGTAGAAATAAGATATAAGGAACCTGAAAAAAGCAGAATTCCAAGAGAAAAGAACCAGGCAGCCATATTCGCCGCCTTACTATTGCTTGCTGGAAGTAATGAAACAAAAAGCAAGGCAAGTGTATGATAGAAGTGATAACTTACGGCAGTTTTCCAAACCTCTAATCC
Organism: Daejeonella sp.; assembly: GCF_030684675.1. Lineage (GTDB taxonomy): Bacteria > Bacteroidota > Bacteroidia > Sphingobacteriales > Sphingobacteriaceae > Daejeonella. The sequence goes on along the minus strand of NZ_JAUXXZ010000029.1, from coordinate 36,293 downwards.
GGCCGGATCAAGCAGAGATTTTAATGCATGAGCACCGAAAGCACCTAAAATAACAGCCAGAATGCCAAACACAGAAGCGATAATAATTACCCGTTTGTTCATAATGTTAGATTAGATTGCTAATTTAACAAACATGTTTGCAATTCTTCTGCGATGACATAAAAATATAAATTTGCTAAAAGCACATATTGATGAAGAAAATAATAGGAATTACAACGGCTTTAGTCCTCATAGTGATTTCTCTTGCATATTTATACTTTTCAAATCTCAATGTTAGTAGCCGGAATAATGACCGTGTACTTTCTGAAATACCTGCTGATGCATCCCTGATTTTTCAATACCCAAACGACAAAAGCTTGTATGAAATCTTTTCAGATTATACTGTTTTCGATACGATCATTGGCACCCAGGCAAAAAATGAACTGGCCTGGTTAAAAGATCTTCTGATCAATAAACAGGAACTGACTGATCTCAGTGATGGGCAAAAGGTCTTTTTGTCTTTTCATCCATCCAAAACCGACAGCGTTCATTTTTTGTGGTCGATCCAGTTAAAACAGAACATTTCGATTAATGACCTTAAAAATATGCTGTCTGGACTTTCAGATATCAGGATCTCTATGAGAGAAAGATCAGTTTTGGAAATCAATACTGATGAATTGAAACGGCCTTTTTACCTATGCATAGATAAAGGCATTGCTAGAGGAAGCTTTTCAGCTGAACTTATAAACCGGAGTATTGACGAGAATTCAAAGAAGATAAGTCAGGCATTTATAAGAGAGATCAATACTGGCCTGAACAAAGACACAAATGCATTAGCACATCTTTTTATAAACTACAACAAACCCGGCTTTCTAAAACCCTATTTCAGACGAAAATTGAGTGAAAACATGGAGCTTTTCGAAAGCTTTTCCGGTTATTCAAGTCTGGAGTTGAATTACAAAACTGATGTAATGATGTTTAATGGGATAAGCAGAATATCCTCAGCAAAAGACAGTTACATCCCTATTTTTCTGAATCAGAAACCCGTTAAGAATACGATTAAACTGGTAATGCCTTATAATACAGCAAGTTCAATCACTTATGGTATCTCGGATTATACAAGGTACAAGAAAGACCTGGATGTGATATTTGAAGCCAGAGCTGAGCTCGACACACTCAACAAACAAATAGAAACCATAATATCTGAAACCGGTATAAATCCGGAAAGGGATATGATTAAATTATGGGCTAAGGAAATGAGTACCCTTCATCTTTCAACCTCCGAGAGCCTGGGAATAATAAAAGTGAGTGATGGCAGCAAACTTCAGTTCTTACTTGACCCACTGAGTTCATTTTATTCACCTACAGTGAGAAGGATGAATTACACTAATCTATTCTATTATTATTTTGGAGATCCAATGAAAAGGTATTCCAAACCTTTCTTCACAATTACAGATAACCTGCTTATCCTTTCAAATTCACCATCAAGTATTCAGCGGTTTTTAAATGATTACAATTCCGGGCGATTACTTCATAAAACAGAGCCTTATATTCAATTCGATCAACTGGTTGCTGACCAGAGTAATGTTTCATTTGTATTATATTTAAACAATGCAGAGATTTTGCTAAGAAACTCTCTCAAAAGCAATTATAGTCAGATCTTTAGAAGTAAAAATTATGGAATAAAAGATCTATATGCAATGTCGTATCAGCTGACTAGTAACAATGAATATTTTTTTACTAATTTTTACACCACTTATAAAAATATAAAGACAGCATCTGATACTGATTTATCCGTAGATAGTATTGGAAGCAACTAATTATACCATGATTTTAAGCCGGAACAAAATATCCTTAATAAAACTATCTCTTGTATTGTTTTTGCTCCTGGGGCTAATAAGAACCAGCTATTCTCAGCAATATTCTCTTTATAACAGTCGTACCTTGTATGATAGTTTCGAAAACCCATCCCAAAGGGCCTATCAGGTTGATACCAGCCGTCGTTTTGCATTCAATTTCCTTATTCCAACGATTAGCCTGAATACAACATTCTCAGGTCCGGCAGAATCTGCATTCAAATCCCTAATTTATGATGGTGTATTCAATGGCCGCGACATCACTCTGGGCGAGAACCGGATGAATACCTTAAGCTTCGGTTCGAATAATTACATCGCTATGCTGCGTGTATTGAAGGCTGTAAAAAAATATAAGGAAATGGGAATTAGCTGGCAGATTCGCAACGATGGAAGAGCAAGTGTAACCAATGAGGTTTTTGCGATTTTTGACGACTACCGTGTATTCAATGCCAGCAACCTGAGTAATCTCTTCAATGTGAACGGATATAATCAGTCATACCACCAGTTCAGTTTTGTATACAGGCAGAATTATACAAAGCGCTTTTCGATAGGAGCAAAGTTCAGCTTACTGAGTGGAATAAGTTATACTTCGTTAAAAGTTGATAAATCTGAAATAAACATGGACGAAGCAAACGATGAGTTCGATGTTTCAGTAAAGGGACAACTCAGGTCGAGCTTTAAATTTGATAATTTTCAACGAAAAATGGTTAATCCCAACTTTAAAAATCCGGGACTCTCAATTACAGCCGGAGCGTCATATCGCCTTCGGGACGGATGGTCTATACTAGGAAACATGAAGGATATCGGTTTTATAAAATGGAACAAAGAAGCCTATGAATATGATTTTGATACCGGACAAATCATTATTCAGAATGCCTCAAACTCAAGTGCGGACGACAGGCTCGCCGACAGTCTGGATACTAGGATAAGTAGAGCGTCAATTAATAAATCCTATGTAAGTATGATTAATGGTAAGGCTGAATTAATGCTGAGCAAGGAATTTGGGAATTATAAACCAAACCTGATTCTTTCCAAAACTATTTACTATGATGGTGGGGATCTGGTGCTTGTCAATAATTACCATTTAAAAAACCATGTCCTTACCGCATCAGCTGCCTACAATACGACCGGGATATTACAGATAGGTGGGCAGTATATGATAAAAACCCCGAATGTCGAATTCTACATCGGTAGTGATCAACTTTTAAAAAGCTATGAAATGTTAAGAAATTATACCAAAAGTGCTTCACCTTACTCCAGCGGGTATACCGGTGTTTCATTTTATATGGGATTCGGCTTAAAATTCGGAAGTGTTTTGGAGCATCAGGCTAATGCGACTAAAATTTCAGGATTCAGGAAAAATCCTATCGGAAAATTCATAAAAGGACTGGTTGGGAAAAAGGATTAATCGTTACTCTTTGTAGATTTCGTAAGCAGAAAGTCCTTTAAATAAAAAGGCTCAAAATAAGCTACATTCTCAGTTTCACCATTACTGAACTTTCTGCAGGCTAAAAAGTTGAGATCTTTTGCTGAATTTGTAAAATCAATGAATCTGATATTATTTTGATCCGAAAATAATTCCTTAAACTTACTGGCACCATCCCCAAACAATACAAGCTTTTTGCTTTTAAACTGATCCAAAGAAGATATATCCACAATCTTTGCGCTCACCGGTTCAATTAATTGAAGATCCTTCTGAAAAATACCTGTATAGACCTCCATTCTTCTGGCATCGATCATCGGGATTAGTAAATCTGAATCAAGAATATCGTTTTGGGACAACAGACCGGATGCCATGGCTTCGAGAGTATTTATTCCCAATAAAGGAATATCGAGGGCATAACAAAGCCCTTTTGCTGTTGAGACCCCTATCCTAAGACCTGTGTATGATCCCGGCCCCTTACTCACTGCAACGGCTTTCAGATCAGAATATTTTTTACCTGTATTGACCATCAACTCTTCTATGAATAGCGTGATGTGGCTGGCATGGATATTACGTTCATTAGCTTCTTTGACAGAAATGATTTTCCCATTTTCACTCAAGGCCACTGAACAACTGCTTGTAGCAGTTTCAAGAAGTAAAATTAGTTGATCATTCATAGATGCAAAGGAGCGAAATTATCGATAAAGAAAAAACTCATGGGACCGGATCGTGACCATGCCCGCCCCAGGGATGGCATCTGCCGATCCGCTTAATTGTTAACCAACCACCCTTAAAAGGCCCATGTTTCTGTATTGCCTCAATCCCATAATGCGAACAGGTCGGGGTAAAACGGCATGACTTTCCAAGTATTGGTGAAATAAGATTCTGGTAAATCCAGATCAAAAACAGAAAAAATGTAGAAAACACCGATTTAACTATCCTTTTCAACATGGCTGTTCAGGTATAATTTCTTAAAACGGTTCAAAGCATCTTTAAACTTCTTCTCCAGGAATGGGTATTCTCCAATTTCATTACCGATATAGGTAATTCCCAAGATCAATCCGGTTGAATGTTCATTTAGGAAAGGAAAAAGATATTCGGATTTATTAAGGCGATATACTTCGCGAATTCTACGCTTAATCAGGTTTCGGTCAACTGCACGCTTAAATCTCTTTTTCGGGACACTGATCAAAACCTGCACCGGATGTACAGAATCGGCAACATTAATAAGCCAAACAATGCGAAAGGGATAAACTAAAAAAGAAGAACCGTCAGTAAAAAGCCTTTCTATAAGCTTAACATTACATAACCGTTCTTCTTTTTTAAAACTGTACATTTTGACTGTTATTTAGCCTGATTTACAAGCAGATTTTGATCTGCGCAATTCGTAAGGCTACGAAAACACAATCAAAATTATGCTTTATGGCGACGCTCGTCAGAGACAGATAGTCTTTTTCTACCTTTAGCTCTTCTTGAGGCTAATACTCTTCTTCCGTTTGCACTGCTCATGCGCTCTCTAAACCCGTGCTTATTTCTTCTTTTTCTTTGAGAAGGCTGGAATGTTCTTTTCATGACTTATTTATCTATATTTTGCTCTAAAAAACAGGAGTGCAAATATAAGGTTGATTTTTCACAATTCAAACAACTGAATTAAAATATCCTTACCTTCCCTTAATTAATCCCCCGAAACAGCTCAAAAATATGAAATTTTACGTCTTTATTTTCTTTGTATTATTCACTTTTCCTGCATTATCACAGTTGAAATCTGAGAATTACAAAATCTATGACAGTAAAGCTAACAAGACCTGTACACTTGTAGAGATGATCAGTGCTCTTTCAGAAAAGGATGCCGTTTTTTTTGGAGAGGAGCATAACGATCCAACAGGGCATCAGCTTGAAATAGAAATTCTAAGGATGCTTCATCTTAAAAATGGAGAAAAGCAGACTCTTTCAATGGAAATGTTCGAAACTGACGTGCAGCTGGTTTTGAATGAATATCTTCAGAACCTGATCCGTGAGAAGAATTTCATAAAAGAAGCAAGATCATGGAATAACTATACAGACTATAAACCTATGATCGAGTATTCCCGCGAGCAGGGCATACAGGTTATTGCAGCCAATACTCCAAACCGCTACGTGAATATCGTTACGCGAAAAGGACTTACCGGGCTTGATTCTTTGAATAAAACAGCCAGAAAATGGTTGCCATCCTTGCCAATTGATACTGCTGCAGGAAAATACTATGATAATTTCTTAAAGACCATGGGAGGGCACAAAGTCCCGGATATGGAAATATACCAAGCTCAGAACTTATGGGACAGTGGTATGGCATGGTCAATCATCAAATACCTTAAAAAGCACAAGAATGATAAAATATTCCACGTTGCAGGTCGCTTTCACAGTGATGAAAAACTTGGCACTGTTGCCAGAGTGATAAAACTCAAGCCTTCGCTAAAAATAGCAAACATTTCATCCTTCTCAGATAGTACCTTCAACAATCCCGACTGGCAAAAATTTACGCACCTGGGTGATTATATCATCATAACCAACCCAGGGCTTAAAAGAACCTATTGATTATTTATTCTGACTTTTCAGCAAATCCCTGATTTCAGCTAACAGAACTTCCTCAGCACCAGGAGGAGCAGGAGCCGCCGGGACTGCCTCCTCTTTACGCTTCAGGGTATTAATGGCCTTGATAACTGCGAATATACACAGTGACACGATCAGAAATTGAATAACAGTATTTATGAAATTTCCGTAACGAATTGCAACTTCTTCTATTTTATTAACAGCATCTGCAGTAACAAGCACCAGCTTTTTGTCCGCAAAATCAACCCCACCCAACAGATAACCTATTGGAGGCATCAAAACATCATCAACCAATGAGGTGATAATTTTTCCAAATGCAGCTCCGATAATAACACCCACGGCGAGATCTACCACATTTCCTTTTGAGATGAACTCCTTAAATTCCTTTACAATAGCCATAATTTTATGATTTTGTCCTTTCTTAAATTTATATATTTTTTTAAAAAAACAAATACAAATTATGCTCGTATATCTTTCTGTTACAAACATATTTTAAGGATGACTATTTCATCCGTCATTAATTATGTAAATTTACCAGAGAATTCACCTTATGTTAAGACAAAACCTTCAACAAAAACTTCTTCAAAAACTATCTCCACAGCAGATTCAGTTCATCAAATTACTGCAGGTACCTACAGTTTCCCTTGATACCCGCATTAAAGAAGAACTGGAAGATAATCCCGCTCTTGAAGATTTAAGTCTGGCGAACATGAATGAGCCTGTTGAAGAATACCCTGACCGGGACCCGGAGGATGATAATTTTAATCAGGAAGATTCGCAGGAAAGTTTGGATGAATTTAATGTTGATGATTATCTCCAGGACGATAACATTAATGATTATGGTTCAAAATATGAGCAGAATGGGGATGATGATGATGATCGCAAAGAGATACCTATAGCCGTTCAGAGCTCCTTTTTCGAAAGTTTACAAGCACAGTTAGACCTCTTACCTCTATCTGATAAGGATTTCAGGATTGGGCAACAATTAATCGGCAGTCTGGATGATGATGGATATCTCCGCAGGCCGGTTACTTCACTGGTGGATGATCTCGCATTTTCTCAAAATGTATTTGCAGAAGATGAAGAGGTTAATGAAATGCTCAAAGTGATACAATCCTTTGATCCGGCAGGAGTTGGTGCAAGAGACTTACAGGAGTGTTTACTTATCCAGTTAAAGAAAAAAGAACCTAATCCTATCATTCAGAAAGCAATAATGGTTGTGGAGGATTATCTGGATGAGTTTACAAAAAAACACTATGATAAGCTGGAACGTTCATTAAATATGGACTCTGAAGAGCTAAAAGAAGTAGTGAATGAAATTCTTAAACTTAATCCAAAACCAGGCGACTCTAATGCAGTAACTACAAAGCAGCTGCAGATTATACCAGATTTTCATATCAGTAATAATGACGGGATATTATTCCTGACACTAAACTCAAAAAATGCACCCGAACTAAGGGTAAGCCGCTCTTATCAGGATATGTTTGAACATTATGATAAAACAGCTGAGAAAGACAAAAAACTTAAGGAAGCAGTTCAATTTGTAAAACAAAAACTGGATTCAGCAAAATGGTTTATTGACGCGATCAAGCAAAGACAGCAAACATTGCTAAAAACAATGAAGGCCATCATGGATTATCAGTACGAGTATTTTCTTACCGGTGATGACAAGAATTTAAAGCCAATGATCCTAAAAGATATTGCCGACCGTATTGGTATGGATATTTCAACGGTTTCAAGGGTGGCTAATTCAAAATATGTGCAGACCGAATTCGGAACCTTTCTATTAAAATCATTCTTTTCTGAGGCCATTCAAATGGATAGTGGTGAAGAAGTATCCAACAAGGAAGTAAAAAAGATACTTGAAGAGTGTATTGGAAAAGAAGATAAACGCCGACCACTTGCAGATGAAAAACTAACTGAAATTCTCAAAGAAAAGGGCTACAACATCGCCAGACGAACTGTTGCAAAATACCGCGAAGCAATGAATATTCCGGTTGCAAGGTTAAGGAAAGAACTTTAATAGTATTGAGATATGAGTATTGAGTATTGAGTATTGAGACAAGGGACATTCTCCATTCTCCACTCTCAACTCTCAATTAACCGTTACCAGCTTTTCTGCGGGCAACTCACTTTATACCGGTTATTTAGAAATATTCCAAGCACAATTTCATGGGAGCCATTGCTTACAGTGTTCAGGCCAGATGTAGTAAGGTCGTAAGAATAACCAATGTTCATAAACGAGCCTACATTAAAACCGGCCATGCCTGCGAATGCATCATCCTTGCGGTAACTGCCACCAACCCAAAAGCGATCCTTGTAGGCTAGCTTTAAGTTTACATCCACTGAAGCAGGAACCGGCGTCACAATTTTTAATAAGGCAGATGGGATTGCAGCAAAATCATCCCCGAGGTAAACTTTGTATCCTGCAGTTACGAAAATATGAGGCACCTTTCTTCCCTGATCATAAGTCACCGGATCGTCGCTGAAACCTATTGGACTTTTTAATAGTTGCTGTGCTGAGGCTCCGGCAAAAAAACGGGGTCCGTAAAGCCAGATTCCGGCACTCATATCAGGCTTGAAATTATCATAATTACCATTTCCGATTGCCTGATCATTTGGGTTTTCAAGTACCAGACCAGAGCGATCAAGATAGATCTTTGAAATTCCGGCTGCTAATCCGACGGAGACATTCACCTGTTCTGTAATTCCAATATGATAGGCATAATTCAGGTTAACATCTGTTCTGGAAATAGGGCCTGCTTTATCAGAAACAGCAGTAAAACCTACACCATGATGGGGTTCAGAAGCCATATAATTCTGCAAATAACTACGGCTATTAGGATTACTTCCGCCACCCTGTGGCATAGAGGTAGATGTCCCATATAGAAAGTTTTTGCCTAAGGGTGCATGAATTGATATATAGGAAGTTACAGGTGCACCATCAAGTCCCTGCCATTGTGCACGATAGCCAGCTTTTACATCAACATAATTCTCAATTCCCGCAATTGCAGGATTCAAAATAAAATTATTCATGACATACTGAGTATACTGAGGCTTTTGCTGAGCAAGCACAAACTGGCAAATCAGAAAAGAAAATAAAAAAGCCGCAATTCTTTTCATTAATACTTTATTTTGAGCGTTAACCTTATCATTATGATAATTCCAAAACCTAATCTCCTGCAAAAAACTCATAAAGATAATTTGAACAAGTTAAAAAATCATTTTCATTGTCGAACTTCAATCGTATAATTATTTACTTTAACATTATACTAAATTGGTTCAAAAACAAACCGCCTCAATTTCCGGCCCTATCGAATCACCGTAACCCATCCCTTAAACACAGGTAACCCGATCTTAGGATCTATGACATAATAGTAGGTCCCCACAGGGAGTAATTGTCCATTTAAATTACCATCCCAGGCCTTAAGGTATCCAATAGAACCAAACACTTTAATTCCAAAGCGATTATAAATATTTACACTTACCCCCGGATAACTATCCAGGTATTCAATCTTCCAAACCTCATTGATTCCATCTCCATTTGGTGTAAATGTATTTGGGATGAAAGGCATTTCGAGTACTTTTACCAGAACATCATCCTGAAGCATACAACCTTCGTCGGAGCTTATAGTTACATAATAACGCGTATCACTTGTCGGAGATGCAATTGGATTTCTTACATCATCGCGATCGAGTCCGGTAGAGGGAGTCCATTTATACCTTAAATTAGTACCGGTAGCCTGAATATTGAATCGTACTGCCCCCCCGCGTAAAACGATCGTATCTTTTCCGGCTTCCAGAAATGGGGTAGTAATATTCAGTTCACGGGTAAGCACATTCTCACATCCAAATTGATTGGTAACCTTCAAACTAACCATGAACTTCCCTCCTGAAGTGTATTGATGACTGATTGGTGCAGATGTGGGGTTTTCTACTTTTGTCCCATCTCCAAAATCCCACTCCCTTTTTACAATATTCCCCTGAACAGCCCTGGATAGATCGGTAAATATAATGGCGGCATTATCACAGCCCGGACTTGTATTTGAAAAATCGGCAACCGGACTTGCCTGAATCAGTATATTCCGGGTATATTCCTTTGCATCACAACTTGTTGAATTCCTTACTCTCAAAACAACATTATAAGAACCCGGATTCACGAAAATATGCTTTGGATTCTGGTCAATTGAAGTGTTGCCGTCTCCGAAATCCCATTCCCATGAAGTTAAAGGATTGCCATTATCCTTACTCATATCCGTAAAGCTTATTTCACTACTCGAACAGAAGTTGTTTGTGTTTGTAAACAATGCTTCAGGCGGATCAAATACATCGAACTGATAATCAATTTCCTGTTCATCAAGATTACATCCGGCAAGTGAAGCGTATTTTGCTATGATCTTGATTGACTTCTGACCGGGTTGACTATATCCAAGGTTCTTTGGGAATAAATATTCATAAAATGTGATGCCATTCCTTACAACCTGTACTGCTTGCGGATTAGTCTGTGTAACCGGAGGATCATTTACATCAAGCTGCCAGATTATGCTTGATGCAGGTGCTGTCAGGGTAAGCTTAAAGTCAAGATCCTGTCTGGTGCAGGCATTGTTTATTTCCTCGAGTGTAATTTTATTAATTGCCCTGATAAACTGACTGGATGCCAGGTTTGTACCTGCTGAATAAGCATAGGACTCTACATCACCAAATCCATAGGCAATCGCATTAAAACCATCGGAAGCCGATAAATTGAAAATTTGCGTGGGATATTGATTCAGGTTAAGTTGCAGATAAGAGTAATCAGGATTATTCCTTAGGGCTGTGAAGATTCCGCCGGGTGCACGCCCATTGATCCTGAAAGAGGCCGCTGCAGAGGTTTTGATAAGAATGTTAACGTAATTTTCACTGATATTTTCTCTACTTGAGGAATATACCGTGATGTTCTTAATATTATATTCAATGGGATTCAGAATAACCATATCCGGATCACTGAATCCACCACCTGCACAGGCCTGAGTGAGAGAATATTGGGCAACTGCAATTGCATTATTCGCTGAAATATAAGCAGGCTCATTAACAGGTGCCGGGGTTTGGTAATATTGCCCGGCATTGAGGTTTGCAACCTGGGTACCGTTATAAGTAACCCTTGTACCATTCTCTTTAGCCAGAATACGAACATAATTCCCTCTGCCCCTTGCTAAATTACCTCCCGGATTCCTTGAACTGAAAGGGATAAATCCGTAGGTCTTACCCCAACTGTCAACGGGATAATTCTGCTGATACAAAGGATCTGATGAAGTACGACCAATACATCCGGAAGGAGCTGTAATTGCTGAATTTGTGGTTCCTGAGAACATGGCAAACTGCTTACAACCTGAAGTTTCGGGATCGACAAACACATTTGCTCCTGTCAGATCGACATTTGAAAGGTATTCATATACATCCCCTGGATTGGCAAGGGTAACCCCACCCGGAATAAGATCATTCCCGTTGAGTCTGATAAAAATCTTTGTATTAGGCTCACTTGCAATCAGTATAATATGATTTTGACCGGGATCCGGGGTATTGCCGCTCTCATAGTTCAGACTGAAATATTGTTGCCCCAAAGCCTCCTTTGGCAATATCAGGGAAGCAGCTGAACGGGCTCCGGCAAAAATATGCCCGTAAACTACTACTTTGGGTTTTCCCGGATCCACCTGGACCCTTATCGCCCTGTTTGTAAGTACCCTACCTGCTTCAAGCTCATCAATATAGGCATCACCACGATTTATTGGTACTTCAATAACTGTATTTCCTGCCGTCAGATCAAAACGCTGGCTTGAACTTCCTACCGTAACTGTTCCGGATGAAGCCTGCTTACCCGTTATGAATATGGAATACCTGGCTAATGGCCTGATTCCATTGAGATTGGCGGGAACATGTGTAGGAAAAACAGCCCAGAAATCAGTCCCTTCATTTGATGTACCCTGGGCAATTGCATTCGTACCTGAAAGCATCCAGAAAGAAAAAAGTAAATAAAGTAAATATAAAGATCTGAACATTCCTCTTAGATTCTTACCCGTTTCACAAAGCAGCTGAACTTTAAGGTAAGATACGTTCAGACAAGCTACAGGAGTTATAAAAATAGAAAATAACAGCCTTTCAAAATCCTATGAAAGAAAAATGATACAATAGTGATAAACCTGAATAGCTATCAAAGATTAAATTTTTTGAACCGGGTTAAACCGGCTATAGTTCAGCTACAAAAAAAAGCCGTCAGAAATACTCTGCCGGCTTTCAATATCTATTAATGAATTAAGCTCTTATTGATTTGATTATCTCCAAAACTGACTTAGTTGAGGCAATCAGCTCATCGTATTTCTTGTTTTCCATAACATCCTTACTCACCAGCTTACTGCCCATTCCAACCGCACAAACCCCTGCCTTAAACCATCCTTCAATATTCGCCCGGTCAAGATCTACTCCACCTGTAGGCATAAACTTAAGATTAGGAAACAATTCCTTTATCGCAGACATAAAGCCCGGCCCCAAAACATTTCCAGGGAAAAGCTTGATCATTTTAGCGCCCAAAGTCTCAGCCCTGATTATTTCACTTGGGGTCATACAACCCGGTGCCCATAACATATCATGCTTATCGGCAACTTGTGCCACACTCTCTACCAGACCCGGACAGATGATATAATCTGCACCAGCATCGATAAAAGTCTGAGCCATTGATCCGTCTTTGATTGTTCCAATACCCAGGTACATACCCTGAAGCTCGGAATCAACCACCTTTCTCATTTCTTTGAAGTTTTCCAGGGCTGCCTCTCCCCTGTTAGTATATTCTACTGCGCGGATACCTGCACTATATAAGGCCTTTAAAAGTCCAATACTGGTCTCTTTATCTTTGTTGAAATATAAAGGTAATATACCCTGCTCAGGTATTAATTTCAAGAGTTCTGCTTTCTTGCTCATCTGTAATAATATTTAAGTAAAACTAAGGCTCTAAATTAGCTAATTAATAAATAATTAGCTAAACTGAAACGAAAATGGAGGTATTTATCTGGTTACGTAACATTTTGTATATCATTAATCAATAAAGCATAGTAAAACTTTTAATTATCAGCCATTAATGTATTTTTGCTTATCCTAAATTTGGATTTTAACAAGTTCTTTCAATTAAATACAGAATTAAGCCATGGCTAAAAAAGTCGTAACACTTGGAGAGATAATGATGCGTCTATCGACTCCCGATTTCAAGAGATTTGTACAAAGTGATAGTTTTGATGTTACCTATGGTGGCGGAGAAGCGAACGTAGCTGCTGCATTATGCAATTACGGATTAAACGGAACCTTTGTATCTAAAGTTCCTAACAACCCTTTAGGGCAGTCTGCAATCAACCATTTACGTCGTTATGGTGTTGATACTCAATTTGTTGCAAGAGGCGGAAAGCGTTTGGGAATCTATTTTCTTGAAACCGGAGCTTCTATGCGTGCTTCACAAGTAGTATATGACCGTGCTGATGCATCAATTTCTGAAGTTGAAATATCTGAATTCGATTTTGATAAAATCTTTGAAGGTGCCGATTGGTTCCATACAACCGGTATTACCCCTGCATTGAGTGATAAAGCTGCTGCTTTAACTGAAGCTGCTTTAAAAGCTGCAAAAGCAAGAGGTATCACTACCAGTATCGATCTGAACTATCGTAAAAAATTGTGGTCTAAAGAAAAAGCAAGGGAGGTAATGACCAGACTTTGCCAGTACGTTGATGTTTGTATCGGTAACGAGGAAGATGCTGATACGACTCTTGGCTTTACAAGTAAGGGCACAGACGTCACAAAAGGCGAGCTTAATCTGGATGGTTACAAAGATGTATTCCAGCAAATGAAAGCCAAATTCGGCTTTAAATATATTGCCTCAACTTTGAGGGAAAGTCACAGTGCTTCAGATAACGGCTGGTCGGCGCTGGTTTACGATGGCACTGAGTTTTACCATACCAAATCATATGAAGTTCGTATCGTGGATCGCGTAGGTAGCGGAGACTCATTTGCGAGTGGATTTATCTATGGCTTGGTTACAGACATGAAATTAAGCGATGCAGCTGAGTTTGGTGTTGCTGCTTCTGCAATTAAGCATACCATTCCTGGCGACTTAAATCATGCAACTTTATCAGAAGTTAAAGATCTGGTAGGTGGTGATGGTTCAGGACGTGTACAACGCTAAATAACAATATTAATTAAGAAATCCGCCTGCACTCCAGGCGGATTTTTAATATACAGAAATCATAAAATAGAAAGACCATGATTATAGACACTCTGGAAAACGCAGGAAAATACACTTCCGTTCATCCACTTTTTGCAAAAGCATTTGAATTTTTAAATTCTATTGACCTGAAAAATGTTGAAGCTGGAAAATACGAGATCAGCGAAGGTTTAAATTATGCGGTAGTTGAAAAAGAGGGAATGACAGAAGAAGAGTCTATCGCTAAATTTGAATGCCATAATAAGAACATTGACATTCAGCTTTGCATCAGCGGCAAAGAAAAACTGGGATGGAAGCCACGAAATGCCTGCAAATCGATGAAAGGTGAATACAATGCTGAGAAAGATGTTGCCTTTTATAATGACGCTCCTGACATGTATTTTGAATTGACTGACGGTCAATTTGCAATCTTCTTTCCCGAAGATGTGCATGCACCAATGATTGCTGATGGTGTAATCAAGAAGCTGATTGTAAAAGTAAGATTGTAATATTCAGGAAAGGGATTTATCCCTTTCCTAATAAATTCTATCTCAGGATCCGTAAATGATTCTGTTGTACTCCTTCGCCAAAGCCCTGCTTACTTCTCCCGGATTTCCATCACCAATAACATATCCATCTACCTGAACCACCGGCAGAATATTTTTAGTTGTACTGGTAATAAAAACTTCTCCCGCATTTCTAAGCTCTTCCAAACTAACATCCCGGGCTTCTGTTACATACCTGGCTTCCGATATTTCCAGTACATGTTTTCTGGTTACTCCTTTCAGCATACCTGATTCCGGAGTAAGTACCTTATGATCTTTAGTAACGATAAAAATGTTTGCCCTGGGACACTCACGAAGCAGTCCGTTTGAATAATACAACACATCGTCTGCCTTTTTCTCTTTCAGTATTGGCTGCAGCCAGATGGCCTGAAGATAATCCAGTGTTTTAGCATTGGAAAACTGACGCTGGTATTCATGTGTCAGGATACTAATGCCTTTCTCTGATATAGTTCTGGGAATTTGAAAAGCCTGCTGGCTAATAATCAGGTTTGGTTCTGCGATATTGAATCCATCAGAAGAAAAACCACCGGTAAGAATACCTTTTATACCCGAATCTTTCAGATTATTACTTTCAATGAGCCTTATGATCTTGTCTCTTATTTCATCCCGGCTTTGCTTAAGTTCAAGCCGCATCAGCACAGCAGATCTAAATAAACGATCAAGATGGTCTTCAAGAAATACAGGTTTACCACCTATTGTTTTAAAAAAATCAAAAATTCCATAGCCTCTCTGTACAGCGAGGTCGGCAATGTTCAAATTCGCCTCATCAGAAGGAATCAAAGAATCATTTACCCAAACGAATAATTTACTCATTTTATAGTCTATTGTATTTTTTTAGTATCGGAATTACTTTATCGAGAGGAAGAGCTTCGATCTTACGCCCATTATTTCCTATTGTGGTCTTTGCAGCAAAAAGGGAATTTATTACCGCTTCTTCAGTAGCTTCAATTGCTGCCATAAATAGCTGTGAGGTGAAATCATTATGCAGATATCCTGCCTGGATTACAGGCTGAGCAGGCTGATGAGGAACACGCAGAGCTTCGGCAGTAGAAAAAGCGATCACATAATCGCCACTTCCGTTAGATGCAATACCACCCGACTTAGCCATTCCCATGAAAGCCCGTTTAGCTAAACGTTCCAGGTTTCTTGCATCCAATGGTGCATCAGTTGCTACAACGATCATACAGGAACCATCCACATTATTAAGCAATTTATCACTGAATGAGAACTTGCCCAATTCCTCACCCACAGGCACTCCATCAATCTGCAAGACTCCACCGAAATTAGTCTGAACAAGTACACCTATTGTATATCCGCCAAGACTCTGAGGTAATTTTCTTGAAGATGTACCTATTCCACCTTTATATCCGAAACAAACCGTGCCAGTTCCTGCGCCAACATTTCCCTCAGTAACAGGGCCGCCTGAAGCAGATCGAATGGCGTAGAGAATATCTTCCTTTTTTACATGACGGCCACGTATATCATTTAAATTACCGTCATTGGTTTCTCCAACCACGGCATTTACCGATTGTACCAATTCATTGCCTTTCTGTGCAAGTGTATGTTCAATCACAGCCTGAATACCTTCGGCTACATTGAGCGTATTGGTTAAAACAATCGGGCTTTCCAATGTTCCGAGTTCATCAATTTGGGTAGTGCCACTAAGTTTTCCGAAACCATTTCCTGCAAAAACAGCAGCAGGGACTTTGGACTGAAACAAATTGCCATCATGTGGGAGAATGGCTGTAACTCCAGTTCGAACTGACTCTCCGCTAATTAGTGTTTTATGCCCTACTTTAACTCCGGGAACATCTGTAATTGCATTCAATGCGCCGGCCGGCAGAACTCCTATCTTCAAGCCCATTTCCCTTGGTCGCAAGGGAATCTGAGCCAACAAAAGAGCCGGAAAAATGCTAAAAAGCACAATACAGAAGATTTTTTGCATAGACACAATATTAAACAATAATCTTAATTAAAAAGGATTAAGGCTGACACGGTTTTGAATCCTTTCAGCCTTTTATTTGTTCTTTTATCTTTCATAGGGGAAACTTATCTTGCATAAAATTACTCCTGCTCTTAAGCGATCAGAACGGCCAATTATAGCGATAAGAATTAAACAAAAAAATCTGAAAAAGATGATCCCAGAAAAGTTAAACTTAAATAAAAACCTGATAAACGGCTTATTATGTTTGTTCATTTTGTTTTTATTCAGTACGAAGACTGAAGCACAAAAATTAAATAAACGTAAAGTAGCAAAAGTCTTTGCCGGCTCAGAGATTCTTCAAAACCATTATACCGGATTTTCACTTTATGATCTAAAAACCATGAAGCCAGTGTATGAACTGGATGCCAACAAACCTGCAATCCCGGCATCAAATACTAAGCTTTTTACTTTATACACCGCACTCCGTATGCTGGGCGATTCTATCCCCGGACTTCGTTATGTTACCAAAGGTGATTCCCTGATCTTCTGGGGGACAGGTGATCCTTCATTTCTTCATCCCGATCTGAAATCAAGCCGGGTATATGACTTCCTTAAAAATTCAGGTAAAAAACTGTTTTACTCTCATAGTAATGGAGGTACCGAATTCAATGGTTCCTCCATTTACCAGATTGCAATGGTTTCATTGCCGGTAGGCGAAAACAGAGCTCTGGCTTATGCAGACAAGAACGGGAATTTAGCGATCAAACCCGTCTTTCTGAATCAATACTTAAAAGCGGATACTTCATACCATCCCAGAACATTCAGTGTTCGCAGAGATGATAAGACCAATACCTTCTCGTATCCGCAAATGACCATGCCTCTAAATTACAGGCAGACACTTTATCTCGTACCGGAAGCAGAGCTGACCGCCGCAACACTTAGTGATACACTCAAACTACCTGTCAGCATCATCCGCATGAATTTGCCTCAAAATGCTAAAACTATATACAGCATACCCTCAGATAGCCTCTACAGAAGAATGATGCTTCCGAGTGATAATTACCTTGCAGAGCAGATTCTGTATCTCTGTTCTTCCCTTCTTCCGGGAAAGCTCAGTGTTGATTCGGCGATCTCTTACAGCTCAATGAACTTCCTGAATGACCTGCCTGATAAATTCCAGTGGAGGGATGGTTCAGGATTGTCGAGATATAATTTATTCAGTCCGCGTTCGATCATTAAGATTCTGACCAAAATAAGGGAGAAGCTTGGAACCGAAGAAAGGTTGCATAATTTACTGCCTGCTGGCGGAGTAAGTGGCACACTGCGAAATGCTTATAAAACAGAAAATGGTCAACCATTTGTGTGGGCAAAAACAGGCACCCTTCAGAATGTGCATCTACAGGGAGGATTTTTCATTACACGGAAAGGCAAAAAATACATGTATTCATTCATGAATAATAACTTTATGATTCCAACAGCAGATATCCGCAATGAAATGGGCCGAATAATCACCTATTTTCATGAAAATTATTAATTCTGGACTGTTTTTTAATGCCAAATTCTCATGCAAAGACTAAATCACAAAAAAATCATTAAAATAAGATCTTTTTTATTGCTCATCCTTATTGGATTCATCCAAAGCAGCTTTGCACAGCAGAATTCACCAGGGGATGGTACTTTAAATGGTAAAATAATCTGTATCGACCCCGGTCATGGTGGCTCTGCAGCTACTGACAGCTACCGACAGGGGCCTACAGGCGAGCGCGAAGAATGGATAGACCTTCGTGTAGGATTGCTATTAAAAGAGATTTTGGAGCAGAAAGGAGCAAAAGTCCTCATGACCCGAAGCAGCGATGTTCCATTCCCTCTTGCAGAACGCTCTAAAATGGCCATTGAAAATAAAGCTGATTTCTTTATTTCCATCCACCATAATGCTACTGCCGATCCCTCAGTTAATTTCCCAATCATTTATTATCATGGCCTTGCTTCAGAAAACCAGGCCGGTGTGACTTTTGGAAAACTGCTGGCAAAGAATTTGAAAAAATACATGTACAAAACAAAAACACCGGTCAGTGTGGTCTCTGATTTTACCATTTTTTCTGGTGCAGGATCTTCGGTATTGAGAGGAACCTATGGCATTCCCGGTGTTCTTGCAGAAGCATCACTATTCACTAACCCAGAGGAAGAAGCCCGTTTAAAAACAAGGGAACACAATTATAATGAAGCTCATGCCATCGCTAAAGCAATTGAGAAATTCTTTAAAAAAGGCAATCTAAATATCAGCCCAAAAACACCTTCCAAATTCCCTCCGCAGTTTGCCACTTTACAGGAAGCCGACCGAATGAGTGCCATTGCGCGGCGCTGGCATCAGGATTATATTGATGGGAAGGAACTGATGAAGAAAAAAGATGCAGAGTCACAGCAAAAGGCTTATGATTTGTTTACTCAATCTGCCCGTTCATTTCCTGATTCTTATGTAGCCGCAAAATGCCATAAGTACAGAGCTGCAATTTTGAGAAAGCAGGGCAAAACTGAGGAAGCAATAAAAGAAGAAATAAGGGTAAAGGAATTCTATCCGAATTAATAATCACAGTCCATAGATTCAAAAAATGAAAAAACAAATACTACTGTTCATTAGTTTAACACTTCTGCATTCACAGGCACAGGGTCAGTCAAAGAAAAAATCAGATTTCAAAGTTGTCGGCTACTATTCTTTGAGAGCGGCAATGACCGCAGATTTAAAGACTGTGCCCTTTGATAAGCTAACACATATCAACCTTTCATTTCTGAATCCGGATACTCTGGGCAATTTCAATCAGGATCTTTCTGCACTGGAGCCCTTCATCAAGGCGGCGCATAAATATGGAGTTAAGGTCCTTCCATCAATTGCAGGTGGCGGAAGACACGAATATTACCATAAACTCCTGAGGGATGAAAATCGGGCAAGATTCATTAACGACCTCCTGCTGATTAGCTTAAAATACAATTTTGATGGTATTGATGTTGACATAGAAGGAAGTGACATTGATGAGAATTACGAAAACTTCGTAGTCGGACTTGCCAATGTGCTGAAGCCGCATAAAAAAATGATCACCTCAGCAATCGCTATCTTTTATAAAGATCAGTTAAGTGACCGGGCTCTGGCCCAATACGACTTCATGACCCTGATGAGTTATGATCATACCGGTCCATGGAGACCTTCCAAACCCGGACCACATTCAACTTATGAGCATGCCCATGCAGATCTGGACTACTTTAGAACAGTAAGGAATATCCCCAAAGAGAAAATTGTATTGGGCGTCGGTTTTTATGGTTATGGATTCGGGCCTGAACTGACTTCTAAGGCCTCCAGCATGAATTACGGACAGATTGTTAAAACCTTCCCTGGTGCTGAAAAAACCGATCAGATAACGATGCCCGACGGTATGATCATGTATTACAATGGAGAAGATACGATCCGTAAAAAAACACTGCTTGCAAAAGAAAATGCTTCCGGAATAATGATCTGGCAAATTTTAGGAGATGCGGCAGGTGATCGCTCTTTACTCAGCCTGATTAATAGAATTGCTTATTCAAAGTAAGATTTCAGGAAAAAGGTTGAGCGTTAGTACTGGTACTGTGACAACACCGACCAGAGAAAAATTTCCAATAATCTCCCTTTTACTCATTAATTCCTACCGATAATTAGATATTCATGAAATTAATTCCGGTGAATCTTAAATTGTATTGGAAAAATCAATACTTACAATGGATTCGAATACCGCAATTATCACTGACGAAGTCGTTATCAGTAAGATCTATATTATCAGAAATACCAAGATAATGCTCGATAAAGATCTTGCTGAGCTATATGATGTGTCAACAGGGAATTTAAACAAAGCCGTTTCCCGGAATAAATCAAGATTCCCGGAAGATTTCATGTTTCAGCTTTATGAAGAAGAGTTTAAGAACTTGATATTCCAGAATGGAATATCAAGTTGGGGAGGTACAAGAAAATTACCCTATGCATTTACTGAACAGGGTGTAGCTATGTTATCAGGGATATTGCATAGTGAAAGAGCTATTCAGGTAAACATCCGGATAATGAGAATTTTCACGCGAATAAAACATATTCTGAACAATCATTCAGAACTAAATCTTGAGATTGAAAAGATCAAGAAGAAACTTAACAATCATGACAAAAACCTGGAAATAGTATTTAAATATCTGGATGAGCTTATGGGCAAGCATTCAGACCAGAATAAGTTTCCTGAGATCGGATTTAAGGTTGGTAAAGGATAAAAACATATTTTCTTTTGAAACTACTCTTTACTAAAAGTTAAGCGCTACATCTCTAAGGATATGTAATAACATGAAGTCTTTTAATCAAAAATAACAATTGTACGAGTCTGGAGACTCTTTCTCATTTAATATCCGGAGAGACGCTGCGTTAAACTCTCCGGACAGGATGAAAAATACCTCTCAATAACCAAACACATTTGGCACTGTTGTAACATCTTTAGTCAAATCCAAAACATATCCATTAAGCAGTGCGTAAACAGGCTTTCCATCCCTGCTTAGTAAAAATTGTGCTTGCTGGCCTATGGAAGCAGATTGTATGGTGTTAGTAGCTTTATTGGTCAGGTTCAGGAGTCTGGCGCTCAATGGGCCGGCAGGTGATGCAGCATCCGTCCATTTCACAAAAAGAAAACCTTCTCTGATCAGATCAAGCTCTTGCTGCGGACTTAATACTTCCCATTCACTTTTGCGCATCAGTTTGATATTGCCAGGAGTAAAAGTCAGGCTTGAGGCTTCAATTTCATCATAACCATGAGTCAGTTCCACATCTCCCAGCTCCTCGATACGGCCGTTGTATGACATACTACCGTAATCAGAACCCTTGATTTGAGAACGGACAATCCCCAGGTTGGTCTGGAACTGGATACCTTCCTTATTTATACTTACATTTCTGACCAATACATCATACAAAGACCTGCTGTTTTCCGGAATTTGCTGATAATCAGCAAGTTTTTGACTTACATAAGTTTTTTCAGCGATCGACACAAAAGCATTAAGAAGGGCATAAAAATTCAGCTTTCTAATGTATTGCTTTTCAGGGTCGGCATAATATCCGCCTGATTCTATCAGAATTGTTGAAATGCCCATCCCCTGAAAGGTATCCCCAAAACAACGCGGATCAAATGCATCATCATATTTAGCGATCTTGCCCGGAACTTTGGTCTGCAAGGCTTTATTCATTGTTAATATCAGCTGCGTGGCTCTTTTTCTAACCTCATTCATACTCTTCGGGTAATCATAGGCCGGAGCCAGAAAAGATATAGTTGCAGTATTTTCATTACGACCGGCAGCATATAGTGTGCTTTGATCATGAAGATTAAAGCCTATTTCGGGCTTTATTTTCTTCGCAAGATTCATCAATGCCCTGCCCTCTGGTGTCACAAGCATACGGGCATCCCTGTTTACGTCAATCTCAAGATCATTTCTTCTTTTCCATTGCTGGGCACCATCGGGATTGAGCATCGGAACGATATGGAGCTCCAGGCTGCTGAGAATCAACTTTCTTAAATCCTTGTGCTCATCATCCGCTGCCAGAAAATTGAACAGATCGAACAGGGCCATGGTTGCAGTTGACTCATCACCATGCATTTGTGACCATAATAAAACCTTTGTTTTACCCGTTCCAAGTGTCAAATGATTAATACTCCTTCCTTTAACCGATTGACCGATCTCTTTAGAAGTAAGCAGCCCGGATGTCGTATGTTTATTTATCAGGAAAACGACATCTGTATACTTAAAAAACCGGTTTGTAATCACAGGTTCCTTGTATCGCTCATAATGATCCCATATCTGATCGACACTTTTCAGATTTACCTGGCACATGGCCGCCTGAAACATCGTTAATAGCAAGGCACACAACAATAAACTGTTTGATCTGATCATGTTTTCATAATATTTATGGTAACTAAAAATACAAATTATACTATTGCTATATTCGCCATTGCTTCTATATTATTCCGGAGTATTATAATGTATTCATTAATCCTGTCAATTTTACTTTTCATGCTGCCATCAGGGACAAAAGATCCGGGAGAACTCAGAAATAAGATCAATGCAGAACTCACTAAAAATAAAGGAGTATTTGCCATGGCTTTTAGAAACCTGGCTAGCGGGGAAGAAATTCTGATCAACGAAAAGATGAATTTTCATGCCGCCAGTACGATGAAAACCCCGGTATTGATTGAGGCTTATAAACAGGCTAATGCCCGAAAATTTTCTATTAATGACTCATTGATTGTTAAAAATGAATTCAAAAGCATAGTTGATGGAAGCGCTTATTCTCTAGACCCAAAAGACGATAGTGAAACTGAATTGTATACCAAAGCAGGCAAGAAAGTAAAGATTTATGATCTGCTTTATCTTATGATCATTCAAAGCAGTAACCTGGCTACTAATATTATTATCGATCTGGTGGGAGCACAAAATACCAACAAAACCATGCGGGAGATGGGAGCCAGTGATATACAGGTTTTGCGTGGTGTGGAAGATACAAAAGCCCACCGTGCGGGACTGAACAATACCACTACAGCATACGATCAGATGATGATCTTTTCAAAAATGGCCGAAGGTCTTGCTGTTGACAAATCTTCTTCAGATGCGATGATAAATATCCTGCTCGATCAAAAATTTAACGACAAAATCCCTGCAAAACTGCCAAAAAAAGTAA
Source organism: Daejeonella sp. (assembly GCF_030684675.1). GTDB lineage: Bacteria > Bacteroidota > Bacteroidia > Sphingobacteriales > Sphingobacteriaceae > Daejeonella. Next base: position 13,014 of record NZ_JAUXXZ010000029.1, on the reverse strand, counting down.
AAGTAGCTCACAAAACCGGCTGGATTACCGGAGTGAATCATGATGCCGGAATCGTAATATTTCCGGATGGAAGGAAATATGTTCTGGTATTATTATCGAAAGAATTGGAGAATGATAAGGCGGCGGTAAAATCGATGGCGAAAGTCTCCAAGATGGTTTATGACTATTTTTTGAACCATGAGTAGTTTTCTTGAGCCATGAGCCAAGAACCAGGAATCAAGACATTTATTACTAATTTTAAATGAATTACTCTATTGAAACACATAGTCTAAAACAGATAATATCCATCCTGTGTTGATATACCAGATTACTTCACACTTAAAATCTAAAACACAAAATTAATGTCTTAATATAGTTGGTCTTGATTCTTGGCTCTTGGTTCTTGATTCTTAACTCACGGAAGTACTCTATCAATCTCTTTCAAAAGATATTCCTCCGGATCAGAAAAATACTCCCAGAAGAAAATACCTGCCAGTTTATGCTTTCTGATATACTTTGCTTTCATTCTGATGGAGCGCTCATCGTCGTAGGTGATAAAAACTTTCGTCTCCGGATTAAAAAGGTAAGGAGCCTTTGCATGCCTGTCCCAGTGCCGTTTGTATCCATTCTTATTGATAAACTCGTTTCTCATTTTGGTATAACCCCCACCCTGTCCGGCAGTAGCTTTTGAGCCAGGAACGACTGGCTGATTAAGTCCGTTTTTCATTACGTTTTCTGCCTCCCTGCTTTTCCCATAAAATGCAGCCCCTAATCCGATCTTATGGGCAGGAACTCCCCCCTCTATAAAATCCATCACCGATTTATGTGCTGAACTGGAATTCTCCATTCCTTTTGAAGGATAAAGATTTGTATGATGCGCAACTGTTTTACCACCGTAATCATAAGTCATAATCAGAATATAATCGAGAATTTTGGCAACTTCTGCCATTTCTGTATTGTTCACAAAGGATTTGGAGCCACCGACAGCTGCTGTCAGAAGATATTTTCGGCCCCTTTCGGCTTCAAGTTTATCCAGTTCGGCACGAATCTCCCTGAACATGAGGGTAAAATTCTGTTTATCCTCAGGACGGTACACATTGCCTTCCTCGCCCCTCATGGCCGGGTACTCCCAGTCGATATCCACTCCATCCAAATTATACTGTCTGACAATATCCACACTGCTCTTTGCAAATAATTTTCTTGATGTGGGAGTCAAAACTGCATCCGAAAAATTCTCACTCCATGACCAACCGCCTATAGAAATCACAATTTTAAGATCGGGATTGATTTTTTTCAGTCCGTTTAACAATCGAAAATTTGTTGAATCAGTCTTCAGATTCGTAAGAAATGCCATGCTGTCTTTTACATTGACGAAAGCATAATTGATATGGGTTAACTTTTCGGCATCGATTTGCTCAACTTTTACCAGGCCACGGTAACCTCCTACATATCCGTTAACAATATATTTTTTAGGCTTTTGGGTCTGGGCATTAACTACCGAAACAACAAGAACCATCAGCATGAAAAATGCCGGAATAAATTTTCTGAATAGTAAAAGTGGATTACCCATTTTGATCAGTATGAATGTGTGCATGAATAAATATATAAAAATACAGGATTAATCAATTCTCTTATATTTGTTTAAGTTCAATTCTGATATAAAAAAGACATTATATAATTTACTCCCAATAAAAAATGGCATTCCATATTTTCTCAAAACGAAATTTTATTAATACCATATTAAAATCAAGGCTTGTCCTTCATTCACTGACACTTCTTTTATTCAGCTTAATTTCGATTAATGGAATTGCACAAAATGCTCCGATCAAACTTATCGTTCTGGATCCCGGACATGGACATGCAACTTATATGCAGGGCAGAATGTATGCAGGCTTAGATCCTGAAGTGTATGTTTATGCTCCTGCAGGTCCGGATGTAGAGACCTATCTGAAAAGCATCAATGGAATGAATTCCCGTTCCTCCAATCCCACCAAATGGAAAATGGTGGTTTATACCGGTACAGATTACCTCGAGAAGATGCTGGCTGAGAAAAAGGGCAATGCAGTGATCATTTCCGGGAATAACAGCAAAAAAGGTGAATATATGCGTCGTTCTATAGAAGCGGGTATGCATGTTTTAGCAGATAAACCGCTGGCGGTAACTCCAAAAGATTTTGAAATGCTGAAAAAATCGTTCAAACTGGCAGAGAAAAAAAAGGTTCTGATCTTCGATCCAATGGATTTGCGTTATGATATCAGCAACATTCTGCAGAAAGAGCTTTCAGAAATACCTGAACTGTTCGGAACACTCAAAAAAGGAAGTGTGGATGATCCATCCCTAATTCAGGAAAATTTACACCATTTCCTGAAATTCTCAGGCACTGAACCAGCCCGTCGCCCGGCCTGGTTCTTTGACATAGAGCAGCAAGGCCATGGAATTACTGATGTGAGTACTCACCTTGTCGACATGTCGCAATGGGCCGGATTCCCCGGAGTCACTCTCAAGTATAAAAAGGATATCAAAATTCTGAATTCAAAAGAATGGCCAACTGATCTGACTCCTTCCGAATTTAAGCGGGTTACCCGGGTAGACTATCCTGATTACCTGAAAAAATATGTAAAAGACAGTATTTTATCGGTCTTAGCCAATGGGGAGATCAATTACACAATCAAAGGAGTGCATGCTAAAGTGACTGTTAACTGGAGGTACAGGGAGCCTGCAGGTTCTAGTGACACCCATTATGCGCTAATGCGGGGCACGAAAGCTAATCTGGAACTCAGGCAGAGTGCAGAAGAGAAATACCGGGCCACATTATACATTAAAGCTGCTTCGGGTGTTCCGGCTACTGACTTCGCTTCGGTTATTGAAAATGTAAAAGCTAAAATGCAGCAAAGATACCCCGGCTTCGACCTGATCCAAAAAGGAAATGAGTGGGTCGTAAAACCGGGAACATTTAAAGGTACAAACTCTGCTGAAGTGGCGATCGGGTATATCCTAAACAATACTATGCCTGCATGGGAAGTGCCGAATATGATTGCGAAATATTATACGACGACCGGAGCATTAGGATTAGAGGATTAGAGGATTTTAGGATGAGCAGGATTTTTAATCAGGGTAGAATTGTGATTATCAGGTATATTGTAATCCTACAAATCCTATCAATCCTACCCATCCTAACCAGTTGCGGCAGCAGGAAATCCCAATCCTACTCCCAATTCCAAATCTCCGGTTTCGCACAGGGTACCAGCTATCAGATTACCTACTATGCCGGAGATGCAATCATCAGCTCAAAATCGATTGATCAAAAATTCGCAGATCTTGACAGCTCCCTTTCAATCTATAAACCTTATTCACTGATCAATCAGTTCAATAACTCTGAAAAAGGTATAGAGATGGATGAGCATCTGTACAAGGTGGCACAGCGCTCTTTAAAGATCTGGAAGGAAAGTGATGGGGTGTTTGATATCAGCATACTACCCATAGTAGAAGCATGGGGATTCGGAGCGAAGCGGCACAGTAATCAGCCATCGGATGAAGCGATCCGCAAGGCACTCACATGTTCAGGTTCAGATAAGCTCCATATCAGGGGCAGGCAATTGGTCAAAGACATTCCCTGCTTGAAGATTGATGTGAACGGCATAGCTCAGGGTTACAGTGTGGATGTGATTGCAGATTACATCGAATCGAAGGGCCTTCAAAATTACCTGATCGAAATTGGCGGAGAGATCCGGGTCAAAGGACGTAAACAACCCGGGAATCAGATCATGCGGATTGGAATTGAACAGCCTTCTAATGACAAAGACGAAGAAGCTTTTATCCAGAAAATCATCGAATTAAAAGGCGGTGCAATCACCACTTCCGGGAATTACCGCAAATACATCCAAAACGGATCAAAAAAGCTTTCTCACCTGATGGATCCGAAAACCGGCAGACCGATCGAAAATGAAATGATCAGCGTGACCGTCAGAACCGCAAATGCCATGAGTGCAGATGGTTATGATAATGTCCTGATTGGCATGGGCATTAAAAAGGCCTTTGCCTTTTTGAAAAAACACAAGGGACTGGAAGCTTATTTTATTTATCAGGATGCTGATGGAACAGTAAGGGATACTGCGAGTGTGGGTTTTTTCAAATGATTTGAAGAGTCCTGGTTTTTAGAGTCTAAAACTCCATTTCATTTAATAATCCTTAGAGACGCTGCGCTCTAAGGACAGGGGGAAATACTGGTACGCATCGCTTTTGCCATTGACAACAATAGCAAAAGCAGACAAATAAGCTTCAACCAGTTGATTAAAATTTAGATTAAGCCTTAGATTTATTCAACGTATAAATCCCACCAGCAAAAAGAACTATCCCCAATCCCAGAAAAAGGTAGCCCTCTGTTTTGCCCGAATTATCTGAAGCTTCGATTTTTATGCCCAAAAAATTAACAGATTCTGTGCTTTGAGAAATCTTAGTGATTCCGACATAAGCAATTGCCAAACTGACAATTATTAATACTCCCCCGATGACTTTATTCATAGCTTAAGAATTATAGATGCATTTATAAACTTAAGGAAAAAATACGGGCTTAGTAAATCTGTTCTTAGAACGCGCGCCAGTAGGGCTGATTGTCTTTAATTATTTGTTTTACCTCATTAGGAACCTGCAAATGGTGAACCAAATACTCCAACTGCAAGTTCAGCCCATATCAGGAAGAATACAAATAAAACAACTCCACAGATTATAATTCTATTCAGTGTATCTTTTACTCTTCTCAACACAAGTTCGCATAAGAAGCCTGTGCCCGACAATAGAACTCCCATAATTACAAAGTCGAAGATATCCCAGTCGACTTCATTCGTGAACTGCATTGCAATAAGAGGAATAATCAGAAGAATTCCTAAACTTGATTGAATGATAATTAGCCTTTCGTTTTTCATTTTATATTAATTTAAAAGTACTTTTAATTACAAAGTAAAACATTAAATAAATACACTGCAAATATTTTGCATAAATAATGAATGATTTTGTTGGATGAGCGAGGCAAACCTCAAGGAACAGGCTAGTTTTTAGACCTATCGGACAAAAGAAAAAATCTGAATGTAATTCTAAAGTTTCGGCAACAGTCCAGATAGCTAGTTTAATTTCTACTCATTGTTCTTTTCGCTTGATCGTGGAGCGCCTGGCACCGTTTTCAGCACTTCAATCTTTTCATCCGAAACCGGAGCTCCAGCTTGTTCTGGTTGTGCTAAATCTTCTGGGTTTAACTTACTTTTTCTTTCGTTGGGATCGCTCAGAGAAGGCTTCCTATTATTAAAGTCCTGAAAAGTCTTCTGATCTAACATAGTGCCGTGCTGCTTTCCACCCTGGCTGTTGTTCCTTTTTGCCATTTCTTTCTAATTTATTTTTTAGAAAATATTTAAGCACTAAGAGATAATTCAGATTATCTGTTTTATCAATTAGTGCTTGTACTAATATGGTTTTATGTTTTTAGGTAGAGTAATTAATGTATTAGCACCATACACAACCAATTCTAAAACCAATTATGCTTCTATTAGAGCATCTCTTAAAGCTTTAACTTTGTCGTGATCAGTAACAAGTAATGTGTGTTGTTCTTGAATCAAAGTTTGAAGTTCTGGGCTTAAATGTTCTGTATCATTTTTCAATACATTTTCATAAGTATTCTTTGCAACGTCCTCACCATACTCGCATGAATTAAGAATGGCTTTGCGGTCTTTACCTGTGAGTGCTGCTTTTACATCCATCCACACCCGAAAGAATTTACCTGATACCATAGTGCCTTCTGCTGGTGTGCCACCGAGCTTGTTGACTTCGATATTCAATTCTTGATTGCATTTTTGGCTGGTTGAACTTAATTGTGCAAACAAGATTTTTAAATCTTGTTCTTCGGTTTCTTTTGAGGCCGTTTCATAACCTTCAATTCTATCGTTATTGATAGTGATTAGTGTGTTTAACACATCAATTGTCTTTGAATTTTCCATTTTGATTGTTTATTTAATTGTTATTGTAGGTTCTATGAAATATCACCAGATAATTTGTTTACAGAATAGAACAGGCGTTCCTTTTTTAACTTCAACTAAATATTTTCTTCCGGAATACATTCAAGCATTTTCAAAAAGGAATATTTGTTACCGGTACCACCTTTATTTTATGTTATACAAAAGTGCAGTTCTATATTAAGATGGGTATTATAGAATTTCTGGAAAGAGTTGCAAGATTCTCACCTTCAAAAGGTATTTATATTCGATATTCAATAAAAGAAACGATCGGAAAAATTATTATTTTGCTGGTGTTGAATCTTCAAACTAAGGTTAATTGATGTTGCTGGTTATACCCATTTTAACAACAGTTTTTTGTCGGGGTAATTCTTGAGAAAGAAAAAACCGCGCCCTATCACCGAAATGCCATTTTTGATTGGTGTTAGTTTACTATGGCAGTTTTAATACAAGTTGATTTGTTCATCAAATGGACTTTTAACAGTAAATTATGTGCTTTCATCAAACATAACTTCGTCTGAACTGCCTTTCTTAAACAATGGTTCCTCATTTGGTAAGGTAAAATAAAAAGATGATCCTTCTCCTTCAACACTTTCTACCCATATTTCGCCCCCATTTTTTTCTAAAAAACCCTTTACCAATAACAAGCCGATTCCAGCCCCTTTATTTGCTTTTCTTTCTTCAGAAAGGGTTTTCATTTGTGGAGTAAAAAGTTTTTCCATGATTTCTTTGGACATTCCAGTTCCAGTGTCTTTAACCTGAACAATAATTTTATCATCCTTGTTATTGGCTGAAACTGTAATTGTCCCTCCCTTTTTTGAATGTTTTATCGCATTAGAAACAATATTTTGAATAATAGAAATTAACATTTTTCCATCCGCGAACACCGTAGTATCGCCTTCAATTTCGTGATGGAGATTTATTGCATTGATGGAAGCGGTTTCATTTAAACTTTCAAAGACTTTATCTATGTAATCAGTTAATTTTATTTTTGTTGGAGAAAACACTTCCGATGCGTATTTGATTCTTGCCCATTCCACTAAATAGTCTAACATATCCAATTCATCCTTTGATGACTGGTAAAGCAAGTCAAGCATTTCCTGAACTTCCTCGGACTTCATTTTATGAAAATCTTCTCTCAAATAAGCAGCCGTTCCGATAATACCTGTCAGCGGACTTCTCAAATCATGCGAAAGTATTGCCAGAACACTCTCTTTGTGCATATTAAGTTCTTCCAATTCTCTGATATACTTTTTTATGGCATCTTCCGATTTTTTTCTGTCTGTCAAGTCCCTTAAAATTTTAACATAACCCAACCTTTCTCCATCTGAACCGATGAGTGGAAAGACCAAGCCATATGCGTAAAAAAGGCTCTTATCTTTCGTAATGTGCCATCTATTATCCGTGGCTCTACCATCTAATAATGCTGTTTTAATTTCAATATTTGGAATGCCCTTTTTTAAATCTTCGTCTGTAAATATTATATCGAATGGTTCTCCAATAACTTCATCAGTTTCGTAACCAAATATCTTTGCAGAGCCTGAACTCCAACTATTTATGTTGTATTCATTATCTAAAGTAAAAATTGAATAATCCTGTAGGCTGTCAATAATTTGACTGTAAAACTCGGTAGTTGGTATATATCTATTTTTAAGAATCTTTTGATTGTCTTTTTTATGTTCCATTGAATTTATTTTAGTCGGCACATTAAAATTCATTTTATTGTGTCTGCCATTATTGTTTATAAATTTTGTTCAAATACATATCCACCAAAAACCAGGCAATTCCAATAGAATTACGGCAGTTTTATCATCAATATTATAATAGATCCGATCCAAAACCCTGTAGTCAGCGATTTTTACTGCAATCCAATTAAAATCTTGCTAAAGATTGATCAAGGATTAAAGAACAAAGAATAAGGATATGTCCATCAATTTGAACACATCTCAATTTTGCAATTGATTCCCTCAATCAAAAGTATCTCATTATTCCATTTGCAATGAGCTCATGCCCATTTTCATTCGGATGATTTACCTGAGACATATATTTTGTGATAGGCTCACCCGAAACCACCTTTTGTTTAAACATCCTATAACTATCTACAAATCCAATGCCGTACTTTTCAGAAATGCTCCTAATTTGGGCTGTATGTTGCTCCAACACATTTTTGACCTCCAGAATATTCACTCGTTGATCTGGAGAAGGACTAATCAGAATGACTTTAATTTCTTTTTTCAGGGCAATACTGATCATCTTTTCCCAGGCGATTTTAGCTCTTTCAAGTCCAATGCCCTGATCGTTTAAAGCGTAGTCTATAAAAAGGACATCAGGCTTATGATTTAAAACTTCGGTTTCAAATCGTTTGTCGCCACTTTCAGAGTTTTCACCACCAATGGAGGTATTGATGATATTAATTACTGCAAAGGGATATTCTGCTTTCATTGCTCTCAGAACCTGGTATGGATAGGCTTCCAAAGTATTCACCACCGGGGTTTTGAAATATCCTGCTGGAACAGAATGCCCGTGAAACACCAAATTGATGGTTCTGTTTTTAGGCCATTCCTTTTTCATTTCAGCTTTCAGATCGTTTAAATAGCTGGCCGGATCTGCGATGGTGCTGGTTTGAAATGATAAGAAGAGGATTAAGAGTATGTTTTTCATATTATGATGTGTTGTCTGTTGTCAGGTGAATTTAGTAATTCATTTGAAATGTAGAGCTAATGGTAATTTTTTGGGGAATGGGTACCTCATAGCTATCGGGTGGGGAATAAAGGGTTAAGCCCTTAGTAAATAAGCTGCACTCTTTGAAAGGGACGCAACATACATTCATCTGGAATTCAAAAATCAATATTAAACCCTTTTAAAATAGTACTGTCTAAAGTTTAGGACTGTAGAGAATTATTAACTTATTTACCTCATCTATGAAAAAATTAAAATTGCTTTTATTGCTTATAATTCCATTCATAGCTTGTAAAAAAGTAAGTAAAGATGTACAACAGCCCAACCTGGTTGAATCAATGTATTTCCCTTCAAATACTGATAATAACTGGGAAGCAAAAACGCTTTCTAGTTTGGGCTGGAACGCAAGTGCTGTTCAAGCCTTAAAGGATTATCTTATTCAGAAGAACACCAAATCATTTATGATTCTTGTTAATGGAAGAATTGTAATGGAAGAATATTTTAATGGTCATAGCTCAACTGCCACCTGGCAATGGAATAGTGCCGGCAAAACCCTGGTAGCATTTACTACAGGAATTGCCCAACAGGAAGGACTGCTCAATATTAACAACAAAGTGTCCCAATATTTAGGTGAAGGCTGGACAAGTGAACCAATAGAAAAAGAAAATCTGATCACCTCAAGGCATCTGCTTACCATGGCTTCAGGAATAAATGATGCAAATGAATTCGTAATTAAATCGAATTTAACCTACCTGGCAGATGCCGGTACAAGATGGTCGTATCATAATGTTTTCCAAAAACTGATGGATGTTGTTGCAAAAGCGGGTAATCAAAGTTTTGAAACCTATTTTAACACTAAACTAAAAAACAAAATAGGAATAGACGGTTTCTGGAATAATGGCTTAATATTCAAAATTTATCATAGTAATACACGTAGTATGGCTCGTTTTGGATTATTGGCTCTGAACAAGGGGAAATGGAAAAACGAAACAATTATGAACGAATCTTTCTTTCTTGAAAGTATTAATACTTCCCAAACCATAAATCCATCTTACGGTTATTTATGGTGGCTAAATGGCAAATCCAATTATATGGTACCCGGCGGACAAAAAGTATATACAGGTAATTTAGTACCGAATGCTCCTGCCGATATGTATGCAGCAATGGGCGCAGAAGATCAACGCATTTATGTCATTCCCAGTAAAAATATGGTAATTATCAGAATGGGGGAAGCCTCTGACCCGGCAAATCCAAGTTTTGCTCTTTCCGGATTTGACAATGAGCTTTGGCAAAAAATAAATGCTTTGATTAAATAAAGTTTTGAACTGAAAATAGATAATCAACGCCCTGGGAAGGGGAAATAGAGAAATAGTCATTTATTACCCCCTTTTAACAGATCCCTCATTGCATTCTGGATGACGGTCAAAATGGAACTTTAGCTTTTCCCTTTCAACTTTAAGCTTTCAGCTTCAAACTCTACCCAATGGCCCGGTCAAGATGAACATAGCCTCCATCCACATGAATCAATTGCCCCGTGGTATGCGAAGATCGCTCTGAAAGTAAAAAGGCAACTGTATCGGCAATTTCCTTCGCGGTGGTCATGCGGTTTTCGAGGGGAATTTTACTGACAATGTCTTTCAGTTTTTCTTCGGGGTTTGGAAGGGTTTTGATCCAGCTTTCGTACAGTGGGGTCCAGCATTCTGCAACAATTACCGAATTCACACGGATGCTGTGCGGCAATAATTCAACTGCCCACTCGCGGGTTAAGGCATTGCGGGCCCCATTTGCTGCAGCATAGGCAGAAGTGCTTCCCTGTCCGGTCTCAGCGGTTTTAGAGCTGATATTGACAATGGCAGCTCCATTAGATTTTTTGAGTGCAGGCAAGGCATGATGGGCAAGTAAATAATAATGAATCACATTCTTGTGCAGACTAGCTACGAAACCTTCGTAAGAACCGTTCTCCAAACCGACACTATCGTTTACCCCGGCATTGTTCACCAATGAATCAATCCTTCCGAACTTTTCCAGAGTCAATTTTATCACTTTTTCACATTCTTCGGGCATGGTTAACTCGGCCCTGATCTGAAAAACCTGAGATCCTGCAGATTCAATTTCCGCAAGTACTTTCAGATTATCGGCCTCATTACGGCCAATTATCACCGGAATGGCTCCTTCAGAAGCCAAAACTTTCACAATTGCCTCGCCAATGCCCTTGGCACCGCCACTAACCAGAATTACTTTATCCTTTAAATTTAAATCCATTATTTATTCGATTTATCAAATCTGATTTATTAGCATCAATATGGGATGTCATTGCGAGGAGGCCCGCCTGACCGGAAGGGCAGGCACGACGAAGCAATCCCATTACATTAGGGGATTGCTTCTCAGCCCAAGGCTGATCGCAATGACAAAGCGCTACCATTAACACCCTGAATGTACTAAAGTTTATAGAATTGTTCAGCATTCTTCCCCCAAACCAGTCCCTGCTCCCTGATACTCAATTTACTTAAATATTCCTCCACCAATCCGCAAACCACATCATACTCCCCTGCCAGTTTACATACCGGCCAGTCGCTACCAAACATTAGCCGTTCCGCCCCAAAAAAGTCGAAAACTTTATCCATGTATGGAAATATCTCATCCCTTTTCCAGTTTTTCAAATCAGCTTCGGTGATCATGCCCGAAAGTTTGCAGTAAACATTCTCAAATGAAGCAATCTGCTTCATTTCGGCTTCCCAATTGCTGAAAAGGCCATTTTTTATATCGGGTTTGGCGAGGTGATCGATGACGAAAGCTTGATTATTGTGGCCCAGCCCCATGGCCCCGCCCCGGATCAAGTCCGGGGTGACACTGAGGTGCTGAGGGTAGATAAGAATGTCATAAGTAAATCCGTAATTATTTAAAGCCGCAATTCCTCTTTGAAATTCGGCTTTGAGCATAAACTCAATAGGTTCGGCCTGTAGAATATGCCTGAATCCTTTGAGTTTTGAGAATTGGGAATAATGTTCAAGCCGGGTATGAATGTTGGGAGAACAAAGATCAACCCAACCGACGACTCCTTTAATAAAATGATGTTCTTCTGCCAGAGAAAGCAAAAAATCTGTTTCGGCCTCCGACTGATCGGCCTGCACCGCGATGCAACCCTGAATCCCATTGGCGTCAAGCAATGGTTTAAGATCAGGAGGAAGGAAGTCATGACGTATGACTTCCATTTCCTCTGTGATCCAGTTATCTCTTATTGGGTCAAATTTCCAATAGTGCTGATGTGAATCAAGCTTTAGCATAGGCTTTAGCAACCTGTCTTGATTCGCCAAGTCCGTCGATACCCAACTCAATTACATCCCCATCCTTCAGGAAGATTGGCGGCTTAAAACCTAATCCCACACCCGCTGGTGTTCCTGTTGAAATGATATCACCCGGAAGAAGGGTCATGAAATTGCTCAGGTAAGATACCAGGAAAGGAATATTGAAGATCAGATCGTCTGTATTACTGTCCTGCATGATCTTACCATTCAGTTTTAACCATAATCTCAATTTATGCGGATCAGGGATCTCATCCTTGGTTGCCAAAAACGGACCAACCGGAGCAAAAGTATCGCAGCCTTTACCTTTATCCCAGGTACCACCACGCTCTAACTGCCATTCACGCTCAGAAACGTCATTATGAAGGCAATATCCGGCTACATAATCCATGGCTTCTGCTTCAGAAACGTAGCTTGCTTTTTTACCTATCACAAAGGCAAGTTCCACTTCCCAGTCTGATTTTACTGAATTCTTAGGTATGGTAATGTCATCAAAAGGCCCTACCAATGAGGTAGTTGACTTCATGAACAGAATTGGTTCAGCAGGAATAGCCATACCCGACTCCTCTGCATGTTTCACATAGTTCAGACCAATACAAAGGATTTTGGAAGGGCGGGCAACCGGAGAACCTAAACGCTCAGCATCACCAATTGTATTCAGTTTACCCTCATTTGCTTTCAAAAATGCAGCCAGACGATTTAGTCCGTCGTTTTCAAAAAATGCCTCATCGTAATCTTCAGCAAATGCCGAGGTATCGTATTTTACATCATTGATAATTACTCCTGTTTTTTCCTGTCCGGGTTTCCCCCATCTGATTAATTTCATTTTAGTATTAAATTTTGTTTGAATGATCCTTTCATTCTTTTCAAGAATGAGCCATCCGTATAAATAAAAAAGCCCTTAGGCATTGTTTGAAATGAATGACCCCGAAGCAGAGCTTCGAGGTATCGCGTTATTCGAATAACCGTAATTGTGCCCTATGAAACTTCTTATAAGCAGTCTTTTCTTGGCCTTGTTCATTTATATATTTTTGAATAGTCTCCTCATTTGCGTA
>NZ_JAUXXZ010000049.1 GCF_030684675.1 Daejeonella sp. | reverse complement strand
GAAAACCCTTTCACGAAGAACCACGAAGAAACCTCGTTGTTTGAAGCGCAACATATTTTCTATAAGTAGCTGCCTGTTTCTGGTAATAAGCTGATCTCTTTCAATTGTTAGTTAAATTGTTTCGTCTTAAAGCTAAATCCTTTCGTCATTCCGTTAAATCTTTTCGTTAAAAAGCTGACCTCTTTCGGCAAATAGCTACCCTCTTTCGCCGTATAGCTACGCTCCTTCGCCGTATAGCTACCCTCCTTCGCCGTATAGCTACCCTCCTTCGCCTGCGAAATTGGTTAAAAAACGCATATTTTGAGTAAAATGTTCAGATTTACGTGTTTGAGGTAATTTATCAAACACTGGATTACCGGCAAATCTGCTTTTAGTTAATGTTTTTAAGATCATTTTATTAAAAGAAAAGAGAAATTGTACTAAGAAAAGGGTTTTTTGGCTTAATTTTTGACGGCGGAAGATTGAAGATTGAAGATTGAAGATTGAAGATTGAAGATTGAAGATTGAAGATTGAAGATTGAAGATTGAAGATTGAAGATTGAAGATTGAAGATTGAGTATCGAAGTAAACTTTAATAAAAATACGTCGAATTTATCAAATCTACTTTTACACCAAACGTTTTGCCATCAAAGAGTCCCACGAACATACCGCTATAAAAATTATAAAATAGATCACTATGAAATAGGATAATCAAAAATCCTAAGCGAGTGGTGAAAAACTAATCAATCTAAAACTGAGAAGCAAGAAAATAATTTGATAAATGTCCGTTATTGCTTTTGTATGTCTTAATGGTTTCTGAACTTACCTCACTCTTTATTGTGAGGCGTGTTTCGTGTTAGGATAAAAATTCTGTCACAAACATGTCCGCCTCCGGCAGAGAAACACAAAGAAAAAAGTTATACAACAGTTCCACATATCAAAATTATTTTACATAAACTCTTTAAAGATGGTTTCGAAATCCTCAAGCATTTTTTCATCAAGGGTAAAGGAGACGTAATCGGCAAAATTATTTAAGACGATCAGTGAATTGATACTCACATCCTTCTTTTCAAGGTCGGCAATTTTTTTTGAAACATTATGATTCAAAATCCTGATGTCTTCGTAAATGTTAATCAAGTTGGTCATTTCCCAATCCGGCTCTCCCCCCTTCTTCCATTTTACATATTGGGCTAAAAGGTAAGAAGATAGAACTCTCATCTCAGTTTCTTCCAACGAAGCAAAAGGTAAATGTGTCGGGATTAACGGTTTCAGTTTCCCCATCACCGGGCAGCCTGAAGTAACCATACGGATACCAAGCATACTGCTTACACCTGATTGCACAGAAGTTACTTTAGAGTAATTTCTGTTCTCGGTTTCTACCGTAATCTCCGCTTCATCGAACGAATTATACTCTTGAAAAGTTTGGATAATGTCAACAAGATTTATCGCCAGCGGGCAGTATTCATGTACTTTGAGATCGAGTGCGCAATGTGAGCATCTGAAGTTTTTTAATTTAGTCCAATCCGGGAAAGAATTAGTTTTTTGGTAAATAATGCTTAAAGAAGATTTATCAACGGAGACGCGAAAAGCTTTTTCTAATCCGCTCTTTAATTTGAAGGTATAGGTGTAGTTAAGTATTTCTGTTTCTGCCATCGTAAATGCTTTTATAATTGGTTTGGAAATATAAAAATATTATCGAAAGAAAAAGAAATATTTTTTGGTGATGTGATGAAGAAAACCCCCGGATATTCTCTCTAAACTTCTACGTTTTTCCAAGACGCTGCTTGGGAAAAAAGCTACCTGCCCACCTCATTGCCGGCAGAGAGGCAGGTAAAAAGGAAAAAACGAATAATGAATATTGAACAAGGAATATCGAATGATGATCCGCCGCGGCGGATGAAATACAGATCGCTTTCACTTCGAAATTCATTATTCCTTACTCAATATTCGATATTTATTTATCGTTAACATGTTAGCAATAGTGATTCTCTAAGAGCCTAACTGCTA
>NZ_JAUXXZ010000006.1 GCF_030684675.1 Daejeonella sp. | reverse complement strand
AATTAATCTCTGAAAACTTGATAGAGCTGTTATTACAAAATCCCATAATCCTGTTAACAGCAGTTTGATAGACTATTGCATTTCCTATTCTCTGTTCTAAAATTAGGTCTTCTATGACTTTCTTTGAGAACTGTAGAAATGAAACCTCCTTATTGGTGACTACCTTCTTCTGTTGAGGAAGTAGAGCCTCCTTTAACAGATTCATGTTAAAATCACCCTTCTCTTCTAAGGCTAATACAGCTTTCTGAATTTCATAGAGCTTTTTACTTAAAGAAAGATTCAGGGATTGAAAATTGGGATGGTTGGAGGAGATACATCTATTACTCTCATCCCAGTCTCCCTCAGTAATTGATAATCCAAAAGACAAATAATTTACTTGTTTGAAATTTGTGACTCGGAACATAATGGGAAAGGTTCCATCAGACTTTTTCCTTCTGGTGTCTAAAATGATTTTTAATTGAACCATAATTTGAGATTTATGGTCATGCTTAAGGTAGTTTGCTCAAACTATGCTCAAACCAAATAGCTTAAAAAGGAAGAAATTCTATTGAAGAAGAAAAATCTCTAAAATAAAAAAAGCCCCACCTGGACATAGGTGGGGCATTACTAGTTATTTAACTAGCTCCCGAAGCTGGGCTCGAACCAGCGACCCTCTGATTAACAGTCAGATGCTCTAACCAGCTGAGCTATTCGGGAATTTTGTTTTCTGGTTATTATGATAATTCAGTCAAAATCGCTCTGACCATTTAAGAAAACTGTTCCGGTATAACCCTTCAAAAGTTCTCCCCTTTCGGGAGTGCAATATTCGGGATTTTAAATTATTAATGCAATATTTGCATCAAAATTTTTTAAAATAATTATGAGTCTAGTTATTATTGGTTCGGTTGCCTTCGATGCAATTGAAACTCCCTTCGGAAAAACAGATAAAATAGTGGGCGGAGCAGCCACCTACGCAAGTTTAGCCGCATCCTATTTCTATAAGAATGTAAAAATTGTTGGTGTAGTTGGTGAAGATTTTCATCAGGAAGACATCAAAAATTTCAATGATCATGGCATCGACACTGAAGGTCTTCAGATAAAAAAGGGCGAAAAATCTTTTTTCTGGTCCGGAAAATATCATAATGACATGAATAGTCGCGATACTTTAATCACTGAACTGAATGTTCTTGGTGATTTTGACCCGATTATTCCGGCAAGTTATCAGGACTGTCAGTTCCTGATGCTGGGCAACCTTACTCCACAGGTTCAGCAGACTGTTATCAACCGTTTAAATAAACGTCCTGAACTGATTGTTTTGGATACTATGAACTTCTGGATGGACATCGCTCTGGAAGATCTCTTAGCAGTAATCAAAAATGTGGATGTTTTGACCATCAATGATGCTGAAGCAAGACAATTGTCGGGCGAGTATTCATTGGTTAAAGCCGCAAACAAAATTCTGGCGATGGGGCCTAAATACCTGATCATCAAAAAAGGTGAACACGGTGCCCTCTTATTCCACGAGGACCTGATTTTCTCGGCTCCGGCTTTACCTCTTGCTGATGTATTCGATCCAACCGGTGCCGGTGATACATTTGCCGGTGGCTTCATCGGTTATCTTGCCCAGGTAGGGACGATCAATTTCAACAATATGAAGAATGCGATCATCTTCGGTTCTGCACTAGCTTCCTTCTGTGTTGAGAAATTTGGCACTGAACGTATTAAAAACTTAAGTCAGGAAGAAATTCAGGCAAGAGTACAGCAATTTGTAAGGTTGAGTAGTTTTGCGATTTAAGCTGAAAGCGTAAAGCTGAAAGATAAAAGCTAAGAGGGTACTTCATTTGAATGAGGTGCCCTTTTTGTTTTAGGGTGAAGTCCCATTGAAAACGTGTCATCCCGGACGCTGCCCTTCAACAGTGGAGGGAAATCGTGCTCTGGGATCAAAATTCTGCTTCACCTGGCTAAGTTCCCTCCTGCGTCGGGATGACAGGTTGAACGTTCGGGATGATAAGTTGCGTAGTTCTTGAGCAAGATTTCCAATTGAAAAATGGGGCATCCTGAACGCTGCCACTCAGCAGCGAGGGAAATCGTGCCAGGGGGAACAGAATTTTGCTTCAATGGCTAAGATCCCTCCTGCGTCGGGATGACAGGTAGGGTGTTCGGGATGACAGGTTGAGCGTTCGGGATGACAGACATCTGGTAACAGGCCACCGACCTCACACCTGATACCTCACACCTGATACCTGATACCTCACACCAACCTCCCCACCACCTCAAACTTTGCAAACACCTGATCGCTATGTGGTGCATCCTTTAATTCATCCGTCAAATCCTGCCCGGCCCAATGCTCATAATGCTTCCCGTTCTTCCATAGGCGGCTTTCGGTGACATCATAAATTATGCCTTTGAATGCAACCCAAATCTGCGGCTTATCCTGTCCGTTTCTCAGGGCAAGATAAGATTTGCTGTACTCCGGAAGCTTATTCATGAATTGGCTTTGCCTGTCTACGGAAGTATTTGAAGAACATAATATTCAGCAAAAGCATCGCCATAGAATAAAAATGATCTTCAAATGGAATGGTCCCCACCCTAAATGACATATTCTCATCATTATTATACATGACCACCGGAATTGAAGTCAACAGTCCGTTAACAATATAAAATGGAATCAAAGAAACTAGGTAAGCCAGATAGAACCTGCTTAAAAACCTCAATTTGAAGACAAATTGGGCAAAGAGTAATATTACAAGCAGCAAGCTAAAGGTGATCAGCGAATAAACCTTATCGAAAAACAGAACTAATAAAACTGCACATAAAAGCATCAGCAAATAGGTGATATAAACTGAAACAGATTCTAATAAATCCCGCTTTATATAATAATTAAGACATTCGTAGATAAAAATACAGGCAAAGGGGACCGTCACAAAAAAGAGGATTTCCTCTAGGGGTAAATTCAGAAAATAGATACCTCTTATGTAATCCGGATTGAATGACCATACCTCATAAATGGTAAACAGGTAATCCCAAAACAGGAAAAGTAAACCGCTGATAAACAGACCCGGGAAAATATACTTCCAGCTTTGATAAAATCTAACCCGCTTATCAAATGAAAGAATGATTGGAAATAATACAGTCAGAAAATTGATCAGCAGATAGGTATTCTCCATAAACAAATATCAGATATACTTTTTGAATACAATCAATTCTTCCTTCAAACATCTGTCAGATTCGATCATAAATGCGGCTATATTCCTGATCAGGGGAGCATCAGCAAGCCCAAACTTCCTGTTTTTGAATTGCCTGACAATCGCTTTGCGGTCTTCCTCAAGATCTTTACTGAAACCCAAAAAAGAAGGAGTGTAGTGCTGTATGGTAAATCGCATAAAGCGGATCTCCAGATTATTGGGATCCTGTTCCACAGCCTTTTTCATGGTCTTTTGCGAAAGGGATACATACCTGATCTTATTGTAGGGATTCCAGCTATGCTTGGCTTTCAAAGCCTCCAGTGTACCGATATAGGCAACAATAAGAGGACTTTCGGTACTTCCCGACTTAAGCGCAAGGTACAGTGAATCGGTTACAGCTGAACTTTCAATTGCCCGGTGAACCGCTACCTTAATATTTCTGAATTCATCAAGTACGATAGGTTCTGCGTTGGAGTGAACTGATATGAATATAAATAAGAGTAGTAAAAATCTGAATTTCATCTGCTTTGGTATTGTTTTCAAAATTAAGAAAAATGAGTGCGGAAGAACTATAATTCTGATTAAGCTGAGGCCGCATTCTTGTTAAGAAAAAAAAGAGAAAAAAAATATTGAAATAAGTTCAAAAGTTTTTAACTTGATATACCATAACGTATTAACTATGAAAGCATTGCGCATTATTGGAATTATACTGATTGTACTCGCTGCTATTTATTTTATAGGTGGACAGCTGCTTCCAACAACCTATTCTGTCAACAGATCAATTGTAATTAAGGCTGCAGACAGTGTGGTCTACATGAATGTTGCAGATATGAACAATTTTCAAAAATGGAATCCCTGGCTTAAAATGGAGCCTACGGCAAAGGTAAAGATCAGTGGCCCCAGCGCAGAACCAGGCAATTTATGGGAATGGCAGGGTGAAGAACTGGGAACGGGTAGTATGGAATTGATTAAGGTAAATCCCTATTCTTCGCTTGATTATGAACTCAAATTTCGTCAGCCCTTCGAAAATTCAGCCAGTTCTACATTCAGCTTTGAAAAGACTGCGGATGGCATAAATGTTACCTGGTCAATGAGTGGTGAATCAAAGAATATTGACGATCGCTGGATGGGATTAGGTATGGGCATGATGATGGATAAACCGTTCACCAGCGGACTGGAATCTTTGAAAGAGCTTTCAGAAAAATAATTGATTGATTACCTCAGATAATATTAACCTCGCGTTCAAGATGAATACCGAATTTCGCATTCACGCTCTCAATAATTGATTCTGAAAATTTAAAAATCTCTTTTCCGGTCGCATTCCCATGGTTTACCAATACCAGGGCCTGATTTTTCCATGTTCCGGTATTGCCTACAACTTTACCTTTCCATCCGCAATGCTCAATCAGCCATCCTGCCGAAATCTTGATATAGCCCACATGTGCGGGGAAATGAACAATTTCAGGAAAATCAGTCTTTAATTTGAGAAACTGAGCTTCAGGGATTACCGGATTTTTGAAAAAGCTTCCGGCATTACCAATGGTCGCAGGGTCAGGTAATTTGCTTACACGGATATGAGAAACGACAGAAGAAAGGTCTTTTATAGTGGGATTGCTGATTCCTCTTTTTTGGAGTTCATCGCTAATAGCACCATAGGTCAGCTCAGGCTTAAATAATTTGGAGAGTTTAAAGCTTACTTCAGTAATAATATAAAATCCCCTGAGGGCCGACTTAAATACACTGTCACGATAACTAAATCCGCAATCCTCCTTATTAAACACCCTGATCTTGCCACTAGCTATTTCAAAAGCCCGGCATGAATGGAAAATATCCTGGAGCTCAACCCCATAGGCTCCAATGTTCTGAACCGGAGCCGCACCAACAGAGCCAGGGATCAGGCTTAGGTTTTCAATACCGGCAAAACCATTCTTTACACAATAATTAACCAGATCATTCCACACAACACCTCCACCGGCTGTCACAAAAATATCATCTTCTTTTACTTCATAGCTGATACCCTGAATTTTAACATGAACAATGAGTCCACTAAAATCGGAGGTAAACAGCATATTACTGCCCCCTCCCAAAACCAAACGCGGGCAATTCTTCCAGCGATCCTGTGCAAACAGAGCCTGCAAATCATTTTCATCCCTTATATCAACATACCAGGCTGCATTGGCTGCAACTCCGAACGTATTCAGGTTCTTAAGGGGGACGTTTTCGATTACCTGCATCTGCAATAATTTAAAGGAAAAATAGCATTTATTTCGGACTGAAATACTTTTTGGATGCCAACAGCAGTCCGAATTCTTCGGAAGGGTTCTTTTTAGTTGACTTGTGATGGATCTTATGTGCCCTTCTGATTCCTAAAAGGTAAGGGTTGCCGGATTTAAAACTCTTAAAACGATTGTGTATGAACCAATCATGAAAAATAAAATAAATCATTCCATACACTGAAATCCCAAGCCCTATCCAAAATTTATAACTTAAATCCAGCCTTCCCTCCCACATCAGATACAGGGATATGGCTGCAAAGAGCAGACTAAATACATCATTAAACTCAAACCAACCTTTCCGCTCAATATGATGGCTTTTATGTATAAACCATAAGGGCCCGTGAAACAGATACTTATGAATAAACCATGAAAATGCCTCCATAGTTGCAATGGTGAGAAGGATTATTGCAATATGAAAGACAATCTGCATAGTTGGTTATCTCTTTCTGAATCTGTTATCTGTTGTCTGTTACCTGTTGTCAGTAATAACTACTTTAAGAAGAATATCTCATCAGTGGACTTTTAGCTTTAAGCTTTCTGCTTTGAGCTTTAAGCTTTAAGCTTTAAGCTCAAATATGTATCGCTCTATTCTCCGTAGCCGCCATACTTGCCTCTTTAAATGCCTCGGTATAAGTTGGGTGCGCATGGGAGATCCTTGCAATATCTTCTGCAGACGCCCTGAATTCCATTGCTACAACCGCCTCAGCAATCATATCAGCAGCTCTTGGTCCGATCATATGTACTCCCAGGATTTCGTCGGTGGATGCATCCGCAAGCACTTTAATAAATCCGTCTGAATCATTACTTGCCCTGGCACGTCCGCTGGCTTTGAAGGGGAATGAACCGCTCTTGTATTTGGTGCCGCTTTCTTTCAATTGCTCTTCGGTATAGCCTACACTCGCCACTTCAGGCCAGGTATAAACTACTCCGGGGATCAGATTATAATTGATATGTGGTTTTTGTCCGGCAATAACTTCAGCCACAAAAGTTCCTTCATCTTCAGCTTTATGAGCTAGCATGGCACCTTTGATAACATCACCAATGGCGTAAACTCCGGGAACAGCGGTTTCAAGATGCTCATTAACCGGGATCTTTTTACCACGCTCATCTAAAGTGATTCCAATATTCTCAAGACCCAGATTTTCAGTGTAAGCCACACGGCCTACCGCTACGAGGCAATAATCACCTTCCAGACTGATTTTTTCACCTTTCGGACTATCCGCAGTTACAGTTACCTTATTCCCTTTTACACTTGCTCCGGTAACTTTATGACTTAACAAGAACTCCATACCCTGTTTAGCAAGAACTTTTTGGAGTTCTTTACCCAAACTCTTGTCCATCGTACCGATAATAGAGTCCATAAATTCTACGACAGTCACTTTTGACCCCAAACGGGCATAAACAGAGCCCAGCTCAAGTCCGATAACACCTCCACCGATCAGAATCAGGTGTTTTGGAATTTCGCTTAAATTCAATGCCTCTGTTGAAGTTACAATCCGCTTACCATCGGTTTTGAGGAAAGGAAGCTGTGTTGGCTTTGAACCGGTAGCGATGATCACATTTTTACCCGTCAGGGTTTCTGATGTTCCATCGGCCTTATTAACCTTCACTGTATTTTTATCGACCATAGATCCCATTCCCTGATAGGTACTGACCTTGTTTTTCTTTAAAAGGAATGCAATTCCACCTGTGGTGTGGGCAACAACCTCATCCTTACGCTTCACCATTTGTTTCAGGTCGGGCTTAAGGTCCTTCAGATTGATACCATGTTCTTTGAATGTGTGCAGGGCATTATGATAGTGTTCTGAGGAGTCCAATAAAGCCTTGGATGGAATACATCCCACATTTAAGCAGGTACCACCATAAGTACTGTATTTTTCAATTAGTGCTGTTTTTAATCCCAATTGGGCACAACGAATGGCGGCAACATAACCACCCGGACCACTACCTATAACTATTACGTCGAATTGCATTTTGTATATTTTAAATTTCGATCAAAGTTAATAAATATTAGGATTAATAGGATTATTGGATTACCAGGATTAGGAACAATCTCTAACGAAAACGAATAAGAATTATGAATCATTACAATTATCCTAATCCTAAAAAATTAGGATTAATAGGAGTATTGGATTAGTAGGATTAAGAACACTTCTCTAATGAAAAAAATCATTCTAATCCTATAATCCTACAAATCATATTAATCCTAATTCTGACAGATTAACCGGAATTAATTACATTTGATATTCTTTGCCCAATTATTACAAGCTACATTCAAGATTAAACAGCATGTTTAAAATAAAGACTCTGATCCTCCTATTTCTGTTGTTAACTATCTTCATTACCAGCAGCCAGGGACAAAGCAATACCTTTACCAGAGCAGATACACTTAGAGGAAATTTAAGTCCGCTGAGGAGTTCATACGACATCAATTTCTACCACCTGGATATCAAACTCGACATCGATAAAAAGAAGATCAGTGGCTCAAATCTCTTTAGATTCACAGCTGTCCAGGATCTCAAACGGCTTCAGTTTGATCTTTTTGACAATCTGAACATCGAAAAAGTAAGCTACAAGGGAAAAGAAGTTCCATTTAACAGGGAATTTAACGCAGTTTTCATCGATTTCCCGGAAATGATAAAGAAGGGAAGCAAGGAAGAATTCAGGGTGTATTATAATGGGAATCCAACAACTGCGATAAATCCGCCATGGGATGGGGGATTTACCTTTTCTAGCGACCAGAATGGCAAACCATGGGCCAGCGTATCCTGCCAGGGCTTTGGAGCCAGCTCCTGGTGGCCTAACAAAGACCATCAGTCGGATGAAGTTGACAGCATGCTCATCAGCATTGCCGTACCTAAAGGACTGATGAATGTAAGCAATGGTCGGCTGCTTTCTGTTAAAAACATAGAAGATGGCTATACCCAATACAACTGGTTTGTTTCTTATCCCATCAACAATTACAATGTCAGCCTCAATGTGGCCGATTATGTTCATTTTGATGATAAATACCAGGGAGAAAACGGGAATTTAACGCTCGATTATTATGTTCTGAGGGAGAATCTTGAGAAAGCTAAAAAGCAATTCGGCGCTAATGTAAAGCCTATGTTCGCTGTCTTTGAGAACTGGTTTGGCCCTTATCCCTTTTACCGCGATGGATATAAACTGATAGAAACTCCTTATTTGGGCATGGAACATCAGAGTGCAATTGCCTATGGCAATAAATACCTCAATGGATACAGAGGCAGAGATCTTTCGGGTACCGGACTTGGCTTAAAATGGGATTATATCATCATACATGAGACCGGACATGAATGGTTTGGAAATAATATTACGGCTAAGGATATTGCAGATATGTGGATCCACGAGGCCTTTACTATGTATTCGGAAGCCTTGTATGTTGAAAGCAGGGAAGGAAAAGCTGCCGGTGCGAAGTACATTGCCGGTATCAGGTCGAATATCATGAATAACAAACCTATCATTGGCCCCTACAATGTCAATCAGGAAGGATCAGGCGATATGTATTATAAAGGAGCTAACCTCATTCACATGACCAGGATATTGTTGGATGATGATAAAAAATGGCGTGAATTATTGCGGGGAATAAATAAGGAATTCGGCCTTAAAACCACTACTACAGAAGAAATTGTGAATTATATAAACAAGGTCACAGGAAAGAATCTGACTAAAATTTACGATCAGTACCTGCGTTATGCCCAAATTCCTGTCCTTGAGTACAAACAGGAAGGAAATCAAGTTTCATATCGCTGGCAGGCAGATGTAGCAGATTTTGACATGGCCATCAGGATTAAACGGGGCAATAAAATGGAATGGATTAAACCCGAAACTGAATGGAAAAAGATAAAAATTAATTCTGCATTTACTCCTGACACCCTGAATTTCTACATCCGGCTGAAGCAAATTGAATCGGGAATAAGCCAATCAGAATAAAATCAGAAAATAAATTTATACCCGTGCAACTTTATTTCTAAACCTGCGTCTCATCTTAATAAGAACGAAATTATAGGATCGCAACACCGTTCCGGTAAACAATTAAAAAAAAATAAGATGAATCACCTCAAAAAATTTCTTACACTGGCATTATTCATTGCCGCCGGATCAGAATTCACAACAGCGAATGTCAAAAGCACTGTTGTGAACAGTAAAATAATCAAGACAGACGATGAACGTCAGGTGTCAGGATTCTCCGGAATTACCGTTTCCGGCAGACACAATGTCTATATCACGATGGGTAATACCGAAAGTTTACGATTAGAGGGCGATGCCGATGCGATCAATGAAATCGAAACAAAAGTAGAGGATGGCGTTTTAAAAATACGAAACAAAAAGCAAATGAACACCCGTAGCTGGAATAATACAGGTAAGGTTAATATCTATATCCAGGCAAAAAGACTCAACAACCTTGTCCTTAGCGGTTCAGGAAATATTGAGGTGAATGGCAAGGTGAAATCAGCTAACCTTAATAATACCATCAGCGGCTCTGGAAGTATAACAGCTAATATTGAGGTCGAGAATTACAATGCTGTTATCAGTGGTTCTGGCGAAATCAGTGCGAAAGGAAGTGCAAGAAATGCGAGAATCACTGTTGCAGGTTCAGGCGATTTTGATGGCCGCAATTTAAAAACCTCCAACGCCAATGCAAAAGTAAGCGGTTCAGGAGATATTTCAATTATTGCCGACAAACAACTGGAAGCAGTAATGAGTGGCTCAGGAGATATCAGATACGGGGGTAACGCCTCTGTGAATAGCACAAAAAGCGGATCCGGTAATATTTCAAGAGGACTATAATAACAGCCCACAATGCTATATTTTTAACATTAAAAAGGGTACTTCATATAAAATGAAGTACCCTTTTTTTCTTTTCGCTTTCTGCTTTAAGCTTTTAGCTTTCAGCCTAAACCCCTAACAACAACCTCGCCGGATCTTCCAGCAATTGCTTCACCCTCACCAGGAATCCAACCGACTCGCGTCCGTCAATAATCCGATGATCGTAGGATAATGCAACATACATAATTGGCCTGATCACTACCTGACCATTCAGGGCCACCGGCCTTTCCACAATATTATGCATCCCCAAAATTGCAGACTGAGGTGCATTTATGATTGGAGTTGACATCATTGAACCAAATACACCACCATTGGTGATTGTAAATGTCCCACCGGTCATCTCTTCAATAGTTAATTTACTGTCGCGAGCCTTAACTGCCAATTCCATTACTGCTGCTTCGATCTCTGCAAGAGATTTTGACTCGGCATTCCGGATTACAGGAACCACCAATCCCTTAGGAGCAGAAACTGCAATTGAGATATCTGCAAAATTATTGAATACAACTTCTTCACCTTCAATACGGGCATTAACAGATGGGAAATCTTTCAAAGCTTCACAAACAGCCTTGGTAAAGAAAGACATAAAGCCTAAACCCACACCATGCTTTTCTTTAAATTTATCTTTGTATTTGGCACGCAATTCCATAATTGGCTGCATATCTACTTCATTAAAAGTAGTTAGCATCGCTGTTTCATTCTTAACAGCAACCAATCGTCTGGCAACGGTTTTACGTAATGAAGACATTTTTTCACGTCTTTCATCTCTTGAACCTGCGGTTGCCTTTACTACAGGAGCGGCGGCGGCAGGTTTTGCAGGAGCGCTTTCAGCTTTAGCGGATGGTGATGCATTCAAAGCATCCTCCTTTGTTAATCTTCCTCCTACTCCACTTCCATTCACATCTGCAGGATTAATACCTTTCTCAGCTAAGATCTTAGCGGCAGATGGTGATGGAGCTCCTGAAGCGTAAGTACTTGCTTTTGCATCTTCAACTTTCATAGCCGGACTCTGTGCTTCAGCTTTAGGTGATGCTTCGACTGCGGGTTTACCAGCTGCCGGACTTCCGTCTTCTTCAATACTACATACTGGTGCACCAATCTCAAGGGTATCACCCTCTTTTGCAATGGTTTTTAAAGTTCCGGCCTTTTCTGCTGTAAGTTCAAATGTTGCTTTATCAGATTCCAACTCCGCAATAATTTCGTCCATTTCAACATAATCGCCGTCTTTTTTGATCCACTGGGACAATGTAACTTCGGAAATAGATTCGCCTACTGGCGGAACTTTGATCACTAAACTCATAATGGTTTTTCTTAATACTATTAGTCAATATCAACAACTTTCTCTGCTGTTTTTTCTACCCGTTTTTTTACCTCAGACCCTGCAGCTTTCACTTCAAATGCTTTGGTAATAATAAATAATTGTTGTGCAATATGCTGTTTGGCATAACCGGTTGCTGTACTGCTGCTTTCGTTACGGGATACCAAGTCAAAATTCATCGATGACTTTCGGAATTTTCTCGAAATATACGGCCATGGACCCATATTCTCCGGCTCTTCCTGTACCCAAACATGCTCATCTGCATTCTTGTATTTGCTTCTGACAGCTTCAATCTGATTATAAGGTAAAGGATACAATTGCTCCAGACGAACAATCGCTATGTCTTTAATTTTATCTGTCTGTTGCTTTTCAAGAAGATCATAATAAATCTTACCGCTACAAAATAATACCCGTTTTACATCAGCAGCCTTTACATAAGTATCATCAATCAGTTCCCTGAATCCTCCATCAGTAAATTCTTCAAGTTTGCTTACACATTGTGCACTTCTCAGCAGGCTCTTTGGTGTAAATACGACCAGAGGTTTGCGGAAATCGCGTTTCATTTGTCTGCGCAGAACATGAAAGAAGTTCGCAGGTGTGGTACAATTAGCAACCTGTATATTCTCATCGGCACAGGCCTCCAGGAAACGTTCAATTCTTCCCGAAGAATGTTCAGGACCCTGTCCCTCAAATCCGTGAGGAAGAAGCATCACCAAACCATTAGAGCGCTGCCATTTCGTTTCGGCACTGGTTATAAATTGATCGATTACGATCTGAGCACCATTCACGAAATCACCAAACTGTGCTTCCCAAATTGTAAGTGCCATTGGATTTGCCAAGGCATAACCATATTCAAAACCCAAAACTCCATACTCAGACAAGTGTGAATTATAAATTTCAAATTTGGCAGCTCCATTATCGAGCATGGCCAATGGGACATATTCTTCAGCAGAATCTTCAAGAGTGATTACTGCATGTCTATGCGAGAAAGTGCCGCGTTCTACATCCTGTCCGCTAACACGCACTCTGAAACCCTCCTGAAGCAATGTTCCATAGGCAATCAATTCACCCATAGCCCAATCGAATACTTTCGTTTCCGACATCTTTTTCCGCTCTTCGAAAAGTTTTTCAATTTTCTTGAAAAACTTCTTATCTCCAGGCAGAGTGCTTATTTCTTTTGCAATGGAAAGGATGTTCTTCGCAGGAACTTTTGTATTTACCGGCTCGGCTAAAGTACCCGGTTTTGCCAAACGCAGCCCCGTCCATGATCCGCCAAATATCTGATGTACAGCCGAATAGCTCTGATCTTCTTTAGCTTCATTCAATCTGTCCTGAAGTAAGGCACGGAAGTTTTTTTCCATCTCCTTTGCCAGATTAGCATCAACACTACCCTGATCCAATAATTTCTGATTGTAGATCTCCCGTGGATTTGGATGTTTTTCAATCGCTTTATATAAAAGCGGCTGTGTGAATTTAGGTTCATCAGCCTCGTTATGACCGTACCGGCGATAACATAAAATATCTATAAATACATCATTATGGTATTTCTGACGGTATTCTACTGCCATATTGATTGCATAGACTATGGCTTCCACATCATCTCCATTCACGTGAAATACAGGAGATAGTGTAACCTTCGCCAGATCTGTACAATATGTTGAAGACCGTGCATCTTTGAAATTCGTTGTAAAACCTACCTGGTTATTGATAACGAGGTGAATACTTCCACCAGTTTTATAACCATCCAGTTTCGCCATCTGTAAAACTTCATAAGTTATCCCTTGTCCGGCAAGTGATGCATCACCATGGATCAGAATTGGGGCAATGCGTTTATAGTCTCCACCATATTTGAAATCAATCTTGGAACGAACCATTCCCTGTACAACTGAATCTACTGTTTCGAGGTGCGATGGATTAGGGCATAAACTTAGGTGGACTTTCTTTCCAGAACCGGTTTCAACATCCGTTGAATACCCCAGGTGATACTTTACATCACCTCCATAAGGTGTGTTGGCATCAAAACCTTTACCTTCAAATTCAGAAAATATATCCTTATAAGTTTTCTGCATGATATTGGCAAGAACGTTTAAGCGCCCGCGATGAGCCATTCCAATCACAAACTCATTGATACCGAGATCAGCTCCTTTACCAATAACAAAATCCAAAGCTGGAATAACCGTTTCTGCACCCTCAAGTGAAAATCGCTTCTGGCCTAAGAATTTGGTTCCAAGAAAATTCTCAAAAACAACAGCTTCATTCAGCTTTTTAAGAATTCCTTTTTTGGTGTCAATACTGAAATTAGGCGTATTACGCTCGGATTCCATTCTTTGCTCAAACCATTTAAGCTTTTCGGGATTTCTGACATACTTATACTCAACACCTATTGATTGACAGTAAGTTTGCTCAACAAGCGCCAGAATATCTTTTAATTTGGCCGGGCCAATACCTACTTCAACACCAGCATTGAACACTGTTTCGAGATCCCCATTATCCAAACCAAAGGTTGATAGTTCTTTACCCGGGAAATAAGATCTACGTTCCTGAACAGGATTGGTTTTAGTAAATAAATGTCCGCGCTGTCTGTAGCCGTTTATAAGATTTAATACTTTTATCTCCTTTAAGAAATGATCAGGAGTTTCAGCACTAACTACCCCTGCTTCAGAACCGCGACCAAAATCGAATCCTTCAAAGAATTTCTGCCAGCCAAACTCCACTGAAGCAGGGTCTTCTTTGTATAACTGATAGAGAGAATCGATGTAAGCAGAATTCGCGTTGTTGAGGTATGATAAATTTTTCATTAGTATATTATTGTTTTTCAAGTCACGCATGTGCGGGATTGCATGAGCTAAAGTTTATTGTGTGAGTATTAAGCTTATGCAGGTTTCATTTAAAAACAGAGTGTTTGTGACACAAAAATAAGATTTTAAGCATGGAATCGTGTAAAAGTGTATGCTAATTTGAAATTAAGGGCATACAAGGAAACACATAATTTCCACGCCGGAAAATTAAGAAAAAATGTTCAGGAATACTGCCTAAATATGGTTTAAAAGCCATTAATTAACATTTTTGTTGAATTACTTTTTTAAAAAGACTAATTCTGGAGTATACGGAGGGGCTGTCAGATAGCTTATCAATTGATATTCAGATTGTTCAGCCTGCGAGAGGTTCCATGGTTGATGAACACCAGCCCCGGGTACTTTTGAAAGTTCCGGAATCCATAACCTCACATAATCGCCCTGTGGATCATACTCCATTGCCTGCTTAAGCACATTGAAATAACGGTATTCCCTTGGGTCATTTCCCACGCCGGCAATATATGCCCAGTTCCCCCAATTATTTGCCGGACAATAGTCAATCAGCTTTTCTTCAAAATAAGAAGCCCCCCACATCCAGTTAACCTTCAGATCCTTTACCAAAAAGCTGGCCACATTCTGACGACCCCTGTTGCTCATGAAGCCGGTTGCATTCAATTCCTTCATATTAGCGTCAATAAAAGGAATACCTGTTTCCGCATTTTTCCAGAGTTCGAAGAGTTCCTGCTGGTTTTCGCTTTCTTCGGGAGCAACTCCTTTGAATCCTATTTTCTGAAAAAATTTATTTCCGTACTTTTTAAACATAAAACGGAAATAGTCACGCCATAATAGCTCCAGATAAAGGCTATAGGTTGAATCACCAGAACCATGGACCTGATCATACTTTTTGATCTCCCAATAAACTTCCCTTGGTGAAAGGCATCCCAATGCAATCCAGGCAGAAAACTTAGATGAATAATCAGAACCTAAGAGACCATTACGCGTTTGTTTATAATTCTGAACAGCATTTGTCACCCAGAAATAATCCTGCATTCGTTTTAAAGCCTCGGTCTCTCCACCATAGAATTTCATTACAGATCGCTCATCTGTAGGCACATGCTCATCAAACCCGAAATCAGAGAGATTGGGGAGTTTGCTGCTTTCCAGATTCTCAGGAAAATTCATTTTGCCGGGAGTCTCGTGACATGCTCTGACTGAGCCGTCGCGTTCAACTTTCTTACGGAAACTGGTAAAGACATCAGGAATACTATTGATCGGAAAAGGCAGATCTTCCTTGTGATATAGTGTATGGCCAATAAAATGCTTCAGATTGATTTTCAGCTTCCAAAGTGCATTCTCAACATCCGCAGAGACGCGGGTCTCTTCGGATGCTACCTCCCGGTGATGATATACTTCATTTGCCTGGTATTTTGCAACAAGTTCAGGAAGGATAATTTCAGGTTTACCAAACTTAATGATCAGATCGCCTCCCGCTCTTTTAAAAGAGTCACGCAGGTCAGCTACACTTTCCAGTAAAAAACGGGTGCGTATCAAACCGGTTTTCATGATTTGAAATGAGGTCATTTCAAATTGACGGGGATCAAAACAATACACAGGTACAATCCTGTCACCTTTTCGAACCGCTTCAGCTAAAATCTCGTTATCGTGAATTCGTAAATCTTTTCTAAACCAAACTAAAATGGTTTTACCGCTCATATTTATTTAAGGCTCCCCCGGAATACCTTCACGCATTAATATTGATGAAAATTTGAATGTTGTGGCAAATTACGGTCATAGGATTGACTTTCTTAATCATTTTCATGTAAGATTTTAAATAGATGCAGAATTTTGGCAGAAAAATGAGGATTCAGGAGTTCAAACTATTCAATATGGGATAATACTTTATGAAATCTTCAAAAAAACAGGCTTATTCATGTTCAATTATTAAAACTTCTAAATCTTAGCTATTAAATAATTTATTATATTTAATAGCTAAACCATCTTATTATGAAAACAGTAAGAAATATTTTCCAGAATAAATCCACTTCAATTTACTCAGTTAGTCCTGATTCCTCGGTTTTGGATGCACTTCAGGTTATGATGGATAAAAATATCAGCGCTCTGCTGGTCATGGAAGGCTCTGAATTAAAAGGAATTTTTACAGAACGTGATTATG
Source organism: Daejeonella sp. (assembly GCF_030684675.1). Classification (GTDB taxonomy): domain Bacteria; phylum Bacteroidota; class Bacteroidia; order Sphingobacteriales; family Sphingobacteriaceae; genus Daejeonella. The sequence goes on along the minus strand of NZ_JAUXXZ010000006.1, from coordinate 50,994 downwards.
CCCGTAAAATTATTCTGCAGGGGAAATCTTCCAAGGATACGAAAATCGAAGGTGTAATGACAGCCAAACTGGAAGTCATTAACCTGAATTCAAGTATCGATCATTGCATGCAGATCATGACGGATAAGCATATCCGCCATTTACCTGTTATTGATAACGGAAAGGTTGCAGGAATGATCTCGATTGGGGATCTGGTTAAGTTTGTAATAGAAGACCAGAAACAAACGATTGAGCAGTTGCAGAGTTATATAAGTAGTTGAGTCCGGGTCAAGCCCGGACTGACATGGGTTAAGCCCGGACTGACATGGTAAGAAATGAGGACGGTGGATGTTTAATCTTCGGTGACCAGCAACCTGTTGACGATTCTGTCGTTTTCTAAATGTTCGAAAACGATTTCTTCGACATCGCTTAGTTGCACTTTACCATAGAACACTCCTTCAGGATAAATTGCAACAGTTGGTCCTTTTTCACAAATATCAAAACAGCCTGTTCGCTGAGCTCTCATCTCAACATCAAGGCCTTTGTTCCTTATCAATTTTTTAAATTCTGCAACGAGTGCTGAACCATGCTCTTCTCCGCAACAAATCCTGGCGCCAAATGGACGCTGATTTGTGCAAACGAAAATATGCTTCTTATAGATCATCTTAACGAAAAGATAGAATTACTGAATAGAATCAGCTTAACAGGGCATCAAAAGAATTTACTTGACATCAGTAACATTAACCTCAAAATCCAAACAAGAGAAAGGCGGGATTGAAGGTGAACTTCCCTCCATACCATAAGCCAGTGCTGAAGGAATTAGCATACGAATACTACCACCCTGATTAATGAGAGGAATTGCCTGTTGCCAACCCTTTATAACTGAAACCAGGCTAAAAGTAGCCTCACTTCCGGCTACTGCCCGATCGAATATGGCACCATTAAGTAGTTTACCAGTATAATTCGCAACTACTGTCGAGTCAATTGTTATTGGACTACCTGTACCCGGCTGACCTATTTTATAGTAAATTCCAGTGCTTGTTTTGGTAAAGCCAGTCATTGCATTTTTTTCCATGTATTTGATTATTGTATAATCATCATACTTTGGAATTTTCTCCTTTTCCATAACCTTCACAACAATGTCAAGTGAGGAATTTCCAGGTATCTGTGCCGTTCCATTCCTTCCAAATGCCAAACGTGAAGGAACAATTATTCTGATTGTTCCATTGGATTTTTTTAGCACCTCTTTAATTCCAACACGGACAGCTTCCGGATTAAAATATCCAAGGTAATTGTAATATCTGTTACCATTGCTGAAGGTATCAACAGCTACATATTTACCATCCAATGAGCGGATTGTGATTATTGCGGGAGTAAGCTCTGAATATTGCACTTCGGCTCCAAGCCCCGGACTAACAACCTGATAATAAACACCTGTACCATTATATTCCTGAACAGATAAACTATTTTTCTGTATGTATTCCTTAACATTCCGATCATCAATTACTTCAATAGACTCGTATTCCTTTACACAGGAAACAAGGATGCCCGACAAAAAAATAACTGCGAAGGCGTATTTAAAAAATTGTTTCATTTTGTGCTTTTAATTTTGAACATCCACTAATTCGATATCAAAATCGAGTACCGAATTTGCGGGAATCGGGCCAGAACCCTGAGGTCCATATCCATAACCAGAAGGAATGAACAATCTGATCTTACCATCTTTTTGAATCAGGGGAACCCCAATCTGCCAGCCAACAATAACACCCCCAAGTTTGAAAGTTAGTGGTTGCGTGGTCGATTTATCAAAAACCTGTCCTGATAATAATCTTCCGGTATAATTAGAGGTAACGGTTGTGTTAGCGGTATAAGTGATATTGCCAGCACCTGATTGAATAATTTGATAATACAAACCACTGGAATGCTTTATTGCAGATATTTTATTGTCAGTCAGAAATTTAACAATTGTTGCATCGTCTTTTTGCGCCTGAACGTTTGGGTCAACATAATCATCTTTAAGACATGAGCTTAATCCAAGCACCATGACAATAGAGAACAGTAATAGGTGAATTTTCATATTGCAGCAAATTTATCCTTTTAAACGTTAAAAAGTAAGGATTAACATTTTTTAACAAAATATTTTATTTTATCATCCCCTTAATGAAATCCCGGAAGATATAAAGCTTTGATTATTCTGATTTAAACAGCGACCTCCAAATGAGGATACCATGTATCTGTTCTTACAGTTGCACCCAGATCATGAAGCATATTGTATAAGCCAAAGTTTGTCCGGTTTACATAAATAAAATGCTTTACACCCCGGGCTTGTTTGAATTCCGGCATTCGGGAAATCTTCTCTCCATAGGAATAAAGCTTATCAAAAAATTCAGTCTTACTAAAGTCAAAGGTGTTCGACATATATGGCTGGGCAAACAATTCGATCATTTCCTTATAAATCCTGTAGTAAAATTCTATTTGTGCCGCATCATCGTTTTCCCGGATCATCTCCAATTGCCGAAATGCCTTTATGGTCCCGGCCTTATCTTTCAGCATATCTGTAGAGGTCAGCGAAAAGAAAGGATAGTAGAAATCATCCGGCATTTCTTTAATGCATCCAAAATCAATAATCCCCAGTTTTCCTTCTGGTGTGATCAGAAAATTTCCGGGATGAGGATCAGCATGTACCGCCCTCAACTCATGCTGTTGAAAATTATAAAAATCCCACAGAGCCTGGCCAATCTTATCCTTGAGTTCCTGTGAAGGATTCGTTTTCATAAATTCTTTCATGTGCTGGCCTTCGAGCCAATCCATGGTGATGATTCTTTTTGAAGAAAGATCAGGATAATAAGCAGGAAAAACCACATTGGGTATGTTTTTACAAGCTTCCGAAAACTCTATGGATCGTCTTATTTCGAGGTCATAATCAGTTTCTTCGAGCAGCCGTTCTTCCACTTCAGTCATGTAAACTTCCAGCTCTTTCTGACTCATTCCCAATAAGCGGAATGCAAATGGCTTTACCATTTTGAGGTCTGAAGATATACTGTCACCAACCCCGGGATATTGAATTTTTACTGCTAACTTCTTACCATTTAAGCTGGCCTGATGTACCTGTCCGATAGAAGCGGCATTGGTCGACCTGATATTAAACTCATCGTATATCTCGGATGGAGTTTTTCCAAAATATTTACTAAAAGTTCTGACTATCAGTGGCCCTGATAAGGGAGGAGCATTGTATTGAGAAAGTGAAAACTGATCGACATATGCCTTGGGCAATATATTCTTATCCATACTAAGCATCTGGGCTACCTTTAGGGCACTTCCCTTCAGCTCACTTAAGGATGCATAGATATCTGTTGCATTGTCGAGATCTAACTCATCTTTATTTAGAGAGGGATTAAATAGCTTTTTAGAGTAATGCTTTATATAGTTTCCGCCAACCTTAAGACCAGTTTTTACAAATTTTGCTGAACGCTCTGTTTTTGATGTTGGAATACTGTCCTGTTCTTTCATTTAGCAATTGAAGTTCTAATTGTCTTTATGGCTATTAAAACTTGACATTTGGTTTCATGCCGCCATTATTCATCATGAACTTCCCATAATCAAACAAACTATCCAATGGTGATTTACCAAAAAGATCGAAAGTGACGTTAATTCCCTTTTCAATGGCTTCATCAGTTTTTTCAAAGCCAGGGCTGTTATCCTTAGCCCAAAAATTCAAAATGACACCAAACTGAATCCAGAGAGCATCTTTATATTTCGAGGTCAGAAAACGCCTGTTTGCCAATTCTCCCGACTCTACACCCTGATCCACCAGACCGGATGCAAATCCTTCAAAAAGCATTTTAGCTCCTTTTAAAATTGCCGGTGTACCGATGCTTTGCCCTGAATGCTTCAAACTATACAATACAAAGCTTCGTTTACCCTTCAGCAACTCAATAAAGGCATAAAAAAATGCAAGTGTCTTCTCACGTGAAGAGTATTGCCCCCAGATTTCCTGATTTTGCGCTTCAGTCAATGTTTTGTCGCAAAGCTCAGTCCAGATTGATTCTTCAATCCCTTCAAAGGAAGCGTAGAAATTATAGAACTCCTCTTCCGTCAGATTATTTTCTTTTGCAAATACATAAACCGAGGCTGGTTTGATGCCCTTTGTCAAAACATAAACGATATAAGCATTTTGAATTTCTTCCGCAGTATTCATAGCATTATTCATATTGGAATTTTAATTGTCCTTAAGACTTTTTCCTGATCTTGTCCTGGTCAGAAACACGCAGGGGAATATAGATCAACTGTTTTTTATTTGATTCCTGAGGATTAAGATCCGGAAGGAAATCCTGAAGTTTCTCTTTCAGGGCCTTTAATTTGTCAATCAGTCCGGACATTTCAAGAAGTGCTATGGTGATTAAATTAACTAATTTCATAAACTATTATTATTAATTGCCTGATTTCAGCTATAAGATATACGTTATATATAGACAAAGAGTTTGCCAGAAATCTTCCAGATAGTTTACATTTTGTCATATTTTGTAATATTCGGGATGCATTACAAAAATAGCCCTGAAGACCGCTGTTCAGGTATTAAAAAGACATCAGGCCGGCAAGAACCAATCTGATGTCTTAATTTTCAATTAAAATATTATTTAATAACAATACTTATTTGCCTCAATCAATTGCTTAGCGACACGTTGTCTTGTTTCCTTGATATTGAAAGGCTCTGATTTTGTAAAACGTCTCAGTCCAACCAGCATCATTCGTAGTTCATCACCTTCAGCAAATGAATAAAGGGCTTCCTTACCGGCTACAGAAACCTTATCTACAGTTTGATAAAGATAGATCCGCATCATATCCAGCTGTCCGGCACATGCTTCTTCACCTCTTAATTTCACCAGTTTTTCAACCCTTAATATGGTTGATTCAGCAACATATATGTATCCAATTATGTCAGCAATATTCATCAGAATCTCCTGCTCTTTTGACAGGGTCATCATCAATTTCTGAACTGCGGCACCGGCTATCATCAATCCCGCCTTTTTCAGATTTGCTAATTGACGTTTTTCTGCAGCAAATAATGAATTATCTTCTTCTCCAAAATCAGAAATAGACATTAATTCGGCGGCAACAGCTTGCGCAGGAGTCATCAGATCCAGTTCACCTTTCATAGCACGTTTCAAAAGCATATCCAGGATAAGCATCCTGTTAATCTCATTGGTACCCTCAAATATTCTGTTGATGCGGCTATCGCGATAAGCACGTTCCATCGGTGCCTCAGCAGAATAACCCATTCCTCCGTAGACCTGCAGACCTTCGTCAACGATATAATCTAATACTTCAGATCCCCAGACCTTAATAATTGCACATTCCACAGCGAATTGCTCGGTAGATTTCAATTTAGCCTGTGAAGGTTCCATCCCTTCTGCTACCAAAGCATCATAAGCATCATCAATATTCTGTCCGGCACGGTATGAAGCGCTTTCAAGAGCAAAATTCCTCGTAGCCATTTCTGCAAGTTTATAGCGAATAGCACCGAACTTGGATATCGGCAAACCGAACTGAATACGTTCATTCGAATAATTTATCGCCTGATTCAAAACCTTACGGGAAGAGCCGATAGCTGCAACACCTAGTTTAATCCGGCCGATATTCAGAATATTTACAGCTATTTTAAAGCCATTCTCACGTTCTGAAAGTAAATTGGCAACAGGGACAGGGCAGTCAGTAAAAAATACCTGCCTTGTTGATGATCCTTTAATACCCAGTTTATGCTCCTCTGGGTTCATCGTAATTCCGCCAAAATCCTTTTCTACAATAAATGCAGACAGATTTTTATCCTCTCCGATTTTTGCAAAAACAATAAATATATCAGCAAAACCACCATTGGTGATCCACATTTTCTGACCGGTAATCAGGTAGTGAGTGCCCGCATCATTCAACACAGCTTTTGTCCTGCCAGAATTTGCATCAGAACCTGAATTGGGCTCAGTCAGGCAATAGGAAGCTTTCCATTCGCCTGTTGCCAGTTTTGGGATGTATTTATCCTTCTGCTCTTTATTGCCATAATAAAGAATAGGTAATGTACCGATTCCTGTATGTGCAGAAAGTGCTACCGCGAAGGAACATCCAGCCCCAACTGAATCAGCCACCAGCATAGAGGTATTGAAGTTCTTGCCAAAGCCACCATATTCCTCGGGAATAGAAACAGCTAATAAACCCAGATCACCGGCCTTATCCATCAGGTTCACCATTAATCCCTCTTCCTGATTATCGATCCTGTCGAGATTAGGAAATACCTCTGCCTCCAAAAAATCCTCACAGGTTTTTTTGATCATCAACTGCTCTTCATCAAACTCTTCAGGGATAAAAATATCCTCACATGACGTTTCGCGAATAATAAATTCTCCGCCTTTGATTGATTTGGTTTTTATTGTGCTCATATAATTAATTGATTAAGGAATAAGGATCAACTTATTACTCTTTATTTTCTATTTTTTGACCAGTTGCCTGTTTCATTCTCCACCCGAAAGCTATCGGGCCTCAATTCCATTCTTGCTGCCATCCCGACGCAGGAGGGATCTTAGCCCCTAATAGCTTTTGTCAATGTCACTCTTCTCTAAATATGGCTAAGTTCCTTCGTTACACTCAGGATGACATCCTGCTAAAATTTAAATACTAGTAGTATCCATTATCCCTATTCCATTCTCAATTCTCAATTCTCCACTCTCAATTTCCATATCTACATCACCTCAAATATCCCCGCTGCTCCCTGCCCTGTTCCAACACACATGGTAACCATTCCAAATTTCTTTTCTCTTCGCTTCAGTTCATTGAAAAGCTGAACAGACAGTTTTGAACCTGTACAACCCAGGGGATGACCAAGGGCTATAGCACCGCCATTAACGTTTACTTTGTCCTGATCTAAGTCCAGTGTTCTTATCACAGCAAGAGATTGAGAAGCAAAGGCTTCATTCAGCTCAATGAGATCCAGATCCTGCTGCTTCATACCTGCCTTTTTCAAGGCCAATGGAATAGCCTCTATCGGACCGATACCCATGATTCTTGGCGGCACTCCTGCAACTCCATAACTTACCAGGCGCGCAATTGGCTGTACATTTAATTTCTTCAACATTTTTTCTGAAACCACCAATACGAAGGCTGCCCCATCAGATGTTTGGGATGAATTACCTGCAGTAACTGAACCGCCGGCAGCAAATACCGGTTTGAGATTTGCGAGCTTATCAATTGCGGTATCAGCCCTCGGGCCTTCATCTGTATCAACAATAAATTCCCTTGTTTTCTGCTTTAAATTTTCATCCAGATAGGTTTCCTTAATGGTAATCGGAATCAGTCCGTCTTTAAGGTGGCCATTCTTTATTGCTGCAATGGCTTTTTGATGCGAATAAAAAGAAAACTCATCCTGATCTTCCCGGCTAACCTTATATTCTTTGGCAACGGCCTCGGCTGTAAGACCCATTCCCCAATACCATTCAGGATTATTTTTTGCAACATCCGCATTCGGAACAAGTTTCCAACCCCCGAAAGGCATACCCGACATCACTTCAACACCACCGGCAACGATACAATCAGCCATACCCGACCTTATTTTCGCGGTCGCAATGGCTATAGTCTCCAATCCGGAAGCACAGTAACGGTTCACTGTAACACCCGGAACTTTATCCGTATCCAGGCCCATTAAAGAGATCATACGGGCAATATTCAATCCCTGCTCCGCTTCGGGAGTAGCATTTCCGATGATAACATCATCGATCTGGTCCTTATCAAGATCAGGTACTGATGCCACGAGATATCTGACCACTTCTGCCGCCAGATCATCAGCCCGGGTAAAACGAAATACTCCGCGGGGTGCTTTTCCAACTGCGGTTCTGTATGCGGCTATGATATATGCTTCTTCCATTCCTATAGTATTGAGTAGTTAGTATTGAGTATTGAGTACATAATAATTGGGGCTATGTACTCAAACCTTCTGCTTAAATTTTAATTGAATAGAGTAATTCATCTTTTGAACTTCTTCGATTTGCTCAGATAAATGATTTAGTTCTTCAATTGTTAAATAATTTAAATTCTTTGATATAATTAATTGAGTTTCCAGTTCATAAGATGATGCTTGAGCAATTGACAAAAATTGGATAAACTCCTTATCTGAATTTCGCCCGGCACCTTCAGCTATGTTGGATGGGATTGAAACTGCAGATCGGTTAATTTGGGAAACTAATCCAAATTTTTCTTCCTGTGGAAAAGAACGAGTCAACAAATAAACAGAAGTCACTAGATCAATTGACTTTTGCCACAATTTCAATTCCTTGTACTTATGCATATCCCTCAGATTTATGCGCCCCGCTTTCTCAATACTCAATACTCAATACTAACTACTCAATACTAATTTCTCAACGGCTTGCCCTTAGTCAGAATACTCTGTATTCTCTCGAGTGTTTTCTTCTCTCCGCAAAGTGAAAGGAAAACTTCCCTTTCCAGATCGAGTAAATATTGCTCTGAAACCAAGCTTGGTTGTGAGAGGTTTCCTCCGCACAAAACATAGCCCAATTTTTCAGATATCTTCTTATCGTGTTCTGAGATAAAATTTCCGGCGAACATGGAATTTGCTCCTGCATAAACAATACCCATCCCCTGCTTACCCAATACCCTGATATCTTTGCGCTGAACAGGTTTGGTATATCCTGCATCAGCAAGTTCAATTGCTTTCTCCTTAGCGTCGACGATCAATCGGTTACGATTCATGCTTATGCCGAACTTATCCTTTTGCAGGTAACCGAGTTCTACTGCTTCAACTGCTGAAGTAGAAACTTTAGCCTGTCCGATGGTTAAAAAACGCTCCCTGAGTGCTGCCTGCTCTATCTGACCCTCTTTGAAGTCGTCCGATAAACGAAGGGCAAACTCTTTTGAACCTCCTCCACCCGGAATTAATCCTACCCCAAATTCAACCAGTCCCATATAAGTTTCGGCATTAGCCTGAACAAAATCTGCATGCAGACATAACTCACAACCACCTCCCAAAGTAAGATTATGTGGAGCGGCCACAACCGGAATACTTGAATAACGCATCCGCATCATCGTATTCTGAAACATCTTAATTGCAATGTTGATCTCATCCCAATCCTGTTCTACAGCAGCCATAAATATCATTCCGATATTCGCGCCAGCCGAAAAATTGGCACCGTCATTCCCAACAACCAGGCCCCTGTAATCTTTTTCTGCCAGATCAATTGCTTTATTTAATCCCTGAATAACCTCACCGCCAATCGTATTCATTTTGGTGTGAAATTCAACATTCAGTATTCCATCTCCCAGATCGGTAATTGTAGTTCCTGAATTTTTCCAGATTGTATTTGTTTGACGAATATTATCAAGAATAATAAAAGAATCAGTCCCGGGAACCGGTTTATAAGATTTTGACGGAATATCATAATACTTCTTAAGACCATTCTCAACCTTATAAAACGACTCATTTCCGGCCTGAAGCATCTCATGAACCCATGCTGATGCCTCATTACCATATTTCTTCATTCCTTCAATAGCTTTCTTTACGCCGATTGCATCCCATACCTCAAATGGTCCGAGTTCCCAGCCAAAACCGGCTCTCATTGCATCGTCAATGCGGTATAATTCATCAGAAATTTCAGGAATACGGTCAGAAACATATTCAAAAAGTCCGAAAAAAGAATGGCGGAAGAAATCAGCAGCCTTATCAGTTCCATTAGCAAAAACTTTCATCCGCTCAGGCAAATTTTCAACCAGCTTTGTAGCCTCAAGTGTTGACGATTTTATTTTCTGCTGAGCTTTATATTCTAATGTTTTAAGATCAAGAGCCAGAATTTCAGATTTCCCGTCAGTACCTTTTACTTTTTTATAAAAACCCTGCTTTGTTTTATCTCCAAGCCATTTGTTCTCCTGCATTTTCTTAACATAGCCAGGAAGTTCAAACAGATCATGCGCTTTATCATCAGGGAGATTGTTATATAATCCACCGGCTACATTGATCATCGTGTCTAGTCCGACTACATCCGTAGTACGAAAAGTCGCCGATTTTGGTCGGCCCAGGGCAGGTCCGGTATATTTATCAACCTCCTCAACCGAAAGATCCATTTTCTCAACAAGGTGCAGGAGTGCCATGATCGAATAAACACCAACACGGTTGGCTATAAAGGCAGGAGTATCTTTACATAATACTGTGGTTTTACCCAGAAATTTATCGCCATAATGCATCAGGAAATCAATAATCTCAGGTTTTGTCTGAGCGGTTGGGATGATTTCAAGCAAACGCAGGTATCGCGGTGGATTAAAGAAGTGAGTGCCGCAGAAGTGCGAACGAAAATCTTCTGAGTGTCCTTCAGCCATTAAGTGAATCGGAATTCCTGAAGTATTAGAACTGATCAGAGTTCCCGGAGTTCTGAATTTTTCTACCTGATCATAAATCAATTTTTTAATATCAAGCCTCTCGACAACAACCTCTATCACCCAATCGCAGGATGCAATATCTTTCATATTGTCATCGAAATTGCCCGTAGATATATTGACAGCAACTTTTTTGGAGAAAACAGCAGATGGATTAGCCTTTAAAGTACTTTCAAGAGCTGAATTGACAATTCTATTTCTGACTGCTTTAGAATTCAGATCAGCACCTTTTGCCTGCTCCTCGGCTGTCAGCTCTTTCGGCACCATGTCAAGCAGCAATACTTCAACACCAATATTCGCAAAGTGGCATGCAATGCGGGATCCCATTATACCCGAACCCAATACCGCTACTTTTCTGATGACTCGTTTCATCTGTCTATTTTTTGTTTATTATCCCGCTGATGCAGATGTTACCTTTGATGTTTAAACCCCGAACTTGGATTCATAATACTCTTTTTCAGGTTTTACTACCCGGAATTTCCGGGTAGCAAAACTGAGGTTTATAATCAGTGGTTAGTTGATTTATCTTGTTTAATGTATTAATGAGTTTAAGCCTTTCCTTATCGGAAATATGTGCATTGAGATACTCATTAAATTTTCTCACGACATCTTTGGCAATCTGCCGCTTTTCAATACCGAATGGAGTCAAAAATATCTTAACAGAACGCTTATCATTTGAATCTGTCTCCCTGTAAATCAGACCGAGCTCTTCCATATTCTTTAGCATTCTCGACAGACTTGTAGATTTCACACCCGACAAGGCCGCAATTTGCGAAACTGCCGTACCCTCTTCATGTATATTAATCAGCATGTAACCCAGAGCCTGTGTTATTCCATAATCTGCAGCAATCTGATTGTATTTATTAGCAACCGTTTGCCAAACAATTTTTAAAAAATAATCTACAGTTTCTTCAGGTTTCATTCAAATTTACTATGCAAGCATAGCAAATGTATAAAATAGATAAATATAAAACAAGAGCAATTATGCTTTTTTTTTCAGCGGGCAGAAACTATGAATTGTATATTTAAGCTTAGCTTTGGGAATAAATGAAGAAATATAAAGTCTATATCCTTGTTGTATCAATATTAATAGTTGTTGCGATAATTTGGAACACCATTACAGAACCCGGAATAAAAGACCTTAAAAGTGACTTTAAAGAAGTAGCATTTATTCGAAATGAACAGAACACAGGTCCGGTAATCAGAATCTATGTGGTGAGTCTTAAGACTGAAAATTGGGATGAGATGGAGCAGTATGGCAATTATATGCCTCATACAAAATACGGAACAACCAGAATCTACTTTTTTCTTAACAACACTGATCTACCAGAAGAATTGAGTTTCGGAGAAATTAATATAGCAGAACGCTTTAAGAAGAATTGTATAGCGATATATGAAAAAGACGGGATGAGCCAGAGTTCAATCCGTAAGTACCCCTTTAAAGATTGAATCAAAAAATAAAAATCTATGAAAAATAAAGGCCTGAGATTCACCATTCTTTTACTGATAACTTTGGGATGGATCATTCTGATGCGGAGCATGACTGCCCCTCTTGATCCGGGCAGTATTCTCACTTTTGAATTTATTGGAACAGCCGCAAATGCAGAACTGTTTCTTAACAAGCTGGAGACCTTAGGCCATACAGAATTGATGACACTAAGCATTTATCTCGACTTTATCTTCCCGCTTCTGTATGGAGCTACATTGTTTTATGGCAGTGCATGGGCATGCGGAAGACTGGATAAAGATCATCCCTTAAACAAATTCAGAATTATGAGCAATATGGCCCTTGCTGCAGTTGCTTGTGATTTCCTGGAGAACCTTTCACTACTACAACTTATCAATTCCGGCCCTGATGATTTATATGCGGGTGCAGCTTTTATCTTTGCAGGAATAAAATTTTTGTTATTGACGTTGGTGTTGCTCCACTTTCTGATCACAGTTCTTATTTCCGCAAAAGGGAAGCAAAAAAGCAGAGTCTGAGATTTAATCCCTGATGTTCCTTTGGTCGGTATTTTCGCCAACTATGGAATGTGCGAGTGCCATGGTACGGTGAGAACACCGACCAGAGGGAAAACCTAAACTGTAATCCTGGATTTTCAAAGGTCAGAGCGTTACCAGCCCATCTTGGTGTCATCACCCCGGGGGTCAGCGCCACCCTCATAATAACCCCATTGGGTTTTAAGGATCGCATCAACACGGCCAATTGCTCTTCTTTCCTTAAAGGTATAGCCCTTTTTCTTCAGCTTTTGCCTGACCAGGGAATCTAATCCAGCTTTTTCAAAGGTAACCACATCCGGATACCACTGATGATGGAATTTCTTCGCATTTACCGCAGCCTGCATTCCCATATCAAATTCAAGTACGTTCAATATAGTTTGAAAAACAGAAGTAATAATAGTTGAGCCGCCTGGTGTTCCAACAATCATGAACAGTTCACCTCCTTTTTCCAGAATAGTTGGGGTCATTGAGCTAAGCATTCGTTTTCCGGGAACAATCGCGTTGGCTTCTCCTCCAAGCATTCCGAACATATTAGGAGTGCCCGGCTTTACTGAAAAATCATCCATCTCATTATTTAAAAGGAAGCCTGCTCCTTTCACAAATACCATTGAGCCATAACCACCATTCAGTGTTGTAGTCACTGATACCGCATTTCCATCCCGGTCAACAATAGAGAAATGGGTAGTCTCTTCACTTTCCTTTGGCATTTCTCCTGCTTTAATATCAGAGCTAAGTGTTGCTTTCTCCCAATTAAAATCTTTCATTCTGTACTTTGAATAGATCGGACTAACCAGATATTTCTGGGGTACCTTATAAAAATCAGGGTCGCCAAGATGGCTTGCCCTGTCGGCATAAACCCTACGCTCAGCCTCAACCATAATCTGAACGGTGGAGTCGGAGTTATGTCCCCATCTCCTGAGTGGGTATTCTTCAACAGAATTCAAAAGTTGCAGCAAAGCAATGCCACCACTTGATGATGGTGGCATAGTAATTATCTTATAATCTTTGTAGTTTCCAACCAAAGGTTCGCGCCATTGCGACTGATAATTCTTTAAATCCTCTTTGCTGATCAAACCACCACCCCTTTTCATCTCAGCTTCTATATGATCTGCCACTTCACCCGCGTAAAATCCTTCACGGCCTTTATCCCGGATCAGTTCCAGAGCTTTAGCAAGATCATCCTGAACCCAAAGATCACCTTTTTCCCATTTTTCCTTAATAAAGTATGATTTACCCGGATTGTATTTTTTGATTCCTTCCTGCAATTCTGTAAACTCTTCTACCTGTTCATCAGTGACTGGGAATCCCTTTCTGGCAAGATCCAATGCAGGTTGTACAACTTCTGCCCAGCTTAATTTACCGAACTTTTCATGAGCCTTAACCATACCATCAACACTTCCGGGTACACCGGCGGCAAGGTGTCCGTATAAACTCTTATCTGTAATGGCATTACCGGCAGAGTCGAGGTACATATCACGACTTGCCATTCCCGGGGCTTTTTCGCGAAAATCCAGCGTTGCCAGTTCTCCGCTTGCAGAGCGGTATACCATGAATCCTCCTCCACCTAAATTACCGGCGCCGGGATAAACCACCGCCAGAGCAAATTGCACTGCAACCGCAGCATCAACCGCATTTCCACCTTTTTTGAGGATATCCAAACCTACTTTCGAGGAAGATGGATGGGCAGAAACGACCACACCATTTTTATATTCACCGGAATTATTTTTAGAGAGGCTTCCGCCAAGACATCCCGAAAGCAGAATACCCAGGACAATTAATAAACTTGTTCCCTTCATAAATCTCATTGCTGTATTTCTATGCATTTTTATATATTTTTTCAACCTGATCTTTATATTTCTGTAAGATAACTTTCCTTTTCAAACTTAGTTTTGGAGTAAGTTCTCCTCCATCGATACTCCAATCTTCTGTCAGCAGTTCAAATTTTTTAACTTGCTCCCAATGTCCAAAATCTTTATTGAAATGATCAATAACAGATTGAATTTTATCAATTACCCTTTGATCTTTGATCATATCTGCATTATTGCTGAATGGTATTCCTGATCGGCTGCACCATGCAGATAATGCAGAAAAATTAGGTAGAATTAAAGCCGCCGGGAACCGCTCATTCTCCCCGATTACTATCATTTGCTCGATATAAGGTGATTCCTTGAATTTATTTTCGAGTATCTGTGGTGCTATATATTTTCCACCAGCTGTTTTAAAGATCTCCTTTTTACGGTCGGTTATTCTAAGGTATTGACCATCAACCAATTCCCCAATATCCCCGGTATGGAAGAACCCATCCTTATCAATCACCTCATCACTTAGATCCGGACGATTATAATAGCCCTTCATCACATTTGGACCTTTACATAATATTTCTCCATCTTCGGCAATTTTTATCTCCACATCCCGGATAGCCTTCCCAACCGTCGTGAATTTTGCAGCACCTACAGTCAGACCGTTTACTGCAATTACAGGAGAAGTTTCTGTTAGACCATAGCCCTCCAGAACCGGCATACCTGCAGCCCAAAAAACCCGCGCAAGACGCGATTGCAAAGCAGCACCACCCGATACTACGGCCAGAATATTGCCACCCAAAGCATCACGCCATTTATTGAAAATCAGCTTATTAGCTAGTTTTAATTGAATTTCATACCAGAGACCGTTTGCTCCATTCATTTCATACCTGAGTCCGAGGTTTAATGCCCAAAAAAATAATTGCTTTTTTACTCCTGTTAATTCAGAGCCTTTGGCTACTATTCTGTCGTATACTTTTTCGAGAAGGCGGGGAACTGTTGTAAAACCATGCGGTTTAACTTCTACAAGATCTGCAGCTATGGTTTCCATACTCTGGGCGTAATATACCGATACCCCTAAGTAGAAGTACATGTAAAGCACCATCCGCTCAAAAATATGTGAGAGCGGAAGAAAACTTAGTGCTTTTTTGAAGCCCTCAGGGTACAATACAGAAGAGGCAATCACATTACTTACCAGATTGCTATGTGTCAGCATGACTCCTTTTGGTGTTCCGGTAGTCCCCGATGTATATATTAAAGTCAGCAGATCTTCAGGGAGTATACGATCGCGATAAACCTGAAGATTTACAGGTTCAGCCCGCTCTCCAATCTCAATCAATTCCTGCCAGTGTGGTACTCCTTCAATGCTATCAAAACTAAATATCTTAAAGTCGAGCCCCTCAGTTTTTCTGACATTGTTCAGTTTTTCATACAGTACAGATTCAGAAACGAATACTATTTTTACATCTGCATCTCTGAGTATAAACTTGATATCGTTCTCGGCAAGTGTTGGATACATGGGTACCTGAGTTGCCCCGATCTGCATGATTCCGAAATCGCAAATATTCCATTCAGGACGGTTAGCTGACATAATTGCAACCTTGTTATCCTTTTTGATCCCCGAAGCAATTAATCCCTGACTTACTGAATTTACCTGCGCAACAAATTTTTCTGTCGAATATTTATTCCAAATACCATTTTGCTTTGCGGCCACCATATCATCTTTCCGGTGCTTTTCAAGCGAATGCTCCAAAAGATCAAAAACACGTGTAATTTCTGCCATAACTTCTATTCTTTGTAAAATGTAATTTAGCAAAATAGCTAAAAATAAATAAGGTCTGCTTAAGAAATAAATTCTCCCTGATATAAAGTTGTGTGCTTCATGTGATTGGCAAAATGTAAGATTAAATATCATGACAAAATTTAATTTCTGTCAGAAAAACTCTGCTATGGCACTGTATTTGAAAACTACTGTTTATAAATAATTATGATTATGAACAAGCTATTTCTACTATGTTTAACTGCAGGATTTATTTTTCTTGCCAATTCAAACTCACAAGCACAAACTTATGAGAATGCCATCGGAGTAAGACTTGGGTCTTACAATGGCTTAAACTACAAAACGTTTTTAAATACAAACAAGGCCTTAGACCTTAATTTATCATTCAGAAACAATGATGATCTCAAAAGATTTCTGTTGACCGGACTTTACGAAGTTCATAATCCTATTGAAGGTGCCCCTGGTCTGCTTTGGTATTACGGCGGTGGTGGTAGTATCGGATCTTATAAAAGAAGGGATTTCGAAGGTGACCTTTGGTTAAGTGCTGATGGTGTGCTGGGTCTGGATTATAAAATTGAAGGAGCTCCGCTAAACCTTGCTATCGATTGGAGACCGCGTTTCGAATTAACTCCAAATACGGATTTTCGTACCGGAGATGTAGGTCTTGCAATTAGACTTACTTTCTAAAAAAAAAGGGGCTGCGTCATATGAAGCAGCCCTTTTCTTTGTTGTCTGTTATCTGTTGTCTGTTATCAGGATAAACCATTAGCCTGGAGGGGCCGCGTTACCCATTCTCAATTCTCCACTCTCAATTCTCAATTATTAAAGTTTCAACCACCTCTTCCTCACAGCAATCTGTGCTTCAGTAAGATTTGATAAAGAAGCAATTCTAAATCTATGATTTGGATTTCTAACCAGCGTCACTTCAGTCTGTCTTATCAATCCGTCACGATTAAATGATATCAATATTTTTTCACCGGGACTTTTAGTGGATATGAATTTCTCAACTTCTGATAATCTGGGATCCGAAACATTATTTATACGGTTTCCATCTATGGAAAGTATCTCGTCATTCACATTCAGCCCGGCAATCCATGCCGGGCTCTGGCGACTTACATTTGTCACTATGATCTTACCATCTTTTAGTGCTGTTAACGCTCCCAGATATGCTTCATTACCTTTAGCCGCATCATCAATCAGTGTAAATCCGGCATAGGCAAAATATTTGTTGTAATCTATGGTCTTTACGCCGTTAACATAATCTTTGTAAACATCGTCAAATGATTTTCCTGCTACCTTTTCAAGCATTGTTTTAAACTCGGCATCCGTATATCCCCGGCCTTTCTTTGTATAATACTCATCGTACATCGCCTTCATCACTTCATCCAATCCGGCTTTTGCCTGAGTAGAATAAATGGTTTCAAGGTCCATAATCAGAGCGATAAGAGCTCCCTTGCTATAATATGAAATAGTGGAATTAGCAGAGTTTTCATTTGGGCGATATTGTTTAATCCAGGCATCAAAACTAGCATCGCTAACAGTCTCAATCCGATTCCCCGGCTGATTTTCAACAGAGCTAATCGAAGCGGCTAAATTCATCAGGTAACGATCCGGACTTTGTAAACCAGCCCTTTTGGTATAGATATCCTGATAATAAGCCGTAAAACCTTCAGCGATCCAAAGATTTCTGGTGTAATTCTCCTGCTCATAGTTAAATGGCCCCAATGCTATCGGACGCAAACGCTTTACGTTCCAAATATGAAAATACTCATGAGAAACAAGTCCCAGGAACCTCAAAAGGCCTGTCTCTGTATTGTATGAATTGCGGCTGGCTCCTAAAACAGTTGAATTCAGGTGCTCAAGTCCGCCACTTCCGGAATTAAAATTATGAACAATAAACACATAACGCTTGTTCGGATTAATACCAAAAGTCCTGGTTTGTTCTGTAACGATCTTTGCCATATCCCGCTTGAGAATCTCCTTGTTATAGTTTCCTCTTCCGTACATCGCAACCTCATGCCGTACTTCCTCGGCAACAAATTCAAAAATGTCCTGATTCCCTACTTCGAAAGGTGAATCATAAAGCACATCGAAATCAGGGGCATAAAAAGTATTTGGCTTTGAAGTCACTTTTTCAAGACCGGTAGATATTTTAGACCAGGATTTATGAGGATTGATTGTGATCTCAGATGCTATATTCAGCTGACCATCCGGATACATAAAAACTCCTGCTGGAGATAAAAAAGCATGCGATTCATCCACAAAGCTTGTCCTTACAGATATTTCGAAAGAATATACCCTGTAACTCACTTTTATCATCCCGGAGTTTGCTTTACTGATTCTCCAGGTGTTTTTGTTAATTTTTTCAAATGGAAGTTCTTTACCGCCTGAACCAAAGGCTTTAAAACCCTCCACATTTTTTGAAAATTCCCTGATCAGATAAGACCCCGGAGTCCAAACAGGCATTTTTAGATCGATATGTGCAGCTTTAACTCCAGAAATATTCATTAGTACCTCTGCATAATGAGCCTGAGGTTCTGTAAAGGAAACCTCATAAGCAATTTTATTTTGGGCAAGAACTGAGCTGGACATAAGGGCAATAAAAATTAAAGAGACAAAATATTTCATTCTTCTATAAATAATTGTTCGATCGCAAAAGTAAGTTTTCGATTTAATTTAAATTGGAGTGGCTGTTAATGTTCGGTAAAATAGTTGCTACATCCAACTAATTACAAAGTATAAAAATAGATTTGTGTTATTAATATGCTTGAACCGCTAGCTAATCCATTTATAGCTGTTTCTAAAAAATATCTGAGTGCCCTTTCAAAAATGGTTGCTCAGTTATCTATAGACAGGTATCATTATGTATTAATCTTAATAGATTCTCATGATGAAAACCTAACCCAAAAAGCACTAGCCGAAATTTTACATATCGATAAATCCTATATGGTCACAATTTTAGATTATCTGGAAGAAAGGGGCTATGCGATGCGTGAAAAAAATCCACAAGACCGTAGGGAACAACTCATCAGATTAACCCCAAAAGCTGAAAGCAGTATACCAATCATCAGAGAGGCTATAAAAGAGCTGAATGAAGTAGCATTTCAAAATATTTGTGAGTCTAAAAAGCAAATATTCAACGAGGTATTAACAACTATTCAGTTTAATTTAATCGACAATACACCCGAATTAGAGGAAAAAACACATTCTATATTAAAAAACTATAATTAATTGCATGAAACCATCATGATTTTGCTTAAACCTTTCATGGATATAATTATCCAATCATGATAGCCCGCCCGGCCAAGCAGTTCGGACGGGCTTCATCACCATTAAAAAATCAAAAAAGAAACAGATGAAAACTAAATATATCGTTTACACAATTCTTGTGATCCTGCTGGCTGTATTTGTAGCATACCGAATGAATAAGAATAAAGCTCAAAAAGCAGGTGCAGGCGCAGGTCATGGATCAGAATTACCAGCCTCTGTACTAACCGTAAACGGTATCGTTACTAAGGCAGAGAATTTTTCAAACTCACTTGCAATCGCTGGTACAATAGAAGCAAACGAGCAGGTTGATATTCGGAGCGAAGTATCCGGCCTTGTAACCGAGATCCTTTTCAACGAAGGTAGTACCGTCTCCAAGGGAAAGGTATTGTTAAAGATCAATGATCTTGAGCTGCAAGCTCAGCTTTCTCAGGCTTTAACTAAGCAAAAATTAGCGCAGGAAACAGAATATCGTGCAGGTAAGCTGCTTGAAAAAGAGGCAATCAGTAAAGAAGAGTACGATGTTGCCCTCTCAGAATTACGCTCATTGCAATCTCAAACACAACTTATCCGCGCACAATTGGCTAAAACTCTGATCCGCGCACCATTCAGTGGTAAAATTGGATTAAGGACAATTTCTGCAGGGGAATATATTACCCCCTCAAGCAATATTGCCCGATTGGTCAGTACTAACCCAGTTAAGATTTTATTTTCAATTCCTGAGAAATATGCAGGTACGATAAAACTAAATACACAAATCTCCTTTACAGTCGCTGGCTCGAATAACACCTATACTGGTACAGTTTATGCGATTGAACCAGGAATAGATATGTCTACCAGAACCATGCAATTAAAAGCCAAAGCTTCCAATTCTAATGGGGATTTGCTACCGGGATCTTTCGCTAAGATTGATTTGCCTCTTAGCAATATAAATGACGCTATTTTAATACCAACAGAATCGATTGTACCTGTTCTTCAGGGCAAAAAAGTATACGTAAGTTCGAAAGGAAAAGCCAAAGAAGTTATGGTTGAGACAGGAACCCGCACCGAAAAATCGGTATTAATCCTTTCGGGATTAAGCATTGGCGATACAGTCCTGACAACAGGTATCATGTCATTGAAAAACGATCTGCCAGTAAAAGTTAAGGTTACAAATTAATTTAAGCTTAGTAGCATATTTTACCAGATAAAATAAGAAAATAGTCCTATGAGTTTGTCAACCACCAGCATAAAAAGACCAGTACTCGCAATCGTTATGAATCTGCTTTTGGTTCTTTTCGGCGTCATTGGCTTCAATTTTTTAGGCGTGAGGGAATTCCCATCCATCGATCCGCCGATTGTTTCGGTACGAACAAGCTATCCGGGTGCAAACTCAGATATCATTGAATCTCAGATTACTGAACCCCTTGAAAAAGCATTGAACAGTATTGAGGGTATCAAAAACATATCCTCTTCAAGTAATCAGGGAACAAGTAATATTAACATTGAATTCAACCTTGATAAGGAACTCGAAGAAGCTGCAAATGATGTAAGAGATAAGGTTTCTCAGGCTGTAAGAACCTTGCCAAAAGACATCGACGGACTTCCGGTAGTATCTAAGGCTGATGCGAACTCAGAAGCTATTCTTTCAATGACCTTGCAGAGTGACCGCAGAAATCAATTGGAGCTGAGTGATTATGCTGAGAACGTAATTTCTCAACGTCTTCAGACCATTCCCGGAGTTAGTGGAATACAGATCTGGGGGCAGAAACGCTTTGCCATGCGTATCTGGATAGACCCGGCTAAACTGGCGGCATACAGGCTTACAGCATTGGATGTAAAAAATGCTCTTGACCGCGAAAATGTGGAATTACCTTCGGGTAAAATAACCGGAAACGCTACCGAATTATCCGTAAAGACATTGGGTAATCTCACCAATGAAGAAGAGTTCAATAATCTGATTATTCAAAGTTCGGGGGATAATATTGTTCGTCTGAGAGATATCGGCACTGCAGTATTAGGGCCTGAAAATGAAGAGACTATGCTTCGCTCATCCGGTACGCCGATGATTGGAATGGGTTTGATTCCACAACCGGGTTCAAATTATCTGGAAATCTCAAATGAATTCTACAAACGGTACGAGCAAATTAAGAAAGATCTTCCTGAAGATTTCAGGACTGATATTGCAATGGATACCACCATATTTATAAAACGCTCTGTTACCGAGGTAGCCGAAACAATATTAATCTCTCTGATCCTGGTAATTCTGATCATATTTCTTTTCTTCCGTGACTGGAGTATCGCATTCAGGCCATTGATCGATATACCGGTATCATTGATATCAACTTTCTTCATTATGTACCTGTTTGGATTTTCCATCAATGTACTTACTCTGCTCGCAGTTGTATTGGCTACCGGTTTGGTTGTGGATGATGGAATTGTTGTTACAGAAAACATCTTTAAAAAACTTGAAGAAGGATACAGTCCAATTGAAGCAGCCATAAAGGGCTCAAATGAGATCTTTTTTGCGGTAATTTCAATCTCTGTAACCCTTGCTGCAGTATTCCTTCCGGTAATTTTTCTGGAAGGATTTGTCGGGCGTCTCTTCCGCGAATTCGGGGTCGTCATCGGGGCTGCAGTATTAATATCTGCATTTGTATCGCTGTCTTTAACACCGATGCTGAATGCTTATATGATGAAGGCCAATAAAAAGAAAACCAAATTCTACAATTGGTCAGAACCCTATTTTGAGAGTATGACCTCAGGTTACGCAAGTTCCCTGAAAAATTTCATGAAGAAACGCTGGGTTGCATTTCCAATCATTATTGTTTGTATCGGTCTTATCGCACTCTTTTGGACAGTTCTTCAAAAAGAGACCGCACCTTATGATGACCGTGCAGCAGTTAGTATGCAGGTTACAACCCCAGAGGGCTCATCTTACGAATATACTGATAACTTCATTCTTGAGCTTTCCAAACTGGTAGAGGATTCTATTCCGGAGAAAGAATTTAACCTTATGGTAACTTCTCCGGGATTTAGTGGTTCAGGAGCAGCAAACACCGGATTTTTAAGAATTCGTTTGAGCGAACCATCAGAAAGGCAAACTTCACAAGCACAAGTTGCTGAAAGATTGACAAAAATTACCAAGCCCTATACAGAGGGCCGTGTATTTGTAATCCAGCAGCCCACAATTTCAGTTACCCGTCGTGGGGGTTTACCGGTGAATTACATTATTCAGGCTCCAAATTTTGAAAAGCTTCGTGAAAAGTTACCGCTGTTCATGGAAGAGATCAGTCAGGACCCAACTTTTACCGCAACTGACGCAAATCTGAAATTTAATAAACCTGAAATTAATATCACTATTGATCGTGAAAAATCCAGAAACCTGGGTGTATCGGTACTTAATGTTGCTCAAACCCTGCAATTTGCACTTAGCGGACAGCGATTTGCTTATTTCCAGATGAACGGCAGGCAATATCAGGTTATCGGTCAATATGACCGACCCGACCGTAATGACCCATTGGATCTGACCTCTATTTTTGTACGAAATAACAAAGGGGAGCTTATACAGCTCGATAATCTGGTTACAGTACAGGAAACGAGTACCCCTCCCCAATTGTATCATAACAACCGATTCATGTCCGCAACAGTGTCCGCAGGCCTGGCTCCGGGAAAAAGCATTGGCGACGGAATTGATGTAATGGACAAAGCAGCTGCAAAAATACTGGGTGATACATTTACTACCGATCTTGGTGGAGAATCACGTGATTACAGAGAGAGTTCTTCGAATACCCTTTTTGCATTTACACTAGCCTTGCTATTAGTCTACCTGATTCTGGCCGCCCAGTTCGAAAGCTTCATTGATCCATTCATTATTATCCTGACAGTGCCAATGGCTGTGGCCGGTGCCTTCCTTTCTCTCTGGTTATTCGGACAAACCTGGAATATCTTTAGCCAGATCGGAACGATCATGCTCATTGGGCTCGTTACCAAGAATGGTATTTTGATTGTGGAGTTTGCAAACCAATTGAAAGAACAGGGAATGCCTTTAGGTGAGGCGATTATAGAAGCATCAGTAGCACGATTAAGGCCAATCCTGATGACAAGTCTGGCAATTGCCTTAGGTGCATTACCAATAGCCATGGCTTTGGGTGCAGCTGCAAAAAGCAGAATGAGTATGGGGATTGTAATTATAGGTGGTACACTTTTCTCTTTGATCTTAACGCTATACGTAATCCCAGCAGTTTATTCAATGTGGTCGAAAAAACATAAACCGCTTCCGGAGATAACAGGAAAACCAGAAGCAGTTCTTGAAGCAGAATTGATTAATGCTTAATAAATACACTAGGATCAGGCTTATTAAGAGGCTTTATCATTGGGATATTAATACATATGAACAGAAAAAAAATTAAATTCAGTATTCTACTAATTTTTGCATGCCTATTGCACATTTCAAGCATCCATGCGCAGGAACGACTTAGTCTGGAGCAGGCGGTGCAGACCGCATTGGAAAACAACTATGATATCAAGTTGAACAAGAATGAGGTTGAGCAGGCCAAAAATAATGTGAACAGGGCTAATGCGGGCATGCTTCCTGTAGTAACAGGAAATTTAAGTACAAACAATACCGTTTCAAATACGAAACAAACACTTTCCAGCGGAATATCACAGGAAAGAAATGGTGCAAAAAATACCAATCTGGTTTATGGACCCGTTGTTAACTGGCAAGTGTTTGACGGTTTTCAAATGTTCGCCCGATATGACAGACTGAAGGAACTTGAAAACTTAGGTGAAGCAAACTTCAAACTGGCAGTTCAGACAACACTTGCTGATGTTATTAACAACTATTATGATCTGGTTCAGCAGCAACAGCAAATCAAAGCACTCGGCGGTGCACTTGAAATATCCAGAATCAGACTCCGGAATTCTAAAAGCAGGTACACTATTGGGAAAGCTGCTAAACTTGAAGTGCTGGCCGCTTCTGTTGACCTGAATACAGATACCACCAACCTCCTTAGACAAATTGACCAGTACCGCAATACAAAAATTAAACTCAATGAACTTCTGGCAAGAGATATTAATACCGATTTCTCAGTGTCAGACACCATAATTATTGGCAATAGTCTCATGCTTCCTGAATTACAAAATTCTGCAGCTCAGCTAAATCCATCACTACAATTAGCATTGATTAATAAACGAATTTCAGAAATCAATCTTAGAGAAGTTAAGGCAAACCGGTATCCGGGAATAAACCTGAATACAGGTTATAACTTTAACCGATCAACTTCTGAACTTGGTTTTGCCAGAAATTCGGTGGGAAGGGGTCTTAACTACGGTCTCACTGCTTCAATTAATATTTTTAATGGCCATTTGCAAAAGAGAGCAGAAAAGAATGCCTCTCTTCAAATAGAAAACAGTCAGTTACAATATGAAAAGCTAAATCAGTCTATCACTTCACAATTAAGCTCTTTGTTCCAAACCTTCCAGACTAACCTGCAACTGGTGAAACTTGAACGTCAGAACCTGGAAGTAGCAAGACAAAACATGGATATCACTCTCGAAAAATTCAGACTGGGAAGTGTTGCACCGCTTGAATTCAGAGAAGCTCAGCGAAACTATATTGATGCAAATGCTCGTTATACCAATGCACAATTCGAAGCTAAACTGGCAGAGGTAGCATTAATGCAGCTCTCAGGAAAACTTAATCTTCAGTAAAAGACCTATAATTCTAATTCTCTTGCTTAAGTGTAAAGAATTAGTAATTTTGATTTGATGATTACCTTCAAATACAAAAGTGTATTACTTGTAGATGATAGCTACATAGACAATCTGATCAATCGAAAGATTTTAGATAATGGCAATTTTGCAGAGTCTATTACCGTAATCGAATCACCAAAAGAAGCCTATAAATACATACGGGATTTATACCTTGAAGGTAAGGAACTTCCCGAGGTCATTTTTTTGGATCTGAGAATGCCCTTAATGAACGGTTTTGAATTTCTTAAGGCATTAACTGAGTTGCCTGATCTGGGACCCGATAAAATTAAGATTTATGTTCTCACCTCATCTCTGGATCCAAAAGACATAAGAAGAGTGAAAGAAAATCACCTCGTATCCAAGTTTATTGGCAAACCACTTACAAGTCAAATTCTTCAGGAAATTTAAATATGTTATTAGTTGCAGACAGCGGCTCAAGCAAAGCCGACTGGATATTAACGCTTTCAGATACTGAAACCATACCTTTCAGAACAAGTGGCATCAATCCATTCTTCCTGTCTGAGAAAGATATTATCAAAATATTCCAGAATACTCCTGCAATACAGCCTTATACAGATCAGGTAAACGAAATATACTTTTTCGGAGCAGGCTGTTCAAGCCCGGACCGACGTGAACATATATCCAACGCTCTATCTAAAATATTTAAAAACGCATTTGTCAGTGTTGATATAGATATCATTGCATCCATTTATGCCACTGCAGGCAATTCAAAAGGAATCTGTTGTATAATCGGTACAGGATCTAACATTACCTATTTCGACGGATCAAAAATCCATGAAAGTAAGCATGGTTTGGGATATATTCTTGGCGATGAAGGTTCAGGAACCTGGCTCGGAAGGCAATTAATTGCCAGTTTCTTATATGGACGGATGCCAACAGAGCTTTCTGTTAGCTTTGATGCAATCTATAAAATCGATAAAGAGTCGATCATTAAGCATGTTTACCAGGAACCCGCACCAAATTTCTATCTGGCATCTTTCGCACCCTTTCTAAGTGAACATATCAGCCACCCCTTTATTATTGATACCTTAAAAAAAGGATTCAGTGAATTTATAGAAACAAACATCAAATCTTATCCCGATTACAGGGATCAAACCTGCCATTTTGTAGGCTCAATTGCATATCATTTCTCAGACATCCTGAAAGAGCTCTGTACTGCAAACGAAATTAAAGTAGGGAAAATCCTGAAACATCCTATCGAAGAACTATCCCGGTTTATTTTAAAAAACGGAATCTAGTTTATTCAGATAGTTCATCCTATAATTAAGTCATTAAGGTATCTCTGGACTTAGGGATTTAGAATCCTGATAAGCGTCTACCAAATCTTTAAGGGAGCTAACTTCAAAATCAATTCCCCATGGGTTCCATGAAATAAATCGCATTTTTGTCCCCGTAGCCCGGCCAGCCAATTTCTTATTCGATATTTCCTCGTAAATACCAAAATTACCCAAACTGTAGTAGTTAATTTTAACTTCTTCGCCACTCAAATCATGCGATTTTATCAATTCAAATCCCATTGTTTTGATCCAGTCTTTTATCGCGGCTATTTTACTTTTTACCATACCGATATAATTTTAACAGATTAATTAATTATACTCGAAAATCAGACCAAATGTTTTTCCTTTGATCAAATGATTGTCAGATTATTAAGCTTAATTCCTAAAAGTGCTCTACAAAAGTTATTTGAGTGCTAATCCTGTAAATTATTGCAGATTAATGACTTAGCTAAGAAGATATTGACCTGAACTTGTTAGAAAAGTGTAGAAAATAATGGACATCCTTCTGTACATTATTGCTCAAAATCCCCTCGTAATTAAAAAGCATTGTAACTAATGTTACAAATAGGCGTAATGAAAGGTGTTAACTTGCCAGGAACCAAAAACAGATAAAGAATGGGATTTTTAAGATTTGTCAAAACAAATATCGGTAATATCTTATTTGTGCTTTTTGCAGGTATTATGTTCTTTAGTGCTGATGCGAGGACACTCCTCATCAAGGGGCTTATGAGTACCGGGCTTTATAATGCCGATGCGCCCTCTTCAGATCTAAAAATAAGCAAATCCGTACCTTCTGATCTGACTTTCAGATCAGAAGATGGAGAGCTGCTTAAACTGGGCGAAAATAAAGGTGAAGTTTACTTTATCAATTTTTGGGCAACCTGGTGCCCCCCATGTCGTGCCGAAATGCCATCAATAAATTCATTGTCTTCGAAGATTAAGAACAAGGATAAAGTCAATTTTATAATGGTAGACGTTGACAATAAAATTGTATCATCTGTTAAGTTTATGAAAAAACACTCCTACCAACTAAAAGTCTATTCGAGTGAGTCGGCAATCCCCGAACATATTTTTAGCGGCAGTCTCCCTACAACAGTAATTGTAGGACCGAAAGGAGATATCGTTTTTCAGCATAGTGGGATGGCAGATTATGATAATACTGAAATGCTTAACTTCTTGAATGCTCTGAGCAGATAAAAGAACATATTAGTAAGAATTTTAACCTCCCTTATTTAGAAATGCTTAATTTTGTAATTAATTAACCGAAAAAACAACATGAAAATTCTTTTTTACACCATATTATTTTTCATATCAGCAACTAGCTTGAGCCTGGCTCAAACTACCATCAGAGCCAATCAGGCATTAGACAAAAAAGACAATTGGACTCAAAAAGACCTGATCGAGCCTTCTGCGTTGGCAGCAATTATCGCTAATCCCAAGGCTAATCAACCTAAAATATTTAACATTGGAGTGGTTGATAATATCAAAGGGGCTATAAATATGGGTGGAGTAAGCGAAAAAGAGAATCTCCAAAAGTTAAATAATGCACTGTCAAAATTGCCAAAGAACACTTTTTTAGTCGTTTACTGTGGCTGCTGTCCGTTTGAAAAATGTCCAAATATCCGCCCTGCGGTAAACATGCTAAAAACCATGGGATTCACAAATGGCAAACTGCTTAACCTGCCAACAAATTTGAAACAGAACTGGATCGAGAAGGGCTATCCAATAGGAG
This sequence comes from Daejeonella sp., assembly GCF_030684675.1. Taxonomy (GTDB): domain Bacteria; phylum Bacteroidota; class Bacteroidia; order Sphingobacteriales; family Sphingobacteriaceae; genus Daejeonella. Next base: position 22,980 of record NZ_JAUXXZ010000006.1, on the reverse strand, counting down.
CAAAATAACCTCAAGATGTTGGCTGTTATCAGTTAGCTGTTATCTGAAATAGGAAATTCTTACTTCTAGGAAAAGTATTGCTGTTGTAGCTGATTCCATTTCAACACTCTGTCATCCCGAGTACCACCAGGAGGGACCTTAACTATCAACCCGATAGCTATCGGGTGTCAACTCTCCCTTCTATCAATCAAGCTTAACATACTCTCCACACCCTGGGAATTTAGGTTAAATTTTTGCCATAATCGTGGAAATTTTTCTACACTATTTCGGGAATAATTTCCACACTTACCACACCACAGGCTCTTAGGCAGTTTATTTGAATTGGCATTAGCATTGTAATATTTGGTAAGTAATTATTTAATTAATTTTTATTTTAAAGGTTAATATATTTTCAATAATTAAGTACTTTTAATATCTGTATTCAACATTTGAATTGCCTGGTAGATAAGTATTTATTGAAATAAATCTCATTCAATGAGAAGGCAGGGCTATTTAAATTATGAAAAAACAAATTCTGGTTGTAGATGATGAGTTGAGCATATTAAAACTGCTTAATTTCATACTGTCAAAAGACTATGATCTTGTGATTAAACAAAATGGCGCAGATGCTATAAGTTGGCTTGAAGATGGTAATGATCCTGCACTGATCATTTCTGATTTGGAAATGCCTTATATTGATGGTGGTTCATTTATAAGAAACCTGAAAATTAGTGGATTTTACAGGGATACCCCTGTAATTCTTCTATCCGGGGCTGATAATCTTGATAAGATTGTTGAGCAAATGCCATTCCGGGCAGATTGTTATTTTAAAAAACCTTTCAATCCTACTGAATTAAAGTCATCAATAACTGAAACACTCCAAAAGCATAATGTCGCAAATAATTAAGCAAGGGAGGGATACCAACACTGTACATCATTTAAGCATTGCTTACATGGGCACAGATTCTACATCCTTGCTAATTAATGATTTACCATCCGAATTTTTCATAAATAAGCACCATTCCTTAGAAGAACTTCAGGACTACCTGGATAATCAGTCAATTTTAACTTTACCTGATGTAATACTGATTGAAACTGATTCTGAGGGGAAATGTTTTAAATTCATTGAGAAGATTAAGAAAAATCCACTTTATCGTGAGTTGATCATTGTGCTGATTGCATCTGAAAAGGATAAAGTGTGGAAAGCAAGTGCTTTAAAATTAAAGGTGCACGACTTTTATATCATGCCCTTCCCTATTGAACATCTGATAGAAAGACTCCATTTTTTAGTTAAATTCAAATTGATCAGACCACAGCTTTCTGTACTGGAAAACACTGATGTTATCTACAAATTACCACAGATGAAGCGCCTTTTTGATGTAGTAATCTCAGCAACATGTATCATTGTTTTAGCACCTGTCATAATTTTAACTGCAATATTAATTCGCTTGGATTCAAAAGGATCAATTATTTATAAAAGCAAAAGGGTTGGTACTGGATACAATATATTTGATTTCTACAAATTCAGATCCATGCGAGTGGGAGCCGACAGCCAGTTGGAAGATTTATCAGATCTTAATCGATACAAAAACGATGAATATCCGGAAGAAGAAGCTGATGACGAGAAAAAACGAACAACTTTTGTAAAACTAATTGACGACCCAAGAATAACCCGGTTTGGATCCTTTATCAGAAGGACCAGTATCGATGAATTACCCCAGCTTTTCAATGTTTTAAAAGGAGATATGTCTCTGGTTGGGAACAGACCATTACCGCTTTATGAAGCTGAAATGCTGACATCAAATGACTGGTCACAGCGTTTTATGGGGCCTGCAGGTGTTACAGGTTTGTGGCAAATAAAAAGTAGAGGAAAAAGAGATATTTCCGAGCGGGAACGGAAAAAATTTGATAACTTTTACGCGTCAAAATATTCGTTCTGGTTCGATTTTGAAATATTGATTAAAACACTGCCGGTAATATTGCACAAGGAAAAATTTTAATATATGTTCAGGAAATACTTTTTTTTAGCAACGTTTTTTTTACTTCTTTTATGTAATTCTGCTAAGTCGCAGGAAACAATGATGACAGACATTTCATATGTTTTTCTTGAAAAACTGATTGCTACTGCCAAAGAAAACTATCCTAGAATGAATAATTATGAAGGTCGAATAAAGATCGCTAAAACTACAGTTGGCCAGGAGCAATTATCCTGGCTCGATGCGTTTTCATTTTCCTACATTTATAACCCGAACAATACTTTGAACCTGGCAGTTCCTAGATTTTTTAACGGATATCAGGCAGCATTCAATCTTAATTTAAGTGCATTACTCCAGAAACCAGGCAATGTAAAACAAGCCAAAGAAAGCGTAAAACTAGCCCAGTATGATCTTGACGAATACCATCTAACTCTCGAAACAGAGGTAAAACGACGTTATTTTACCTATGTTCAGGCACTTTCCAATTTACGTCTCCAAACCAAACTGAGCTCTGACGCACTTAATGTCAGTAATGATGTCAAAACCAAATTTGAAAAAAGCGAAATAACTTATGAGCAATATACATTAATGCAAATGTCCTATTCAGGAGCATTGCAATCTAAAATTGCCGCAGAATCAAACTTTCTGATCGCCAAAGCATCTCTTGAAGAATTATTGACGAAAAAAATCGAAGAAATACAGTAGGGTACAGTATGGAAGAACTAAAAAAATTCATCGATTTATTATTACGTTACAAAATAGTTTTAATTACCGTGCCGCTTATTACGGTCATGGTTACTTTTTATATTGTCCGAAACCTTCCTGATGTTTATCCAGCACAAGCCCAGATTGCAACAGGTATTGTCGACGAAACTCAACAAATGGCACTTTCAGAGGCCAGTGTATTACAGGAGTCAAGAATCAATCAAAAATTTGTAAACATGGTGCAGGTCATGAATTCAAAAAGCATGATTGACCTGGTTTCATATAAATTAATTATACATGACCTGAGTGGTAAGCCTTTCAGAGAACCCAGTGAACTTCTGAAAACATTAAATCTTGAGGCTAAAAAACATGCATTAAGCGTCTTTAAAGAAAAGTATAGTAAAAAAGAGGGTTTAAATTTAAGAAATGACGATGAAAATGGTTTGCATCGCATATTAGGGTCTATGGGGTATGACTATATGTCATTGATGAATGATATGCTGATATACCGTGCCGGAACCACAGACTTTATCTTCATTGATTATCAATCTGAAAATTCCGAATTATCTGCCTTTGTGGTCAACACATTATCCAACGAATTTACCGACTATTATACCGTTCTGGTGAAAGAAAATCAGCGTTCTTCTGTAAACTTCCTTAAAAACCTGTTGAAAATAAAATCTGACACCCTTCAAGCCAGGATTAGTGGACTGCGTGAATATAAAATAGAAAACAGAATACTTAACCTCAATGAACAATCCTCCCAGATTTATACCCAGACTGCAGATTATGAGTTGAGAATGCAGCAGGCCGAAAAAGATATTGTAGCTATTAAAGGAACCATTGCCAACATTGATAAAAGATTCGATCCTGCTGACCGCCGATATATGGAATCGACCTTTACCGATATTAATCAAAAGATAATCGGGTCAAAGGCTCAAATGAATGCACTGCAGGATAAATACATTCAGAGTGATTTTGATGAGCGTTATAAAAATTCGATCGATTCACTTCAGAGGATTGTAAGTGCCCAAATCAATACGATGTCGGATAAATACACTGACAATCCCCTAAGCTCAAAAACCGCACTTATTCAAAAGAAACTTGATCTTCAGATTGAACTTGACCGTACTGTTTATGGCTTGAATTCACTCAAAAATCAGCTTGCTGTCATGAGTAAGAAATTCGAGCAACTGGTACCGCATGAGGCTGTAATTCAAAGCTATGAACGGGATATCCAAACAGGTAGTGAAGAGTATCAGGATTTACTGGCACAGTACAACAAAGTGACGATGGAGGCTGAGTTCCCTGTTAAGCTCCGGCAAGCTCAGGTTGCGATGCCCGGACTACCGCTACCATCCAAAAAAATGCTCTTAGTTATTATCAGTGGGATATTAAGTGGGGTTTTTTGTGTAATCATCCTGTTTGTCATGTTCTTCCTGGATAACCGTATCCGCCGCCCTGCAGACCTTGTAATGCTTACCAAGGCACCGGTACTCGGTTACCTCAACCTTGTTGGCAAATCGACACTCGATCTGAAAGGTATCTGGAAGAACCTGCATGGCACAGCAGAAATGCGTGAATTCAAAAAGCAATTACGCTCTACCCGATTTGAAGTAAACCGTGAACTCGCCCGCACCTCAGACCGTGGTCAGGTTTTAAGCATTACCAGTATCAGCGAAGGTGAAGGAAAAACACTCATTTCTGCCTGCATGGCCTATACCTATGTCATGGTGAATAAAAAAGTTCTGCTTGTTGATGGAAACTTCGACAATCCTTCTATCACCAAGAACTCCAATACCAAACTATTCCTTGAAGATTTTCTGCACTCAGGTGATTTGGGTGGAATTAATTTCAACTCCGGAATAATGGTCATGGGAAACCGGGGTGGAGACAAATCTTTGCTTGAAGTAAGCGACGAAGAAACCATTATGGAAAGGCTGGAACAATTACGATCACACTTCGATGTTATTCTGGTTGAGACCCCTCCTCTTGATGCTCTGAATAAAGCAAAAGAATGGATAATATTTACCGACAAAACTGTAAGTGTTTTTGAAGCTGATCAAACTTTAAATGAGATAAAGAATCAGCACATTAACTATCTGACAACACTCAATGGCCAGTTTATTGGCTGGATTCTAAATAAAGTTAAGCAACAGGGAAAACCTGAAGAACGTATTGACCATGCAAATGTATTAGAATGATATGCTGTATCATATCACAATATATTTTTGGATAGTAATCCAGGTATTGATCGGATATAATCTTCTTTTACCATTGATTCTCTTTTTTTTTTACAAAATTTCGGGTATACTGAAAAAACAGACATTGGAATTTTGTCATGTTGAGGAGATTGATTATGCAATAATAGTCACTGCATACGAACAGACCGATCTTATTCCTGCGGCAGTCAGTTCTATCCTGAAATCAAATTACAGCAAGTTTTTGGTCTATGTTGTGGCCGATAAATGCGATGTATCCAACCTGCATTTCAATGATGAACGGATAATTCTGCTCAGACCAGAGCAAACTCTTGCAAGTAATACCGCTTCACATTTTTATGCAATCAGGCATTTTAAAAGAGAACATACACATCTCACAATAATTGATAGTGATAATTTAGTCGATAGCGGATACTTAAATGAGCTCAATAAACATTTCAACAAGGGTTTTCTTGCAGTACAAGGAATAAGAAAAGCTAAGAATTTGGATACCAAAATAGCGGCCCTCGATGCTGCGAGAGACCTTTATTATCATTTTTATGATGGAAAAGTTCTATTTGGTCTCGGCTCATCTGCTACACTTTCCGGTTCAGGGATGGCTTTTACCATTACGCTGTTTCGCGAATGTCTGGAAAACAAAGAGATACGCGGGGCAGGTTTTGATAAAGTTCTCCAATACGCTATTGTAAAACTTAAACACCGGATAGCCTTTGCAGAAAAAGCAATCGTTTATGATGAAAAGACCTCTGCTTCTGATCAACTGGTTAAACAAAGGTCAAGATGGATAAATACTTGGTTTAAATACTTTTCAAATGGATTTAAGCTCCTGATAAAGGGCCTTCAGTATTCTAATCTAAATCAGTTCCTGTTTGGATTAACATTGCTCAGGCCACCCCTGTTTATCTTCCTGATTCTTTCAATGGTATGTCTCATCCTCAATATCTTTCTTGATCCAAACATAGCTATAGTATGGATCTTTGCTTTTGTCTGTTTTATAACAGGTTTCGGCATCACAATATTTCAAAGAGATACAGATCCGAGGATTTATAAGGCCCTGATAACTATTCCAGAATTTATGTTCCTACAGGTGTTGTCATTGCTTAAAATAAAGTCGGCGAACAAAATTTCAGTGGCTACAAAACATCTTCACAAAAAATCTTCTGAAGATTAACAATTGAAGACCCTGACATAAATATAAATAGTTAATATTGATTAGAGTGTTTAAACCATGCGATACAACCACATAAAAGACAGGAAAACAAGCAAGGAAATTTTCCTTCTTTTCAGTAAATATGGATCCATGGCATTGGCTTTCATAACTGTATTTTTCTTTTTTATCAAAATACTATTTCTCTAATTTTTAGAATTTAATAAGAGTTTAAGTGATACGATCAGGATTTAATAGCATGACCTCATTCGCAAAAGCCCTTGGTAAACCCTTGGGGTTTTTCGTGTTACTTGCCATTTCTATCTTGTTTGCCTATATAGTAAATGAAGCCCAGATCAAGGGGGCAGCCATAATATTAATTCTATTAATCGGCCCAATTATTGCATTTGCGATAATTTCTAAACCCAAATTTGGAATTACTGCCTTATTGATCGCTTCCTATCTGATCATGTGGATAATACGAATGGATCTGGTCAGGTTCCCATTAGGTACAATAATGGATGGCTTGCTTGCATTATTGATTATAGGGTTGTTTATTCAACTTAAATATAGACCCGACTGGTCATTTCTGAGTAGTCCGATCAGTCTTATGATCTCCATTTGGATTATTTATAATCTCATCCTGGTTGCAAATCCGGTAGCTCAATCCAAAATGGCATGGCTCTATACAATAAGAGGTATGGCCATTGTTATGCTTACCTATTTCATATTCAGTTATCATATCCGGGACATAAAGTTTATCAGATTCATTATTAAACTTTGGCTGATTCTCAGTGTTTTTGCCGGAATTAATGGATATAGACAACAGTTTATCGGTTTCATGGGTTTTGAAGAGGCTTATCTTTATTCTGACCCTTTAATCAGGGATTTACTTTTTATTAATGGAGTTTGGAGGAAGTTTTCCATATTCTCTGATCCAACGGTGTTCTCTTATAACATGATCTTAAGCAGTCTGCTTTGTATTGGGATGATGTTCGGAAAGATATCAACGAGAAGAAAAATATTCTTGTCAGCCCTGGTCATGTTTTTCATCTCAAACATGCTTTTTTCAGGGACCAGAAGTGCCTATGTATTATTACCGGCTGCCATGTTAATGCTGACTATTTTGGTTTTCAACCGGCAGATCATGCTGATAACCACCGGGGCGGCCCTTTTTATGGCTGTTATCATATTCATACCTACCAGCAACCCTGTTTTATATCGTTTCCAATCAGCATTTAAACCCTCTGAAGATGCGTCCTTCAATGTAAGAGCAAGGAATCAAAAGATGATTCAGCCTTATATCTGGTCGCATCCTATAGGAGGTGGGCTTGGCTCTACTGGAGTTTGGGGTGCAAAGTTTTCGCCCGGATCCTTTCTGGCTTCATTTCCTCCAGACAGTGGTTATGTAAGGGTAGCTGTTGAAATGGGCTGGATCGGCCTATTTATCTTCTGCTCTCTGTTATTTATCATTCTGCAAAAGGGTATCTCAAATTTCTTTAAAATGGAAGATCCGGAACTCAAAAGCTACTGCCTTGCCATGGTATTGATAGTGTATGCAATTACCATCGGCAACTACCCACAGGAAGCGATTACACAGTACCCCCTAAATGTTTATTTTTTCCTTGTAGCGGCACTGATTGATTCAACCTATAACCTCGATAAGAAAAAGAAAGAAGAAAAGCTTAAGATATCAAATACCCTGTCAAATTGAATTAATGAATATGAATTGGATTGGAATTTTAAAATGCCCGCTTACCGGTCTCGACCTTCGCATTCTTACAGAAGAGGAGGTTATGCTGCTCAAAGCAGATGCAACCGCTCATAAGCTATGGCAAGCCGATGGATCGGTGATGAATCAGACATTAGAACAGGGTCTGATCTCGTCAGACCAATCATACATTTACCCCATCATTAATGGCATAATCATATTATTGAAAGATCTTGCACTGACTCGTTCTGCTGATAAATTCATTAAGGCAGAAAAAGATAAGGACAAGCAATTAGTTCAAAATTTCTATAATCAGAAAGGTTGGTTTGTGAATGAGGAAGGTAATTATGAAGATGCTGTTATTTACGAAGATCTCAGAGATGTTTCCAAAGATTATCTAAAAAAATGCCATGACCGTGTTTCCCGCTACCTGAATTCTTCAGGAACCTATATGCTGGATGCCGCTTCCGGGGCGTTGCAATATCCCGACTATCTGCAGTATTCTGCAAATTACACCTTCAGGGTATGTGTAGATTTTTCATTTCAGGCATTGTCAGAAGCAAGAAAAAAATTGGGGGAAAAAGGAATCTACGTTCTCGCCGATATGTGTAATATGCCTTTTAAGGATAATGTAATGGATGGTTTTGTATCCCTGAATACCATTTATCATATCCCTAAAAGTGAGCAGGCACTTGCTATCCGGGAATTATACAGATTATTGGCAAAGAACGGTAAAGGAGTAGTGGTTTACGACTGGTATAAACATTCTGTCTGGATGAACCTATATCTGCTACCATTTCGCGGATTTGTTTTTATAAAGAACCGCTTATTAGGCCTGATCAGCAAACTTCTTGGAAAAGGAGAACCTGCAAAAAGACTTTATTTCTACGCTCATACTTATACCTATTTCAGAGAAAATCTGCCACCCTTTAAACTTGCAGTGTGGAGGTCCTTAAGTGTACCATTCATGCGTTACTACATTCATCCTGCACTTTTCGGAAAACGGATCTTAAACTGGGTTTATACTAAAGAGGAAAAAGACCCGGAACTATGCGGTAGAAAAGGAGAATATCCAATGTTTATATTTGAGAAATAAAAATCAGGAAAATGTCTCTCTCATCTCTGATCCAATCTAATGATTCTTTGAAAAAAGTTGCTCGCTGGGCACTTATTTCACCAAATCAATATCGTCCGCGCTTATGGGTAAGATTGTTTCTTAATCCATTTAAACATAGCCGCGGAAAAGGCTCGATCATCAGGTGGAGAACTAAAATGGATCTTTTCCCTTATAAAAATTTCGAATTAGGTTCTTATTCCGTTATCGAAGATTTTACAACAATCAATAATGGTGTTGGAGATGTATTGATTGGCAGCAGGTCCTTTATCGGGGTTTCAAACGTCATTATCGGTCCGGTAGAAATTGCAGATCATGTGATGACAGCCCAAAATGTAGTCATTTCAGGAATGAATCATAGCTATGAAGATATTGAGATCCCCCCTACTATGCAAAAGGTCAGTACTTCAAAAATCCGCATTGCGGAAAATGTATGGGTGGGAGCGAATTCTGTAATTACAGCCGGTGTCAGTATCGGTCGGCATACTATCATTGGGGCAGGCAGTATAGTAACCAAAGATCTTCCGGCTTATTGCGTTGCAGTTGGAAACCCTGCAAGAATTGTGAAGCAATACAACCCGGACACCAAAGTTTGGGAAAAAGTTAATCCATGATTCTGAAAGGTAAACATATCTTCATTCTGGGCGCAACAAAATTTGATGGTCCTGATCAGTCAACAAGTTTTAATATAGCAAGAGAACTATCCAAAAAGAATTTTGTTTATTACATTGACTACCCCATCACCTGGAAAGATTATTTCAGCAAGAAGAACAGTAAACTAATTCAGGCACGTAAACAATACTTCTCCCCATTTTCAGACGGCATCATTTCAGACAAGGTTGAAAACCTTAAAATCATAATCAGTCCGCCTTTGATAAGTATCAATTTCCTTCCGGAAGGACGAGTATACCGGTCAATTCTTCGGATTAATGAATTTCTTATCCGGAAGCGAATGAAGATGGCTATCAGAAAAAATAAGATTAAGGATTTTATCTATATCAACTCATTCAACTTCCATTATCCGCGAATTGCTGATTCATTAAAACCATCACTATCTGTATATCATTGTGTAGATCCTATGATCATCCCCTACGATATGAAGCACGGAATTATCTCTGAGGATGAACTTGTATTAAAAAGTGATCTGGTCATTTGTACAAGCAGAATGCTTTACGAGGAAAAGAAGAAACAGAATTCCAACACCTATTTCATACCCAATGCGGCCAACATTGAGCATAGTTCAAAAGCCCTTAATGAAAACTTAAGCATTAACCACCATTTAGAAGGAATGGTACGTCCGGTTATTGGTTATGCCGGCAGCATTGAAAGACGTTTTAATTATGAGCTGATCAGAGAAGTTATTGATGCTAACCCGGATAAAAGTTTTGTATTTGCAGGTCCCCTCATGCCCGAATTTGTCCCTGACTGGTTCCTGAAAACTCCCAATTTACATTATATCGGACGTTTGCCTTTTGAAGATATGCCAGGGCTAATTAAAGGATTCGATATTGCCATCATCCCATTCAAAAAAGATGAAGTCAGCAGAACCATTTTCCCGCTAAAACTATTTGAATACCTTGGAGCCGGAAAACCCGTCATTGCAACCGATTTCAACCCTGATCTTGAAGAATTCACACATGGTATGGTTTCATTTTGCAGAGATGCTCCCTCATTCATAAAGACTATTGAGGAGGTCCTGAAAACAGACAATCCTCATTTAAAACAGGCTCGAATCAGTGTTGCGAAAGAAAATACATGGGAAAAACGGGGAGAAGAAATTGCGGAACTGATCTTTAATACGATAAAAGACAAACAATCCTAACCATAATTATCTTCTAAGTACTTTACTTTTAAACACCGACTGGCATATATCAATAAAGGCTGAAAAACTAGACAGGCCTTCCTTACCCAAAGTCCGCTTGTATAAAAACCTGTTACAAGCTTCTTCATCCCAGGGCTTTGTGAAGAAATCACGAAAATAAGAACTGTCAGGATTAACCAGAATTTCAAGATCATCCTGCCATTCATATTTCATCAGGGTCAGGTCGCTATGAGTTTGTTGCATGATTTTGAAACCTAAAGAATTCTTTGGCAGAAACTCCTGAAACACATAACCAAAATCCATAACCGGTTTAAATCCGATCTGCTCCTTTTCATACATTACGATCTTATTATCAATCTCTTGCAGAATCCAGCGATGAGATTCCTTTGGAATTAAAAACTCACCGATAATTGAAGGAGTTTCCATATACCCCCTTGAAGAAACCCTTACCTGCTCCTTTACAAAACGGATCGGATCATCGACATGTTCCAACACCTGTGCACATATTACATAATCAAAGGACTTATCTTCAAAAGGAAGTTCTTCACCATCAGCACTTAAAAATTGCTGATGGGTTAACACTTTTATATCACCGCTACGATGATAATTTGAGTCTACAAATTTATCAACAACAACATTTGCCCGGGGATGTGGATTATGCCCTCCTCCAACTTCAATTACTCTGTCTGTAGGTTTTATGGAGAGGTCAAACCTCGAGCTGGGGTTCCTTAATTTCATCTTATTTATATAATACTAAGATACCGATACCTTGATTAATTTACCAAAAAAGAATGAATAAATCAGGCCTTTACAAAATGTATTCATTTTCTTAAATACCTTACTACAAGGTATTATATTTGTTATTAAAATTAATTGAATCTCTAAATCATGAATGAGCAAAACAGAATTACTATAATTTCTGTATGTGATAATCATTATATGATTATGCTTGCTGCACTTCTAAAATCCATCGAAAAAAACCACCATTCCAGCGAGAAAATTGATTATTATATTGTTGAAGATGAGATATCATCAAAAAACAAACAAATGCTGCTTGATAGTACCAATAAAGAAATCATAAATATCAAGTGGCTGAAAATGTCTGAAATAACTCCAAAGGAATTTAAACTTCCTTTAGATTATTCATCTTTCCCGCTAAATATCTATATCAGATTATTTATACCCCATTTCATACCTGACCAAATAGAAAAGGCTATCTACCTCGATGTGGACATGATCGTGCTTGAGGATATTTCTAAATTATGGGAGAGAAATATTGGAAATAAGGTGATTGCCGGTGTTGTAGACAGGTCTGGTTCAGTAAGTAATGAATGGCTGGGAATAAAAAATTACAAAGACCTGGGTATTTCACCTGATGCAAAATACTATAATAGTGGCTTGTTGCTTATTAATACTCAGAAATGGAGGCAATTAAATATTACTCAGAAGGTAATAAAGTGTATCCATGATAATATTACTTTCGCAGATTTCCCTGATCAGTATGGCTTAAATGTAGTATTTGCCAATCAATGGTTCGAATTGGACCCACGTTGGAATAGTCAGGCAATGCTTGCCATAGAAAAGCCATTTATTATTCACTTTACCGGACGTAAACCTTTCTATAAATCGTATAATTATAATAGTTCTTACAAGGATCAATTTTATGAATATTTAAAACAAACCAAGTGGAACAATTTTAAACCTATTGGAGAATATCGTAGGTTATTGAAGAAAATTTATAATAAATTCGAGAAAAGAAACTGGTTGAATAAGAGTATAACCATATAAATATGATCAATCCTCAAAAGCAATGTACTTTTTAGCAAATCCTACCTGGCTTAAGCAGTTTCAATACCCTTACAATTCAGCTAAGGACATTCCCAAATCGGTTTTTGAGGAAATTAATCAAAATCTGGATAGAAATATCAGTAAAGATCCGGTAGTAAGTATAGTAATTGCTGCCTGGAATGAAGAAGTCAATATTCTTCGATGCATTGCAAGTCTTTCTAAATTGAAAAGTTCAATTCCATTTGAAATAATTGTAGTTAATAATAATTCAACAGACCAAACTCAAAACACCTTAGACCAATTACATATTCAATCATTGTTTGAAGAGGTACAGGGTTGCGGATCGGCCAGGCAGCTGGGGCAGGAGAATGCATTGGGGAAGTATATCTTAATGGGTGATGCCGATTGTCTGTATCCTGATTGCTGGCTTGATGAAATGATCAGTGTTCTATCACAGCCGGAAGTGGTATGTGTTTATGGCCGCTATTCCTTTATCAGTGAATCCGGATATCCCCGCTGGAAACTGAGCATTTTTGAATTAATGAAAGACATTATTGCAGAATTCAGACATGTTAACCGACCCTATTTCAATGCCTATGGAATGAGTATGGGTTATCTTAAAGAATATGGCTTGAAGGTTGGTTTTATAAAGATAAACCGGAGAGGTGAAGATGGACAGCTCTGCCTTGACCTGATGAAATATGGAAAAATTAAACAGGTAAAAGCAAAAAAAGCAAGAACATGGACAGGCATCCGAACCCTGAGGCTTGATGGAAGCATCTCGGGTGCACTAATTATTCGCTTCTTCAAAGAACTTAGACGTTTTTTTTATAATTTGCATTCCAGATTACCCGAAAATAAAAAACCAGAAGGAAAGTCCTGATCTTCAGAAGCTATGACCTCAGACTACTTTTTCAAAGACGTCAGTTTACTTATTACCCACTATAACCGCAGCAGCTCTCTCGAACGTCTACTGAAAACCTTCAAAGACCTCAACTATGCTTTTGAAGAAATTGTCGTTTCGGACGATGGCAGTTTACCCGAGCATTTAGAAGTTATCAAAGAACTTCAAAGCCTATATGATTTTAAACTGATCACAACTGAAGTTAATAGTGGACTGGGCAATAATATTAATAAAGGACAGGCAGCCGTTACATTACCCTATACTCTCTATGTTCAGGAAGATTTTGTGCCATTACCTCCTTTTGGGGAACGGTTTAAAGATGCTCTTGAAATCATAAAGAAAAAGAAAGATCTGGATATCATTCGCTTTTATTCCTATATCAAATACCCACATCTTATACCATTTGAAAAAGGATTTTCTCAAATGGTCTATAAACCATGGTCATTGAATTACCGTAAAATCTATTATTACAGTGATCATCCTCACTTAAGAAGATCCAATTTTATTGAAAAATTCGGTCCATATACAGAGCAAGTGAGCGTTGACCGTTCTGAGTACCGGATGTGCATATCGTTTATTCAGCAAAGAGGTAAAGGACTTTTTTATAACGATTACCTGAGCCTCTTCAAGCAGATTAATCCGGAAGAAGAGCCAAGCACTACTATCCGAGGGGTATTAACACTGAGTAAAAACCCATTCATAAAATTTTCAAGAGATCTTTACCGTCAGTTCAGGTATAATTATGACCTCCGTTTTCTCAGAACAAACCATGGTTTTGCGATACAATCAGACATCGCAAAACTCAGAAAAGAAAGTAACAGCTTTATCGATCTTTCCAAGGCAGTACTAAATAAGATCTTGAGTCTTTATGTAAGAATCAGGTATTCAGGTGTTTCCAGAGAATACATGCAGTTTTATAAGGATACTTATTATTGCCAGATTGTCCAGTTCAGGCATCTGTTGCAAGATTTTTTTATCCGGAAAAAATATAAAACCATTTCGTTCAATGGTGAATTTGCGCCAGAATTACAGTTTGTACTTCCCTTTGCTTACTGGCATTTTAAAAATGGCACATTGGATAAAACCCGATCATCAAAATACTCCAAGGAACTCTACTTTTTTTCAACGAATCATGAGGAGGCTTTTGAAGAACGCTCTAACGAAGGAAATTACAATTTTGAAATACCCCGAATACTCTATAGCCAGGATTATGACATCAAAAAATGGGAACAGGTACCACTAAAGCAGACTTACCAGAATTTAGTCTATGTTTATGAAAAGCCTATCCTGATTATAGCCAATCGATATAATATGGAATGGGATGATGCGCCTGTTAGCTTCCTTAGTATTCCTGTACTTGATTCAATTATAAAAAAACTAAGTGGCAAATATACAATCATCTATAACCGCCCGAGGTCACAAAATATTACCGTTGATGACAGTGTAATTTATGATCTTCATGAATATGAATGGCTGGAGCAAGAGCATCCGGATGTAATCCTGATGGAAACTTTATATAAGGAGAATAAAGCCAAAGCAACTAATTTCAATCATCTGCAACTGATGGTTTATGCAAATGCCAGTCATTTCATTTCTACACATGGAGGAACAGCAACTCTTGCCAGCTATTTTGGAGGCATTAACCTGATCCTTTCTAAAAAAGGTCCGGAGCATCATTTTAAATGTTATCAGAAATTATACCCCAAACTATCTGGTGCAAGGATATACCACGCAAAAAGTGATAAAGAACTGTTCAGTCATATTGACAATTACCTATCCGATGAAAAAACCCTATCCCGGCAATGAAGATCTTCAATAAGGATCTTTACTGGATCAGAGCAGGGTTTTTCTCCCTGCTTCAGAATCTTTCGGGTGTTTTCTTTAGTATAGGGAGTTTCTATATTCTTTTGAGAATATTGGGGCCTAATGAATATGGAGTTTGGGTATTGTTCATGGTAACTACCACAATTATTGAGACCATCAGAGGAGGGCTTCTTCAGAATGCTTTAATCAGATTCCTTGCAGCCGAAGAAAAAAGTGAGCATCATAAAATTACAGCTGCATCATTCACCATCAGTGGTATTCTAAGCCTGATATGTATTCTGCTTATTCTTGGATTTGGAAGTATTCTTGCCTTATTATGGAAAGCTCCAGAACTGATTAAAATCTTCAATGTCTATTGCATTACATTTATCATTTCAGGTATACTGACCCAGTTTAATTGTATTCTTCAGGCTAATTTACAATTCAGAAGCATTTTTCTGAGCTCATTTATTATGCAGCTAGCTTTCTTTACATATGTAGCTGTTTGCTATATCTGCAATTTTAGCATCAGTCTCATCAATTTGGTGTATGTTCAGATAGCAACCAATCTTATAGGCGCCCTGATTGCATTTTTACTGGTCAGACCCTATTTATCCATTTCATTCAAAATCTACACCGAATGGGTCAAAAAACTATTTAATTACGGAAAATATGCTTTTGGAACTTCTGTGAGTGCTATTCTCTCAGTTACAGTTGACCAGATGATGCTGGGGGCAATTCTATCACCTGTTCAGGCCGGGGCTTTTAATGTAGCGGTTAGAATCACAAATCTGCTCGACATACCAACCAATGCAGTTGCGGTAATTGTATTTCCTCAAAGCGCAAAGCGTATGGCTACTGAAGGAAAAGAAGGCATTAAGTACCTGTATGAAAAATCAGTAGGCACTCTGATTGCATTACTTATTCCTGGGGTAATAGTTCTTTACCTTTTTTCTGATTTTGTGGTCACACTCGTAGCCGGCACAAACTATAAGGATACTATTCCACTACTTCATATCACCCTGCTCTATTGTCTTTTTACTCCGTATGGAAGGCAGTTTGGCAATATACTGGACTCAATTGGCAAAACCCGCCTGACATTTTTTGTGGTATTGATGGTTACCTCAATAAATATAGGGCTGAACTATATCTTAATCAGTAGATTTGGGGTAATGGGTGCTGCCTATGCCACTTTAGCGGCCCACATAATTGGCTTTTTCATTGGCCAAAGTATTCTCAGGAAAGAATTGAATGTTAGTATTAAAAACACCTTTATCTATGCCTGGCAATTCTACCCTGAATTCTTCAGGAAGTATCTGAAAGCATCCTGAAAAAGTACTTGATCCGATGGCCAAATCGAATTCCTGACTTTAATTTACCTGGGCGCTATGCATTTAAATTCTTCAGTCGCTTTTATACTTAGAAATCCTACTCTATAAATTCTTAAGATGCGACTGACGAAATCGACTTTCCGCTCTGTCAGGTGATTTCGCAAGTCAGGGTAGTTCAGACTTACGAATTTACATAGGCACCATGCAAGATAAATTCGTCAGTCGCTCCATTAGTAAGCGAAGACGAAATCTACTTTCCGCTCTGTTAGGTGATTTTGCAAGTCGAAAAATTCAGATTCCGGGCAACATAATTACAGCTCTTCTCAATGAATTCAATCTCAAAGCCCAGAGCTTTTAGATGATCTGTCAACTTATTCAAGCTATATACACTTTCGGTTGATTCAAATAAGATAATTTCTATTTTTGAGGCCAGCTGAGCGTCAATTCCTTTAATTATCTCATATTCAGCTCCTTCACAATCCATTTTAATCAAATGAATCCGGTCCAGGCCCAAATTACTTAGTAGATTAGCAATCCCAATGATCTCAATTTCAACGAATTCACTACTTCGGGCTTCCATTTCAAACAGACTATGCCCACCAAGATTATTTTTGTTGAGGAAAAGCTTTTCAGTCCGCGTCCTTCCTCCGACACCTTTCTGAAATATATCAATATTCCTGAGATTACTTAAATTAATATTCCGCTCAAGCTGCTCAAAATTTTTCAGGAATGGCTCGTAAGAATACAGGCTTGATTCAGGATAAAGTTGCTTCATTCTCAAGGAAAAAAGTCCTGTATTTGCACCAATATCTATAATAACCGGATGATTTGCTGTAAGATGGGGATAATCATACGACTTCTCAACAAATATCTCGTTATAGATATAAAGGGTCATAAAGTCCTTCACGATAAAACTTCCGCCCTCTTTCAGCTTGAGATAAATTGGGCCTTTATAAATCGAAGGGAAAAACTTTAGAATCAGTGTGAACCAATATTTCCATGAAGAATGAAGTATTTGATTATGCCTTCTATAGTTTTGAAATGTAAAAATTTGCTGAAGAGTCCAGTTTAATCGCCAGTATTTTAACATTCTGTTTAAATTATTTCAAAATGGCTAAGGAATCAATATACAATTAAATTTAAACTCCAAAACAATCAATCTTTACAATTCAACTGGGTGATATTAACATCATTCAATATAACCTCAAATTCTGTTCTTCTGTTCATCTGCTGCTCAGTTTCAGGGCAGTTAACACCTTCCACGCATAAATTTACCAGCCTGCTTTTACCGTAGTATTTCACTTCGATACGCCTTCCATCTATCCCCTTGGAAATCAAATAAGAACGCGCAGCTTCTCCCCTTCTCAATGACAGCTGTCTGTTATAATTATCGGTAGCTCTACTATCAGTATGACTTGCAGAAATAATACTGATTTCCGGATTTTTTTGCATGATCATCGCAATTCTATCAAGAGTTGGGATTGCATCAGGACGGATTTCTGCCTGGTCGAGATCATAATAAATATTATCCAGACTGAAGGTTTTCTTTAATGTCTCACAGTTGTCGCTTACCCATTGCTGAAGGTTCTCAGCCCTGTTCAATTTAACAAGGACGTTGATAGTTGAATCAGCAGTAATACCAACTGTACTCAGGAAACTTTGACGGCTTACATAAGACATTCGGCTACCACTCAATTCATAATCCGTCTCCTTTAAAAGCACTCTGGTAAACTCTCCATTACTGTTTGCCACAAGGGTATCAGTTAAGCCGTTGTTACGCAGAATTACCCTGGTACCCGGAAGCGGGGCATTTGTCCCTGCATCAATAACTTTGCCTTTGAGTACAACAGTATATGCCATACGGGTAAATTGATAGATATCATCATTACCTCTTCTGTTTGAACTGAAATATCCGCTTTTCGCAGGCTCATCCATAATAAAGCCAAAATCATCCGAAGAAGAGTTAATATCAGTTCCCATATTTTTGGGGCTACCTACTGCTTTAAGATCTTTCAATATTACCTCAAAAATATCCAGTCCACCTAAACCAGGATGTCCTGTTGAAGAAAAGTAAAGCTTACCATCTTTATGTAGAAATGGAAACTGTTCATTACCTTCAGTGTTAATCTTAGGACCTAAATTGGTTGGCCTACCCCATTTCTTTCCATCGCCTGTACGAACACTATAGTAAAGATCGGTACCGCCAAACCCTCTGGGCATATCTGAAGCAAAGATCAATATTCTTCCGTCCTGAGAAAGAGCCGGATGCCCGGTTGAGTATTCGTTATTATTGTATGGGAAAGGTGTTATCTTATTCCAGCCTGGTCCTGAAGCTGTATAAAGCTTTAATTTATTAACTCCATTATTGCTTTTTGCAGCCTTTCCTCCAACATAATTGTTCCTTGTAAATAAAAGACTTCCTTCTGGCAAAAGAATCGAAGGGCCTTCATGAAAGCTGCTCTTCACTTTCCCTCTGAGTAAATAAGGCTCAGAGCCTTCATCAGTACTTTCAGCTTTGTTTGAAGCAAATAAAGACAATATAGACCGCTCTGTGTCTGAATTCGATGCGATATACTTAGAAGGTTTAGATGCCTTATCTGATTTACCAACACTGTCGGGATCAGCCTCTGTGATATCCTCCAGCTTGTCAATAATATACAGGTCCGAATAGGAAGTCCTGTCCCATTGAAAAATATATCTGGTTTTTTGAGAGCGGTTGCTCACGAAGAGCAATCCATCTTTGTAATACATTGGTGAATATTCAGAAGCATCTGTATTGATACTTGAGTAGCTAACCCTATATTCCCCTGCATTCCTTGAGAAAGAATTCAAATTTGCTTTGGAAAATGCATCTGCCCGGCGGTCACTGGGCTTCATACTTAGAAATTTACGGTACCACTGCTCAGATTGCTCATACTTTTCTTTATTTGCCAATGCTTCCGCATAATACAGAGCCCACTCTGGTTTAACATTTTTAAGTTTACAAAGCTCACCATACCAATACATTGCTTCTTCATAATCCTTAATATTCCGGTTACTTGCTGCCATCATCTCCTGAGCTGATACATTCTCAGGATCCTTATCCAAAACTTTTTTAAGCTCCCTTATAGCATCAGTAAATCGCAGAGATTGGTATTCAATTATGGCTTTCCGTAACAAGGGGCTATTATCAAGCTGCTGTGCATCTGCAAATGGCATAGCAATGAACAGCATTACTGATAAGCAAATGATCGTTAATGGTTTCCTTAATTGCATATCTTAAATCCTCTTTATTAAAAATATCTGGGTGATAGTACTCTGTCGCGGTCAAAAGAAAACTCGTACCTCAACATAAACTCATGACTCCCGGAATTATATGTTCTCAAACTTGTGATACTCTTATCATAAGCATAACCTAAACTCACCCGGGGACTTACCCTTATTTCCATCATTGCAGAGATATCAGCGCTCGTACGATATTCAGCTCCAATTGCGAGCACTTCCTTTATCCAAAGTGTCGCATTTAAATCGCCCTGAACAGGAGCTCCCTTAACTCCCTTAACAAGTACAGAGGTCTTGAGATTAAAGTCATACCCCAATGGAAAAACATAACCTGTTGCAAAGTAAGCATGAGCAGATTGTCTGGCAGTAATATCCCCGGCATTTATGTCGTTATAATTGAGTCGGTTTCTAACGAAATCCTGAATTGATAATCCTGCATAGAATCGGCTATTGCGGTAGTATGTACCTGCACCAAAATTATACAATGTTTTATTTATATCAGTGGCGAATGCCATATCAGGTACCGGACCCGAAGGATCAAGATTAACATTTGAGAAACCAGCGAAATAATTATTCATACTTCCCTGCAAACCAAATGAAAGACTTCCTTCATTCATCGGAATACGATAAGCCCCGCTTAACACGATTCCTGTGGTTTTTGTAATTCCAACTTTATCACTCATTAACTGTATACCCAATCCCAAACGTTCATTTGCAAAAGGTGCATCCATAGTGAAGGTTCCGGTTTGAGGTGCTCCTTCAATACCTACCCATTGATTTCTGTAGAGTGCTGTAGCGGCTGCCACGTTCCTGCTTCCCGCATAGGCGGGATTGAATGCAAGGGTGTTAAACATATACTGTGAAAACAATGCATTTTGCTGTGCAAACACTTCAGCAACTTGTAATAACAAAACTACAATAACAAATAATCCTTTTAATATTCTGCGCATCATTACTGTTAATATTCTCATTTAATTACCTGTTCACAGTAATAAAGCCCGCGTATTTATCCTTTTTATCTATTATAATAATATAGTAATAGGTACCATCAGGGATGTCCCTGCCAAGGAAAAATCCTTCAGTAACCTCTCCTCCCCAGTCATTTTTGTAATCTTCGGATTTATAAACACGGTTACCCCATCTGTTATACATTTCAAGGGATACCTGTTTACCGTTCGCATTCTGCACGACAAACTTATCGTTCGTACCATCTCCATTCGGAGAGAAACCTGCAGGAACATAGGCAGGTAAAGGATCAAGTTTAATCGGTGTTGTCTCTGCAGGACTAACATCAGCAGCCGTGTTTGGATCAGGTCTCAAACCGTTAGTTGAAACATCCCTTACTTTAAATCCATTAACAGATGAACTAGCTTCGGCAGTAGCTGTGTTTTGAAAAACACCGGATGTTGTTACCAGCCTGACATTAATCAATAATTCTATTTTTGCTTCTTCAGCGGCAAGCAGACGACTGGCCGGTAGTAAAAGTTCTGTATCAGTTGAACCATTGAATAACGTATTTGCTCTCAGATTTCCAAAGGCTGTTATCGACTTGATTATCACTTCTGAACCGCCAAATGCCAAAGCAAGATTGTCCTTTATACTAATATTTTCTAAACCATTAGGACCAAAATTGACTGCTATAAAAACAAACTTAAC
Source organism: Daejeonella sp. (assembly GCF_030684675.1). Taxonomy (GTDB): domain Bacteria; phylum Bacteroidota; class Bacteroidia; order Sphingobacteriales; family Sphingobacteriaceae; genus Daejeonella. The sequence goes on along the minus strand of NZ_JAUXXZ010000006.1, from coordinate 1,561 downwards.
ATCATAAGTTCCATTCAAAACCGGGGTAGCAGAAGCCAGGTTCTTAGCAAGCCCTATCTTTGCATTTGGATCAGTTGGAGGGGCAATAGTAATACCTACGTTTGCATTATTAAGGGCATAAGATGTGCCATCAGAGCCATTCCAGGCAAAATTTGTTGTTCCGGTAAAGTTCAATGCAGGCTCAAAAATAAGTCCTCCAAGATCAGCGACAGGGATCTCCTGATTGATAATTACCGGTACTCCATTTAATTTCAATACTCCGTTTGAAGGAAGTGTCGCGATCTTAACTTTAACCAGAGGATCACCATTCGGATCAGTATACTTAGTGGTAAAGTCTGCTACAGTAAATGGAATTGGCAGAGGTCCTGTACCTGTTTTTACAATATTAGATACTACAGGCGGATTATTAACCACTGTGATACTTACAGTAACCGTATTCCCGTCTGCTGTTCCGTCATTTACCTTGTAGGTGAAGCTATCAGAAGCTGATGCTCCATTATTATGAATATAAGTAAATGAACCATTGGCATTCAAGGTAAGCGTACCATTTGAAGGGGAAGTAACCCTTATCGCTGTTATTTGGTTAGCATCGGCATCAGAATCATTCGTTAACACCCCCGGTGCCGCGACCGTTAACGTACCGCCCTTAGTTGTAGAATAATTATCCGCTACAGCTACAGGAGGTGTATTTACGGCAGTAATGATAACATTAACATTTTTAGATGTTGGCGCATAGTCTGTTCCATCTGAACCATTCCATTGGAAGACCACAGGGCCTCCGGTAAAGCCGGTCGCGGGTACAAAGGTGATCTTTGCCAGATCTGCCAGAGGGATTTCCTGACCCATTATAATGTTTACACCATCAAGTTTCAGGGTACCACTGGTTGGCAGGGTAACGATTTTTATCTTTGATAATGCGTCTCCGTTCGGGTCAGTAAATTTACTTGTAAAGTCGCTGCTTGTAAATGGAACAGCCTGATCTCTTGGCCCTGTTTTAGAAATATCCGCAATGATAGGAGGTGTATTTGAGAAAGTGATAATAATGCTGACTGTAACTGTATTCCCATCTATCGTTCCGTCATTTACTTTATAAGTATAGCTGTCTGAAGTGGATGTGCCATTATTATGAACATAAGTAAATGAACCATTGCTATTTAGAGTCAGGATACCATTCGCCGGATCTGTTACTTTTATAGCTGTAATTGTACTGCCTTCGGTGTCTGTATCATTATTAAGTAATCCGGGAGCTGATATGGTCAGCGTTCCCCCTCTTACTACTGTGTAAGCATCCGCTACGGCAACAGGGGCGTCATTCACCGCCGTGACCGTGACCGTGATCGTCGTACTATTGCTCAATGAACCACTATTATCTTTAACCACATAATTGACCGGGGTGGCCGTACCGTTATAGTTAAGTACTGGGGTGAAAGTCACCGTACCGGTATTAGAAGCCGTGTAGGTTCCTTGTCCGCTCACCGTAAAAGTGGTCTGAACCCCCACCGTAACCGGATCAAGGTCCACACTCGTTACATCGATCGTTCCGTCTACATCCGTATCATTG
>NZ_JAUXXZ010000005.1 GCF_030684675.1 Daejeonella sp. | reverse complement strand
GGAACATGGTCAGATAGTCGAAAAGTGATAAACAACTTTTCCTGATAGCCTTTTTTGCCTTGCATGCATTAAGATATTAATAATCAATGACATAGATAAATTTATTTTTAAATATCTCAGTTGTGCAACAGCCACTAAAGCACCGGGCTATTCAGTGATATGTCTGTCCAAAAAAAGGCTCTCGTAAAGACGCAGAAACGCGAAATATCCCAGACCCCTGTCATTGCGGGCAAGACCCGCAAGACCCGCACTACCTCAACCTCTCCGTCGATTTGATCAGTTTCTCATCACTTCTGATTCCCCTGAGTGCCAGAATAACAAACAATACACTCAGGGATGGCAGTATGACACCAAGTCCGTAATTCTCTGTTTGCAAGGTGATATTCCCAAGTACCTGCTTTGCGGTTTGAACCATCCAGAAACTAAAACCCAGTATACCTGCGATGCAGATATAACAAAGCATCATTTGTTTTTTCCTGTTTTTAAACAGAAAAATAGCCAGGAATGGAATCAATCCAAGTATAACCGTTACTATCGTTAAGGCCAGGAAAGGTTCAGTCTGAACGACATTACCCCCTATGCTTTCATAAACACCGGTTACTTTTACAGCCTTTGAAGTGCCATCAGGATTGATAGCCTGCAAATAAGGAAATAGAAACAGACTAAAAATCGCAGCGGTAGCAAAAAAAAGCCAGATGGTTTGTACTCGTTGTAGCATGGGATGATAATTTGAAGCAAATATAAATATTTTAGCCTTGTGATTATTCATTCAGGCAATGTATTGAGGCTGCGGTTGAGTATCTTTGGCATTTCAAAATTAGCTTTAGAGATTGAATACAACACAGAGATATTTCCTGGAACTGGCTTACAACGGAACGGCATATCATGGCTGGCAGATTCAGCAGAATGCCCTTTCAGTGCAGGAGTTGATCAACAAAGCATTATCTACAATTTGCAGGCAGGAAATTGAAACCCTTGGATGCGGCCGCACCGATACCGGAGTACATGCCCGGCAACTTTTTGCACATGCCGATTTTCCCCTTGATATTGATGTGATGAATCCTAGATTTCTACTCAGTATTAATGCGATGCTCCCTTATGATATTGTGATCAAAAGGTTCATCAAAGTTGCTCCGGAGGCTCATGCCCGTTTTGATGCTAGTTTACGTTCTTATGAGTATCATATTCATTTTTCAAAGGACCCATTTCTTCATAATTTATCATGGCTTTTACGTGATAGACCAGATTTAGGGTTGATGAATAATGCCGCAGAATTGATGATGGAATATCGTGATTTCAGTTGCTTCAGCAAGTCAAATACCCAAACTTTTACCAATAACTGTGTAATTAGCAGGGGAGTATGGCTTCCTGCAGATAAGGGCATAGTTTTTCATATTTCTGCCGATCGCTTTCTTCGGAATATGGTTCGGGCAATTGTCGGCACACTGGTCAGAATAGGTAAAAAGGAAATGAATGTGGAGGATATTCACGGTATTATCGAAAGTAAGGATCGCTCAAATGCAGGCGAATCAGTACCGGCTTGTGGCTTATTCCTCACAGAAGTGAAATACCCCTATATTTCGGATGAAATTTAAATGTCCGATTTAGTTTAAAAAATAAATGATCGAAAATAAAAATGGCTAAAGTTAGCGGTAATGCAGTAGATGTAAACTTGTTGAGAAGGATATTCCGGTACGTTACTCCTTATCGTAGTATATTTATCTGGTCAATTGTTTTAACAATATTGCTTGCCATTCTGGCCCCGCTTCGGCCATGGCTGATTCAATTTACCCTCGACAGATATATTCTTTTAAATGACCATACAGGATTAATTGATATGAGCCTATTGATGGTCGGGCTACTATTGATCCAGACTGTCGTTCAATATTTTCATACTTTTTTTACAAATATTTTAGGGCAATCGGTAATTAAGGATTTACGGGTTAAAGTATTCAATCATATCAGTAGCCTGAGACTTAAATATTTCGACCGTACACCCATTGGTCAGTTGATTACCAGAACGGTATCAGACCTCGAAACTATTGCAGATATATTTTCTGAGGGACTTATTGTAATTGTTGGCGATATTCTGCAGGTAATTGCCATCATTGCCGTGATGCTTTATGTTGACTGGGAACTGACCCTGGTGGTATTGATTCCAATGCCTTTATTGATTATGGCTTCCCTTGTTTTTAAGGAAGCGATTAAATCGGCATTTCAGGATGTGCGGACTCAGGTGGCCAATCTGAATACTTTTTTACAGGAACATATTACCGGAATAAGAATCATTCAATATTTCGCCCGGGAAGATCAGGAGATGAAGAAATTCAAGCAGATTAACTCTATGCACCGTGATGCACATATTCGTTCAAACTGGTATTATTCCATTTTCTTTCCGGTAGTCGAGATCATTTCTGCTGCGTCAATCGGACTTCTGGTATGGTATGGCTCGAAATCTATTCTTTCGGATGAGATCAGTCCGGGAGTGGTTGTCTCTTTCATCATGTATATCAATATGCTGTTCAGGCCGATCCGGGAACTTGCAGATAAGTTCAATACCCTGCAAATGGGTATGGTTGGTGCTGAGCGGATTTTCAATGTACTGGATACTGATGAGCAGACGGAAGATAAAGGCAAATTGCATCCTGAAAAATTGAAAGGCGATATTGAATTTAAAAATGTTTGGTTTGCCTATAACGATGAGAACTGGGTATTAAAAGATATTTCTTTCCATGTTAAGCCGGGAGAAACGCTGGCACTTGTAGGGGCAACGGGAGCGGGAAAATCTTCCATAATTAATATTTTGAATCGTTTTTATGAGATTAACAAGGGAAGTATACTTGTTGATGGGAATGATATCCGTGATTATAAGTTAAGTTACCTTAGGTCACATATTGCGACAGTTTTGCAGGATGTGTTTCTCTTCTCAGATTCCATTGCAAATAATATCAATCTGAGTAATGAGGAGATTAGCAGAGAAAGGCTCATTCAGGCAGCCAAAGAGGTAGGTGCTTACGAATTCATAATGAAACTTCCCGGAGGCTTCGATTATGATGTGATGGAGCGGGGAGCAACATTGTCTGCCGGGCAGGCTCAGCTGATTTCATTTATCCGGGCAATGGTATATGATCCACAAATCCTGGTGCTGGATGAAGCAACAGCCTCTGTAGATACCGAAACAGAGGAGCTTATTCAGCATGCAATTAATAAACTGATGCAGGGCCGGACTTCTATTGTGATCGCTCACCGTCTTTCAACCATCCAGAATGCAGATCGGATCATAGTTCTGGATCATGGTGAAATCAAGGAAATGGGCTCCCATCAGCAGCTTTTAAAATTAAATGGCTTTTACAGAAAATTATATGATCTTCAGTTTAATTCAGAGGGTATAGCAAAACCTTAGTTTTTAGGTTTCTGATCCTGAAAAATAAATCAAATCGGTATTTATGATTTTGTTCCAAATTTTATGAAGCGAGTTGTTTCCCATCTTACCTTTCAGGTGCTTGTCGCAATTTTTATCGGCGTTCTCGTCGGCATGAATTTTCCGGCATTTGCACCTACAGCCAAACTGATCAGTCAGACCTTCATCAATATGATCAGTATGCTGATTGCTCCAATCATATTTTTTACCATCGTGCTTGGTATTGCCCAGATGGGGGATATGAAAAAAGTGGGAAGGGTAGGTGGTAAGGCTCTGCTCTATTTTGAGCTGATTACGACCCTTGCAATTATCATAGGATTACTGGTTGCCAATATATTTCAGCCCGGTAAAGGAGTTGACGTTGCTGCCACTCATGCCGACCCTTCAAAAATACAGACTTATCAGGAATCAGCTTCTGAGATGAACTGGCTCGAATTCTTCGCCCACATCGTGCCTAAAAATATATTCGAATCCTTTGCCAAAGGCGATATTCTCCAGATTCTGTTCTTTGCGGTGCTTTTTGGCTTTGCCCTGAGTCGTATGGGATCAACAGGCAGCTCCCTGATTGTCACATTTGAAAAGTTGTCGCAGGTGATTTTTAATATTATGAAAATGATCATGAAACTGGCCCCATTTGGAGCGTTTGGTGGCATGGCCTTTACGATCGGAACTTACGGTTTATCAACGCTTTACCCACTTGGAAAGCTGATGATTGCTGTTTATATGACCATGGCACTTTTCATATTTGTGGTGCTGAATCTGATCTGCTATCTGTATAAGTTTAGTCTCTGGCAGTTCTTAAAATTCATCAGGCAGGAGATTGTTATTGTTTTGGGAACATCGTCCTCCGAGTCGGTGCTGCCTAGTATGATGTTAAAACTCGAAAAATTTGGCTGTTCCAAATCTGTTGTGGGACTTGTAGTTCCTACAGGCTATTCATTTAATCTGGATGGGACATCAATTTATCTTTCAATGTCAGTTATCTTTTTATCCCAGGTTTTTAATATTGACCTGAGTATTGGCCAGCAGATAACCATAATTGGAGTGTTAATGGTCACTTCAAAAGGAGCAGCAGGAGTAACAGGCAGTGGCTTTATTGTTTTGGCATCAACACTTACGGCCTTAAAGGTTGTTCCTATTGAAAGTATTGCCATTTTATTGGGAGTTGATCGCTTTATGTCAGAAGCCAGGGCTATTACCAATCTGATCGGTAATGGAGTTGCTTCGGTTGTGATTGCAAAAAGCGAAAAGGAATTTGATCAGGAGGCTTATAAAAGAGCAATTAGTCCCAAAACTGCTGAAGATGTGATCAGCTCTTCCTATGAATAAAAAACAATAAGAGCCTGTTTAAATTTCTATTGTAAAAATATTAGATGAATTTAAACATGCTCTAAATCTTTTTCCTTTACTTTTTGACATTCTAAGCGATTCTCTTAGCTTTGCTGTACAAAAAAATATTCAATGAGTGTACTGGTTAATAAAGATTCAAAAGTAATAGTTCAGGGCTTTACAGGTAATGAGGGAACATATCATGCTTCCCAGATGATAGAGTATGGAACACAGCTTGTAGGTGGTGTAACTCCGGGTAAAGGAGGACAAAGTCATTTAGATCGCCCTGTTTTCAATACGGTTAAGGACGCCGTTGATAAAACAGGTGCCGATGTATCCATTATTTTTGTGCCACCGGCTTTTGCTGCTGACGCGATCATGGAAGCTGCCGAAGCAGGAATTAAAGTTATTGTGTGTATTACCGAAGGTATCCCGACAAAGGATATGATCTTGGTGAAAGAATATATTTCAGATAGGGATTGCCGATTGATCGGTCCGAATTGCCCGGGTATCATCACTGCTGATGAAGCTAAAATTGGTATTATGCCAGGATTTATCTTCAAAAAAGGTGGTGTAGGAATCGTTTCTAAATCAGGAACATTAACTTATGAAGCAGTTGATCAGGTTGTTAAAGCCGGATTAGGAATCACTACAGCAATTGGTATCGGTGGAGATCCAATCATTGGCACACCAACTAAGGAAGCCGTAATGCTGTTGATGAATGATCCTGAGACTAAAGGTATTGTGATGATCGGTGAGATAGGTGGTGGAATGGAAGCTGAAGCGGCTTACTGGATCAAAGAGCACGGCACCAAGCCGGTTGTAGGCTTTATCGCAGGACAAACAGCGCCTCCTGGACGCCGTATGGGTCATGCAGGAGCAATTGTTGGCGGAGCCGATGATACTGCAGCTGCAAAAATGAAGATCATGAGAGAATGCGGTATTCGCGTTGTTGAATCTCCGGCAGAGATCGGTGCAGCAATGGCTGAGGAACTGGCGAAATTGGGATAGGAAGATTCAAGAACCAGGAGCCAAGAACCAAGATTCATTTCTACTTTGTAAAATATAAACCGGCTGAGAGGCCGGTTTTTTTATGCTGATTTTATAATGTTTGTTTTTAGTCTGGCGTAATTTAAAATGAACCTTCGGTGAATAATTTTTAATTTGGATTAGGGAATTGGGCTTAGAATGGGGATATTTAGTATAGGATAAAAACTACCACAAGCCTACTCATTTGGGAAGACCGAGAGTGTTTTATAACTTATATTAATTAGTTTGCGGTAATACTGAAAACTCGTCCACAATAAAATATTCAAATAAAATTGATTGCTACTAGTTTCTTATTCGTATATTTGCGAATATATTACAAATAATCAATTAAACGATGATAGAAGAATTTAGTTTCGGGAATTTTTGGTCGTTCAAAGACATTCAAACTTTGAATATGACAGCCGCAAAGATTAAATCGAAAAATACGGAACTTGACGACAACAATGTTTTCCCAATAAACAATGACCTAAGCCTCTTAAAAGCCAAAGCTATTTATGGGGCAAACGCCAGTGGAAAAAGTAATGTAATTAAGGCTTTAGTGTCCTTTATAAGGATTATCAAGGATTCAGTTAAAGAGGAAAAAGCGCTAGGTTTAATAGATTCTTTTCAATTATCCACTGAAACAGAAAATAAACCTACCTTTTTTCAATTAATTTTTAGAATTGGTAAAACAAGATATAGATACGGATTTGAAGCAGACGATAAATCCATAAAAAGTGAATGGTTATTTTCTACACCCAACAAAAGAGAACAACCTTTATTCATTAGAGAGAACAAATTGATTGTTGAGATTAATCAAACTCATTTTGAAGAAGGTGTAATGTATCAAAAACTTTTTGAAAATTCAAAAGACCCTATATTCACAGATACATCACTTTTTCTAACCCACTTATCTTCAACAGGATTTGGTAAACTTTCAAAACAGATTGTCAAAACAATTTCTGCTATCTCAATAATTAGTGGATTAGGACATCGGGGAATGTACGGAATTGCAGGTGATTCATTAAGCGATTCAGTTAAAAAGAAATTTATTTTGAATTTTCTTAAAAAAGCAGACATCGGTATTGATGATTTGGATACAGTTGAAATTGCAAACGAAAATTTACCAGACAATTTAGAGGATGAAGTAAAAGAGGACGTGAAAAAAGGAAAGATCATTGTCTCAAGTAGGACTAAATACAATGCCGAACTAAAGTCTGAAGGTAAAAGTGATTTTTCATTTGGTATGCAAGAATCTGAGGGTACAAAAAAAATGTTTGAGTTAAGTCCTTTTATTTATAGGTCTATAAAAGAAGGCACGCCATTGTTTATCGATGAGTTTGACTCAAGGTTTCACCCCTTATTGACTAAAAAAATTGTTGAACTTTATAACTCAATAGAAAATAAAAAAGCTCAACTAATATTCACAACACACGACACTAATCTTTTATCATCAGATTTATTGAGACGAGACCAAATTGATTTTGTTGAAAAAGATAAATATGGTGCTAGTCATCTATATACATTAGTTGAAATAAAGGGGGTTAGAAATGATGCTTCTTTTGAAAAAGATTATATTCAAGGGAAATACGGAGCAATACCATTCCTTGGAGATTTTACTAACTTAATAACTTTTGAATAATGCCAAAAAGTACAAAAGCTATTAAGGTTACTGATAAAAATAAGGCTTGGAATAAAAGAACACAACCAAGCGGCTATAAGATAGAAACTATCCCAATCAACAAAACAATACTCATTGTTTGTGAGGGACAGACGGAAAAACTGTATTTTGAATCCTTTCCTGTTTTGGGTGTAAAAATTAAGGCAATTGACCTTAAAGGACAGGCAAAGCTCAAATTAGTAGAATCAACAAAAGAAATTGTTGAAAATGCTAAAGAAGAATATAATGAAGTTTGGTGTGTTTTTGATATGGATGTCAAAAGAGGTGCTGATGAATTTGCAGATTTTGATAATGCAATCTCAAAGGCTTTATTACTTGGTTACAAAATAGCGTATTCAAATGATGCTTTTGAGTTGTGGTTTTATTTACATTACAATTTGACTGAATCACAACATTTGAGGTCTTTTTATTATACAGAATTAGGCAAAAAATTTGAAATAAATTATGTAAAGGATGGTAAAAAATATGGTTTTTGTTTGAAAATATATGACATCTTAAAGAATGACAAAAATTCTTCTCAAGAAAAAGCAATCGAAAGAGCAAGGTTACTGTTTGAGAAACAAGAGAATCTCCCATACCATCAACAAAATCCCAATACTAAAGTATATGAATTAGTGGAGGAATTGAATAGGAATTTGAGAAGTTAGCAAAGAAGTACTACCGCCAACAGCACCTACCCAAAAGTGGCGGTTCAGTGGTTAAATCAAGCTTTGTGCATCCATCAAAGTTTGTGGTTGGTTGACAGTGAAGTGCTTCGAAATTGCCACCTTCGGGTAGCTGCAAAACGTTAGCAGCAATTATAAACCAAAACCCAATAAGTTAAAAATATGCCAGATTTTACAAATACTTTAATTGTTGGAATTTCTTCCAGAACACTTTTTGACCTTGAAGAGGAAGACAAACTATTCAAAGAAAAAGGAATTTCTGAATATAGGAGAGTTCAAAGAGAAAAAGAAAATGAAGAACTCAAACCAGGAACTGCTTTTCACTTGGTTCAAGCCTTATTGAATCTAAATAAACTATCAACAACCAATAGACTTGTTGAAGTAATAGTTATGTCCAGTAATAGTCCAGAAACAGGTGTGAGAGTATTAAATTCTATCAAAAGTTTAAATCTTGACATTACACGCTCTGCATTTACTGGCGGTGAAAAAATTGCAAGTTATATAGAAGCCTTTCAAGTAGATTTATTCCTTTCTAAAAACGAACAAGATGTTCAAGAAGTAATTGACTCTAAAACTGCGGCAGCAGCTTTAATTTTAGAACCTCCAACTAATTTTCAATCTGAAAAGGACACTGTTAGAATTGCATTTGATGCAGACGCTGTTTTATTTTCGGACGAATCAGAACAGATATATAAATCACAAGGAATGGATGCCTTTCATAAAAATGAGAGTGACAATGAAAATATCCCATTAAAAGAAGGACCACACGGTAAGTTGTTAAAAACTCTATCAAGAATTCAACAGTATATGGATACAACAATTGAATTGACACCATTACGTTTAGCAATAGTAACTGCGAGAAACAGTCCTTCCCATATGAGAGTGATAAAAACTTTAAGAGATTGGGACGTTTATGTAGATGAGGCATTTTTTCTTGGTGGAATGCCGAAAGACAAAATACTTAAAGCATTTAATGCTCATATTTTCTTTGACGACCAAGATGTACATTTAGACGGAGCAAAGAAAGTAGTGCCTTCTGCAAAAGTACCATATAGTTCTGACTCACCTTTAAAGAAAAAGAAAGAAAAATAGCTGGTGTTATCAGCAGTTTGGCAAAATGGCGGGTTCAGTGCTTCTAAAACCGCCAATGCGCCAAGCTGCAAAACATTAGCGGTAAGTTTAAATTCACAATAGAAAATGAAGAATATTGAAAAATACAAGGAAGATCTAAAACATTTGATTGACAAGGGAGATAACTTGGATGTTTCAATAAAATATGAATGTTACCCTGAAAAAATTGCGGAACAAATCAAAGCTGCATTCAAGGATGAAAAAAAAGTGCAGGAATACATTAAAAAAATACTTCCTTTCAATAAAGAATATCAAAGTTGGTATTCAGAATCTCTTGTCTTAATTAAATATTTTAAAGGCCATAAAAAGACGATTTGAAAGCACGCTTTTCGATATAAGACAGTTAGTTCAAGCAGACTTGTTTGATAGTGAACTTGATGCAGCCAAAGAACTTAATAAAAATAAATTTACACGGGGTGCCGGTGCAATTGCAGGAGTAGTCCTTGAAAAACATTTGGGACAGGTTTTGACTAATCATAATTTGAAATTAACAAAAAAGAACTCGTCAATTTCGGACTTTAATGATATTTTAAAATCTTCAGGAATTTATGATACTCCGACTTGGAGGAAAATTCAGCATTTAGGTGACATAAGAAACTTGTGTGACCATAGTAAAACAAGGGAACCAAAACAAGAAGAAGTTGATGAACTTATATCTGGTGTGACAGCAATTATTAAGACGGTATATTAAAAAACCTGCCGCCAAAAGACGATTGGCTCAATGGCGGGTTAAGTGCTTCTATGACAGTTTAGTGCAAGGTTTAAGCTTTGTGCTGCTAATGTATATTTGTGCTGAAAATCCGCCACTGCGCCAAACCCCAAACCCTTACCTTCAATAAAAACACAAAATGGATATCCTTAATTTTTACTCAGAAGTAATCAGAAACATCGAAAAAGGAGAGTTGAATTCGCTTTCATCCTTACAACTCGATAAACCAGATTTCTTCAATTGGGTTGAAGATATTTTCTATCCGATGAATGTTTTAAAGCATGGAAATTCTGATGCCTTGATATGGAAGTATAAAAACTCAAAAAAAGTTTTTTCATTTGAAGCTATCTATAAATTATCAAATCAATTGGTCAATTATATCAGAAAACATGGTGGTCAGAAGGGAGACATAATTTACTCGGTTTTACCATTAATCCCTGAAAATTGGATAAGTATATTGGCAACAATTAAAGGTGGGTTTATCATAATGCCAACCGCCACGAATCTGACCGTTCACGATCTATTGTATCGGTTTAATACCCTTTTACCTCAAATTATTATCGCTCACATTGACCATGCTGACCTGATTGACGAAGCCGAAAAAAAGCTTGGAGCACAAATCGGACTCAAGATCATTGTGGGAGGTCAAAAATATGGCTGGAATAGTTTTGAAGATATTCATGATGAAGAAAGGGATGCAAGTACGGTAAGAACTAAATCTGATGATCCATTTTTGTATTTCTTTACCTCTGGAACAACGGGTTTACCAAAAATTGTTGTTCATACACATTTTACCTATCTTTTTGGACATTTAACAACTTCTTCCTGGCTGGGATGCCAAAGAGGTGACATCCATTATAATATTTCTTCACCAGGCTGGGCAAAATTTGCATGGTCCAGCTTTTTTGCTCCCTGGAATTGCGGTACAACAATATTTGCCAATCAAACAGACAGCTTCATTGCTAAAGAACAATTAGAGGCAATGGAAGAATTTAAGATTACAACTTTTTGCGGATCGCCTACAGTCATAAGAATGTTGATTCAGGAAGATATAAGTATTTATAATTTAAGCCTTAGGTCTTGCTGTGCCGCCGGCGAGCCATTGAACCCCGATGTGATTGATAAATGGGAAAAAGCTACGGGTGTTGCAATTCGTGATGGATATGGGCAAACTGAGACCACTGCCTTGATTTGCAATTTACCGGGAAACGACTTGAAACCTGGTTCAATGGGCAAGCCCACTTTTCTATATGATATAGGAATTTTTGATGATGATGGTAATGAAGTCCCACCCCTGGAGGAGGGTGTAATTTGTGTTCAGTTAAACACCATGAAAAATAATGGATTGTTTATAGAATACTTAAATGACAAAGAAAGAACTTCATTGGTATTCAGGCATAATTTATATTACACTGGCGATAAAGCATATAAGGATGAAGAGGGCTATGTTTGGTTTGTAGGTAGAAATGATGATATAATTAAAGCATCCGGATATAGAATTGGCCCTTTTGAAGTTGAAAGCGCTCTTATAGAACATGAAGATATTGTAGAGGCAGCTGTAATAGCAAGTCCTCACCCAATAAGAGGGTATGTTGTTAAGGCATTTATTATGCTGAGAGAAGGAGTCAGTCCAGGTAAGATGCTGGCAGATAACATATTTTCATTTGCTGAAAAACGATTAGCAAATTATAAGGTGCCAAGAATAATAGAATTTCCTGATTCATTGCCGAAAACCATTAGTGGTAAGATCAGAAGGATAGAACTGAGGGTTAACGAAGCTAAGCATCGTCTAAATCCAACGGATAAGGAGCATGAACATTTCCACAAAAAATATTAGCACATCAAGCTGTAATATCACACCTGAGCAATAGAAAAAGAGATTTGGTCTCTAATCCATATAATGCTGCAGGAGGTTGAATTTGCTCTTTCGGCTCAAAATCGCGACCTTTGCATTTATTAACCAATGAATGAAGCAGATGAAAACACTAATTTTTATACTCTTCAGCTTTATTTCAATTTCTTCGATTTCGGCACAACAAATAGATTTACAGAAGGATAGTATTCAGACTGATAGCATACTTAATCAAAATTTCCGGACTGATAGTCTCCGTATTGTTAAAGGAAGGGCTACTTATTATGCCAGTAAATTTCATGGCAGACGCACCGCAAACGGCGAAATTTTCAACAATAGGAAAATGACTGCCGCCCATCTTAAATTACCTTTCGGAACTTTTGTGACGGTAACTAATCTGGAAAATGGGCGTACTGTTGAAGTCAGAGTGAATGATCGTGGTCCTCATTCTAAAGTCTTTATTATTGATCTCTCCCAGGCAGCTGCCAGAGAACTTGGGTTCTATGGGAAGGGCGTCGCAAAAGTGGAGATCTGTTATCAAGTTCCGAAGATTAAGCCAGGCTCATAGATAATTCAAATTGTATACTCCATGTCATATCTCCACGCGATTTGAACTCTTTTAGGCAGCTTACTTATATTTGTCTTAAATGGAATACAACAAATTAACACCCGAAGAAGAATACATCATCCTGCATAAAGGCACTGAGAGACCTTATTCAGGAGAATATCTCGAAAATAAGAAGTCAGGAGTTTACTGCTGCAGGCAATGTAATTCTCCTTTGTACCGTTCTGAAGATAAATTTGATTCTCATTGCGGATGGCCAAGTTTTGACGATGAAATTGAGGGTGCAGTGAAGAAACTGACCGACAGAGATGGCAATCGGACAGAAATATTATGTAATAATTGTGGCGGCCACTTAGGGCATGTTTTTGAAGGTGAAAAATTAACTCCGAAAAATACCCGTCATTGCGTGAATTCACTTTCAATGAAATTTGTACCTGTGGTGAATCTGTCTGCTCAGCGTTTTTCCTGAGTTTTTTTTGCCCAGAATACTCCCCACATTAAATACTTAGAGAGCAGGTCGACCTGTTTGAAACCGACATTTTCCAGCTGATTGAGGTGCCAGCCTACCGGACTATGATGATCATGTGCATCCTGGTGCTCCATCCACATCTTCCAGTTTTCCTCGGTTGAGCCAAGTTTTATGGCTTCCTCTTTCCAGCATGAAATATTCTTTTTATAGATCTCATCGGTAATTCCCCTGGTTTGATCTGCAAAAATAAATAGGCCATTATATCTCAGGGCACTGTATACATCCTGATATAATTGTATTTTAAATGGGTCTTCAATGTGGTGAATTGCTATACTAGACATCACCAGATCATAAGTACTGTACTCAAGGCTCATCTGTCTGAAATCAGCCTTGATGTAGCTGATATTTTTAGCGCCGGGAAAACGCTTTTTGCACTCATCCAGTATATCTTCGGAAAGGTCGAGTGCATGGATCTCGGCATCCGGAAAGTGGTTCAGTATCTCCTGGGTCAGGTTTCCGGTACCACATCCCAGGTCAATAATACGCTTTGGCTTAAAACTTTCAGGAATATACCGGAACATGTTAAAAAGCATTTCATGATAGCGCGGTACACATTTACTGATTAGTTCGGTATAGCTGCTGCTTAATTCGTCATAAAATTGTTCAAGATGTTCCATAGCATACTCCTGTTGATAAAATTTAATTTATTTTTGGAAAATTTCTAGTTTCAATTTAAAATCCATTATGAAATTACTTGAAGGAAAAATAGCATTAATTACCGGAGCATCAAAAGGGATTGGCCGAAAGATCGCTGAAAAATTCGCTGAACATGGTGCAGATGTAGCATTTACCTATCTTTCTTCTGTTGAGAAGGGTGAGGCTTTAGAAAAGGAGTTGCAAAGCTTTGGAACCAAGGTCAAAGGATATCGTTCGGATGCTTCAAAATTCGATGAGGCTGAGAAACTGATCAACAACATTGTGGCTGATTTTGGAAGTCTGGATGTTGTAGTCAATAACGCAGGTATAACGAAAGATGGTTTATTGATGCGTATGACTGAAGAAAACTGGGATGAAGTTTTAAACGTCAACCTTAAATCTATCTTCAATGTAACCAAGGCTGCATCAAAGATTATGATGAAGAACAGAAAAGGTGTATTCATCAATATGAGTTCAGTTGTAGGAGTGCAGGGAAATGCCGGGCAGGCAAATTATGCAGCTTCCAAGGCCGGGATTATTGGATTCTCTAAATCAGTTGCCAAAGAACTGGGTTCAAGAAATATCCGTTCCAATGTTGTTGCTCCGGGTTTTATCAGAACCGAAATGACCGAAGTGCTCGATCCAAAGGTAGTTGAAGGCTGGGCACAGGCAATCCCTTTGAAACGTGCAGGTGAAACTGAAGATGTCGCAAATCTTTGCGTATTCCTGGGCTCTGACATGAGTTCTTACATCACGGGGCAGGTGATTCCGGTTGATGGGGGGATGCTGTAGGAGATGTGAGGTCAGAGATATGAGGTCTGATGTCTGAGGTACGAGATCTGAGGGATCAATTTACTTTTCCTTTCATCTTTCTGCTTTTAGCTTTCTGCTTTAAGCTTTGCGCTTTCTGCTTTCATCCTAAAGATGGTATAGAATTTGTCATTGTTGTTTATAATTTATGCTTAAATTAATATCATGATAAACAATCGCTTCATCATTCCATTTGCCATTTTAGGATTTTCCCTGATCGTTTCTACTTTCATATTTTCAGGTACATGGCGAAAGATTAAAAGTGAGAACCAGACGATCACTGTGACAGGCTCTGCCAAACAGGTTATTGTTTCTGATCTGGGGGTATTGCGTGGAACTCTGAGTGTTGAGGCTGCAACGGCTTTAGAAGCTTATCGTTTACTTCAGGCTCAAAAGCCGATCCTAATGGAATACTTTAAGTCTAAAGGCTTTACCAGCGATAAAGTTAATGTACAAACGATCACGTCTTTTCCTAATTATTCATTTAATCAGCAGGGACAGAACACGGGTATCAGGTCTTTTAATGCCTCTCAAATGATAGATATCTCAGCTTCTGACGTTCAATTGATTAAAGCGATGTCTATTGAGATCAGTTCATTGGTTGAGCGGGGAGTTAATTTTCAGGTTAATCAGCCTGAATATTACTATACCAAAATCGGAGATATAAAAATCGAGATACAAGCGGCAGCCGCCAAAGATGCTATGATTCGTGGCGAGCGGATTGCAGAAGCTACAGGGCGGGAACTGGGAGCTCTCAAAAGTGCAAGAATGGGAGTGCTACAAATCACTCCCGAAAATTCAAACCTGATTTCTGATTATGGTGTGAATGATGTCAGTTCCATCAGAAAGGAGATAATTGCGGTGGTCAATGCTAATTTCGAGATAGATTAATATCTCATGAAAGATTGAAAGCTTAGATTTAAAAAGGCATATTTGTATTAGCTATGCCGCTATTATTTCAAATTCAATTTACTTCAGAAAGCTATTTATGGCTCCTGGCCTGTATGGGATTGGGTATTTCTTATGCCTTTCTTTTATATAAACCATCCGGGCATCTTCATAAAACCCTAAGATATTTTCTATTTGCTCTCAGATCTATTGCAATTTCTACGATCGCATTTTTACTTTTTTCTCCTCTCGTCAAAACAATTAACCGCACAGTTGAGAAACCCTTAATTATCCTTGCTCAGGATAATTCAGCTTCAATCCTTCTCTCCAAAACCAAAGATTTCAACTGGCGAAAGTATAATAATCAGCTCAAAAAACTTGAAAAGGATCTCTCGGCTGATTATGAGTTACGTACATTCAATTTTGCCGAAAAAATCAAAAGTGGACTTGATGTAAAGTATGATGGCTCTCTGACGGATATTTCATCGGTTTTTAAGCTAATCGATGATCAATTCTCCAACCGCAATATTGGGGCTGTCATTATTGGAACTGACGGAATTTATAACAGAGGCTCAAATCCGCAATATGAGAGTAAGAATCTCAAAGCACCAATTTATGCCATTGCACTTGGTGATACTATTGCAAAGCGTGATCTTCTGATCACCAACGTGAATTATAACAACATTGCCTATCTGGGTAATCAGTTTCAGATCGGGGTAAGTATTGAGGCTTATCAATCGGAAGGGAGTACTTCCATGCTTACAGTTAGTTCAGAATCAGATGTTCTCCTATCAAAACCTGTATCGATCAATTCCAATGAATTCCGACAAACTATTTTACTGAACTTACCTGCAGAAAAAAAGGGGGTTCAATCCTACAAAATCAAACTTGCAGCTCTTTCAAACGAGTTATCCCTGATCAATAATGCTCAAACCATTTTTGTAGAGGTTATTGACGGGAGAAAGAACGTTCTGATTATTGCCAATGCCCCTCATCCGGATATCAGCGCAATCAGACAATCCATCGAGATCAATAAGAACTATTCAGTAAAGGTTCGTATGGGCCAGGAGGCTACTCCGGCAGAAATTCAGGAAGCAGGTCTGCTTATTTTGCATCAGGTGCCTTCAATCAGTAATAATGCCATGGATGTACTGAAGTTGGGTGCTGCCAAGCCTATACTTTATGTTTTGGGTGCTCAGAGTAATATTCCTGCTTTTTCTGCATCACAAAGCTTAGTTAGCCTTAATTCAAGCGGGATGATGCAGGAAGCTACCGCGGCTATTAAAACCGATTTTTATGCCTTTACACTCAGCGAAAACAGCAGGACAAAGATCAGTAATTTCGGGCCTCTTTTAACTCCGTTCGGCAATTATGGTTTGAAAGGGCCTTCAAGTCTGCTGATGAACCAGCAGATCGGAAAATTACAGACAGAAAAGCCATTATTATTGTTTGGAGAGGATGTTCAGCGCAGAATTGCCGTTCTTGCCGGGGAGGGAATCTGGCGTTGGAGGCTGGAGGATTTCCAGGAAAATGCCAGTCACGAGGCTATCGATGAGTTAATTACAAAAACCGTACAGTACCTCGTTAGCGCAGATGATAAGCGTAAATTCAGGGTCTATGCGTCAAAGAATACTTTTGATGAGAATGAACATGTCATTCTGAATGCGGAATTATATAATGATGCTTTTGAGTTGGTAAATACGCCTGATGTCAATATATCCCTTAAGAACAAAAATGGTAAAAGCTATTCATTCGTTTTTTCACGCACTTTAAACTCATATCAACTTGATGCCGGAGAATTAGTTGCCGGAGAGCACAATTATACTGCCGTTACAGCTCTTGGGAGTGTAAAACATCAGGCAGAAGGACAATTTATAGTAAGCAGGCAAGATTCTGAATATAAACAGAGTATCGCGAATCATCAGTTATTATTCACAATCGCAAAGCAGAATGGTGGTCAGATGCTCTTTCCTGCGCAGCTTGATGAACTACCGGCATTGATCAAAGCAAATGAGCAGGTGAAATCAGTATTTTATGAAAACCCAAAGTATAGTGAGCTTATAGATCTGAAACTATTATTTTTTATGATACTTGCTCTATTAAGTCTGGAATGGCTTTCAAGAAAGCGAAATGGCGAAATTTAATCTTCTTTAAAGCTAATCTTATGGAAGCGAATAAAACCTTATCTGTTTATAATAAAGTTAGGAAACTAACTAAAGAGGGAAAACTGCACTGGAATGAAGAGGCTGATGGAAATACATTTTACACTTCCATCAGTGACTTTAAGATCTATATTGGAAAAAGTGCAGGTACAATTTCTTTTGAACTCTTTAATCATTTAAACACAAAAATTGGCCTCTTAGAGTATGGCGGATATTCGCCGGATATAGAAGGTCTGGATTCTTTTTATATGCAGGTTAAGAAATTGATTACGAAAACTGAAGACGGGCTCGACGATCTTCTAAATCAGCTTGACAGGATAACCTGAGTTCGGTATAAGGAAGGTTAAAATAATAAGGTTATAATTGGTCAGATAATGCTCTGGTACACAGTGATTAGATTTTGGAAATCAATACCTATGTGTTATCGGCTGGTTCAGCCCTTTCCTCCGGAATAGTTCCGGCAAGAAATCACGTTCTCTTTCAAATTACCACCAGCCGGAAGCTACCTCCTCCGGCAAGGTTTATTTTACCCGGAGCTGTATTTCATTGGGACGGGCAGCCTGGAGCTGTTGGTGCGCGCGAAATGTCATTATTTGAGGATTACGATCCTGACGAAAGTCAGGATCTCCACCATTATTAAAAAAATGCATTGTCATTCTGGCGAAGGCCAGAACCTCCTGCCCCTTAAATAATGACATTGCGCGTGCGCTTGCCAGGAACGAAGAGAAACAGACCTTCCTTTCTAAAACAAGAGAAAATTATCCAATTTAAATAGCCTAAGAAAGATTTTATATTCGACCCCACGTTAAATTACCATAATATCTTAAAATTCTATCTTGTAAAACGGGCTTTGGTGGCAATTTCTGATTTTCTCAAATACCTGCCGTTAACTTGACAGGAGATACCGCTTGCTAAAATAAATCGCATCAAATTCAGGTTTAAGACCTTCAAGAGTACATTTATTTCAGGTAATTGAATTAGATCTTAACAATTACCAGGACTCTTAAAATGTAAATTTCCGAAAATGTCAGTATCAGCCTGGAATGATCAGCATACTCCCTTAGCATCAATTGGATATAAGTACAATTCCGGTGCAGGCAGTGGGATTATATATACTGTCATCCTATCTGCGACCATCATTGCCTTGATTTTGCTACCTTTCATTCCTATTCAGATCAGTATTAATAGTCAGGGTGTGATACAGTCGTCCTTAGAGCGCATAGAGCTTTTTTCATCAGTAAGTGGAAGGATAGTTGAGGTCAGGATGAAGGAGAATCAAAGTATATCAGCCGGGGATACTGTTCTGGTCATTGATTCATCTTTACCCGGACAACAAAGAAAAATTTTAAGCAGACGATCAGAACTACTCAGTCAGCTTCTTGAAGATGTGGGACGGATAGTCAATCATGCTAGTCCTCCGGATAAGTCCACAGCTGAGCCGGTATTTTTAACTGAGCAGTATAGAGCTTCCTGGCTACAGTTCCGTCAGGAATTCGAAGAACGCCTTTTAAATAGAGATCAGGCAGAACGAATTTTCAGGAGGTATAATACCTTGTATGAAAAGGGAGCAATTACTCTGTCAGAAAGTGAAAAGCTCAGATATGAATATGATAAAGCCATATCTGATCAAACCCTGCTAATAAACCGATGGAGATCACAATGGGAAATGGAAGCTGGCGGCTACCGGAGGGAGCTGAGCGAATTGCTTTCGCGGGAGGCTGAAATTGAAGAACAGAATAAGTTGTTTACCCTTCGGACCCCTGCTAATGGTTCGGTACAAAGCCTAGTTGGCATGCAGGCAGGTTCTTATGTCTTTGCAAACCAGAAGATTGCAGAAATTTCTCCAAATGCTCAATTGATTGCTCTCTGTTATGTTAAGCCAACAGATATTGGCCTGATCAGAAAAGGTCAGTTGGTAAACTTTCAGGTTGATGCCTTCAATTACAATCAATGGGGTTTGATTTCGGGCAAAGTAATTGACATTTCAGATGATATTATTTTCTCGGATCAGGGAGTGGCGGTCTTCAAGGTACGTTGTGTACTGGAGAGTGATTATTTGAAACTTAAGAACGAGTATAAAGGATACCTCAAAAAGGGAATGAGTTTCACTGCCCGCTTTATGGTCTCAGAGCGTACTTTGTTCCAATTGCTTTATGATAAACTCGACGATTGGCTAAATCCAAATTTTTCGGCCGCATCTCCTGAAATATGAACATCCGGGTAAAACAGCGTGACATATCTGATTGCGGGGCAGCTTGTCTGGCCTCAGTTGCGAGTTTTTATAATCTTGATGTTCCGGTTGCGAGAATCCGGCAGCATGCCGGAACAGATGTAAAGGGGACAAATGTTGCCGGTATGCTTGAAGCTGCCGTTCGACTTGGATTTGAGGCAAAAGGGGTTAAGGGAGCTTTTGAAAGCCTTTTAAAAATACCACTTCCGGCAATCGCACATGTCATTGTCAATGCTCAACTTCATCATTATGTGGTCATCTATAAGATAAATAAGGATAAGATCAGTATCATGGATCCTGCTGACGGGAAATTGCTTGTGAAAAAGCTGAACGATTTCAGAGAGGAGTGGACCGGGGTATTGATTTTATTAGCACCGGATGACAATTTTGTTCAGGGAAATCAAAAAATAAGCTTTTACAGACGTTTCTATATACTTTTACAGCCTCATCGTTCCATTCTTATCCAGGCTTTGTTCGGTGCTGTAATCTATACCCTCCTGGGACTCTCCATGTCAATTTATGTTCAGAAGATTGTAGATTTTGTGCTGGTTGATGGGAACAGGAATTTACTCAACCTCATGAGTGTCGGGATGTTCATCATACTTCTTCTGCAGGTATTTATAGGCACCCTAAAGGGTATTTTTATTATTCGAACAGGGCAAATGATTGATGCCAGACTCATTCTGGGCTATTATAAGCATCTTCTTAAACTACCTCAGCAGTTTTTTGATACAATGCGGGTTGGTGAAATTACTTCCAGAATTGGGGATGCTGTAAAGATTCGTTTGTTCATAAATGATGTATCCATCAATCTGGCGGTAAACTTTTTTATGCTGGTATTTGCTTTCGCGATGATGTTTAGCTATTACTGGAAGCTTGCGCTGTTTCTCTTGGTGCTCATCCCATTCTATTCTGCTATTTACCTGATTACCAATAGGCTCAATAAGAAGGTTCAACGGAAGCTGATGGAGAATTCGGCAGAATTAGAATCTCAACTTGTAGAAAGTTTGAATTCGGTTGGAACCATCAAACGTTTTGGGCTTGAGGAACATGCGAATCAGAAAACTGAAATGCGGTTCATGAAACTACTGACAACGGTTTATAAATCCGGTCTGAACGCAGTTTTTTCAGGATCTTCTACCGAGCTGGTTTCCCATTCATTTACTATTATATTACTTTGGGTCGGTGCAGGATTTGTTCTGGATAAGCAAATCAGTCCGGGTGAATTACTCTCTTTTTATACCCTGATAGGCTATTTTACAGGACCGGTTTCTTCTTTTGTGGGGATGAATAAAACTGTTCAGGATGCGATCATTGCTTCCGATCGCTTATTTGAAATTATGGATATGGAGCAGGAGAGCGAGGGTCATAAGTTTGAACTCGAAAGAACAAACCTCGGAAATATCAGGTTCGTTGATGTTTCCTTTCGATATGGTTCGCGGGTCATGGTTTTTGATAAATTAAATTTGGAGATCCCATATCAAAAAATGACAGGAATAGTCGGGGAGAGCGGATCCGGAAAATCTACCCTGATGTCTATTCTGCAGAACATTTATCCTGTTCATAATGGTCAGGTTTTTATCGGGGATTATGCGATAAAACATATCAGTAATAACTCCTTGCGCCGAATCATTGCTGTAGTACCACAGAAGATAGACCTTTTTGCCGCTGATGTAAGCACTAATATTTCTATTGGAGGTGATGAGCCTGATATGAAGAAGATTCTGGGTATTTGTACAATGCTTGGAATTACCCAATTTATTGATGACTTACCTAATGGATTTCAAACCCAGCTTGGTGAGAATGGAGCAAGCCTTTCGGGTGGACAAAAGCAGAGAATTGCGATAGCCCGTGCTCTGTACCGCGATCCTGAAATCCTCATTTTGGACGAAGCGAGTTCTTCCCTCGACCCGGTGTCTGAAAGATATGTTCAGAATGCAATAGAATTTTTGCTTTCTGAGAAGAAAACAGTGATTGTGATCTCCCACCGCCTCAGCAGCATTCAAAGTGCAGGAAAGATCATTGTTTTAAAAAATGGAAAAGTGGTGGAAGAAGGAGAGCATGCTGAACTGATAGCTTATCATGGAGAGTATTATCACTTGTGGACTCAGCAAATGCCTATGGAATTTCACGGTTTAATTGATACCAAATGAAGCTGCTGGAACAAATTGAGCGTATTAACCGGCTGCATGAGTTGATCAAGCATCGGCGAACAGGTACCCCAGATCAGCTGGCTCAAAGACTAAATCTATCTACTTCGATGGTTTATAAACTAATTGACGAGCTTAAATTGCGGGATGCTCCCATTGTTTATTCCCGTCAGTTGGGTACTTATTATTACAGCCGTAGTTTTCAGATGAAGATATCCATTGATTTTAAAACACTCACAGAGGAGGAAATGCCGTGATAGTTGAAGTATTGAATGTGGTTTTATGATTCTGAGTTGTACATCCAAATGATTTACAATCAAGGCTTGCTGATCATTTCCAATCATTGATGTCCGATTAAATTGAGGAATATTTAAAAGATTTAGATTTATGCTTTTCAATTTGACATTTTAGCTAATTTCAAAATAAGCAGCCCCTCTCAACCT
This sequence comes from Daejeonella sp., assembly GCF_030684675.1. Classification (GTDB taxonomy): domain Bacteria; phylum Bacteroidota; class Bacteroidia; order Sphingobacteriales; family Sphingobacteriaceae; genus Daejeonella. Next base: position 29,685 of record NZ_JAUXXZ010000005.1, on the reverse strand, counting down.
TGCCTCCCTCCATTGCCGGGGGGCGAATTTCTTTTGAAGGCCAAAAGGAACAAAAGCCTTCTTCAATCCCTAGGTGCCTTGGTCACAAACCCACACACATCAAAAAAAAAAACGATCGCTGCTTTTGGGGATATCGGGATATGAAAGCATTCCGGGTATGACCCCAAAATCTAATGCTCGGAAGTGCCATTTGAATGAGTCTGCTTCTTTTTTTTGATTTTGCTGGCACTGGTCCCGGTTTTAAACCGGGAGAATCGTCCTTCGGATAGGCTAATCTGATATTAACGGATTTGGGACAGTGCTTTGGCTTACAACCTTTCATAAATTACTGGTATTGCCGATTGCAGGGAACGGCATTCCGGGATTTGGCAGGAAAGGCGCACTTTTTCCCTGCATTGACAGTCATAGATTACTGCACTTAAGCAATCCGGAGAAGTGTTGCAGAATCACTCATCACTTAGTCTGCCAAAAACACGGCTTGGATTGCACCGATAGGAAAAAGTGTGGATTTACAACAAATACCTGGAAGCCGCGGCTCTTTTGCTTACTTTTCCAGCTGCAGGGAAAAGTAAGTGCCCTTCCGCCGCAAAGGCGGACTAATTTAATAATTGGCGCTAATTTTTATTTTAACCGGATACTAGTGATTCCCAATTGATGGTCATTGAACCTCAATTACCGTTTACTCATTGATCTGCCAAATAATTTTTCAAATAGATAAATATGTTTATTTTTTCTATAATTTCTTTTTAATCAACCACTTAAACTCAACAACCTATGAGAATTATGCTAAATTAATCTGGTTTGCAGTCTTTGTTTTAATTGTTTTGGCTTTTTCTTTTATTGGGAAGATCTGGCAAGAGGTTTTAGGGATGGGTATAATTCTGTACCTAAATAGCATGAAAACCCAAGTCCTGAACGTTTGCTGATTCATTAATTATATCGGCGCATTCATCCAGGTGTTTGCGAATCGTTTTAGCAGATGAACGGCTCGTTTTATCGATAAGCAAGAAGGCTGAAATCTTAAATTTCTGCCAATCCGGCCATTGGAATACCCTGAACGCTGTAGCCGGTTAAGTAATTCCTATTCATTTTAATACGCTGATTATTAGACATTACTATTTAAAATTATTTTCCTCACTATAGTTTTTTTGTATTGAAGATGTTTTACTTAGACTATCGCGATCAATGCTGTACGGCAGAAGGCAGAAACCGAAAAGCCTGGAAAGAGTAGGTATTTATCATAATGGGAAAACATGAATAATTTGAATTTAGTTGAGATTGATAAGGAGGAAGCTTTGTCAATCAGGGGAGGAAGTGTAATTGAAAAAATCCTCAAGAGGACATGGTATGGTGCTGCATTTTATTATGTGATGGATAATTGGGAAGACATAAAATCAGGTGCTGGAAGTGCGTACGATGATTATTATAATAAAAAATAATTGCTATGAAAAAGAAAAGAATAGAATTGCTTGGATGTCAGCCTCTGACTTCCGCTGAGTTGCTATCCTGCAATGGTGGTGATACACCTGGTCAAGGAACGAGTTTTGCCAATGACCTGGCCTACTATGTCTCATATGGGTTGTTTTGGACCATTGACATGGTAAGAGCATTCGGCGCAGGTGCTGCTAAAGGCCAGAAATTGAGATTTCAGGCCTAATGACAGTATGGGCAGGTTAGATGTTAGCTAGCCTGCCTGTATTTTTAACCTAACCTTAATTTAGAAATGGTATTAATTAATTCGAAAGTAAATTTAAAAGAAAGCACTCTTTCAAGTATTCGAGAGTTAAAAACTCCAAACCTGATTCTCTATGTGCTTGCATTCAACTTGACACTTGCATTCATTTTTGCAGCGATTCGGAATGATTTTTTATATATAATTCACGCTAATTTCTTACCATTCGATAGTTTATATGAAGAACTTTTAATCGTTCTATTCATTGCCCCACTTTCTGAAACCGTCCTTTATCAGTATGCGATAATTGATATAACTCTTTTTTTGTCAAAACTCATGTTTAAGAAGGAATTAATTATACTATCTATTATTCTTTCCGCAATATGCTATTCATGGAGTCATTTATATGATTATATCTACATGACTCAAATGGTAATTTCGGGTCTCTCGTATAGTATTTTTTACACTCTTATCAAACAAAGGAATATGAATGCATTTCTTTATTCATTTATAGTACATGTAGTAAGTAATTTGCTTGTGTTGGGCTTAAACATATTTAATGAAACAATCAGGCAATAAGCTTTAGTGTTATGGCTATTTGCATATATAATTCTTAGCTGAGTAATTATATTATTTTATATTTCTGATACAGAAATCGTTTATCTAAAAGTTAAACTTCAGACATGATCTGCCAGATATTCTATATGGATACCAGAGAAAATATTCTTCATGCTTTTCGAAAAGTTAGCACACCTCAGCTTATTCTGTTGACAGTACTTGTACATTTGATTTTTTCATTATTGAGCTCTTATTTTTCTCAATTTTGGGGTCTTCGAGTATCTGCTAATTTTCCTCCATTTGAGAGTATTAAACAAGAATTTTTTGCAGTGGTTATTTTTGCACCATTTGTAGAAACCCTCATCTTTCAGTACTTCCTAATCAATCTGACCATCTCATTGACCAGGTTTTTATTTAAAAAGGAATCCATTGTGCTGTCTATTATCCTGCCGGCAGCAGTATTTGGCTTAGCCCACACTTATAATTATATCTATGTGGTCACTACATTTGTTGTTGGGATGCTTTTAAATGCTTTTTATATTATTATCAAATACAGAAAGCAGGATGCTTATAGTTGTACCACAATTGTTCATGGACTTTATAATTTATTTATTTTCGGACTGAAACATATTTAACAAGTTCCATGGGATGGAGCAGGTGATAAGATTTTAAAAGAAAGAGGTAATTAGATTCCCTGCTTTATTAATTGATTTTACTTCTTAATTGAATAATTACCAGATATATTAAGAAGAGTAGAAAATTATTTGTAGAAAGGAGATTAGAGCGATCTAGTTAAAATGGGATTTTTATTTCTTCGCTTTCTCTGTAATAATCACAAAAACATCCTCATTCTCTTTTTTCATGAGATATTTTTCGCGGGCGAACTTCTCCAGCTTTGTCTTGTCTGTAGTCAGTTCATTGAGGTCTCTAACTGCTTTTTCGGATTCTTTGAGATAGAATTCTTTTTCAGCCTGAAGTTTGTTCAGTTGTGTGTGGTATTCGTATTGTGACATCAGATCATTACGGTCGAAAAATAACATCCAGGTCAGAAATGCAATGCCTGCAATGAAATACTTATTACGAATCAGATCTAAAAAACGGTACATCAATACAAATATAAAACAAAAACATCCCGGGATTGTAAATTCCGGGATGTTTTAATACGTCTTATTATCAACTTATTAACAAACAGGAATTAATGCCCTCGTTTTAAAGGCTATCGTGTACCCGAATCTATTCGCCAGCTCTTATTTTTAATTGCATTGCAATGACCCGGAACGGGTCAAATGTTTATAGCACTAAATTAACGCGGAAATCCCGCCCGCCCTGGGCGGGCGCATGTAACAAAGCAACACATGCGACCACCTTCAGAGTCGGTTGGACGCCTGATTATATGAGATAAAATTTGTGGGTACACGGTAGGTTTTATAGTGTGTTTTTTGTTTATTTAACGTACTTAAAGTTCTTTCCCAGAAAGCGTGCACTGCTGCCAAGTTCTTCTTCAATGCGCAGAAGTTGATTGTATTTCGCTATCCTGTCTGAACGTGATGCAGAACCTGTTTTGATTTGTCCGCAATTTAATGCTACAGCAAGATCTGCAATTGTATAATCCTCAGTTTCTCCTGAGCGGTGACTCATAACCGAAGTATAGCCGCTGTTTTGTGCTAATGAAACTGCATTAATTGTTTCGGTCAATGTTCCGATCTGGTTTACTTTTACCAGGATAGAATTGGCTGTATCAGTATCAATTCCTCTCTGCAAACGCTTTACATTCGTAACAAACAGGTCATCACCTACTAACTGAACTTTTGATCCGATTTTTTCGGTTAATAATTTCCAACCATCCCAGTCATCCTCGTCCATTCCGTCTTCAATTGAGATGATCGGATATTTTTCAGTTAAGGATACAAGATAATCCGCTTGTTCTGCACTTGTTCTTATTGCACCTTTTGGACCTTCAAATTTGGTGTAATCATATTTTCCGTCCTTGTAAAACTCAGAAGCGGCACAGTCAAAGGCTAGGAAGATATCTTTTCCAGGAGTATAGCCTGCTTTTTCGATCGCTTCCAGAATTGTCTCAACCCCATCTTCAGTCCCCTCAAACTTAGGAGCAAAGCCTCCTTCATCACCAACAGCTGTTGATAAGCCCCTGTCGTGCAGGATTTTTTTCAGGGTATGGAATACTTCCGTTCCCCAACGTAAAGCTTCAGAAAATGATGAAGCACCGGCTGGCATGATCATAAATTCCTGAAAAGCGATCGGAGCATCAGAATGTGAGCCGCCATTCACAATGTTCATCATCGGGATTGGTAAAGTATTGGCATTTACACCACCAATATAACGGTATAAAGACTGGCGACTTTCCTGAGCTGCAGCTTTGGCTACGGCCAAAGAAACACCAAGAATAGCATTGGCTCCCAGATTTCCCTTATTTTCAGTTCCGTCTATTTCGATCAATAATTTATCGATACTGTTTTGCTCAAATACATCAATACCCTTTAGTTCCCGGGCAATTTTATCATTCACATTGGCTACAGCCTTTAATACCCCTTTCCCAAGGTAAACCGACTTGTCCCCGTCGCGAAGCTCCACAGCTTCGTGAACACCAGTAGATGCTCCTGAAGGTACTGCCGCACGGCCAAGAATGCCATTTTCGGTGATTACATCAACTTCTATGGTTGGATTTCCGCGTGAATCCAGAATTTGTCTTGCGTGAACGTCGAGAATTAAACTCATGATATTATTTTATTAAGAAATGTATATATTCTGATTACATAGTGTACTTAATACACTGAATGTTATATTTTTAAAAATACTCATTTTCGGGAGCATTGAAAGAATTTCTGGTCTGTTTTCAGGAAATGGAGAGAAATTAGTTATTCATCAAAGCCACAAAATCATCAAACAGATACCTTGAATCGTGCGGACCGGGAGATGATTCAGGGTGATATTGCACTGAAAATGCTTTCTTACCTTTCACTCTGATTCCTTCTATCGACTGGTCGTTCAGGTTCAAATGGGTAATTTCCACTTTATCTGAATTTCTGACATCCTCCGGAATTACTCCGAAACCATGATTCTGTGAGGTAACTTCACAGTGATTGATAATGATGTTTTTTACAGGATGATTCAATCCTCTATGTCCATTGAACATTTTCATTGTGCGGATATCATTAGCCAATGCCAGTAACTGATGACCAAGGCAAATACCAAAGAGTGGTTTCTCTGATTTTAAAACTTCTTTTACTGTCTCGATAGCATAAGGCATTGCCGAAGGGTCGCCGGGGCCGTTACTGATGAAATAGCCATCAGGGTTCCATTTTTCCATTTCAGCAAATGAAGTCTTTGCAGGAAATACTTTTGAGAATACACCTCTGCTATCAAAATTTCTGAGGATATTCTTCTTTACACCAAGATCCAGAACTGCAACACGTTTTGGGGCATTTTTATCGCCATACTCATAAGCTTCCTTTGTTGAAACCTGTGAGGATAGCTCGAGTCCGTCCATTGATGGAACCTTAGCTAATTTTGCTTTTAATTCTTCGATATCCAGTATTTCTGATGAAATGATTGCATTCATTGCACCTTTATCACGAATGTGTCTGACCAGGGACCTTGTGTCTACGTCAGAGATCCCAACGATCTTCTCTTCAAGAAAATAATCCTGTATGGAACTATCGGCCATTTTTCTACTGTAGGTAATATTGAAGTTTTTGCAAACCAGTCCGGCAATTTTGATATTATCTGATTCTATCTCTTCATTGTGGATCCCGTAATTACCAATATGGGCATTGGTAGTTACCATAATCTGTCCGAAATAGGATGGATCTGTAAAAATCTCCTGATATCCGGTCATGCCCGTATTAAAACAAATTTCGCCGGTTGTTGTACCAATCTTTCCAGCCGCTTTTCCGTGGTAAACAGTTCCATCTGCAAGTAATAGAACAGCAGGTAATTTGATGTAATTATTCATTTATTAAATATTGAAAAGGGATTTGAAAATCAATTGAAAAGCAAAGATTCCGGAAGATTTTCCGTTGTGTTGAGGTTTGAACACTGAAGTTTTTTACTTCATTTATCACGGGGGACAAAATTAGTGAATAAATACTAAAAGTAAAAGAGATTTCTGATGAAAATTTGTATTGTTTTTCAATTTCTGATAAAGAATATTATGGAAGTATTGTTTCATTTAATCCTAACTTTGAGCCAACATAAATTCCTGCTACATGTCTGTACACAAAGAGGTAAAGCGGATCACTACAAATACGATCCAGGAAATGAAACAAAAGGGCGAAAAAATCGCCATGTTGACTTCTTACGATTATTCAATGGCTACCATTGTTGATGAAGGTGGAATCGATGTTATCCTTGTTGGTGATTCAGCTTCAAATGTAATGGCCGGACATGAAACTACGCTGCCAATTACACTGGATCAAATGATCTATCATGCCCAGTCTGTGGTCAGGGCTGTGAAACGCGCCCTTGTTGTGGTTGACCTTCCATTTGGTTCATATCAGGGAAATTCAAAAGAAGCTCTGAATTCGGCAATCCGGATCATGAAAGAATCAGGGGCTCATGCCGTAAAACTGGAGGGGGGACTCGAGATACGTGAATCAATTGAACGAATCATTACAGCAGGAATTCCGGTAATGGGACATTTGGGTTTAACTCCGCAGTCGATCTATAAATTTGGTACTTATACAGTTAGGGCTAAAGAAAAAGCCGAAGCCGAAAAGTTGAAACAGGACATCATGGTTCTGCAGGATGCCGGCTGTTTTTCTGTAGTGCTCGAAAAGATACCTGCAAAACTTGCTAAAGAAGTAACAGATTCTGTTAAAATTCCAACCATAGGGATTGGGGCTGGCCCTCATTGCGACGGACAGGTTTTGGTTATTAATGATATGATCGGATTAACCAAAGGGTTTAAACCCCGCTTTCTGAGGCAATACCTCAACTTGTTTGATCAGATTAATGGCGCTGTGCAATCCTATGTGAAGGATGTGAAAAGAGGCAACTTCCCGGATGAAAAGGAACAATATTAATTAATACCTCTTCATGGCTGCTCCCGAATATAAGAAAGCTAAATTTCCTGTCCTTGAGGCAGATATTACCGATAAAGATATTTTATTTGAAGACAATCATCTGATTGCAGTAAATAAGCGTGCTGGTGATATCGTGCAGGTTGATGATACAGGCGACGAATCTTTGGACGAGAAAGTTAAACGATACATCGCCCAAAAGTACAATAAACCAAACGGGGCATTTTTAGGTGTGGTGCATCGCCTCGACCGGCCCGTAAGCGGAGTAATTCTATTTGCCAAAACCAGTAAAGCCCTTGATCGCATCAATAAGATGTTCAAGAGCAGGGATATGCATAAAACCTATTGGGCGGTGGTAAGAAACTGTCCGGCCATTGAACAAGGCACTCTGGTACATTGGCTTGTGAAAAACCCTCAGAAAAACGTAACCAAGGCATATGACAAGGAGGTTCCAGGTAGTCAGAGAGCAGAACTTCATTACAAATTAATAGGAGAGCTTGGAGGTTATTATCTGATAGAAGTAGATCCGATAACCGGTCGTCCCCATCAGATTCGTGTACAACTTTCAACAATGAATTGCCCGATTGTCGGGGACAATAAATATGGCTACCCCCGCGGCAGTCTCAAAAAGAGCATTTGCCTGCATGCCAGGAGGTTGCAGTTTTTGCATCCTGTAAAGCAGGAACCTGTCAGTATCTTTGCTCCCTTACCAAAGGATGGATTTTGGGAGCGATTCGAGAGCTTTTAGTACTGATACCTTATCTGAGTCAAGAGCCAAGAGCCAGGAATCACGACTAAATTTTGGTTCATTTGAAACTTAATTTTAAGAACAAAGAGCAAAGAACAAGGAATAATTCATTTGATTAATATTATGACTGCCCCTGATACCTCATACCCCAATATCACTCTTCAAACGAAGTATCCAGACTAACAGCCTCCCATTTTAAGAATTCCTCTTCCACAGCTCTGAATTTATCGCGGATCGCATCCAGGGCTACTTTACCTAATAGCAGGCGAAGCGGAGGATGTTCTGAATTTACTGCAAGAAGTATAGCTTTGGCGGCTTTTGCAGGATCTCCCGGTTGTTTTCCACTGGTACTTTGAAGCAGACGGAGTCTTGCACCGGAACTTAACTCATAATCTTCAATTTTATTTTTGGCGCTGACTGAGGATGTACCCGCCCAGTCGGTACGGAATGGTCCGGGTTCTACGAGTGTTAAAAGAATATTCAGGGGCTGAAGTTCTAATGCAAGTGCTTCACTCATTCCTTCAAGCGCGAATTTACTCGCATTGTATAAACCTGTTCCTGAATTTGCACGTAAACCCGACATCGAAGAAATCTGAAATATATGACCTGACCTTTGTTTTCTCATGATGGGCAATACTGCCTGAGTCATTGCCAGCACCGCAAAGAAATTTGTTTCCATCTGCATTCTGGCTTCCTCCATACTCAACTCTTCGATTGCTCCAAATAATCCATAACCTGCATTGTTTACCAGAACATCTATCCGGCCTGATTGAGCGATAATTTGCTCTATGACTGACTTTATCTGCCCATGATTGTTGACATCCAGCTGAATTCCGAAGGTTTTACCTGGTACCAATTCATTGAATGCAGAGATCTGTTCAGGTTTTCTGAGAGTACCATAAACGATCTCTCCCTGCAAGGCTGCTTCTTTTGCCAATGCCCTTCCAAGTCCACCGGAAACACCGGTAATGAGCCAAATTCGGTTTGAAGTATTCATGCTGCAATTTACTAATTATGAGTAATACTATTGAACATCCGGATTTATGAATAAATCAGATTTCAGCGCAAAAAAAAATAGCCGCCATAATTAAATGGCGGCTATCTATATAATTCAAATTGGAATTAAGCGAGTTTTGCTTTTAGATTCTGGTCAATAGCATCCAGGAATTCTTCAGTGTACAGGTAATGATCTCCATGGCTTACTTTGTTTCCATGGATACAAACAGCAAGATCCTTGGTCATTTTTCCACTTTCTACGGTCTCGATACAAACCTGCTCTAAAGCATGGCAAAAATCGATTAATGCCTGGTTATTATCCAGTTTACCGCGGAATTCAAGACCTCTGGTCCATGCAAAGATTGATGCAATCGGATTGGTTGAGGTTGGTTTTCCAGCCTGGTGATCACGGTAGTGACGTGTTACTGTCCCGTGAGCTGCTTCAGCTTCCATCGTAGAACCATCCGGTGTAATCAGTACTGAGGTCATTAATCCTAAAGATCCGAAACCTTGGGCAACTGTATCCGACTGAACATCACCATCATAGTTTTTACAAGCCCATACAAAGTTACCGTTCCACTTCAATGCAGAAGCAACCATGTCATCAATCAGACGATGCTCATAAACAATACCTGCTTTATCGAAAGCTGCTTTAAATTCATTCTGATAAACTTCTTCAAAAATATCTTTGAAGCGACCATCGTATTTCTTTAAAATTGTATTTTTTGTAGAAAGGTATAGAGGCCATCCTTTTGACAATGCCTGATTAAAGCAAGCACGGGCAAAACCGTAGATACTTTCGTCGGTATTGTACATTGCCAGGGCAACACCATCACCTTTGAAGTTATAAACCTCGAATGATTGTGTTTCACCGCCATCTTCAGGACTGAAAGTAATGGTTAACTTACCTTTTCCTTTAGTAACAAAATCAGTTGCACGATACTGATCACCAAATGCATGACGACCGATACAGATTGGAGCAGTCCAGTTTGGTACCAGGCGCGGAACATTGCTCATCACAATTGGCTCACGAAAAACAGTACCGTCAAGAATATTTCTGATCGTACCATTTGGCGACTTCCACATTTGCTTTAGCTTGAATTCGGTAACACGTGCCTCATCGGGAGTGATGGTTGCACATTTGATACCAACGCCATATTGTTTGATCGCATTTGCTGCATCAATGGTTACCTGATCGTTAGTTTCGTCCCGGTATTCCATTCCAAGATCGTAATATTTAATATCAAGTTCCAGGTATGGGGTAATCAGTTTATCTTTAATAAACTTCCAGATAATTCTGGTCATTTCATCACCGTCTAATTCTACTACCGGATTTGCAACTTTAATTTTTTGTACTGACATATACTTAATAATGAGGTTTTTGGAATTTCGACAAAGATAGGAATTTTGAATACACCTGAAAATCTGAGAGTGAGGAAAATTCAGGTAATTTTTACGTTTAAGAGGTATTCGAAACTACAGGACACTAATCTACCTGTAATTACCATTAATTAATGTTTTGTCCGAACGTAAAAATATAGATAGAATAGGTTCACTAGTGCCTAGTAAAATAAAAATTGTCCTAAATATTAAAATTAGTCCGCCTTTGCGGCGGAAGGGCACTTACTTTTCCCTTCAGCTGGAAAAGTAAGCAAAAGAGCCGCGGCTTCCCGGTATTTGTTGTAAATCCACACTTAATCCTATCGGTGCAATCCAAGCCGTGTGTTTGGCAGTTAAAGTGTTGAATGAATCTGCAACACTTCTCCGGATTGCTTAAGTGCAGTGCAATATTATAGTTAATGTAGGGATTAAGTGCGGCTTTCCTGCCAAATCCCGGAAGGCCGGTCCCTGCAGTCGGCAATAGCGGTAATTTATGAACGGTTGTAAGCCCAGAGCACTGTCCCAAAACCGTTCATATCAGATAAGCCTTTGCGAAGGACGATTCTCCCGGTTTAAAACCGGGACCAGTGCCAGCAAAATCAAAAAAAAGGAGCAGATTCATTCATATTGTACATCCGAGCATCAGATTTTGGGATCATAACCGGAAAACTTACATATCCTGATATCCCCCAAAAGCAGCGATCGCTTTTTTTTGATGTGTGGGGGAATTGTGGCCAAGGCACCTAGGGATTGAAGAAGGCTTTTGTTTCTTTTGGCCCTCAAAAGAAATTGGCCTTCCCGGCTATAGAGGGAGGCAAGGTGAAAGCGGGGTCTCTAATTTAAAAATTAGCTAAAATATCCATATTAAAAACCTTTACTATGGATGATAAAATAATTGGCACTCATGAAAATCCTAATCAGCAAGATCAATAATCCAGATCGAGATTAAATCGCTTTCTGAATTCCTCGAGATTCGGGTTCTTTTCAAGCATGTGCTGGTATTTTTCATTGGAGGTGTACAAACGTTTTTTCTGAAGTTGTTCCAATAGTTTTGTTTGAAGGTCTATACTAAAGTTCTTAAGTTCTGTCCTAAGGAAATTCAGCAGTTCAACTTTTTCGGTGTGCAAGAGGTCTTCCTGAAGTTTGTTCTCAATATCCAGTTCAATGATATAATCTGGCAGGAGACGGGGAGGGTAGGAAGTCATGATCGTGAAGATATTGATCTTACCTTCATTCTTCATCTTAACAGCATAGGTATTCCAAAAGCGGAGTAGTGCATCTGCATTAAAGTCCACTTTACTTTCGCCGCTCAGGTATTCAGGTCTTTCGTCCTCCTTTTTGTTGTAATTCGCTTCAAGATCATTCAGATTTGGAATTAATACACTGTTTGCACTCAATGAAGGCTTCGGCATACTAACAATAGGCTTTTTTACCTCAGTTTTTGGCTCAGAACTATCTTTTTGAGGTTCAGAGACAAGAATTTCTGCAGCTAAAGTGATTTTTATCGGTTCTTCAAGAACCTGTATGGATTGTATTATTTCCTTTTCAGGGACTGGGTACTCCGGCTTGACAGAAATTTCAGGTTTTACCGAAGGATTAAGTTTTTTTTTTATTTCCCCTTCCGGTACGGAGGGCATTCCTGCGGCTGAAAGGTTGATGACCGACGGAATATGGCATAGTTTAATCAATGCCAGCTCTACCTGTAATCGCTGATTCTTACTGGTCTTATAGTTGAGATCACATTGATTACTGATATTCAGGGAAGAAATTAAAAAGGAAAGCGGGGCAATTTGCGACTGTGCCTGATATTTCTGCCTGATTCCTTCACTTACCTCCAAAAGCTTTAAGGTAGAGCTATCTCTTGTAACCAGTAAATTTCTGAAATGAGAGGCGAGACCGGTGATGAAATGATTGCCATCAAACCCATGGCTTAAAATTTCATCAAAAATAAGCAGTGAACCCGCCACATCCTCTGCAAGAATAGCATCTGTTAATTTGAAGTAATAATCATAATCCAGAATATTGAGATTATCAATAACTGCTTTGTAATTAACGTTCTTATTTGAAAAACTGACAATCTGATCAAACATGGACAAGGCATCCCGCAATCCGCCATCAGCTTTTTGCGCGATCATATGCAAACCATCCTGATCATAGCTGATGCCTTCCTTATCGGCAATTTCTGCCAGATGCTGAGCCATATCCTCAATCCGGATACGGTTAAAATCGAATATCTGACAGCGTGATAAGATCGTAGGCAGAATTTTATGTTTCTCTGTAGTTGCTAAAATAAAGATTGCATAGGGAGGAGGCTCTTCCAGTGTTTTCAGAAAGGCATTAAAAGCCTGTTGCGATAGCATATGGACCTCATCAATGATATAGACCTTGTATTTTCCAGCCTGAGGCGGGATGCGAACCTGTTCAATCAGATTTCGAATATCCTCCACCGAATTGTTGGAAGCAGCATCCAGCTCATGAAAATTGAAGGAGTTGCCGTTCTGAAAAGAGATACAGGAATTACATTCCCCGCAGGCTTCGGCATCAATTGTTAAATTCTGGCAATTGATGGTCTTGGCAAGGATCCGGGCACAAGTAGTTTTACCAACTCCCCTTGGTCCGCAGAAAAGAAATGCCTGGGCCAGCTGATTATTTTTGATGGCATTTTTCAGGGTGCCAGTTATATGTTGCTGACCAACAACAGTTTGGAAGGTTGCTGGTCTGTACTTTCTGGCTGATACTACGAAATTATCCATCGGGACTAAATTAGAAAGAGGAATGGGTTAAACCAAACTTAGATCAAGTTTTTTCTTCACAGTTTCAGTCCAAAAAAAACTTAACCGAAGTTCTTCATTATATTGAATCAGTGTTTATAGATCTAAAGGTCGCCTGTGATTATTCCGGCCTTGATTCCTTTTAAAAAAATACCCGATATTGGGTATGGCACCATATTTGGTTATGTCGGATATTTGAGCAAGAATATAAATATGAAATCATTTAATAATTTTATAAAATTTACCGTTGGGTTTATTGCTTATGTAATAAGAAGTAATACAAGGTAGTTCTCAGGGCTATTAACTCTTTTTACCTTTCTCAGGCCATTTTCTTAATTTTCTTAGAAATTTGGATCTCCTTATTATTAGGAATTGGAACCCTCCATGTTTTCTTATCGGAATCTCTTAAAACCATTTGATAAATAGAAAATTATGTCTATTTTTGCAACCCGCTTTAAACCCTGATTTACAGGGTTTGGAGTTTAATAAATTAAAAAAACAAATAGCAACAATGCAACAGTACGAAACAGTGATCATTCTGACCCCGTTGTTATCTGAAGAAGCAGTGAAAGAGGTATTAACCAAATTCAACAAGCTTATGACTGATAACGGAGCCGAAATTGTCCATGAAGACAATTGGGGTTTGAAAAAACTAGCGTATCCGATTCAAAAGAAGACAACAGGATACTATCACCTAACTACATTCAAAGCTCCGGGTGAGTTTATTAACAAACTTGAAGTTGAATACAAGCGCGACGAACGCATTATGCGTTTTCTGACTGTATCTCTGGATAAGCATGCACTTGCTTTCAGTGAGAAGAAGCGTAGCGGAGCTTTCAACAAAAACAAGGAAACTAAAACTGAGGAGGTAGCGAAATAATGGCAAAAGATACAATCCAATACGTTACCGCTCCAAAGGTTGACGAGAGCCGTAAAAAATATTGCCGTTTCAGAAAGAACGGTATTAAATACATCGATTACAAAGACGCAAACTTTTTGTTAAAGTTCATCAATGATCAGGGTAAGGTTTTACCACGTCGTTTGACCGGAACTTCACTGAAATTTCAGCGTAAAGTAGCTCAGGCTGTTAAGCGTGCGCGTCATATCGGTTTATTACCTTATGTTACTGATTCATTAAAATAAGAGGGAGATAAGCGAAATGGAACTAATTTTAAAACAAGACATCAAGAATCTCGGAGAGAAAGATGATGTTGTGAATGTGAAGCCGGGTTTTGGACGTAACTACCTTATTCCAAAGGGTTATGCCACACTGGCGACTGAGTCAGCAAAAAAAGTATTGGCTGAAAATTTGAAGCAAGCTGCTTTTAAGCAGGATAAAATCAAAAAGGATGCAGATGCAATTGCTGCCAGACTAGAAGGTGTTAAACTTTCTATTGGTGCAAAAGCTGGTGAAAGTGGTAAGATCTTCGGATCTGTTAACACGATCCAGATTGCAGATGCTTTGAAGAAAGAAGGCTTTGACGTTGACCGTCGTCGCATCACTTTCGATATTGAGCCTAAATTTGTAGGTGAGTATACTGCAAACCTTAACCTGCACAAAGAGGTTAAAGTTAAAGTGCCTTTTGAAGTTATTGCTGAGTAATTTCCTTTTTCCGTTTTAATTGCGGAAAGAAATCAGGAAAAAATTATATTTTTATTGCCTTCTGAATTTTCAGAAGGCAATTTTTTTTAATGATAATTTAGAAATATAATCTCCTGTATTTTAAAACTTGAATACTTTCAAAATAATCATTGGTCTAATTCAAAAAGCGATCTTTTGGTTCCTTGCTATCTCATTAGTATGGGTACTCAGCTACCGGTTCATCAACCCACCTCTTACTTTTCTAATGTTGCAGCGTGCTATTGAACGTAAGATTGATGGTAAAGACCTGAAAATTGATAAATCCTGGATACGTATAGAAGATATTTCAACTAATTTGAAGAGAGCAGCCATTGCCGGTGAAGATGTTAATTTTCTGAATCACAAAGGATTTGATTTCAAGGCGATGGAGACCGCATTTGAGAAAAATAAAAAGGGTAAAAGAATCAGGGGAGGTAGCACGATCAGTCAGCAGACAGCTAAAAATGTTTTTCTTTGGCCCGGAAAATCTTATATCCGTAAAGCCTTTGAAGCGTATTTTACCGTTCTCATTGAACTATTATGGGGCAAAGAGCGCATTCTGGAAGTTTATCTGAATGTGATCGAAATGGGTGATGGTATTTACGGTGCAGAAGCTGCTGTACAGAATTACTGGGGGAAATCAGCAAGCAGCATGAGTAAGTCACAGGCAGCTCTACTTGTTGCGGTATTACCCAACCCTTTGCGCTGGAGTCCTGCAAGGCCAACCCGATTTGTTTATTATAAGCAGGGATTGATTTTGAGGAATATGCGGGGTTTGAAGAAATTGCCCTTCTAAAGATTGAATCTTTGCCTGCCCTGAACTTCTAGATCCCGTTATCTGTTATCAGTTATCTGGTGCCAGTAAAGGGTACTAAATTTCAAATGAAGCACCTGATGTCTTGGCTCCTGGTTCTTGACTCCTGGTTCAAAAAGAAAATACCTTAGCATGCCAGCTATCCGCCAATGGGATATTCCATGAGGTTTCCAGCTCTTTCCGGCGACTAATCAGATTATTGAAAACCAAAGTCTTACCATCCACAATTCCCTTTTTGATCCGCTCTTCAAACTCTTCCCGGCTGCAATTGATAATGTCTTCGCCTGATTTGTACGCCATTCTGAAACGGTCGAACAGATTGATGTTGAATTTAGATTCCAGTTCTTTCATCAGATGAACTGATTTGTCAATGCTACATCCGGTAGCACCTGCAATTTGCTCATCAACCGAAAGCGCGATAAACTGATGATGATAGATCTCAGCCAGTGCAGCCAGCGCATGTCCGTGTGCCTGCCATTCTGTAGTAAAATCGTTCAATATCTTCTGTATCGCCTGCTCTTCCTCATTTGTGAAGGGACGGTCGGACTGATATATCCAAACCCTGGAATTTTCTGAAATATTCATACTGTAAAATTACGAATTCGTGGTATACCACAGACCTTTATCTTGCAGGTTTACAAAATCATGATCAAAATACCCAATTTCAGGTATTTACTTTCAAATGCTGATTAGATATTTTCGGGAACTGATTTCAAATCGTTTTTAAATTCAATTTATGTCCTTATTTTTATACAGTAAAATATAAACGCTCACAAAAAAAGCAAATTATGAAAAAATTATTTTTTTTGCTCGCAGTCCTAATTGGTGCTTCCTCCGCCTTTTCACAGGATAAAGATTCAGTGGAAAGCAGGAATGTAGGTACAGATTCCGGAAACAGTATTCTAAAATTGAATCTTCTTTCATTACCATTGCGAAATTTCTCTCTTGCCTATGAGTATAAGATAGGCCGGAAAGTAACTGCCGGATTGGGGATCCGTATTATGCCAAAGGGAGGCCTTCCAATGCGTAATGCAATTTCCAATGCAATAGATGATCCTGAAGCTGACAGACAACTGGATAATTTTAAAACCGGGAACGTGGCATTCACACCTGAAATTCGATTTTACATGGGAAAACAGGCTATGCGAGGTTTTTATCTTGCTCCATTTGCCCGTATCAGCAGTTATACAGCAGAAATGCCATTTGAATTTGATGTCAATGGCGTGAATCAAACTATGCCTCTCAGTGGAAAACTGAATACCTTTACTGGTGGTTTATTACTAGGTGCGCAATGGAAGCTGGGAGGAAAAGTATATCTCGACTGGTGGATGCTTGGACCACAATATGGTTCTTCAAATGGATTGCTGGACGGTAAAAAAACACTGAATGCACAGGAACAAACAGAGTTAAGAAACGAACTGCAGAATCTTGAAATTCCATTTGCAGAAACTACAACAACGGTTGATGCCAATGGTGCCAGATTAGATATCAAAGGTCCATGGGCCGGTTTGAGAGCCGGTTTATGCCTTGGAATCCGCTTCTAATCAGTTTTTATTCATAGAAATGCCGGATTTTTCTTAAAATCCGGCATTTCTTTTTAATTTAAACATGAATTTGCTTTCTTGTTCATGTTTACTGGGTTTAAAAGTAGTTTAAAGAGGGTTTATCTTCCCCTTATTCTTGCAGGATTGTTCATGGTTTTTGGCAGTGCCACCGCAGGAGCTGACGAAGAGCTGCATCAACTTGCACTACGTACTCAGGTAAAACTAAACACCCTCCATAATGCTGAATCAGAATCCATAAAGATCAGGCAATTTGAGTTGCTTTTGAACGAAGAAGGTTTTCTGAGATACCGCCGGACCTATACTAATGGTAAGCAGGAATATTATTCTTTCAATCTGATGCGCATCAAAGCCATTGATTACCTCGGGAACACCTCATCAGGAGATCTGTCAATTCAAACGCAGGAAGATGATATAATTGTGCAAACATTTAATGATCGCAGTGGTAATGTTGATTCGATGGCTACCCATTTTCGCCTTCCATTGAGCAGTGTTGAGGCTGAAGATCTTGCAGCCCTCCATAATGATCTGCTCGAAATAAAGCGGCTCCTGGACCGGAATAAGTGAGGGAAACCCTGAAATTATTTTTGAATTATACCCCTTTATAGGTATTTCTATTCTGGTTGGGGAACTGTAAATTCGTTTGCTTTAAACTCTAATCAGATTTAATACCTTAAAAAGCGATTATTAAGGATTGGATTGGTTAACTTTTATTAATTGGAAGGTACTTTCGTGATTGAAAGTACCTTTTTTATTATATCCGAAGTTTAAAGCCCGTTTGCTCTTGCGGTAATTTCGGCAATATCCAGCACTTTGACTTCCTGCTCTTTATTATAGTTCTTTACCCCATCACTCAGCATAGTCATGCAAAAAGGGCAGGAGGATGCCACTATATTAGGATTCAGCGCCAATGCTTCGTCGATTCGTTCAATATTGATATCTTTTTTCCCTTTTTCTGGTTCTTTAAACATTTGAGCACCACCGGCACCGCAGCAGAGTCCGTTTGATTTACAGCGTTTCATTTCTACCAGATCGGCATCCAGAATTTCAAGAGCCTTTCGGGGAGCCTCATATACATTATTGGCTCTGCCCAGATAGCAGGGGTCGTGGAAGGTGATTTTTTTTCCTTTGAACGACTCTCCTCCTTCGGCTTTCAATTTGCTTTCATCAATCAGTTGTTGTATAAGTTGAGAATGGTGGATCACCTCATAATTGCCGCCCAATCCAGGGTATTCATTTCTCAGGGTGTTAAAACAATGCGGACAGCCTGTTACTATCTTTTTGATATTATATCCATCCAACACCTGGATATTGCTCATCGCCTGCATCTGAAAAAGAAATTCATTTCCCGCACGTTTTGCCGGATCTCCGGTGCAGCTTTCTTCAGTACCAAGAACCGCAAATTTAATTCCTACATGTTGCAAGATTTTGCAGATATCACGTGTGATCTTCTGTGCCCGTTCATCAAAGCTTCCTGCACATCCAACCCAGAATAAGATCTCCGGACTTTCACCCTTTGCAGCCAATTCGGCCATTGTTGGAACTGTTAGTTTGTCCATATGTAATAATTTGTCGATTATTCGATTATTTGATTTGTCAATTATTCGATTTGTCTATTTGTCAATGCAGTCGAGAATAAGAGGAAATTGTTATTAAAATCATGATTCGGTCGTTTAATATTAATATCAACTTATTCTGATTACATTTTAATCAATTGACAAATTGACAAATCAACAAATTGTCTAATCATTTTCCACCCAATTCAACCTATCCACCGCCGCATATTTCCATGGCGCACCATTATTCTCTACATTTCCGAACATGGCATTGATACTCGCCGGAGCCTGTGATTCTTCCATCACGGCAAATCTTCTTAATTCAACGATAATGGATAGTGGGTCAATATTTACCGGACAGGCATCAGTACAGGCATTGCAGGTGGTACAGGCCCAGATTTCTTCTCTCGAAATATAGCTATCCAATAAGAATTTACCATCCTGATGATCCTTGCCGTGCTTATCGATATTTTTTCCCATTTCTTCCATCCGATCGCGGGTATCCATCATAATCTTGCGCGGAGAAAGCAGCTTTCCTGTGATATTCGCCGGGCAAACTGAGGTACACCTTCCGCATTCGGTACAGGTATAAGCATCCATTAAATTTTTCCAGCTCAGGTCGCCGATATCTTTTGCACCGAAACGCCCGCCTTCAGGTACCGGCTCAGGAGTATACGTCGGATCCAGCATTGCTTTAACCTCATTGCTGACCGATGCCATATTCGTGAATTCACCCTTAGGCTTCAGATTCGAAAAATAAGTATTCGGGAAAGCCAGAATGATATGGAAATGCTTGGAATAGGGCAGGTAGTTCAAAAAGGCAAAAATTCCGATGATATGGAACCACCAGCAGGATCGTTCAATAGCAATCAATGCCGTTTCTGAATCGGGCAGGAGTGGAACAAGAAAACTGCTGACAGGAAAGGATCCGGCACTGATATAATGCAAAGTACCTAATTGCTGAAGTTTATAATCTGCCGCATTCATGGTTAAAAATGCACTCATCAGCAAAACCTCCACGATCAGGATAATGTTTGCATCTGACCGGGGCCATGTGCCCATTTCTGTGCCACTAAAACGTTTGATATGAACAATATTCCTTCGTGCGAAGAAAACGATGACCCCGATCAAAACCAATGTTGCCAGTACTTCGAAAGAGGCGATCAAAACATTGTAAAGTCCGCCCAGGGGTTCTGCAAAAATGCGGTGTGTGCCAAAAAGCCCATCGATGATGATCTCGAGTACCTCGAGATTTATAATTACAAAGCCGATGTAAACAAAGAGATGCAGGACAAAAGCTACCGGACGTTTAGCCATTTTCGACTGACCGAAAGCGACCTTCAGCATGATAGCCAGACGCTCGGATGGCCGGTCAGAACGATCAAGAGGTCTGCCCAGATTAATATTCCGGATGATCTTGCGCACATTCAGACTGAAAAGTGCGATAGCTGCTGCTGCAATAATCAGAAAAAGGATTTGTAGAACCATATGGTTATAGGTTAATACGTAAAAATAAGTATTATCCTTCAAATCAATTACTATGCAAGCATAATATTTATTTTTTATTTGCTCAATTCTTATGCTTTGTGCTCCATTATCGGTTTACTGAATGCCCACAGATATTTTCATGTTATTTATCAGATGTAAACGGGATGTCATCAAGAATCAACCGAACTAATACCGCTCATGGTCGCGGGGGCCTAGTCCTTTTTCTCCAGGAAAAAAGGACCATGCCGAGGAGGAACGACGAGACCATGAGTACCTTAATTAACAATATACAAACAGCGAATAAACCCCGCCGCTGTCCCGAAAGTTCGGGACTGCTTCGAAAGTCAGTACTGAGGCTTGGCTTGTCTCTACCGCACCATCCGCCTTGGGCGGAGGAAAAAAAGTGAACGGGGAGATACTACTTAGGCCAGATGACATTCCAATACCCACTGGCATTTGCCTTAAGCTAGATATGATGATAGGAAGCATAATTAGGATTCTAATTTCACCAATACGTAAATTTCAACACCAGGGCACGGTTCCGTATTGCAAATGGTCCTTTTGCCGGGCTGCCGTCCCAATGAAAAACAGCACCGGGTAAAATAAACCTTGCCGGAGGATGTAGCTTCCGGCTATTCGTAATTTGAAATAAAACGCGATTTCTTGCCGGAACTACATTGGAGGAAAGGGCTGAACTAGCCTATAACACACAGGCATTGATTTTCAAAATCAAATTAATTAGCTCCAGAGAATATCTGAAAAATTATATGCTATCTATTAACATTCCTTACATCCAACTCAGGTAATGAGTATTTCAGATGAAGCTTATTATTCTAATTCCACCAATAGGTGAACTTCAGCACAAGGGCTCGATTCCGAATGGCAAAAGGAGAAGGGTAATAATTGTCAGTAAAAACCAGGAAAAGATCACTTGCCGGTTTATACCGCCATTGAAGTCGCGTATTGATATTCAGGTTTTTCTGTTGGTTATTATACTGAATGAAGGTGGTAAAAAACAGTTTATTACTAAAAGTAACATCAGTCCTTGGACCAACAAGCCAGAAATTGGTTGTTCCCCAGGGTTGAGGCAAAACAATGTGATTATAGCTGGTGCTCATCGCAATATTTACATAAGGCTGAAAGCGGTAGCCAAGATCTGCCGATAGATTTAACCGGTTTCCATCAGCAAAATAGCCACCATATTGACCTGAAAAGGAGTAGGTATATAGTTTTTGTGGCTTGGAGAAGTAATTAGCTCCCCAGGTATTCCACATATGCTCGGTTCCGGTACTTAAATTACCTTTTCCTGTATTTACAGGGTCAAAAGGTCTGAGCAGACGGATGAAATTATCTGAGGTCCAAACTTCAAATGTGCTCTGGTTCCGGTGAGTGAATTTATAGTTGAATGAAGTTTCATTATCTGTCTGATTGAAAGACTTGTTAAAATAGAGTGTTGAGCTCACAATCGGCCCGTGGTTCAATATTTTACCTCCTTTCGGGAAGAACTGATAACTGAGTTTTGGATTCAGTTTGATGTAATTAATACGGGGTACATAACCAACTTCTGCGGTATAATTTTCGCCTACATATTCATGCTGCCAGCTTAGGAGCCATTTTTTGCTGCTGTATTGCAGGTTGGCGGCATGCACCAGGTCATCACTGTTCTTTACCGGACTGAATGATTTGACGAACATCGATTTTCCTGTCCAGAGGTTATTCGTCGAAGCAAGATTGTATTCCAGTCCGATATTCCGGTTAAAAGCATTGTAGACCGGTTTCCCGGGATGTTGTGCCGGATCATAATTAAGAGATTGTTTATTTACAAACATAAAGCGGATGTTGGACCGCGAGAATACCCTTCGCTGCAAGGCAAGAACCGCGAAATTCTGAGTCGGAAGGCCTGTATCATCCATGCTCTTGGTCTGCATATCCATTGCTCCGATACGCCATTTCTTATTCAGACTACCGCTCAGGCGAGCCCCAAATTCAATGGGTACACCCAGTCCGATTCTTCGCGAAAAGAATGGCCTTATTGTAGAATAGCCGAAATTTGCAAAGAGATCTGCATTTTCGAGAAAGAATTGCCGGCGTTCAGGGAAAAAGAGTTCGAAACGATCCAGGTTAGTGACTTGTTTATCGACTTCAATCTGTGAAAAATCAGGGTTTACTGTCAGATCCAGATTTAAAGATGAAGTGATCCCGATCTTGGCATCAGCACCAATATCCCGTTTAAATTTAGTACTGGTATTGTTCTCATAATCCTTGGTAAATCCTCCTAAAACATAAGGAATTACAGAGATATTGGTTCCGGCTTCAGGCGGTGGATTATCCCAGATCAGATTTCCGGTATAGGCCAGCGAGGCCACATTAAACTGTCTTGGAATTTTTGCCCAGGCCGATTTTTCAGGAGCCTTGATATCCAGTCGGCTGAAATTGATTCCCCAGGTTTGAATACCTTTTTTATAACGGATTGATTTAAAGGGTATAGCAGCCTCAAAAACCCAGCGATCCGCATAATGCTTCACTTCCGAGTACCATTTATTGTCCCAGCTCAGGTCGTAGCCATTGCTATTGAATATAAGTCCGTCCCATTGCGCACCTGCCGCATTCACACCAAAGGTAAATCCATTGGTCTGGTCGTCGAAGGGATCTACAATAAGCAGAAAATTATCATTTTTGGTGTAGGCAAAATCCCTCCTCAGCGATTCAACCGCATAATTTGTATTCGGCTTGGGTTCGTAGCAAATGGCTGAAATATACAGGTTATGCTGATCGTAGGTCATGCGGACAGTGGTTCTGACCTTTGCATAGCTGGTGTCCATCGGACTAACCATGAAAAAATTAGCAGCCGAATCCCGTACATTCCATGCTTCCTCATCAATAAATCCATCGATTACAATAGGGAGTTTTGTTTCAGAAATATGAAGTTTGTAGGCGCTATTTATTTTTTGAGAATAAAGTCTGGTGCCGGAAAGAATACAAAGTATAAACAGGAATAAATATCTCAAAACAACAAATAGTAAAGCTGTGAAATCCCTCTGGGATCGGGTTTAAAATTAACAAAAAAGAGCAAATACCTGATGATATTTAATTACATAAAATCAATTAATTCCGCTATTTAGTGTATTATTTCTGTAACATGTTTTCTGATATTTTCGCCTATTTTATCGATGGGGAGATCGTCAGGATCAATCCCAAATGGGTCTTCTATGGATTCGGCAATCAGTTCCAGGGAAGCCATAACATAAAAGATAAAGGGAACTGCAGCAATGACAAAATAGCCCATGGAAAATACGAAACCCACCGGAAGTGTAAGCACATAAATGAAGATGAATTTCTTAATAAATGAGCTATAAGACATCGGTATGGGTGTATTTTTGATCCGTTCGCATGCCCCGCAAACATCGGTCAGGGCATTCAGTTCTGTATTGATTACAATCAGCTGATCGCCACTGATAACCCTTTCCTGATACAGATTATTGCTGCGGATAAAGATCATCGAGGCAACCTGATTGGGGCCATGTTTCTGCACATCGAGCGTTTCAAATTCGGGATGCTCAATCTCATCCAGCATGAACCGGGTTTTGTTTGAGCGAAGATGATCAAATAAGGTATCGGCAAATAAAGGAATTGCTTTTTTATAGAAACTGCGGTTCACCCGGTCATCAGGCTTAAGAAATGCGTTCATCTTTATGGCGAGCATCCGGCTTACATTGGTCAGTGTTCCCCATTGTTTACGGGCTTCCCACCAGCGATCGTATGCCGTATTTGTGCGGAATACCAATAAAATAGACATTACAAAACCTAATAAATTATGGACAATGGTGATATTTTTTACCCAGCTAACATCCGAAAGCTTGATGTACTCCAGTTCCAGATAAGCAATACCTGCAGAATATGCAGCCAGAGCTAGTATAAGCGGAAACAGCTTGCGCGCCGTATCAGATTTATGAAGATAAAAGGTTGCATAGAACCAGTCTTTTGGATTGTAAACGATCATAAGGCAAAATAAGGAAATTGTTCTGATTAACTGGGAATTTGCAATTGAGAATTGAGAGTGGAGAGTTGAGAATTGGAAACGGAGAGTGAAACAAAGCACGATGTCATCCCGACGCAGGAGGGAACTTAGCCAATGAGTTGATTATTGAGAACTGGAAATCCCCTAACCAACCAACAACTAAATATTCACAAAAAACTTGCAAATTTGCTGTAAGAGGGTTTAAATAAAGAAATTATGCTTGTTCCGTTTGCAGATCTGAAAAAGGAGTTTAAACGAGTCTTACTAAGCCTGTCATTTAAAGAGGGCAAGGCCGAATTATGTGCGGATATCTTTGCTGGAAATAGCAGGGATGGAGTGTATTCCCATGGTTTGAACCGTTTTTCTGCTTTTGTTAATACTGTAAAAGAGGGGGTAGTTGATATATACGCTGAGCCGGGCGTTGTTGATTCTCATGGTATGATTGAGATTTGGGATGGACGTTCAGGTGCGGGGATGTACAATGCAACCGTGGCGATGGGCAGGGCAATTGAACTGGCTAAAAGCAATGGGATTGGCTGTCTTGCAATGCGGAACACGAATCATTGGATGCGGGGAGGGACTTATGGCTGGCAGGCTGCTGATGCGGGATGTATCGGCATCTGTTTTACAAACACGATGGCAAATATGCCGCCCTGGGGAGGCAAAGAACCCCGTTTGGGCAATAATCCTTTGATTATTGCTGTTCCGCGTGCTGAGGGACATATTGTGCTGGATATGGCGATGTCGCAATTTTCCTATGGTAAATTACAGCAAAGCAGTTTGAAGAATGAGGAACTGCAGGTTTACGGTGGCTATGATGAGGAAGGGAATTTAACTAATGATCCTTCGGCAATAATCAGATCCAGAAGAGCATTGCCGATAGGTTATTGGAAAGGATCAGGTTTGGCTTTTGTTCTGGATGTCCTGCTTACTGCAATCAGCGGGGGAAAGTCTACCGCAGCGATTAATTCCACGGTTAAGGAATCAGCGGTATCCCAGTTTTTCCTCTGTTTGTACAAGAGCGATTACAATCAAATGCTTATTGAAGAAATCATTCGATATACAAAATCGAGTACTCCGGTAGAACCCGGCGGGCGTATCAGCTATCCCGGAGAAAATACCCTGGCAACCCGCCGCTTTAATGAAAAGCATGGTATTCCGGTAGATGAGCGGATATGGGAAGAGCTTTTGAAAATGTAATAAAGGGTATAACCCAAAGCATTGTCCCAGTTACCAGACTCATGAAACAAAATTCGATCTAAAATCACTGAGTTCCCTCAGCTGCTGAAGGGCAGCTATCGGGATGACAGTGCTTTTTGTACGCCATTTCTTAATAGCAGCATTCCAGCCTGTCATCCTGAACGCAGTGAAGGAACTTCGCTGTTTTAACTCCAAATTATGGCCTGAATTATTGATTTCAAATGGCTGTATCCTTAAATATTTTGCAACATGTCATGGGTAGAGTAAAAATCTGTAAACTTCTAAAGGATAATGAGGGAAATCTATCCCAAAGCAACATCCAGCAGCATCATTAATGCAAATCCAATCATCACTCCGATAGTTGAAAGATCGGTCTCACCGCCTGATTGGGATTCAGGTATCAATTCTTCAACAACAACAAAGATCATCGCACCGGCTGCAAAAGATAAGGCATAAGGGAGTAGTGGAGTGATTGTAACTACCAGATAGGCTCCAAGGACACCAGCCAGTGGTTCTACCATTCCTGATAATTGTCCGTAGAAAAATGCTTTCCTCCTTGACAAGCCTTCCCTCCTTAATGGTACCGAAACCGCAGTGCCTTCAGGGAAATTCTGCAAGCCAATGCCAATTGCCAGAACCACGGCGCCCGAAAGTACACCCAAGTCCGGATTATTGGTTAAAGCTCCGAAGGCAACTCCAATGGCTAGTCCCTCGGGGATATTATGCAGTGTAATTGCCAGTACTAATAAAATACTCCTGTCCCAGGAGGTTTTAATTCCTTCCGACTTATCGATGGATAATCTGGAATGTAAGTGCGGCAATATTTTATCAATCAGCAGGATAAATGCACCGCCTGCTAAAAAACCGGTAACAGCAGGTAGCCAGGGGTATTGTGAATCCTTCTCCATTTCTATTGCAGGAGCCAGGAGCGACCAGTAACTGGCGGCAATCATAACACCAGCAGCAAAGCCCAGCATTAAGTTCAAAACTCTCCTGTTTATTGTTTTGAAGAAAAAGACTAAGGATGCTCCCAGAGCAGTAATTCCCCAGGTAAAAAGCGTGGCCATAAAGGCTAAAAATATGGGGTTATACTCAAGTAACCAGCTGATATTCATTCGTAATGCTACACAATTTTAATGTGAAAATATAAAAGGAAACTGAGGTTTTAAATAAAAAAATCTAGTGTGGGCATTCCTGTTCGTAGTTTAGGAAAAAGCTCAGTAGACGCAGATGTGGATTAGAAAATTAGCAAATTAGAAAATTAGCAAATTGGAATCCTTCTTTACATTATGAAATATTTCTTTAAGCAGAATTGATGGTTATTTTAGGGTATTTTTCATTCACCGTCATCTCGAGCGAAAAGGATTTTCAGTTCAATGGGACTTTGATCGCGAGGAGAGATCTGTTTAGTTGGCAGTTGACAGTTGAGAATGCATTAAATCCTTGTGTCGCTGGTTCGTCCTGATAGCTATCGGAACCAGTTGGTACTACCTTGAAATTGAAGTCCTTACTTAATATAAATTACTATATTTAATTAAGCTGCAAATTAAACTTATTTCAATATGGTTAACAAAAAACAACTCGTCTCCTATATAAAGAAGGAATTAAGCAAATTTCAGGCACTAGCTATTGGAGAACAAAAGTGTTCAAATGAAGCTCAGACCCGTAGTTATTTAATTGAGCCATTTTTGGAAATATTGGGCTATAACAGATTGAAGGATTTGGTCACTGAGCATTCAGCTGATTTTGGCGATAGAGATATTAATCGTGTTGATTATGCAATTTGTATTAATTCGAAACAGCCTGTTATGGTAATTGAATGTAAGAGATTTGGGAAAAAGCTGAATGATAAAGATGCAGGACAATTAAATAATTATTTTGTTAATACATCCTCCGCCAAGGTTGGAATTCTTACAAACGGTATTGAATATAGATTCTATGCCTCTGAAAAGAAGGATTCCATTCTTAATAAAAGCCCCTTTTATGTTTTTTATTTAAATAATTATGATGATTCTGACTATGAAATGTTATCTAAGTTTCATAGAAGTGCAATTGAAATAAAAGAATTAATTGACGAAGCCAACGAGACTCATTTTTTAAGCAAATTTGATGAAGCGCTATTTAAGGAATTAATGGCTCCTTCAGATGATTTAATTAAAGCAATTTCTTCAAGGATGGGAATTATTCGGGCAAATGATAGTATAAAAACTAAAATCAAAGATTTAATTAATTCATTTTCTTTAAAGTCCGCATTAGATAAGTTAACAATTGAAGAAACAAAGAAGGGTGGGAATAATGGAATTGTAACTACAGAAGATGAGCTTAAATATTATCACATTATCAAAACCATTTTACTTCATCATAAAAAGATACACTCTGACAGACTTTCTTATAAAGATCAAAAGAACAGTTTTATAATCGTTGTTGACGGCAATATTAGGAAGAATGTTTGTACTCTAATTTTTAATGGTAAAAAGAAGAAAATGATAATTGGGGCAAAAGAGTTTGAACTTGATAATATTGATAGTGTACTTGCACTTAAAAAGGATTTGACAGAAAGCGCACTTCAATATTTTGACTAACAGAAAGTTTTGGTAGAACTGCTTAATTTAAATTCAATCAAATGTTTAATGCTGGTGTTCAGATATTTGCGCATTGCTACCTCTGATCATGAAAACCATTATTAGATATTGGACTTAAATCCTAACAGAAATTTTCAAATATTATTTTCTTAAACGAAAAAAGACACTACATTTGCAGTCCCGAACAAAACGGGTATGGTCTGGTACCATAGCTCAGTTGGTAGAGCAAAGGACTGAAAATCCTTGTGTCGCTGGTTCGATTCCAGCTGGTACCACATCGAAACCCTCAGAGAGATCTGGGGGTTTTTTGATTTAGGATAGTCCAGAGTACCTTTTTGCTCAATATTTCTAATAGCCGTCCTATCTAACATTTGTACGCCGGTTTAACAATGGGTGATATAGAGGAATTAGTTAGTAAATTTGGTGTATTTGAGTGCTAAACTAAATAAGGGCAGATAGACTGTCTACTCAATGCTCAATTCAGTTCAGTAAAAACCGTTTGTCCTTCATGCTCAATTTTGGAGATATGAATGATCGATTTTCCGGGGTCCAAAGGTGTCCAGTGGTCCGGATATTTTAAAATAATCTCAGAGCCGGTCAATTTCGCTTGTAATTCTTTTAAATTTAATCCTCGCTGCAAGCCTCTGTTTACATAAAATTTTTGATTATTGCCACTAAGTTCAATTACTACATCCTTTACACCACTTTCATAAATTTTTAAAACAGTCCCTTTCAAAACTAAGCAGTCTTTCTCAGCAAGAATCGGTACAGGTCGCAGAGATAGTATGACAGTTATTAAGGCTATTAACCCAGCGGATATGGCAAAATACTTCCTTTTCATATTTTAATAGTTTGTGTAGTTTTAATTCTTCTCCAACTTCAGGAGCGGTAACGCTATAAACAGATGTAGTATAATATATTTACTTGCTTATTTTCTCCATCATTTCGTTAGGGTTTGATAAAGATTTAAAACCAAATTTTTGATATAATCCATGCGCATCCTTTGTACCTAATCCCCATCTCTTTATACCAGATAAATCATGATGAGACATTATTTCCTGCATCAATAATTTCCCCAGGCCTTTACCTTGGTATTCTTGAAGTATGAATACATCCAGTATCCATGCAAAGACAGCAAAGTCTGTTATTACCCTCGCGAAACCAACCTGCCTGTTTTCTTGGTCAAATATGCCAAAGCATACTGAATTCATTATTGATTTCTCTATTGTAGCCTTATTTCTGGTTTTAGCCCAGTAAGATTCGTAATTAAGAAAGTCGACTATTAAATCAATATCTAATTTAGTTTTGTCTGTCGATACATAAAAATGTTTGGTCATGTATTGTGGCTTTTTTCATCTTTTATACTCATTCTTCAATCAATTACAGAGCCGACCGATTTGAAAACAAATTCAGTCTTACTGCCGTCTTGAAGAAGATCGAATTTCAGGTCTTTATAGTTCTGCGCTACGATAACCCAACCCTTTATTTAATACCGTTCTGTGATTCTTTTAAAGAGATTACGATCTGCTGACCGTAGCGTAGCGTCTCCTATGTTTACAAAGCTTTAAATTTATGAAATTAAAGTGAGAAGGAATGAGAGCACATTAGCGTCTAAATAACTCAGGAAGTATATTGTCGTAGAGAAATAGCCTCATTCCTTTTATCTCTTAGAGTTTGAAC
>NZ_JAUXXZ010000073.1 GCF_030684675.1 Daejeonella sp. | reverse complement strand
TACCGGTTTCCCTAAACTATATCCAAGAATGAATTCAGAGAGTTTATTCGTGTCTAAGGATCAGGTTATTCGTCGTACACCATTTGTGATTGGTGAGACCCAAACAAACGCACCGGGTCTTGCAACCGGAGTTGCAAAACTGGGTGGTGCTGATAATGAAGCTACCCGTTTGTGGTGGAATAAATAATCAGATTTGATTCAGTATGATTAGGTCTTCCTGTTTGCGGGAAGACCTTTTTTGTTGTTAGTATATCCAAGATTTTATTTTTGTTTTTATATCACGATTCTATCCAAGATTTTATAAAGTTTCCTTAATCAAATATTTTTTTGAATAATATAGATTGGCTGTAGATATTCTTTACAGAGCTAAATTTATTTTTTATATTTAATGCTTCACTGTTAATCATAGTAATTTTGAATATTACATTTATTCATTCTTAAAATAGCTTATTTCCTTATTCCAGAATCTTTTAATTTTAAAGAATAAAGCTGAACTGGTTAACAGAAACAATTTCAAAAATCTGTGATTGACAAAACACATTAACATGCTAAAACAAATTTTCGCTGCTGCTTTTTTAAGTCTCTTATTAAGCGCATGTACCAAAAACAACGATAAACTTTTCACCTTACTGGATGAAGATGATACCGGAATAGATTATCGTAATATGCTTCGTGAGAGTGATGATATGAATGTGATGAACTACTCGTACTTCTACAACGGCGCTGGGGTCTCTGTTGGTGATATTAATAACGATGGCCTTCAGGACTTGCTTTTTACAGGTAACATGGTAAAAAACCGACTTTATATCAATAAGGGAAATTTTGAATTTGAAAATATAACCGACAAAAGCGGTATTGCCAGTAAGCAGGGTTGGTGTACAGGTGCCACTATGGTAGATATCAATGCTGATGGACTTTTGGATATTTATATTAGCCGTTCGGCAGATATTGATCCTGAACGAAGGAAGAACTTATTATTTATTAATAATGGTGATCTGACATTTACAGAGAAAGCCGAAGAGTATGGTCTTGCAGACCATGGTTATTCAACCCAGGCTTCATTTTTTGATTATGATAAGGATGGTGATTTGGATATGTTCCTGATTAATCACTCTCTGCAACAATATACAACCGGTGTTCAGGAAAATGTGCAGTTGAGAAAAGAACAAAATCCAGATTTTGCGAATAAATTATATAGAAATGATAATGGTAAATTCAAGGATATTAGTGCTGAAGCCGGAATTACATCCAATGTTTTGACTTTTGGTTTAGGCCTTGCTGTTTCTGATATTAACAATGATAGCTGGCTGGACATTTATGTTTCCAACGATTTTAATGAACCTGATTATTTGTTTATTAATAATGGGAATGGAACTTTTACAGATAAACTAACAGAAAGTATGTCGCAGATTTCGATGTACTCTATGGGATCGGATGTCGCCGATTATAACAATGATGGCTTACCTGATTTGGTAACCCTCGACATGCTTCCTGAAAGTAATGAGACTCAAAAAATGCATTCAGGAGCTGAAAATTTCGATAAAATGCAATTTTTGTTCGACAGAGGCTTTTATTTCCAGTTTAGCCGGAACATGCTTCAGAAGAATAATGGAGATGGAACATTTTCTGAGGTCGGACAGGTTGCAGGAATATCCAATACAGACTGGAGTTGGGCCGCTTTATTTTCTGATCTGGACAAGGACGGGAAGAAGGATCTATTTGTGACCAACGGATATGTTAAGGATTATACTGATATGGACTTTCTTAAGTTCACAATGGACGAAACTATTCGTTCAAGGCAACAGGGAAATACTGTTGTTGCGAAGGATTTTATAGAGAAAATGCCGACAATAGTCCAATCTAATTATGTTTTTCAAAATGTTGGTAATGACCGTTTTGAGAAGAAAAGTACAGAGTGGGGCCTTGATCAAAAGGGCATTTCGGCAGGTGCGGTCTATGCAGATTTGGATAATGATGGGGATATGGACCTTGTTGTAAGTAATACAAATGAAGTGGCAAGTGTTTATAAAAACAATTCGGAATTGCTGAATAAGTATTCTTTTCTCAGAGTCCAGTTAAAGGGTGACAAACAAAATTCATTGGGCTTTGGTGCTAAGGTAATTCTATATGCTAAGGGTGTAAAGTACTTTCAGGAACAAATTCCTGTCAGAGGGTTTCAGTCTTCAGTGGATCCGGTATTAAATTTTGGACTCGGTGAAAATCAGGTCGTTGATTCGCTGTTTATTGTTTGGCCGAATGACAAGAGTCAGAAGATTAACAATGTAAAAGTAAATCAGACCCTTACATTAGATGTTAAAAATGCTAATCTGGATTTGAAGTTTAATCCCATTCCAGCAGGTGATAAATATTTAGTGAATTCATCTTCAGTTAATTTTACACATACAGAAAATCAGTTTAATGATTTTACTGTTCAGACCTTACTCCCGAATTATCTTTCAAGACCAGGCCCAACTATGGCTAAAGCTGATTTTAACGGTGATGGGATAGAGGATCTGTTTATAGGAGGTGCTTCAGGCCAGGCAGGAGCTTTATTTACACAAAGCAGCGCAGGTAATTTTATTAAAAAGAACAGTAGTTCACTGGATGCAGATGCTCAGTATGAAGATACAGCTTCTGAATTTTTCGATATAGATAGTGACGGTGATCTTGATCTGTATGTTGGAAGTGGTGGCTATGAATTCGGGCCTGATAGTCCCTGGCTTCAGGATCGGATTTATATAAATGATGGCAAGGGGAATTTCACAAAGAAGACTTCCGGTCTTCCAAAAATGCTAAGCAGTACAGGCACAATAAGATCCTCAGATATAGATGGAGATGGTGATTTGGATCTATTTGTTGGTAGCCGTGTTTCTCCAGGGATGTATCCAAGTACCCCTGAAAGTAAAATTCTGATCAATGATGGCAAGGGGAATTTTACGGATGGCACTGCCGCCATTGCTCCTGAAATAAAATATGCAGGCATGGTTAGTGATGCCGTTTGGATCGACGTAAATCAGGATAAGGTAAATGATCTGATCATAGTTGGTGAATGGATGCCTATCCGCATATTCCTGAATCAGAAAGGTAAATTGAAAGACAAATCTGCCGAATTTATCAAGTTTGGTTCATCAGGCTGGTGGAATACAATTTATGCAGATGACATGGATGCTGACGGTGACAAAGACCTTATCATTGGAAATTTGGGACTGAATGCACAGTTTAAGGCTAGTGAGAAGGAACCAATGAGCATTTATTATAAAGATTTCGACGAGAACGGTTCTGTAGACCCTATTTTCTGCTATTATATAGGTGGTGTTTCTTATCCAGCAGCTTCAAGGGATGATCTGATGGATCAGCTTCCAAGTCTTAAAAATAAATTTCTGGAATATCATAAATATGCCAATGCAACGATAAATGATCTGTTTACTGCTGATCAGTTAAAGGATGCCAAAATGCTGAAAGCAGAGCTTCTTGAAACTGTTTATTTAGAAAATACCGGTAAGGGCTTTAATTTAAAGCCACTTCCTGTTGAAGCGCAGTATGCACCGGTTTATGCCATTGCATCTTCTGATGTTGATAAGGATGGTAAGAAGGATTTGATATTAGCCGGAAATAATTCATGGACCAGAATAAAATTCGGACATTTCACTTCCAGTAACGGTACGCTGCTTTCAGGGAATGGTAAGGGTGAATTTAATTATATTCCGCAATGGAAAAGTGGTCTTAATATCAGGGGTAATGTGAGAAGCCTGAAAATGTTCTCTACTGGAAAAAATTCTGGAAATCAATTCATTTTTGGGATAAATAATTCCCCTGTTAAAACAGTGAAAAATTAATTTAATTATAAAGCCGTGTGAATTTTCGATTTCAGATATTATTTATATTCTGTCTCTTTTTCTTCCGGAATCAAAATCTTTAAACTGAAATGAATATTTTAACAATGAACAAAAAGGCGCTTATTATTTTATTAGGAGGAATAGGCACTTTATTTTTTATTTCTTTCAAGTCCAATTTTCCTGTTCAGGAACCCTGGAAAGCCCCGGATTCAGCAGATACGATTAAAAGCCCATTCCCATTTACTCCTCAGGTGATAAGAGAGGGTGAAAAATTGTATACTATGCTATGTGTTTCCTGTCACGGGACTACCGGACTTGGCGATGGACAACCGGGTAGGTATAAAATACCGCCTGCAAATTTCCATAGTAAACAGGTAACTGATCAAAAGGATGGTGCCCTGTTTTGGAAGCTAACTCATGGTAAGGGGAATATGCCGGCCTATGGTGTTGCTTTTAATGAAGAAAAGAGGTGGCAACTTATTGCATACATACGCCAATTCGCTAAACAGGATTTGAATGCTACTGTTTCAAAGCCGGTTTTGCCACTTAAAAACTATCGGTTTGATAAGAATTTGTCAACCCGCTATTTTCCATTACCCCTTAAAGTAAGCAATGTTTACAGTTCAGAGGAACAGCTATTTATGGTTGATACGGTAGTTAAAGACCTTGTAAGACCTTGGAGCATTGTTTTTCTGCCAGATAATTCAGTTCTGATAGCAGAGCGTAGTGGTAAATTATTGAAAGTAAAAGGCGGGAAAGTTCAGGAAAATCCGATAGGAGGAAATGTTCCAACAAGTTTGCGCGACGTTAAGTTGCATCCCAACTTCGAAAAGAACAGGGTAATTTACTTTTCATATTTTATAGAGCCCACAACACCCGGTACAGGTTATACTGCATTGATGAGAGGCAAATTGATTGGTGATAAGCTTGTGGAGGAAAAGATGATTTACAAAGCAGGACCATTTAAACGTAATGGTGACTGGTTTGGTAGTAAGATCGGATTTGACGATAAAGGATTTCTGTATTTTACTGTAGGAATACATACTGCAGATAGGATGAACTCTCAAAGCCTTTCTGCTCCTGATGGAAAGACCATGAGGCTACATGATGATGGCAGTATTCCAAAAGATAATCCATTTGTAAATACTCCGGGAGCTTTGCCTGAAATCTATTCTTACGGTCATCGCATGCATCAGGGCTTTCGCCTTGATCCTAAAACAGGCAGAATATTTTTTGTGGAATTTGGCGAACTAGCAGGGGACGAATTGAATATTTTAAAACGGGGAGCAAATTACGGATGGCCTTTAGCAACATTCAGTCTTGAATATAATGGTTCAATAATTTCTGAAAGTCCGTATCGTGAAGGAACGGAATCACCGATTCATCATTATGCTATTGCACCATCAGATCTTGATTTCGTTTATGGAACTCATTACCCAAAATGGGATGGCAATATTTTTATAGGCGGACTAGCCACTAAGAAGCTTTATCGGCTTGTGATGAAAGATGACAAATCTGTGCATGATGAGGCCATGCTGCATAATCTTGGAAGGATCAGAGATGTAAAATATGGCCCTGATCAATTCCTGTATGTCCTTACTGAAGATACCGGTATTTTAGTCAGATTAGTGCCACTGAGCAAGATCTGAGTTTATTTTTTTTTAAAGAAAATAGCCGGAATCTTATTTACCTTAACAATTCAAAATAATGATATGAAACGTAGAAATTTAATCAAGGGATTAGCTTTACTTCCACTTGCTGCAGGAGCAATTACCAGGGAATCAGTTTTAGCAGCAAGTCCGGGTTCAGGATTCAGCTCTGCTACACTAACTGAAACAGGAAGTATTACTACGGAATCTTCATTTATGGCTGAAACGAATATTTTTCGCTCTATCGGTGTTGAACCCATTATTAACTGCCGTGGTGCATATACAATTATTGGTGGATCGCTGGAACTTCCTCCCGTTAGGGAAGCAATGGAAGCTGCTTCTCAAAATTTTGTTCAATACGATGAATTGGCAGAAGGAATAGGCCAAAGGCTTGCAGATCTTACTAAGTCTGAATGGGGTATGGTTTCGGCCGGATGTGCCGCAGGTATGAAGCATGTAACTGCTGCTTGTGTTACTGGTGGTAGCCCTGAAAAGCTTATCAGAATCCCAAATCTGACTGGATTTGAGAAGAACGAAGTAATTATCCCCTTGTATTCACGTAATACCTATGATCATGCCGTTCGTAATATCGGAGTAACCATAATTCACGTAGCAACACCAGAAGAACTCGAAAGGGCAATTAATCCAAGAACAGCGATGATCTATGTGAATGCGGTTAATGGTTCTTTTACAGGACAACCTTTTTCTCTTGAAGTGATTGCAGGCATTGCAAAACCTAAGAATGTGCCGGTTTTAATTGACGCAGCAGCCGAAAATCTGACAATTCCCTCCGTACATCTTAAACGTGGTGCTGATGTAGTTGCCTATAGTGGTGGAAAAGCTATGCGGGGCCCTCAATGTGCTGGTTTACTGCTCGGAAACAAAGAGATATTAATGTCGGCATGGCAGGCAAGTTCTCCTCATCATGGTCCTGGTCGGGATAATAAAGTTGGGCGAGAAGAGATGATTGGAATGATGGCTGCAGTTGAAACCTGGATAAAACGCGATCATGATGCTGAATACAAGAGTTGGCTTAGCAGGCTTGATCTTATCGCCAAAAAGGCACTGACTATACAGGGAGTAAAAACAAATGTTACTGAACCAACTGAACTTTCTAATAAGCACCCGACTTTATGGATTAGCTGGGATCCCGCTAAACTCAATATAACCGGATATGAAGTTGCAGAAGAAATCAGTAGTACCAAACCAAGAGTTGCTATCGGTTCTCGTGAAGAAAGTGATGGAAGTACTACCATTGATATTGTTTCAAGTCATATGAAGGAAGGAGAGGACCAAATCGTCGCAAACAGAATATTTGAGATACTTTCCAGAAAACGCAGCCCTAAATCAGAGGCAATGACTGCTCCCACAGCAAATCTAAGTGGTAAATGGAATGTTAATGTAAGATATTTTAATAGTATAGTTAAGCATAACTTTACGATTCAGCAGCATGGAAACTGGATTAATGGCACTCATAAAGGTGACTTTGATATTCGGGATATAAGTGGAACAATTGAGGGTAATCAGATCAAATTGAGCAGTGTGCTAAGACTACCCGGAGATCAGATCACTTTTTACTTCTCAGGTACACTTATTGGAGACTCGCTTACAGGAGACATACATATGGGCGAATACCGAACAGCAAAATTCACCGCGAGCAAATCATTAGAAAAGCCGGTTCGTAAGAAAGTGCTGGTTCCAAAGGGTCCTCCTTTGGCAACCTGATATTATATTGTTTAATGTAGTTAGATTTTATAATTTTACTAAAAATTATAAGTAAAATAAGCTCACAGATAAATTTTCTAATAATAAATCAGAATTCTAAGAGCTTAAATAATTAAAATTCAATTAGATATGAAAAAAATATTATTTGCTGTCATTATTGGCTTTTTGTTTAGTAGTTGCGCTAAGAAAGGTGATTATGAAACCGTTTTTTCAAACCCCGAGCAATACTCCAAAACAGTAGGATTATTAACCCAGGTTATTACCCACGATATCTTTTCTCCTCCGGTTGCAAGCAGAATATATGCTTACAGTAGTATTGCAGGATATGAGGTTATTGCAAGCCAGTCAAAGGACTATAAGCCACTTAGTGGCAAACTCGAAGGACTCAAAGTTTCGGCAGCAAATAAATCTGTGAATAAGGAGTTTTCAGCAATATTAGCTTATATGTATGTTGGAAAGGAGATGACATTTTCGAAAGACTCCACTCAAAAAATAATAGACAATCATATTCAGCTTGCAAAGGATAGCGGAATGCCTGAAGAAATGATACTGAATTCTCAGGAATATGCTCTTTCGGTAAGTAAGGCAGTTTCGGATTGGGCGAAGAAAGATAATTATAAGCAGACACGTTCAGCAGTTAAATACACGGTTACAAATGAAGAAGGCAGATGGGTCCCAACCCCGCCGGCATATATGCCCGCTATTGAGCCTAGTTGGATGAAAATCCGGCCTGTTCTAATTGATTCAGCAAGTCAGTTTTTGCCTAAGCCACATTCTAAATTTAATAAAGATAAGAATAGTGATTTTTATAAACTGGCAAATGAAGTGTATGAAACTGGTAAGAATTTAAGTGATGAGCAAAAAGCAATCGCTGATTTTTGGGATTGCAACGGCTTCAAGGTAAATGTTTCAGGACACGTTATGTTTGCAACTAAGGCCATGACACCAGGCGGGCATTGGATGGGTATTACCGGAATTGTTTGCAGTACTCAGAAAGCCGACTTTGATAAAACTGTGTTTGCTTATGCAGGAGTATCTATTGCCGTAATGGATGCTTTTATCGCCTGCTGGAATACAAAATTTACCTACGATTTATTGAGACCTGAAACTTATATTAACAATTATATGGATAATGCCTGGAAGCCTTATCTTCAAACTCCACCATTCCCGGAATATACCAGTGGACACTCAATCATTTCTAGTGCATCAGCTATGGTTTTAACCAGAATATTTGGTGATAATACCCCATTTGTTGATAACACAGAAAGAGCATGGGGTTGGCCTGACAGAAAATATGAAAATGTTAAAGAAGCAGCAAATGAAGCAGCTTTAAGCCGTCTTTATGGTGGAATTCATTACCGTGAAGGAATGGAGGCAGGAATGGTTGAAGGGGAGAAAATAGGGGAGCTTGTTTTTAGTAAACTTAATTGATCTGACTATAAATCTCTAAATTTAGCAGGCCTATTCTTATCTTAACGTGAGCTCGATACAATTGAAGGGTAAATCAGGTTTAAATTCACTGTCTGATGTGTTTAAACCCAATTGTAGCGTATACCGGCCTGTGATTAAGGCCTGTGAAGTATGAGCGGAAAGCGGGACTTCTGAAAAAAAATGCACAACAGTAGGTTTCCAAAGAATTAAAACCCTAATAGCACTGAAGAAAAGCATCTTAAACTTTAATATTATATATAATAACATATCGAACTCACGTTATTTTAAATAACAGATAATGCTTTTAATACCCATATTCAGTGCCTGTGTCACGATTTTGAGTTTTTATTTTAAATCCGGGATTTTTTAAATAGAATTGTGTCATACAATGTCGTATACTAAAGAATTAAGAGTACCAAAGAAATGAAAAGAATTTTAGTTTTGGGTGTTTGTGCCCTTTTTATTGCCTGCAGTAGTTCTTCTGAAAAATCAAGTGATGCCGATACAAGTGCCTCAGTAGAAATGGATACAGCCACTGTGGCTTCCCCATCGATTGATACTACGAATGTGGCTCCTGCAGTTCCCGTAACTGCTGTTCAAACTGCTGAAAGTAAAGTTACTGAGGTAAAAGCAAAGGAAACACCTGCTGTAAAAGAAGTTAAGTCTGCAGAACCTGTTAAACCAGTTGTGGTTGCTCAAGCTGTGGATACTAAAAAAGGAGAGACTCTGATTTCAAAATCAGATTGTTTTGCCTGCCACAAGGTTAATGAAAAGCTATTGGGACCAAGCTATAAAGATGTCGCCAATAAGTATTCAGATACTAAGACTAACATAGATTACCTTGTTAAAAAGATTAAAGCTGGAGGAAGTGGCGTTTGGGGAGCCATTCCTATGTCACCGCACCCAGCATTATCTGATGAAGATGCTGAAGCAATGGTTCACTATATTCTGAGCGTAAAATAGTAAATTTATAAAGGTTCTGGGAATTTCTACTTTCTCAGAACCTATTCCTGTAAGCCAAAAGAACTATTGCACACTGTAACATTTTCCTGTGTTATTGTACTCCTGTTAAGATAAGTTTAAATTGCATTATTAATTTAATCGTTTCATAGGGGAAAGCCTATGAATTTTACTCATATTATTAATCCAATGTTAATTTAAATTTATGAATAAGATTGAAAATACTTCAGCAATGAAACCATTGAGCCTTACTTTTCTGTTAGTCGGTGCTGTGTTGTTTACTAATGCACAGGATGCTAAAACCCCTTTGTTTAAATCTTCAGCTTTAACAGCTTTAAATGGTTTTACCAGAGGGATTGAAGGTCCTGCTGTGGATAAAGCAGGTATTTTATATGTGGTGAATTTCGCTAAGCAAGGCACTATCGGACAAGTTAATCCTGATGGATCTGCCAGCCTCTTTGTTGACTTGCCTGAGGGTAGTATAGGTAACGGAATTCGCTTTGACAGTAAAGGTAATATGCTTATTGCAGATTATACAAAACACAATATACTGAAAGTTAATATGTTAACTAAGGATATTACAGTGTTTGCACATAATGCTACTATGAGTCAGCCGAACGATATTGCCATTGACAATAAAGACAGACTTTATGCAAGTGATCCGAACTGGGGAGCCAGTACAGGCCGAATCTGGCGGATTGATACCAATGGAAAAACTACAAAACTGGATAGCATGGGAACTGCAAATGGTATTGAAGTGAGCCCAGATAATAAGTTATTATATGTCAATGAATCAGTACAGCGCAAAGTATGGGTCTATGATCTTTCCGCAAAGGGTGAAGTAAGCAATAAGCGACTATTTCACGAATTTCCTGATTTCGGTATGGATGGGATGCGCTGCGATATCGATGGGAATTTATACGTAACCCGGCATGGAAAGGGCACTATTGCAAAATTATCGCCTTCCGGAAAGTTATTGACCGAAATTACTCTGCTGGGAAAACTACCTAGTAATATAGCATTTGGTGGTAAAGACGGACGTACTGCGTATGTTACTTTGCAGGATAAGGGCAATGTTGAAAGCTTCAGGGTTGATAAACCGGGTCGCGAATGGCTAATGTCAAAAAAGAAATAATTATCAATTCAAATAAATAAAGATGAAAACAGAAAGAAGATCAGTATTAAAGAAATTATTTGCTTCAGTAGTAGGAGTAACCGGATTAGGTGTAGTGGCTAATGCTAAAGGAATTGAATCATCACCTGAAAAAGTAGTTGGCAATGTAACATCCGTCCAAAATATTCCTATGTTTTCCGGACATGTTATTCATAATGGTTTAGTTTATATCGCAGGAAAAGGTGCCCATACTGCGCCTTTCGAAATCAAGGCACATACCGAGATTGTTCTTAAAGAACTTGAAAAGGAGTTAATCAAAGCTGGTTCTTCAATGGAAAAGGTATTGAAAGTAACGGTATATCTGAATGATATTGCTGATTACAAAGGTATGAATGAAGTTTACAAGGGCCGTTTTGGAAGTAAGCCTCCGGTACGTTCAACTCTTGCAGTCGCTAAAGGCGGTGTACCTGGCGACTCATTGGTGGAAATGGATGCAATCGCTTATCTTTAATCATTCAAGGTAATTAGTAGGAGCAATCCTGCAATTATTTGTTTCAAAATTATTACAGCCAATTTCAATTTTTAGGAATTTGTATTGGCTGTAATATTGTTGCTAAATGCTTGTTGGATAATAAATTTTAACTCTATGAAAAAATATAATTTTTATACTCTTTTATTATTCTGTGCTGTTGGTGTTATAATACTATCTTCTTCAATTAATTATCAGTCTTTAACATATAAAAAAGCTGATTCAAAGTTTTTGCAGGATACAATAAAGCAGGTAGCATGGTTAGCCCCGGCATCAGCCGATTCTCTTAAAAATCCATTAACAATATCCCAGGAATCCATTTCAAAGGGAGAAGAGCTATACAATATGTACTGTTTTTCATGTCATGGAGATACAGGTTATGGAGATGGCCCGGCGGGTGGATCAATGGGCATCAGACCTGCAAACTTTCATGATCAGAAAGTGATTAAGCAAAAGGATGGGACATTATTCTGGAAATTAACCAACGGAAAAGGTAATATGCCTCCTTTTAAAGAAGCTTTAACTGAAGAGCAGCGCTGGCAATTAATTGTCTTTCTCAGGGAATTAGGCAAAACAGAATAATAAAAATGCAAATCAAGCAAGGCATATATGTAATTGGGCTTCTTAGTTTTTTGATAGCTCCTCTTGTTTCCAATGCTCAGAATGATTCTAAAGCAAACGAGAAAAAGACTTCTGCCTCAAGATTAAGTCCGATACTCCAGTCAACTCCTGTCCCTTTAAGATCGGATATTATAATCGAGAAGTTTGCCGATATACAGCCCAATGCCGTACGTTTATTGCTTCATCCTGTTTCAGGTGATTTTTACTATACGACTTTTGAAGGTGGTGTTTTTCATATCAGCAATAAGAATGGTTCTGTCATTTCAGAACAAATTCTTACAGTAAAGGATCACGGAATAAACAAATTGCAGGGGGCTGTTTTTGCAGGTTCTGAACTATTCTTATGCGGTAATACTACCGAAAATAGTAATAGAGGCACAAGAGGAAGACTGGTACGCCTTTCAGTTGTACCCAACAGTATTCCAAAAATGACTGTAGTTTTCAATACTGAAGTATATGGATTGAATGCAACAACATGGGATCATGGTTGGAACGCACTAGTTCTAAGCCCTGATGAACAATTTATTTTTATTACTTCGGGTTCCAGAACCGGACATGGTGAAATTCAGGATGACAAAGGTGTTTATCCCAATGCACGTGACAATGCTCTAACCACCAAAATTTTTCGAATCCCTGTCAAAGCAGAGAATCTACTCTTACCAAATGACATAAATAAATTAAAAGCAGAGGCTTATTTGTATGCTGAAGGAATTCGTAATGCCTATGATATGGCTTTTGATCCTGATGGCAATTTATTTGCGGTTGTTAACTCTTCAGACTATGATCATGCGGAAGATATGTTTTGGGTAAGACAAGGGCGGCATTATGGATTTCCATGGATTATGGGAGGTATTGAAAATCCGCAACAATATGCTGATTTTATGCCTGATCCGAAAAAAGACCCGTTTCTGCCGGCTACATCACATGGTATGCTGATGAAGTATTTTCGAAATGATCCGGATTTTCCAAAAATCCCGGAAGGAGTAAAATTTAGTCCGGGAGTTCAAAACATGGGGCCGGATGCCAATGAATACAGGGGGCATTCAGGTAAAATACTCGACGGGGATAATACCGGAGTAAGTATCAGTACGTTTACTGCTCACAGTTCTCCATTAGGTCTTGTTTTTGACACCAAAGGAGTACTTTCTAATGAATTTAGGGGTGATGGCTTCGTGCTCAGAAACACGCTTGGAGCAAAATCGAGTCTGATGAAACCATTCACAGATCAGGGCAGAGATTTGCTTCATCTTGACATGTCTTATGATAAGGGAAGTGATAATTATTTTGTAAAAACAACCCGGATTGTCGATTCATTCAATAATCCAACAGATGCTGTTTTGCTTGGCAATTCATTATATATCATTGAATATGATGCCAAAGTAGGAAGTATCTGGAAGGTCACCATACCTGCATCAAAAAAAGCCAAAAGTGTAAGAAAGAAAAGATGATTGGAGCTAATTTCTTTCCAAATCAAAGAAAAGTGCTGATCTGATTATTATTTAAATAATTTTTGTTTATTTATATCAAATTAAAATCATGAGAGTTAAATTATTGTTATCATTTCTATTTGCTTGTGTTTCTTCTCAAGCCTGGTTATCTGCACAAACAATTCCAAAAGAGGAACTTACATTTTTAACTTCCGAATGGAAAGGCGAACGTTTTCCTGACGGCCGTCCAAAAATTGCAGATAATCTTTTGGAAAGAGCAAAGAAAATTGGTCTTGACGATGCCTGGCAGGTATTAAAAGTATCTGGTTATCTCAATCAGTTTGAACATGGATGGAAAACCCTGAACGATGAAATTATGACCGGAAGGGCAGTAACTGCTATGTATATGCCAAATCGCCCCGACCTGGAAAAAAACATTAAAGAAAGAGGTGTAAAACAGGGGCGTGTT
This sequence comes from Daejeonella sp., assembly GCF_030684675.1. GTDB lineage: Bacteria > Bacteroidota > Bacteroidia > Sphingobacteriales > Sphingobacteriaceae > Daejeonella. The sequence goes on along the minus strand of NZ_JAUXXZ010000073.1, from coordinate 40,457 downwards.
GGTAATACAAATACCTGGCCGATTGCAGTATTAAAAAAGGGAGATATTTATGTTGCTGATGCTTTTGGAAAAATCAATGGAGGTACACTTATTGGAAGTACTCTTGGAACATCAATTTTTGCAAATTCAGGTAATGGAGTAATACTCAACGGTGCAGCCAGAGATGTGCCAGGATTGGAAGAGATCAAGGGATTCAATGCCTTTGTGAGGGACTTTCATCCTAGTTTTATGGAGGAGATGCTGTTAATGGGCTTAAATACACCTATTCGTATTGGTGGAGCAATTGTAATGCCTGGTGATTTAGTAATTGCTGCTAAAATTGGAGTTTTGTTTGTTCCGGCACATTTAGCGGAGCAAGTGGTATCGACTGCTGAATTTGTAGTTAGAAGAGATAAATATGCTTTTGAAGTTATAAAATCGGGAAAGTATACAGGTGGTCAGTTGGATAATGCCTGGACTGAAGAAATGAAACTGGATTTCCTGAAATGGATGGAAAGACATCCGGAAGAAGGAAAAATGACTAAAGCAGAGCTTGATGTAATCATGAGCAAGAGAACCTGGTAATTAAAATAAATTACACTGATCCCTATTATTTAACTTAATTTTGAAAACTTTGAAACAGTCTAACATTTATTCTTTGGCAATGGGCATAGCTGGTTTAAGCCTGATCGCTGCATTGGTTATGTATTTCCAGGGCAATTTAGCTTCTACCGGTCCTGCACTTATGCTCTTTTTTATCGCTTTGGCCATTGGTGTCAGAGGTACTAAAACCTTTAAAGCATTTTCATACACGATCTGGATTTTTGCAGCTGTAACTGCTTCTATGTTCTATCCACAGTATTTTACTTCAATCGGTGATTTTCAGCTTAAGTTGATGATTGTTCCTCTATTGCAGGTAATCATGTTTGGTATGGGATCTCAAATGAGTTTTGAAGATTTTACAGGCGTTATTAAGATGCCAAAAGGTGTAGTTATTGGGGTTGGAGCACATTATATCATTATGCCATTAGTTGCTTTTGGAATTGCTCATATTTTTGATTTTCCACCTGAAATTGCTGCAGGTATCATTTTGATTGGTACAGTTCCAAGTGGTCTGGCTTCTAATGTAATGTCATATCTTGCGCATGCAAATCTTCCGCTAGCAGTAACAATCGGAGCGATTTCAACAATTATCTCTCCATTTGTAACACCATTGCTGATGCAGTGGTTGGGAGGTCAGTATATTCAGGTTGATTTCTGGCACATGATGCTGGATATTTTGAATATGATCATTATGCCAATTGTTGCCGGATTTATGTTTAACCTGTTCTCAAAGAACGAAGCAAGTCAGAAATCAAAAATTTATCAGTTGATCGGATACTTTGTAGTTGTTGTATTAACAAACCTTGTTTACATGAAGTCAAGTGGCTCTGGTTTTGAAGGATTCCTTACTGCAATGGGTAAATCTTTATTCTGGTTCTATATCTTACCAATGGTAGTTGCTATTGTTCTTCGTAAAACAAGAAAAGGAGACGATAAGTGGATGGGTAGCGCACTTTCTATGGTCTCAATGGTTGGGATTGCTATAATCATTGCTATTATCACCGCAGCAGGTCGTGATAGTTTACTACAGGTTGGTCTTTTACTGATCATAACAAGTCTTCTGCATAATTTAGCCGGATACTCTCTTGGTTACGGGGTTTCATGGGCTGCAGGAATGCCTGAAAAGGATCGTCGTACGGTTGCTTTTGAGGTTGGTATGCAAAATGGTGGTTTGGCATCAGGCCTTGCCCTTCAAATGGGTAAAATTGCAACAGTAGGCTTAGCTCCTGCGATTTTTGGACCACTGATGAATGTCACTGGTTCGGCTCTTGCCAGCTGGTGGAGAAGCAGACCTCCTGCAGAGGATGGTGAAGAAATTGTTGATAAAAAGTAAATAATACGAGGGTTTGATTTCAAACTATAATTGCCCTTTTGATTTTTAATAATAAACAGAAAATCTGCAAAGGTTCTTAATTAGCTGGTAGTAAAATGAATTCAATTATGAAAAATATGAAATACCTGTTTGTGCTTTTTATGTTAACAGCCTTTGTGGCTAATGCCCAATCGAAGGATGAAAAGGCTGTAGCTGCAGCTGTAGAAACTTTACATAAAGGTATTGTAGATCCTGAGAAGAGTCTCCTGGATGGTATTGTTTCTGAAGGATTATCCTATGGACATTCGGGGGGTAAAGTACAGAATAAGGCTGAATTTATCGATGACCAGTTTAACGGCGCATTTAATTTCTCTTCTATTACTCCAGCGGATCAGATAATCACTGTTTCCGGAAAAAATGCAATTGTACGTCATGTTTTTATAGCCAAAGCTACTAATGCCGGTGTTCCAACTGATATCAGAATTGGTAATCTCATGGTGTGGAGAAAAGAAGGCGGAAGCTGGAGATTGCTGGCAAGACAGGCATTCAGATTATAATCATACCGGGATCATTATCCCATAATTCTATAAAGTGCGCTTCATACCATAGCGCACTTTTTTATTTAACATGAACTCGACATAATATTTAAAAACCGCATAGAAACATAGCATTTTGTAGCTGCCAGCCTTTATTTTAGACACAGATAGCCTGAAGTTTCGCTTCAATCTATGTGATTTACAATCTATGTTTCCTTTAAAGCATAATATAAGTCAATCTATGTGGTTAGATATTTATATATTCTCAAGTTATTTAGTATTAAAATATAAACATACTAATTATCAAAATGTTAAAACCTGATAGCTTAATCTTTGATTTGGACGGCACCTTGTGGGATGCCCTTGATACTTACCTTGAATCATGGAATGAGGGCGCCAAAATTGAGAACCTGAACCGTGTGTTTACACGGGGTGACCTACATTATGTAATGGGTTGGGAACGATCTAAAGTGTTGAGCCATTTTTTCCCTGAGATGGATGAGGAAGGCCGGGAACGGGTGTATAAGACAATAAATGAATGCAGACTAAGACTGATGCCTGAACGGGGAGGTGTGATGTATGATGGGGTACGGGAAGGACTCATTAAGCTCAGCGAAAAGTATAAATTATTCATTGTGAGCAATTGCCCTGAAAACCTGATTGTTGAATTTTTGAAGTGGGCTGATCTGGAAGAATACGTAACAGATGAAATGGCCCATGGTGTAAATTCTATGCCCAAACATTACAATATAAAACTCCTTGTTGATAAGCATTACTTAAAAAAACCGGTTTATATCGGGGATACACTGGGTGATGAATTAGAAACAAGAAAGGCCGGACTTCCATTTGTGTTACTCACTTATGGTTTTGGCACTACTGAGGATTTTGACCTTAAATTTGATGATTTTATCGCATTTACAGACTATTTCATGAATTTGGAAGATTGAAAAGCAGTATTTTAATTTTTACCTTTCTGAAATGATCATTTTTTTAGTCGAAATCTAGTTTAAACAGTAGTATAAAAATCCAAAAGCTATGAAAAAGACATTCAAAATCATTTTGTTAGTACTTGTTTTGCTTGCCCTTGTGTTTTTTCTGTTTGTTCCTCAATATATTGACCGTTCAAAAAATAAATCCACTTTAAAAGGGCCATTTGAAAAGGTTTCCTGGTATGATTCCATTCCATTTATACCTGATTTGCATTGCGACGCATTGTTGTGGGATCGCGACTTAGTCAAGGAGCATACTTATGGACATGTTGATCTTCCGCGTATGCAAAAGGGCAATATGGCTTTCCAGGTCTTTACAATTGTGAGTAAGGTTCCCTCTGGTATAAATATTGAACAAAATGATGATCGTTCAGATCAGATCGGCTTGCTTAGTTTTGCCCAATTGCAGCCTCCAGCCAACTGGTTTAGTGTTAAGAAAAGGGCACTTTATCAGGCAAATGCATTACATGATTTTGCTGAAAGGTCTGGAGGAAAGTTCAGAGTGATAAAGAGCAAAGCAGATCTGAAATTATTTCTTTTTGACAGAGCAGTTGACCGGACTCTAAGTTCAGGAATGCTTGGTCTTGAAGGAGCACATTGCCTTGAAAATGATCTTTCTAATCTGGATGAATTTTATAAAGCCGGAATCCGTTATATCGGACTCACGCATTTTTTTGACAATGAATGGGCAGGTTCAGCCCATGGGATGAAGAAAGGCGGATTGACTCCGAAAGGACATTCTTTGCTCAGGAGAATGGAAGAGTTGGGTATTGCCGTTGATCTTGCCCATTCCTCACAAAATACAATTGAAGATGTATTTAAATATTTTAGGGGAGCGATATTAGTCTCACATACAGGTGTCAAAGGGGTTTGTGATAATCAGCGCAATTTATCGGATGAACAATTGATAAAAATAGGAGAGCGAAATGGTCTGGTTGGTGTTGGTCTCTGGGAAACAGCCGTTTGTGGTACTGATGCTGCTTCAACTGCAAAAACGATCAAATATGTCGCTGATAAGATCGGTGTTGAGAAGGTGGCATTAGGTTCAGATTGGGATGGAGCTTATGAGATGCATTTTGACGTTACAGGTACCCCATTGATTGTTACAGAGCTTCTTAAACTTGGTTTTTCGAGGGATGATGTTGAAAAAATAATGGGTGGGAATATCAGGGATTTCTTTTTGAAGAATTTACCGGAATAGTATTCGATTTAGATTCTAATTTAATTTGAGCTTTAAAGTATTGGATAATGTTTTCAAATTCCCATTTATGAAATACTATGTTATTATTGCCTTTTTATTGCTCTTTTTCTCTTCCTGCAACAACTCAATTGAGCAAAAGGATCTTTATGGAAAATGGAACTATGTAAAGGTAGTGAATGCGGATCCGGAGGATATTACGAGCGATGAGGAGCTTAAACAGGCTTCGCCGGCAATAATTTTTACCGAAATCAATGATCTTATCATTGAATGGGGTGGCAAACAACTGTCAAAAGGTAAATACAAACTGGATAGCAAAATGATCAGGTATACTGAATCTTTAGAAGGAGGTAGAACGAGAGAATTTCCATTTTTGATCCGTAAACTAAGTGATAATGAACTGGTGTTTCAGACTATGGAAAAGAATTATACTTTGGTTACAGCAATAAGGAAACGCTGACAGGGTTCAAAACCCTGTCAGCGTTAACCTACTTATTATTTTGATTTCTTTTTAGATCCTTTATCCTCAATAGCACCCTTAGTTTTAGCAGTTTGCTGTTGCCTCATATAATCTTCCATTCTTTTCTGGAATCCTGAGGTTTTCTTTTCTGAAGCAGGTTTCTTTTTATTTTCCTGGATCTGGGCATGTATCTTATTATCATCAACAAACATTCTGATAATGTATTGTTGAGCAAACGTCATCAGGTTGGCAAGGAAATAGTAATAGTTCAAACCGGAAGGGAAGCTGTTAAGTACCCCAAAGAAAATGATCGGTGTGATATAGCCAATGTATTTCATTTGACCCGTAGCGCCCGAAACCTGGTTATTGAAATAGGTATAGATCAATGTAGAAATAGTCATCAAAATACACATCAAACTGATATGGTCTCCAAGAAACGGCACTTCAAATCCCAATTTAAAGAAGGCATCATAAGTTGAAAGATCTTCCATCCATAGGAAGCTTTGCTGACGCAATTCAAATAAGTTCGGGAAGAAGAAGAAGAATGCCATGATGATTGGAAGCTGCAATAGCATCGGCAGACAACCACCCAGTGGGTTTACACCCGCTTTTTTGTATAGCTTCAAATATTCCTGTTGTAAAAGTGTAGGGTTATCCTCGCCAACTTTGCCTTTGATCTCGTCCATCTCTGGCTTAAGAATACGCATCTTCGCCATTGACAGGTAAGACTTGTAGGTAAGCGGCAACAAAACCATTTTAAGAAGAATGGTCAGAACAAGAATAATAAGTCCGTAGCCCCATCCAAACCCCTCAAGGAAATTAAACACAGGTAATACTACCCATCTGTTAATATACTTTAATGGCCAGTAACCAAGATCTATTTGTTTTTCGATTTCAAAGCCCTGTTTTTCAAGAATATTTAACTGATTTGGGCCAAAATAGAATTCCATTGGAAAGGAGTTGATTGCCTGTCTCTGGAAAGGTATTTGCATTTTAGCTGCAAAGCTTTTTACAGTTCCTGTATCCGGACTTGTATTAACGGTTAATTCGCCACTATCAAAGCTGTTTTTTGCGATCAGTACGTTGGAGAAGAAATGTTGCTTGAAGGAGAACCATTTGATTTTACCTTCTTTTATTTCCTTGGTCTCTGATTCTGAAAGACTTAAATGGTCAATGCTTTCATCGCCTTGTTTATAATAGGCACTCGAATATTTTTGTTCGCCAGGCAGATCCTTTTCCTTCTGTTTGAGGACGGATTCCCAGTTCAGGGTAATATGCTGCTGAGCAGGTGCTACCACATCCTGCATACCTGTTGTTGCAATCGTCAGTCCTACGTTGTAACTCTCGCCTTTCAGGCTATAGATATAGTCGATGTATTTTCCTTCAGAATGAGTTAACCTCATCGTCAATGAAGAGGAATCAGATTTTGTAACGCTTAATGATTTGCCGGATGGTACGAAATAAAGCTCATTTGTGTTGATATTCTGCCCAGCAGAGCCAAAGATCAAACCGAATTTATTTCCTTCACCTTCGAACATAATCAAAGGCTCCTGAGTATAGGTTTTAAAGTTCTTTAGCTGAACGGAGGCAATTCTTCCACCCCTCGGACTGATTCTAACCTTAAGGAATTCATTTTCAAGGATAACAGGTTCATTACTTCCTGACTGTGCCGCTCCGAATGGACCGGATTTTATTAGGGCTGAATCAATAGCAGGTGGTACAACAGCTTTGGCCGTATCGGGTAAAGCGACTGATGGCGTCGCTTCATTTTTTGTTACCCTTGCTATTGAATCCTGAGTTTGTTTAGCTTTTTCTCTTTTGATATCTTCATCAGAGGGTTGCATCAGATAAGTTGACCCAACTAATATGATTAATATCAAAAAGAGTCCTGTGAAAGTATTTCTATCCATTATTTTTTAGGCTTTATTGCTAAAATGCTTTACTTCTTTTTCGAGTAGCTTAAAGCGGCGGCGACAAAGTTAACAAAAAGTGGATGAGGATTATCAACTGTTGATTTTAATTCAGGGTGAAATTGCCCGCCAATAAAAAATGGATGGTCCTTTAATTCTACTATTTCAACGAGATTATTCTCAGGATTAATGCCTGACGCGATCATTCCTGCTTTTTCAAATTGTGGTAAATAGAAATTATTGAACTCATAGCGATGGCGATGACGTTCAGTAATACGGCTCTTTCCGTAAATTGCAGCTGATTTGCTTCCCTTTTTAAGATCGCATGTATAGGAACCAAGGCGCATTGTCCCACCTTTATTTTTAATCTTTTTTTGTTCTTCCATCATCGAGATTACCGGATCGTTGGTATTCTCATTCATCTCAATACTATGCGCTTCTTTAAGTCCCAGAACATTGCGGGCAAATTCAATCACTGCACATTGCATACCCAGACAAATTCCAAAGAAAGGAATTTGATGTTCTCTGACATATTTAATGGCCTCAATTTTACCCTCAATCCCACGGCTTCCAAATCCTGGAGCAACCAGAACCCCGTCAAGCCCCTTTAGTTTTTCAGCAACATTTTCGGCACTGATATTTTCAGAGTGTATTGACTTCACTCTTACTTTGCATTCATTTTTTGCACCAGCATGAATAAATGCCTCTGTTATCGATTTATAGGCATCAGGAAGTTCAACATATTTTCCTACCAAGCCGATATTGATTTCAGCAGTAGGATTTTTAAGCCGGCCAAGGAAATCCTTCCAGTTTTCCAGATCGGGTTCGTTTTTATTCGGAAGTTTTAATTTGCTCAGAACAGTTTTGTCAAGCTGCTCTTTCAGCATTAACAAGGGTACATCATAAATGGTAGATGCATCGATCGACTCAATCACCGCATTGATATTCACATTGCAGAAAAGTGCTATTTTTTTGCGTAGTTCCTGAGGAATATGATGTTCGGTACGGCAAACTAAAATGTCCGGCTGAATACCATATTCAAGTAACATCTTAACAGAGTGCTGGGTGGGTTTTGTTTTTAGCTCGCCTGCAGCGGCCAGATATGGAATTAGAGTAAGATGGATAACCAGCGAATTGCCAGAACCAAGTTCCCAGCGTAATTGGCGCACAGCCTCAATGAATGGAAGCGATTCAATATCCCCAACAGTTCCACCCAATTCCGTAATTACGATATCATAATCACCTGTTTCACCCAATATTTTCATATTGCGCTTAATCTCATCGGTGATGTGTGGTACTACTTGTACTGTTTTGCCCAGATAAGCTCCTTCACGTTCCTTATTAATTACATTCTGGTAAATTCTTCCGGTAGTAATGTTGTTGGCTTTTGAAGTTGGAACATTCAGAAAGCGCTCATAATGACCCAAATCAAGATCTGTTTCAGCTCCATCTTCAGTTACATAACATTCGCCATGTTCATAGGGGTTTAAAGTTCCCGGATCGATATTGATATAAGGATCGAACTTTTGGATAGTTACCCGGTAACCTCTAGATTGAAGAAGTTTAGCCAGAGAAGCGGAAATAATACCTTTTCCTAACGACGAAGTAACGCCGCCCGTAACAAAAATGTATTTGGTCATGATATCTGAAGGATTTGCTAAGAATGCTTTATTATTTGATTGGTTTTAACCTTGTCTCAGCTAATAAAAAACATCGTTTTGTACGGGATTCAAAAGTAGGATATTTTTTGATAATTATGTTATTTGTTGAGAAATTGAGTGGTGTTAATAAATGCCTTTAATTGATAATTGAGAGTGGAGAGTGGAGAATGAACAAAATTTCTTTTAATTGTGATATTGTTTTTTTTAACTCTCAACTCTCAATTCTCCACTCTCAATTCTTTTCCCTATTTTTGCATTTATTTAAATATTAATATTTCATCTTGACATTCAGCGATTTCAATTTTGATCCTCAGTTACTTGAAGGACTTCAAAGTATGGGTTATGTTAAACCCACCCCAATTCAATCCCAGGCAATTCCCCTTATTCTCAATCATAAAGATCTTATCGCTTGTGCCCAAACAGGTACCGGTAAGACTGCATCCTATCTCTTACCAGTTCTGCAGCATATCAGCATTTCTGAAAAGAAATATACCAAAGCACTGATCCTGGCTCCTACAAGGGAACTGGCACAGCAAATTGATCAGCAGGTTGAAGGCTTGGCCTATTTTGCAGGTATCAGTTCCATAGCCGTATATGGCGGGGGAGATGGTATGATCTACGAACAACAACGTAGGGCAATGATGGATGGTGTGGATATTGTGATCGCTACCCCGGGACGATTAATTGCCCACCTGGCATCGGGTGTAATTAAGCTGGATCATCTTCAGTATCTTGTTTTGGATGAAGCTGATCGCATGCTTGATATGGGATTCTATGAAGATATTTTAAGGATCATCAGTAATCTGCCAAAAGAAAGACAGACCCTGCTTTTCTCGGCTACGATGCCTCCGAAGATCAGAACGCTCGCAAATACAATATTAAAGAATCCTGAGCAGATCAATATTGCATTATCACAACCTGCTGCTGGTATTTCCCAACAGGTTTACATGGTTTATGATAATCAAAAGATAAAACTAATCAGCACCCTGCTGAAAGGAGGTGAATACAAAAGTGTCCTTATTTTTTGTTCCAGGAAGGAAACTGTAAAAGACCTGAACAGAACCCTCAGGAAAGAGGGAATCAAATCAGAAGCTTTCCACTCTGATCTGGAGCAGGAACAACGTGAAACAGTCTTAAGAGCCTTTAAAAGCAGAACATTGCCCGTGATTATTGGGACAGATGTATTGAGCCGCGGAATAGATGTGGAAGGGATTAGTCTGGTTATTAATTTTGACGTACCACCGGATCCTGAAGATTATATTCACCGGATTGGCAGAACGGCCAGAGCAGAAACTACGGGGACTGCCATAACATTTGTGAACGAAAAAGACCAACGCAAATTTTCTTTCATTGAAAACCTGATTGGCAAAGAGATACCAAGAATGACCTTACCTGAAGAATTAGGGGAAGAACCTGTTTACAGTCCGGGAATGAAGAGACCATCAAGCGGTGGAAATCACCGGAATGGCAGGAATAAGAAAAAAGTATGGGTTAACAGAAAACAGGCATAGTTCAGATTTTTTCTGAATTTGCAATTTTCAAAATGATTCTGCTTAATTTTATAATAAATAGTACCTGTCATGCATGTTCTGGAAAACGAATTCCTGTCTGTAGGTATCCTTAATAAAGGAGCTGAGTTATGTTCTATTTCCAATAAAATTAATGGTCTGGAATACTTATGGCAGGCTGAACCATCAGTTTGGGCATTCCATGCACCTAATCTGTTTCCGGTAGTCGGAAACTGTTTGCATAATCAGATTCAGATTGAAGGAATAAAATATCCAATGCAAAGACATGGCTTTGCACGGCATTCCCAATTTGTTTTAACTGAGAATTCTGCCAATCATGCAGTTTTTACTCTGGATTATTCCGGCGACACTTTAGCTGTTTATCCCTATAAATTCTCATTCCAGGTATCTTATCATTTAGAGGATACCGAGATTACTATTGTTTACAAGGTGATTAATAAGGATGATAAACCTATCTTCTTTTCCATTGGTGCACATCCCGCTTTCAATATTCCATTTTCTAAGGATGGAGCATATGATGATTATTATATTGAATTTGATCAGGAAGAAGTGTTAATCAAACACTTGTTTAATGATGCAGGTTTTTTTACAGGTGAGACAGAACAAGTGTATTTGGATAGCGGGAGCGGGAGACTGAATCTTAGCAAAGACTTATTCAGGGATGGTGCGCTCGTCTTTAAAGAGCTCCTTTCTAAAGAAGTATTGATCAGAAATCATCAATCACCCAATTTTGTATCGGTTTCCTATGAAGATTTTAACTCACTGGGGATATGGGCAGCTCCTGACGCACCATTTGTTTGTATCGAACCCTGGCTGGGTTATGCCGATAATACAGGTGAACTGAAAGAGTTCTCAGAAAAGGACGGGATTCAAAAACTGGAAATTTCAAAAGTTTTCGAATGCAGTTTTACAATTGGGATAAATTAAAGATCATTTCATTATTGGCTATGTATATCGTCTGATTGTACAATCACTAAAGACTGGTTAAAAGTTTTTGTGCTTCGACCCCGAAGGTGGTCGTATGTTTATAGAAACGTTATAAAACATTGTTTTCGACCCTGAAGGGGTCGTATGTGAGAACTTCCAATACATTCGACCCTTTCAGGGTCGGGATTTCCTTAATAATGCAATTCTATAAACATATGACCCCTTTAGGGTCAGTAGATTGGCTTCCATTACTAGCGAACGCGTGTCGCGTGTGCTTCTATATTTTATTGCTGGAACGTGCGGCACGCTCACACCAGCAACACCGGGCTGCCCGTCCCAATGAAAAACAGCACCGGGTAAATTAAACCTTGCCGAAGGAGGTAGCTTCCGGCATTTCATAATTTTTAAATACAACGCGATTTCTTGCCGGAACTACCCCGGAGGAAAGGGCTGTACTAACCTATAAAACACAGCTATTGCTTTTCAAAATCAACGAATTGTGGTTATTGTATTATCTAAATAATTATTACCCTAAAATTTTAACTTCCATATTTAGAAGTCATTTAATTTATCTAATCCTATTTATGGATCCCTAATGCCTAAATCACATGAAGGCTTTCCACTAATTTTCAAATTAATCTATTTCTAATCAGATAACCCTATTCCTTTTTCGATAACCTTTGCCTGTCTTGCTTTCTGCTTTCACGGATCATATCCTTCATATCATCCATCTCCGGGCCCTCTTTAAGGGCTTTCCAGTCAAATTTCTCATCAAAGGGATCCAGGGCTTTCTGAGGGTCAAAAAATCGGCTATCGGCAGGTATAGCCTTGTATGGTGTAAAATCAGGAACCTCAGTAAACATATCTGCAAGGTCGCTGGCCCCGGCATCATATTGGTTGAGGTATGGAATGCCTAGAATATTCCAGAAGGTTTTAAATATGCTTCCAAAACTGGTATGGGTATGACTTGAGTAATTTTTTCTGGTATATGGCGAGATAGCCATCAGAATACTCCTGTGCGCATCAATATGATCAACACCATTTTGTGCATCATCTTCTGTAATGATGATCAGCATGTTTTTCCAATAAGGGGTATTGGATAAAAACTCAACAATCCGGCCTACAGCAAGATCATTATCGGCCATATAACTCTCCCTGAAAGGATAACCGGCTTCCGGACGTTCGTCAGCACCATGGTCATTAGGAAGTATAACAGTCAAAACCGAGGGCATTATTTCCTTACCAATTCCCCATTTTTCATTAAATTCTTTTTCAAAAACACTTACCCTGAATTGATCAGGAATGGCCATGTTATAGGTTGGGTAGGTATATGATGTACGGGAGTATAAAGGTTTGGGCATCGGATAATTGGCAAGGTGTTTTAGTCCTCCGTATTTATAATGATCCTTATAATCGCCGGGTTCAAACATCACCCCAAACCCGAAATTGAAATAGCTAATCTTATTTCTGGCCATATGCTCCCACATTGAACCTGCCTCGTTATAATCTTCCGGATAAATTGCACCCGCGGAACCATTAATTCCAAGATTTCCGGGAGCATTCGACTCAGCGCGGTAAGTTCGGTTTGAGCCATATCCTGCAGCAGTTGTTGCTTCAACCCACTGATTGGGATAGGTGTTCACTAGCCAGCGATGTCCGTCTGCAGATACATCAGCATCTACATAGAAGTTATCACTGAACGAAAAGGTTCTGGCGAGTTGCAGATGATTTGGCATTACTGATGCTGATTCAATAGTAGTGGTTTTTTTACTGTTACTGAACGATACGCCCTCTCCATATCTTGCAATAGAAGGATCGCCATTTCCATTTTTTAGTTGACCAAAAACTTCATCATAAGTTCGGTTCTCCTTAGAAATGAACACAATATGTTTAATGGGTGATTCTTTTTGTCCGGGGAAAAGAGGAACAGGATTATTACTTCTCCAGTAAAAGGATGAATCGGATGCCTTTCTGAACATGAAATTATTTTCAATGACTCTCCTGGTTAAATCTCCCAAATCCTTATCATCGGGAATGTCGCAAACCTGTACTGAACCAAACATCAGACTCCCGATATATGAACCTGCGGGACCACTTTTAAAAGATTCTCCTCCATTTGGACCACTTCCGAATCCTTTAGCATTAGAAATGATTAGTTTTTTATTGTCAGGTGATACTTTTAATTTTGCAGGGAACCATCCAGTTGGAATGTGTCCGATCACTTTTAATGTTTGGACATCAATAACAGCTACTGCATTAATGCCGGATTCAGCAACATAAACCCGTTTTTCATCCGGTGAAACTGCGAGTCCGAAAGGAATAATCCCTCTCAATTTGCTTAAACGTTCTTCAGGGGCAAGTTTTATATGGGATACAATCCTTTGTTTACGGCTGTCGAGTACCGTAATATTATCATTGTTTCCGTTGCTGATGAATACATAATTTCCGGCAGCAACTATCGAGTTAGGACTTGAACCGCCAACTGCAGGAATTCCGTCAACCTTTTGTCCTACCATGTTCCCCGTCTTGATCTTCGCAATTACAACAGGTTTAAGCGGATCTTTGACCTGCAAAGCCCATACTGAAAATGCTTTTTCCGACTGCACAGGACCAAGCCCTGGTATTTGAACAGAATCAGTCTCAATTCCTTTTTCAGCTTCCGGAGTATCATAGGCAAAACCGGGAGCGTCTATTGAACCCCTTTTCCAGGTACCATTTACTTTCTTCTTGATATAACTGTATTCAAACATGCCTACATTCGCCACATAGACCGCTTTTTCATCTTTTGAAAGGCTTATTCCAAATGGATAACGTCCGACAGGGGTTGAAGAAATCAATTTTTCCTGCAGCAGGTCGATCGTAATCATTCTGAAACCAATCTGATCTACTGCATAAAGATATCGCCCATCCCTGGAACTGACCATATCACCGATATATCCATGGGAATAATCAAATTGGCTGTTTTTAAAACTACAATTGATTGCACCCAGAGGTTTTCCGCTTGCAATATCAAACTTGTAAACTTTATTGCTTTGTCCGCCGGCTACATAGACTGTTTTATTATCCGGCGAGATTACAAGACCCATAAATGCAGATTCAAGAATTCCGGTATCGCCCTTTGGATTTTCTGGTACCTGGGTGATTTGCGGGTTCTCTGAAAGAATATTTTTAAGAATATTAATAGAGATGGGGCTGGTTCCTGAATTTGCTGTTATTGCAATGTTTCCATCACTGCTTATCGCAAGTCCGTAGGGGTGAGGAGCAACCATATGGGTTTTTCCCAGCGGACTTATATACCGACCATTAGGAATAACAGTCTTGCCATCTCTTTTGATAGTCACATATTCTTCCCCGGCAGGGGCAGAGATTACGTAATTGGGGAGCTGGGCGAAAAGTGTTGCTGATAATAGTACCAGAACTATCAACGTAAAATATGCTTTCAAATTTATCTTAAAACAGTTTGTTAGAGATTTTAAAATCATAAAATTTAGTTTGGGCTTTAAAATATAAAACTAAGCCATTTAATCCAGTTTGAGATTAAAGCAGTATGAAGATAATCTTAAGTTTTAGTACAAAAATCCCGGACTATATTTTATTGATATGGTTAAGCAGAACCAAACGGACAAGATACTGATCCATATCATCTTCATAGATCATTTCACACTCCCATCCGCCTTTTTCTGCTATAACTTTTAAGGTGTCGAAATCTACATATAACCACTTAAACCAATTTCCTTTAATCTTCTGATATTCATATTGATAAGATATCTCACCATAATAATTACTGGATATAAATTCATCAGGTTTATAGAGGTATGCAATATCAGATGAATCGAAAATAAGCTGTCCTGCGGGCATTAATAAATCTTTTATATAATCCAGAAAATGGCGCAGACCAGGGATATCTTCGCAGAGTCCGATACCATTCATAAGCAATACTATGGTATCATATTTTTCAGAATCGTATTGCAGTATATCTGTATTAATAACCTTTTTAACACCCCTGTGTTTCATTATTTCACAGGCTTTTGCAGAGACCTCAAGGGCAGTCACGTCAATTCCCTTAGACTGAAGAATCAGGGCATGACTACCAACACCTGCACCAATATCAAGGGTTTTTCCCCTACATAGATCCATTGCGATGATCTCCATTTCGGGCATATCTGCTTCGGGTCTGAAGAAAATATCAACAGGCATATCTTCCGGGTGTCCGTAGCTGTTGTACAGCCGGAGTTTACTTTTTAGTTTACCCCGATATTGATCCAATAATGCCTGTCCGTAGATATCCATTTGCATTTTGTCACAGAATCAAACCTATAAAATTGATTCTTAATCCTGACCTCGTCAATTTTTTCTAATATTGGATAAAAATACTCCTTATGAATTGTTCTAAATTAAATTTTATTGAATTTTCATAAGATTATGTTTCTGTTAATTGTTTAGCTCATCAATCCATTTGAAATACTAATATAATTAGTAAATTGCTTAATAAATTTCCAGAGGATAAAAATCATAAATTGAATATTTAATCTAAATATATGTCAACAGAAGTAAAATGCCCATCCTGCGGTCACTCGTTTCCACTTGAGGAAGCCATTGGTAAGGAATACGAGCAGGAATTGCGGGATAAGATGATTGCCTGGCAGAAGAAGAAGGATGAGGAATTTCAAAAAAAGGAAGAGGATTTTAAGGTTCAGCAAAAAGCGCTTTCGCTTAAATATGAACAACAACTGGCACAGGAAAAGATCAATCTTGAGGAAGTGGTTCGTAAAAGTATTGCTGTAGATTTTGAGAATAAACTGAACTTTTTAGAGAATGCCAATAAAGAGAACCAGGAAAAATTAAAGCTGGCAGGGCAGAAGGAGCTGGAGTTTTTAAAGAAGGAACAGGAACTTAAGACGAGGGCTGAAGAAATGGAGATCGAGATTCAGCGGAAGATGCAGACAGAGCGGAATCAAATCGTTGAACAGATCAAGAAGCAGGAGCTTGAAAAAAACCAGTTGAAGGAAACCGAACATCAATTGCGGATAAAGGAATTTGAGAAGCAATTGGAAGATCAGAAGAAGCTGGTAGATGAAATGCGCCGTAAGGCCGAACAGGGCTCTATGCAGCTGCAGGGAGAGGTTCAGGAATTGATTCTGGAGGAAGTGTTGAGGGTTACATTCCCATTCGACCAGATAGGTGAAGTAGGTAAGGGAGTTCGTGGAGCAGATTGTATTCAGGTGGTCAGGAATAAATTTGGCCAGGATTGTGGTAAGATTATTTATGAAAGTAAACGCACCAAGGATTTTGCCAACGACTGGATAGATAAACTTAAAAAAGACATGCGTAAGGAGGGGGTGGATATAGCAGTAATCGTAACCCAAACTTACCCTAAAGGGATGAACTGTTTTGGAGAGCGGGATGGTGTATGGATCTGCTCTTTTGAGGAAGTAAAGGCTGTGGCCTATGTTTTACGGGATGGTATTCTGAGACTTTATAATTCTTCCAAATCCCAGGAGAACAGGGGTGATAAAATGCATATGCTCTATGATTATCTGACAGGGACTGAGTTTTCAGAACAATGGAAAGCCATTCGTGAAGGTTATATGAGTATGCGTTTATCCATTCACAGAGAGCGGGATGCGATGGAGAAAATGTGGAAAATGCGCGAAAAGCAATTGGATAAGGTCTTGTTGAATGCCTCAAGTATTAAGGGTTCTATTGAAGGCATTGCCGGTGCGGACACGATTTCGCTTAGTTTAACGGGTGAGGATGATGATCCTTTGTTGCTTGAATAGGAATTTTTTGAAAGTTGATATCTCAATACTCAATACTCATTACTCAATACTATCTGCTACCTTTGCGTTTCAAAAATAAAAATCTGGTTAAATGGTGTTGTTAGAGAAATTAAAGCTGAGTAAGCCCTTAGTCAGAGCGATGACTGATGCGGGTTATTTAGGTCCCAAAGAAATTCAGCTTAAAACGATGTCCCGTATTCTGGGTGGTCAGGATGTGATTTCAGTAGCACCTGAAGGTTCGGGGAAGACAACAACCTATGTTCTGGGTTCGTTGATGCGTTTAAAATACGGACTTGAAGAAGCTCCAAGGGCTTTGGTTCTGGTTCCGGATAAGGATCATGTATTAGCAGTCATTGAGCGATTTGAATTATTGAATAGGAATCAGACCATACGGATCGTGGGATTATATTCCGAAGGAGGGATGGAGTCTCAGATGGATGCACTTGCCGATGGTGCTGATATTGTGGTTGCCACTCCCGACAGGGCAAGAGCGATCTATCTCAAGCTCGGGTTGAATCTGAATAAGATTATTATGTTCATTGTGGATGATGCCGCAGAGATCGTTAAACGTGGGATGCAATTGCCAGTAGCAGAACTAGCCAGAAGTATTGTTAAATGCCAGCATCTGGTATTTACCGAGGTTCTGCATGATAAACTGCATCTTTTGATCGATCAGTTTATGAATCAGCCGGCTTTGATTGAAGTGAATGATCTGGGTGAACCCAAATTGGAAACTATTGATCAGTTGCTTTATAAAGTTCCTGATTTTAAAACAAAAGTAAATTTGCTTAATCTTCTCCTACGCGATAAGGATGTATTTAGTAAAGCTGTTGTTTTCGTAAATACAAGGCTCACGGCAGAAAAGGTATTCAAAAGCCTTTTTAAATACCTCGACAAAGATATTGTGATCTATAAACCTTTATTCTTCGATCATCCCGGCTTTGATCTGATCGACGATTTTAAGCAAACTGATGATGCCAGAATATTGCTTATCGCAGATGATTTGAAAGAATCAATTCAGCTCGATGGAATTCCTTTTATTTTTCATCTTGAAATTCCTGCTGATGTCGAGACTTTTGTCGGCAGGATAGTGAAGAGTAAGTCAAATGCTGCAAACGAACAAATGGCAATCAGCTTTTCAACGGATATTGAGCTTGCTTTGATTAAGAAAATTGAGCTGGCTATCGGTAAGATCTTTCCAATAACAGAGCTGCCCGAAGATCTTGTTATTGAGAAGGATAAACCCAAAAAGGCTATCAAAACCACCAAACTTAGTCGGGAAACTGAAACACTGAGCGGAGCAGCTTTTCATCCCAAAAAGGAAAGTAATGCTAAAGATTATAATTACAGTTCAAGGGAAAAGGCAAAAATGAAATTTAAGAACAGATAGTCACCTCTAATCTGCGATTCTAAAATCAATTTTATGAATAAAATTCTATTGACGTTTTTACTGGCATTCTCATGGATATTTGCTTCTGACCTCAAAGCACAGAAACATCCCAAAAAGATTCTGTTATTTTACAAGACAGCAGCTTACAAACATGCTTCCATTCCGGCAGGGATTGCTGCTATCACCAAACTCGGAAGGGAGTTCAAATTTCAGACCGATACCAGCTCTGATTCAAGCTTATTCACATTAGAGAATCTTAAAAACTATGATGCTGTAGTGTTTTTAAGCACTTCCGGGGATATGCTGGATAGTTTGCAGCAAAGATCATTTGAAAATTATATCCGTAAAGGCGGAGGCTATATGGGTATTCATGGTGCTTCGGCCGGGGGATATAACTGGTCCTGGTACGGTAAACTGGTTGGAGCAATATTTAATGGTCATCCTGTGCAGCAGTTTGCCACTTTTAATGTAATTGACAGAAAAAATAGAGCCACCAGGCACCTTCCCGAAAGCTGGCATATCAAGGAGGAACTTTATAATTTTAAGAATATCAGCAATGATATTAAAGTATTGATTACTGTTGATGAGAGTACCTATAAAGGAGGAACCAACGGTTCTTTTCATCCCATGGCATGGTACCGCGAATTTGAAGGGGGAAGGTCGTTTTATACAGCGCTTGGTCATGCAGATGAAAAATATACAGACCCTTTGTTTCTGAAGCATATATTGGAAGGGATTCGGTATGCTATGGGAGGAAAGAGATAAGGAAGCTTAAAGCATGAAGCTGAAAGCAGAATTTTATCCATACTGATTCAAACGTCTTTGGCAATCGTTTTTATAATTCCTTCCAATTGGCAGCTCCTTAGCACCAATCTCGATTTTACTGGAGTTAAAACTTTCAATCTTATTCACTGCAATAATAAAAGACCGGTGTATTCTCAGAAACTCCTCCTCAGGCAGTAATTCTTCTAATATGCTGATCTTTTGTTTGGAGATCAATTCCTTGTCGCTGAGCACTACTTTGATGTAATCTTTCTGGCTCTCGATCCATAAAATATCCTTCACATCTACTTTGACCATTCTTCTATCCACCTTGAGATACAGAAAGATATCCTGGTTTCTTGCAGGTATGATCCCGGTTTGAATATTCTGCCTGGCAGTAAATCCGAAATGCTCATAAACTTTCTCCATAGCTTTCAGGAAACGGTCAAAGGATACAGGTTTAAGCAAATAATCCAGGGCATTCAGTTCGAACCCTTCAACAGCATAATCATGGTAAGCGGTTGTAAAAATTACTTTTGGAGGGTTTTTTAGACTCTTTAAAAGTTCTGTCCCATTAAGTCCGGGCATTTTAACATCTAGAAACATGAGATCGGCTTTTTTTTGCTGCAGAATATTAAATGCCTGTATGCCATCCCCACATTTCGCAATGATCTCTATATCACTGAAATTCTTAAGATAGGTTTCAATGACCTCTATTGCAAGAGGTTCATCATCAACGATCACTGTTCTTATTTTCATGGTAACAAAACAACATGCTTATCCATCTGGATCTCTAAAACTGCAAGAAACATATCCTGTTCGTCAAATAGCTTTAGATCATACGCTTTGGGGTATAAAATCTCAAGTCTCTTCTTTAGATTGGCAAGACCGATATTACCTTTATTCTTTTCACTGTTTTCAGAAAAAGTTTCCGGTTTACTATTGGATATTTTAAGTTTCAAAATGTTACTTTTTACAGTCAGATCAATATTAATCCAGGCATCACCTACCTTTTCACCGACACCGTGTTTAAAAGCATTTTCTACTAGCGGAAGCATCATTAGTGGGGCTATTTCGATATTTTCAACATTGCCGCTTATGCTTAAGTTTAATTCCAGCCGGTTATCATACCTGATCTTTTCCAGCGCGATATAACTTTCAATTAGTTCTATTTCGCGTTTTAAAGCAATTGAATCTGTATTACATTCATAAAGCATGTACCTTAAAATATCAGATAATCCCATTACAATAAATGGAGATTTTGGAGACATCTGTATCGTTAGCGAATACAGGTTATTGAGCGTGTTGAACAGGAAATGCGGATGAATCTGTCCTTTAAGGAAGTTTAGCTCGGCTTCCATTGCAGCTTGCCGGCGTTCATACCACATCTTGAAAAACTTGATACTTAATGCAATCCAAACAATCAGGTTTGAGCCCTTGATTGCATTGACATAGTAATAGGGTTTTTGAAGCTTATCAAAAAAATTGCCCTCCATTTTATCCCAGGTGAATTTTATTCCTATTTCTTTTTGGATTTCAAACAGGTATGGATCCACAAAGAAAATATCAATCAGACGCGTAAAAAATCCGGTGACCAGAATAAGACCGATGAGTGATACGAAAAACCGGAGATATTCACGGGTGAATAAATATTTAGGAATTAAATAATAGGCAAGAAAATAGAAATAGCCAATATGTACAGGCAGGTAAAAGAGGTTATTTCTTAAAGGAATCAGATAATTGGGTTTATCTGCACCAAAATAGAAGGTAAGCAAGACCAGTGCAATGATCCAGAATATTACATGCTCAACGAGCCGTTTGAGTTTTGGCCTCAGCATAAGTCTATGGTAAAAATTCATACCCAAAAATACTTTTTTATAAAATTTTACTGAATCTGATCTGATGATTATCGATGTAAAGCTCAATTCTGTCGATAAACGACCTATGACAGCGCTATTTGAATCTTTTTTGATGATAAACGTCCTTTAACCATGATATCTGGCTGTTTAAGAGGACTCATGATGTCTGTATCTGTATTTTTTTTTTGAGATCACTCAGAATACAATTTTGGATAAAATTTAAAATTATGAAAACGAAAAATTTATTCACAACTGCATTTCTATTTTGTTCAATTCAGATTGGTTTTGCACAGGAAATCAAAAACGACAAATCAAAAGGAACCTGGGTGGTTGAAAGCAATATGATGAGCCCGAAGGATCAAATGATTAAATTCTTTAATTCCAGGCAGGAATTGATTTATCAGGAAGAGGTTAAAAATAAAAGAATCCAGATTGAGAAGGAGAGGGTAAGACGTTCTCTGGACAAAGCTCTCAATTATGCACTGGTAAATGAGAAAATGCTGGAACGAGATAGTCTAACGACATCTATAAGGCAGCTTAGAAGAGACAATTGAAAATCGATTGTTTTTTACCTCCTTATGGCAGAATTAGGGCATGGAATCTTGTGTCCAATAGTATTTTACGGCTAAATTGATTGATATTTGTCCTGAAATTTGATACTTTGAGAAAAGAGATATTTTCTCAGGATAAGTACAAATTAATCATACACCTGTATTGGTGCGATTTATCATAAAAATTCCAATGAGTAAGAAGAAGATTGTCGTTGCAGTAACAGGAGCGAGTGGTTCAATTTATGCAAAAGTTCTATTTGATAAATTAAAAAATCTGCAGGATCAGATTTCCGAAATTGGTATCATCATGTCTGATAATGCCAAAGATGTCTGGTTACATGAACTCGGTAATAAGGACTATTCATCCTATAATTTCAGGTTTTATGACAAACGTGATTTTATGGCTCCATTTGCTTCAGGATCAGCCGGATTTGATACGATGATTGTCTGTCCATGCTCTATGGGGACATTGGGTCGTGTGGCGAGCGGTGTATCTGATGATCTGATTACACGTTCTGCGGATGTTATTCTTAAAGAAAGACGCAAATTGATCCTGCTGGTAAGGGAAACCCCATATAGTCTGATTCATATCAATAATATGAAAACTGTCACTGAAGCCGGGGGGATAATTTGTCCGGCAACTCCATCCTTTTACAGTCTTCCCAAAACTATTGAAGAGGTAGCCGGGACTGTTATAAACAGGGTTATAGATTTAGTGGGTTTTGATCATGAATCTTATCAGTGGGGTCAAAACCAAACTGAAAATTGATGATAGACCGCTTACAATTGTCTGTTTCGGCCACATTCCTTATCTTTGCACCTCAATATGAATAAAAAGGTTGCATTTTATACATTAGGCTGTAAGCTGAATTTTTCAGAAAGCTCGGCAATCGGACGTCAGTTTAATGATGCCGGTTTTGATACGGTATCCTTTACAGACAAAGCAGATGTATACCTGATCAATACCTGTTCTGTGACAGACCATGCTGATAAAAAATGCCGCAAAGTTGTTAAAGAGGCTTTAAAACATTCGCCAAATGCTTATATCGCTATTGTTGGTTGCTATGCTCAGCTAAAACCTCAGGAAATTTCAGAAATCCAGGGTGTTGATATTGTGCTGGGTGCTGCAGAGAAATTCAGAATTATAGAATATATCAGCGATTTAACCAAGCTGGAGAAAACGCAGGTTTACAATCAGGATATTAGCGAAACCAGGGATTTTATTCCTTCTTATTCAATTGGAGACAGAACCCGCACCTTTTTAAAGGTTCAGGATGGCTGCGATTATACCTGTTCATTCTGTACCATTCCTCTTGCCCGTGGATCGAGTAGAAGTGAAACAATTGAAAATGTTATTGAGCAGGCAAATGAAATCGCTCGTTCAGGTGTGAAGGAAATTGTACTCACCGGTGTAAATCTTGGTGATTTTGGGATCCGAAACGGTCAAAGAGAGGATAAGTTTTTTGATCTGGTCAAAGCGCTTGATCAGGTTGAGGGAATTGATAGAATACGGATATCTTCGATTGAACCCAATCTGCTGAGTAATGATATCATCGAATTTGTTTCCTCATCAAGTAAATTTGTCCCCCACTTTCATATTCCTCTTCAATCAGGCAGCAATAAAATTTTGGGTTTAATGCGTCGGAGATATAAACGCGAATTGTATGCCGACCGGATTAAGGAAATAAAAAGGCTAATGCCCGATTGCTGTATCGGGGTTGATCTCATTGTTGGATTCCCGGGCGAAAGCCGCGAAGACTTTCTGGAAACCTATAATTTTCTGAATGAACTGGATGTTTCCTATTTGCACGTATTTACATATTCAGAACGTGAAAATACGGATGCAGCTGAGATGAAAGGTTCTGTTCCCGGATCACAAAGGGCCGACAGGAGTAAAATGCTGCATATTCTTTCTGAGAAAAAACGCCGGGCATTCTATGAAAGCCAGTTAGGAAAAATGGCAGAGGTGCTTTTTGAGGCTGATCATAAAAATGGTTTCATGCATGGATTTAGTCGAAATTACGTTAAGGTTAAAGCTCCGTATGATCCTTTGATGATCAATGAGATGCGACAGGTAAGATTAGAGAGTATTGCCTCCGATGGTGATATGGAAATTACAGAATTGGCAGAAACCTTTGTTCATTGAGCACTCAACCTTACTCAACGAGATTCTTATTTCTGATTTAATTCATTTGCTTTTTATTAACATTGTAAATTATAACAAGATTGTATATTTAGCCTATGTTTCCTACCATAACCCACCTCATTGAATATTTAACAGGTATTAACATACCGCTACCAATTCAAACTTTCGGATTTTTCGTTGCTATAGCTTTTGCAGCTGGTTACTGGGCGCTTTCTCAGGAGTTTAAAAGAAAGGAAAAACTGGGACTTGTACTGCCTTTTACTCGTGAGGTAAAGGTAGGAGAGCCTGCAAGTACTCAGGAACTGGTATTTAATGGAATATTTGGATTTTTAGTGGGCTATAAACTACTGGATGGATTATTAAATTATTCTGCCTTTGTGGCCAACCCTCAGAGTTTCATTTTATCTGCAAAGGGAAGCTTTCTTGGAGGTTTATTGTTAGGAGCACTATTTATTTATTGGGCTTATTCTGAAAAGAAGAAAGAGCAGCTAAGTCAGCCAAAAATTGTAAAGGAACTGGTTCACCCTTACCAGATCATGGGCACACTATTAATGTGGGCTGCTATTTGGGGTTTTCTGGGAGCCAAAATATTTCATAACCTGGAGTATTGGGATGATTTTGTTCAGGATCCGATTGGAGGGCTATTATCCTTCAGTGGTTTAACCTTTTATGGTGGTTTGATTATGGGCGGGGCTGCGGTGATTTATCATGCCAATAAATATGGTATCAAATGGATTCACATGCTTGACATTGCCGGCCCGGGAATGATGTTAGCTTATGCTGTTGGCAGGATAGGTTGTCAATTGTCGGGAGACGGCGACTGGGGGATAGAAAATATTGCTCCAAAGCCATCATGGTTAAGCTGGGCACCTGATTGGGTCTGGGCTTTTAAATATCCGCACAATGTGGTGAACAGCGGTGTACCGATACCCGGCTGTACCGGCCCCTTTTGTAATGAACTACCTTTACCGGTCTTCCCTACACCTTTTTACGAGGTAGTTATGGGTCTGTTCATATTTGCACTTTTATGGGGATTCAGGCACAAAATTAAAACACCGGGTATTATGTGGTCTTTATACTTGATATTTAACGGTTTGGAGCGTTTTCTGATTGAAAGTATCCGTGTAAATTCTCAATACCATGCTTTTGGTCTTGCTTTTACTCAGGCCGAGATGATATCTACTATTCTTATTTTATTGGGCATTGCAGGGATATTCTGGTCCAGGAACAATGCTGACAAATATTCAATGCCAATAAAATCCTGATACATGGATCTTTCAAAACTCACAACCGGTGTAATATCCTTATCCAAAGAAGTTGGTGAATTTATTCGAAAAGAGGCTCTGGTCTTCGAGCGCGAACAGGTTGAGTATAAGGGACTTCATGATATGGTTTCGTATGTTGACAAAACAGCAGAAATAGCTCTGGTTAAAGGCCTTAGATTGTTGCTTCCTGAAGCTGGATTTGTTACTGAAGAAAAAACCACCACCATCACCGGTGAGAAATATGATTGGATCATTGACCCGCTCGACGGAACAACAAACTTTATACACGGACTTCCTACATATTCCATTAGTATAGCCCTGCAATGTGATGATGAACCCATTCTTGGAGTGGTTTATGAGATAAACAGGGATGAATGTTTTTCAGCCTGGAAAAATGGAGGTGCATACTTAAATAGTAAGCGGATCTCAGTATCAAAGGCATCCAGGATTGAAAATACACTGCTTGCAACTGGATTTCCCTATTACGAATTCGGAAAACTTGATGCTTATCTGGCTGTTTTGAAAGAATTGATGCAGCGGTGCCATGGCGTCAGAAGAATTGGTTCGGCTGCAATTGATCTTGCCTATGTAGCCTGTGGGAGATTTGATGGCTATTTCGAGTTTAATCTCAATTCATACGATGTAGCTGCCGGAATCGTTTTGGTTCGGGAGGCAGGTGGTCATGTATTTGATTTTACTGGCGGAAATAATAGCATTGAACGGAAGGAAATGGTGGCAACAAATGGATTTATTTCAGCAGAATTACTTCTTATATTGGAGGAAAAATTCAACTAATTCTAAATACAAATTATTATGTCGACCACAATAAAGTGATGTAAGTATCAGACATCAGACTTCAGACATCAGATAACTGACAACAGAAAGCCCCTCTTCAGAACATTTCTGAAGAGGGGCTTTTCAACTAGGAGATAATATTATCTATAAAGCTTCAGAAACCACCTCGGTTACTTCAGGAACCATTCGCTTTAAGAGATTCTCAATTCCTGACTTAAGGGTAATTGTTGAAGAAGGGCATCCGCTGCATGATCCGCGTAATTCAACGGTAACTATACCCTCTTTAAATGATCTGTAGCTGATTGCACCACCATCCTGCTCAACTGCCGGGCGAACATAATCATGCAATATCTGCTGTATTTTTATTTCAGTTTCAGAGCCTTCAAAATTTGCAAGGGCTACTTCTTTCTCAACAATATTAAGCTCAGATTCGACAGCTCCTTTTACAAATTCTTTCAGAATGGGTTCAATATCCTGCCAGTCTGCAGTTTCAGATTTGGTGATTGTAACGAAATTGCTTGCAAAAAATACACCGGTAACAAAGTTGAACTTAAAAAGTTCACGTGCAAAATGCGACTTCTCTGCACTTTCCTTATTTGGGAAGTCAATACTATTATTAGTAAGTAACTTATTAACCAAAAACTTACGGGTAGCAGGATTTGGAGTAATTTCGGTATATACGTTTGTTGTTGAAGTTGCAGTGCTCATATTCATGAATTTATATACAAATTTACTAATTTTTAAACTCATGAATAGCCGAATTAAAGTTATGACACATGAATGACTGCCTGAATTCCAGTGTAATTGGAAGGAGAAATTGCCTTCAACTCCTGTTTCACTTCCTCAGATATATCAAGTTTGTCAACAAATTCAGCAATGGTACTTCTATTTATTTGCTGATTAGTCCGGGTAAGGTCTTTCAGTGCTTCATAAGGATTCGGATAGGCTTCACGTCTCAGAATGGTTTGTATTGCTTCGGCAACCACTGCCCAGTTTGATTCAAGATCCGCCTGGATGCTTTCTTCATTCAGCAATAGCTTTTTGAAACCTCTTAGGGTCGATTTTATTGCAATCAAAGTATGTGCGACCGGAACTCCGATGTTTCTAAGCACTGTTGAGTCTGTAAGGTCGCGTTGAAGCCTGGAGATAGGAAGCTTCGCTGCCAGATGTTCAAAAATAGCATTTGCCAGACCCAGGTTACCCTCAGAATTTTCGAAGTCGATTGGGTTGACCTTATGCGGCATTGCAGATGAACCTACTTCTCCAGCTTTGATTTGCTGCTTGAAGTAATTCATTGAAATATACGACCAGATGTCTCTGTTCAGATCTATCAGGATGCTGTTGATCCGTTTCATAGCATCGCAATGTGCCGCAAAATTATCGTAATGCTCAATCTGTGTAGTATACTGAGAGCGGTTTAATTCCAGACGCTCATTCACGAACTTATTCGCAAATTCTGTCCAGTTAATTTCAGGGTAGGCTACATGGTGGGCATTAAAGTTCCCTGTTGCACCACCGAATTTAGCTGAAAACGGAATGGATTTCAATTGTTCAAGCTGGGTTTCAATCCGCTCTACAAATACCTGCAATTCCTTCCCCAGTAAAGTGGGTGAAGCCGGCTGTCCATGGGTATGTGCCAGCATTGGTATGGCCGACCATTCAGATACCCTTCCTTTGATATGATCTAGCAGTTCTTTTAATGCCGGGAGATAGGATGAATGGACAGAAAGTTTAAAAGAGTAAGGAATAGCTGTATTATTTATATCCTGTGAAGTCAGTCCAAAATGGATAAACTCTTTGAATTCATTTAATCCCAATTCGTTAAACTTATCCTTAATAAAGTACTCAACAGCTTTTACATCATGATTGGTTGTCTTTTCGATCAATTTAACTGCCTCAGCATCAGATTCAGAAAAATTTAAATACACCTTTCTCAAGGCTTCAAATTTACTTTTATCGAAATTTTTTAATTGGGGTAAGGGAATTTCGCATAACGAAATAAAATATTCTACTTCAACATATACCCTGAACTTTATTAAAGCGGCTTCAGAGAAGTAAGAGGATAGTTCCTGGGTAGAATTATGATAGCGTCCATCGATGGGAGAAATAGCAGATAATGGAGAAAAGTTCATATCGGGATTTTTTGCGAAGTTACGATTTTTATTTATTGTCTGAGGTGAGAGTATGAGGTCTGAGGTCTGACTTCCGACCTCCGACTTCCTACTTCTGATCTCATTAAATTAAATATTTTTTTATGGAAACTTTGGAATTATTAAAAGTTTCCATAGTTTTACAGCCGAATTAAAAAAGAGGTGTGAAGTGGAAGTAAAAGAGTACATAATTTCTGAATCTGATAAGCTTTTCTGCCAGTATGGTTTTAAAAGTGTAACGATGGATGATATTGCCAGACATCTGGGGATGTCTAAAAAGACTATTTACACTCATTTTTCTGATAAGAATGAGATTGTGAATATCGTAATTGACATGAAGTTAAATTGTCAGAAATGTGTGATCAAAGAAAATATTGAGACAGCTGAAAATGCAGTTCATGAAATGTTTTTTGCTGTAACAAATATGAAGGAGCTTTTATCTAACATGAACCCGACACTTTTTTATGATCTTCAAAAGTACCATCCCCAGGCATGGATTTATTTTAAGGAGTTCAGGGAAAAGCATCTTTATTCGACTATTCATGACAATTTATTACGTGGAATCAGAGAGGGTTATTACCGGGATGATATTAAACCGGATATTCTAACTCAAATGAGATTGGAACAAATTGATCTGATCTTTAATGGAAATTCGACGTATACAAGTGGTAAATATGGACTTGTTCAGGTAATGTCTGAATTGACAGAACATTTTTTATATGGGATATGTACTCTTAAAGGACATAAATTGATTAATAAATACAAGGAAATAACTGAAGAAGAATAATACTATGAAATACAAATACCTTACACTAATGCTCTGTCTTTTTAGCATAATTGATGCCAGGGCACAATTGGTTGATACTGTTGCCAATTTTAGTCTGCAGGAGGCTATTGATTACGCACAGAGAAATCAGAGTTCGATACAGAACGCTAAAATTGATGAAGAAATTGCAGCAAATACGGTTAAGCAGACTATCGGAATTGGTTTACCTCAGGTGAATGGAAGTGTAAACTTTCAGGATTTTCTGAAGGTTCCAACTAATTTAGTGCCGGGTGAAATCTTCGGACAACCGGGTAAATTATTGCCGGTGCAATTTGGTGTTAAATACCAATCTTCCCTAGGATTGGAACTCAATCAATTATTATTTGATGGTACTTATCTCGTTGGTTTACAGGCATCAAAAACCTATAAAGAATTGTCGAGCAAGAGTTTGAAACGTAGCCGTATTGAAACTGCAGTTGCTGTCACTAAAGCCTATTACTCAGTGCTCGTAAGTAATGAACAGTTGAACCTTCTGGATGCAAACATGCTTCGCTTAAAAAAGTCGCTGGATGATACAAAAGTCCTTTATAAGAATGGTTTTGTAGAAAAAATTGATGTTGATAGGCTCACAGTGCTCAATAATAATCTTGAAACTGAACGTGAAAATGTAATCAGGCTTTTAGATCTGAATGTGAATCTGTTGAAGTTTCAGATGGGAATGAGTATCCAAAGTAAGCTTACATTAAAAGATTCCATAGCCGGGCTTCAGGTGGTTCAAACTTTCGCTGTTTCGGATACCAGTGCTTACAAAAACAGGATTGAATATTCATTACTTGAAACTCAGAAAAAGTTGAACGAACTTGATTTGAAGAGATATAAGAGCCAGTTTTTGCCATCGCTTTCTGCATTTGGTAGTACCTCGCAAAATTTGTTGGCTAATAGTTTTGGAAGTTTGTTTGACAGAAGTTTTCCAACATCCATTATAGGTTTCCGCCTGGCCGTTCCTCTTATTTCAGGTGGTATTAAACTCTATCAGGTTCGTAATGCAAAGCTTGAAATTCTTAAAACTCAGAACAATCTGATCAATTTAAAAAATGGAATCAGTCTTGAGGTTGAACAGGCTCAGACAACTTATCGGAATGGTTTGAAATCCCTCGAAAATCAAAACCGTAATATGGAGCTTGCTCAGGAAGTATTAAGGGTAACAAAAATTAAGTACGAGCAGGGTGTTGGTTCAAGTATAGAAGTTACAACAGCCGAAACCTCTCTTAAGGAGGCTCAGAACAACTACATTAATGCACTTTATGATCTTTTAATCAATAAGGTTAACATGGATAAGGCATCAGGTAAGATAGTTTATTAAAAAAAACTCAAAAATCACTCAAATGAAAAGAATACTATTAATCTCTACTGTTATCTTTCTGGCATCATGCGGAGGAAAACCAACGGATAAAAAATCTGAGCTGGAAGCGCTGAAGAAGGAGCGTGCATCCTTAAACTCAAAAATTGAAAAGCTTGAAGCTGAAGTTGGAAGTGTTACCGCTGCCGAGGATGTGAAAGATATTTCTGTTTTAGAATTAAAAGAGACCTCATTCAAAAACTATTTGGAGGTACAGGGAAAAGTCGATGCAGAAGAGAATGTACAGGTAAATCCTCAAGCCCAGGGTATTGTTACTGCTGTTTATGCTGTCATCGGACAAAATGTTAGTAAAGGACAGGTATTGGCACAAATAGATGATCAGGTTTTGCGCCAGAATATTTCTGAACTAGAAACTCAACTCGACCTCGCAACAACGCTTTATGAGCGTCAAAAGAGCCTTTGGGATCAGAAGATTGGAACGGAAGTCCAGTTTTTGAATGCAAAAACCCAGCGTGATGCAGCTCAGCGCCGTATTGCTACCCTAAAGACCCAGGTTTCGATGTTCAAAATAAAATCTCCTATCTCCGGAACTATCGATGCGATGGATCTCAAAGTCGGACAGGCAGTTTCACCAGGAATGTCAGGCATCAGGGTGGTAAACGCAAGTAAATTAAAGGCTAAAGCTTTGGTTGCCGAGTCGTATGCAAGCCGGGTTAACCAGGGAGATAATGTTCAGGTAATATTACCTGATGTTCCAGATACGGTTTCAACAAAAATCTCATTCGCATCAAAAACCATAGATCCGGTATCAAGGAGCTTTAATGTTGAAATAAAGCTTCCTTCAAACAGTAAGTATCGCCCTAATATGCTTTCAATTCTGAAAATAGTTGATTACCAAAATCTTAAAGCATTGGTAGTTCCGGTAAATGCAATACAAAAGGCCGAGAATGGTGATTATGTATTTGTAGAAGAAAGAGGTAAAGCAAAGCGGGTTAATGTTCAGACAGGTAAAATTTCTGAAGGACAGGCTGAAATTATTTCTGGTCTCAAAGTAGGAGACAAGGTTATTATTGCAGGTACTAATGGTTTAAGTCCGGGTGATATAGTTAAAGCTAATTAATTGTATCTACCAATTAAAGACAGCATCATAATTTAAAATAAGATGGAAGACATTAACAAAGAATTT
Organism: Daejeonella sp.; assembly: GCF_030684675.1. Taxonomy (GTDB): domain Bacteria; phylum Bacteroidota; class Bacteroidia; order Sphingobacteriales; family Sphingobacteriaceae; genus Daejeonella. The sequence continues at coordinate 9,343 of NZ_JAUXXZ010000073.1, read as the reverse complement.
AAACCATCCAGTTGGGCAATTGAAAACAGAACAGCCATTTATGTGCTGACTGTGATTATTGCAGTAATTGGGTATTTTTCATACATAGGATTGCCAAAGGAAAATTTTCCTGAAGTTGTAATCCCTAAAATATTTATTCAGACGGTTTATCCTGGTACTTCTCCGGCCAATATGGAGAATCTGGTGACCAAACAGATTGAAAAGCAATTGAAGTCAGCTTCTGGTTTAAAAAGGATCACCTCCAATTCTTACCAGGATTTTTCAATAATTACAGCTGAGTTTAATACAAATGTTGAAACCAAAGATGCCAAGCAAAGGGTAAAGGATGCAGTTGATAAGGCGAGACAGGATCTCCCTTCCGATCTGCCGAATGAACCTAATGTGATGGATATCAACCTTTCGGATTTGCCGATTATGTACCTGAATATTTCCGGCGACTATGACCTGAAAAGCCTGAAGAAATATGCTGAAGAAGTTCAGGATCAGATTGAAAGCCTTAAGGAAATTTCCGGTGTTGACATTGTCGGAGCTCTTGAACAGGAGGTACAGATCAATGCTGACCTGAATAAGATGGCAGCAGCTCAGATTTCTTTTGGAGATATAGAACGTGCCGTGGGTTACGAAAACCTTACCATTTCTGGAGGAACCATAAAAATGGATGGGGTCCGCAGAACGCTGAATGTAAAAAAAGAATTCGTCAGCGCACAGGAATTGTCCAATCTGATTATTAAAACTCCTACTGGTTCTTCCGTCTATCTGAGAGATATTGCTGAAGTTAAAGATTCATTCAAGGAGCAGGAAAGTTATGCCCGCTTATACGGAAAGAATGTAATCACTCTGAATGTTAAAAAGAGAAGTGGTGAAAATCTGATTGACGCATCTGATAAAATCAATGCACTGATCAAGGAAATGAAAGTAAGTTCATTGCCTAAAAATCTGAATATTACTGTAACCGGCGACCAGTCAGACAGAACCCGTATCACCTTACATGACCTTATTAATACTATTATCATAGGTTTTATTCTGGTAACTGTTATTCTGATGTTCTTTATGGGTATAACCAATGCACTCTTTGTCGCATTGTCAGTTCCCTTATCCATGTTTATCGCATTTATGGCTATGCCGGCCCTTGGAGGAATAATGGGCTTCAGCTTTACGATGAATATGATGGTTTTGTTCTCCTTTCTTCTCGGACTTGGAATTGTTGTGGATGATGCTATCGTAGTGATAGAAAACACACACCGAATCTTCGACAATGGAAAGGTTCCGATTAAGAAAGCAGCAAAAATTGCTGCTGCAGAGGTGTTCTTGCCGGTACTTTCGGGTACACTGACTACATTGGCTCCGTTCGTGCCTTTATTATTCTGGCCGGGTGTGATAGGAGAATTTATGTTCTTCCTGCCGATGACTCTGATCATTACCCTTCTTGCCTCTCTAGTGGTAGCCTATATAATCAATCCTGTGTTTGCAGTTGATTTCATGGTGCCTGAGGATCATTCTATAGTAAAACCATCCTTTGATAAAAGTGTCAGAAAGAATCTACTGATATTTTTAGGTGCTGCAATACTTGGGTATCTAATCAATTTTGGAATCGGAAATCTGGTGGTTTTCGTCGGATTGCTTTATCTGCTTAATCATTTTTATCTGAGCAATGCGATACGGAATTTCCAAACAAAGATTTGGCCTCGTGCACAGGATAAATATGTATCCCTCCTTAAATGGGCTATATTAAGACCAAGAACTATACTTTGGGGAACCGTTGGATTGTTTTTTCTAACTCTTCTCCTGATTACTGTTGTACCTCCCAAAATCGTGTTCTTTCCAAAGGCAGATCCGAATTTCGTTTATGTCTATATCCAGTTACCGGTAGGTACGGATCAGGCATATACCAATGAAGTAGTTAAAAGGGTTGAAGAAAATGTGACCAAAGTTGTAGGAAGGGATAATAAAGATGTATCCTCTATTCTATCTAATGTTACAATCGGAGTTACAGACCCACAGAGTGAAGATCAGGGACAGTATTCTAATATGGGAAAGGTCACTGTAGCATTTGTGAGTTTTGGAAAGCGTACCGGGGAAAGTACTTCGGTTTACCTCGATAGGATAAGGGGGGCTGTAAAAGGAATTCCGGGTGCTGAAATCACTGTGGCGCAGGAGCAATCAGGTCCGCCAACAGCCAAACCGATTAGTATTGAAATAACAGGAGATAACCTTGATTCTCTTGTTAAAGTTTCAGAAAGCTTGAAACAATACCTCGATAGTCGTCAGATTGCCGGTGTTGAAGAGTTGAAGTCAGATTTTCAGAGTAATAAGCCCGAGATTATTTTCGATATTGATCGCGAGCGTGCTAATCGGGAGGGTATTTCCAGCGGACAAATTGGAATGGATCTGCGTACGGCTATTTTTGGAAAGGAAGTTTCGAAGTTCCGTGATGCAAATGAAGATTATGAGATCAACCTGAGGGCAAATGAAAGTCAGAAAAATAATCTGGACGCATTAAGAAATATGAAAGTCACTTACCGCGATATGGGTATGGGTGGAATTATCCGCCAGGTACCACTTTCTTCTTTTGCGACTATAGATTATGTAAATACATATGGAGGAATCAAGCGCAAACAGGAGAAGAGGATCATTATTCTTTCATCCAATGTGTTGGGTGAATACAATCCGAATGAGGTTGTTGCTAATATACAACGTGAAATTGATCAGTTTAAAGCTCCTGCTGGGGTTGAGGTTAATATGGCGGGGGAACAGGAAGAACAGCAGGAAACAATGCTATTCCTGGGTACTGCATTGATGATCTCCTTAGGACTTATTCTTATCATTCTGGTAACTCAGTTTAACTCAATTACAAAGCCATTGATCATCCTGAGTGAGATCTTATTAAGTATAATTGGGGTATTGCTTGGTGTTACCATATTCAGAATGGAGATGTCTATTGTAATGTCTGGAGTGGGTATTATTGCTCTTGCAGGTATTGTAGTGCGAAATGGTATTCTGTTAGTAGAATTTACTGAATTAATGATCGAACAGGGGATGGATATCAAGGATGCCATCATTGAAGCCGGCAGAACCAGGATGACTCCGGTATTACTTACTGCTACGGCAACCATGTTAGGTTTAATTCCGCTGGCAGTAGGTTTGAATATGGATTTTGTTACCCTGTTTACAGAATTTGATGCAAACCTTTATTTTGGTGGAGATAACGTTGCTTTCTGGGGACCACTATCATGGACCATGATATTCGGCCTTGGTTTTGCAACCTTCCTGACCTTGATTCTGGTTCCATGTATGCTATTGATAGGTGATTCAAACTCTAAACGAATAAAAGGATGGTTTAAGAAAAAGCCTGAAGCTGTTTAGAAATTATAATTGAAATATTCTGAAGCGGGTCATATCAGCATGACCCGCTTTTTTATTTGGAATTATTTTTAGGATCTTCTTTTCTGGTATTAAAATTGATTATATATATTCAAGCTTCCGGCCTATCCGGTTTATCCTTCTGATGAAGATATTTTTCAGAATGATCAGAAGGTGGCTTTTGATGAGTCTGAATTAACCGGTGAAAAGAAAATTAAATCAGATTCCGGACTTGATGAAGGTCTTGATGTACCCGGAGCCGAACTCGATGATGCCAATGAACTGATAGGAGAGGAGGATGTGGAAAACAATTATTATAGTCTGGGGGTGATGATCATACTGACCTGGATGAAAACTGATTGTTTTCTTCATATCCAGGGACTTGGCGAACAGCTATAAATCAGCTTACTTATAAAGCTTACCCGAGACTATAGAAATAAAAAACCCTCCAGGATTATATCCTGGAGGGTCAATTGTAATTTGGGTTTAATTACTTAGTAGCAACTGAATCAACAACAACAGTTGTATCTAATGTAGCAACAGAATCAACAACAACAGTTGTGTCCATAACCGCAGTTGAATCTACAGCAGCTTCTTCAGTTTTGGTTGAGTTACAAGCAGCAACTGATAAAGAGATAGCTAGAGCTAAAAAACCGAATTTGAAAGAATTTTTCATTGTTTTTGTTTTAATTTATTTATAAATAATTACTCTTAATACTCAATTACAAAAAAGGTAACCCTAGCTATTCAAAAAAAAAATAAAAAATTATTTTCCTATCATTGGGTTACAATTCCTGATAAAAAGTATTAATAGTGAAAAAAGAGGTAAAAAGTTCAGTTCCAGCAGATAGTGAGATTGTATTAGGGATACTGAATGATTCAAAGGAAATACTTAGCCGTTTATATATTTCCTATTTTCCGATGGTACTTCAATTAGTACTAAAAAACAATGGAAATGAGGATGACGCTAAAGATGTATTTCAGGAGTCGGTTATCGTTCTTTATAATAAGGTTAAAGCTGGAAACTTTGAGCTAAACAGTAAGCTTAAAACGTTTCTATATTCTGTATGCCGAAGGTTATGGCTTAAGCGTTTAAACGAGCAAAGCAAGACGATCAGGAACATACAGGATTTTTCTGAGATTATTGCTGTTGAAGACGACCTTGAAAAGCATGAAGAAAAGGATAGACAGTTTGCAATAATGGAATCAGCTCTCATGCAATTGGGAGAACCTTGTAAAACTATTATTGAAGATTATTATATACACAACAGATCGATGCAGGAGATCTGCGAGAAATTTGGTTATACCAATGCGGATAATGCCAAAACTCAGAAATATAAATGCCTGCAGCGTTTGAAAAAACTATTTTTTCAAACTTAATTAGAAGAAGATGAAAAGTGATTTGGAATTAACGAATTTAATAGATGCTTATCTTAAGGAGGAATTGTCGGGATCTGTCCTGGCTGATTTTGAGCAATTGAGAAAAAGTGATCCTTCCTTTGATATGAAGGTTGTTGAGCATCGCAACTTTATTTCAAATTTGTCTGATTATGGAAGCAGGGTTAAGCTTTCATCTGATATGAATATGATTCATGAATCATTGGATATTCAAGCTATTAAGGATGAAGTTGCACCCGAAGTGCCCAGGCATATACGATTATGGAAGAAATATCGTATTAACACTGCTATTGCGGCCTCTGTTGCCTTTGTAGCAATCTCTGCAACCTTACTTTCAACCGGTTATTTTTCTAAGTCAATTTCAACTAATGTTAACCTGCTGCGTCGGGAGATCAACAGTATTAAACGTTCCCAGAATGCTTTGATCAAGAACATTAATGATAAGCCTGCGAAAGGTCCTGCAGATCCTGGAGAATTCGGAGGTACAGGTTTTGCGCTATCCTCAAATGGGTACTTAGTTACAAACTTTCATGTAGTAGATGGAGCTGACTCCGTGTATGTACAAAACTCTGAAGGTGAAGCATTTAAAGTAAAATTGATCTATCAGGATCCTGCTTATGATTTGGCAGTACTTCAAATTACTGATCCTGATTTTGAGAAGTTGGCAAGTTTGCCTTATACATTTAAAAAGGCTACTTCAGATGTGGGTGAGGATGTATTTACCATTGGCTTTCCAAGAGATGAGCAGGTTTTAGGAAATGGATATGTCAGTGCAAGAAATGGATATGCAGGAGATACGGTTGCTTATCAGGTTTCAATACCTGTTAATCCTGGAAATAGCGGTGGACCATTACTTGATAATCGTGGAAATGTCATTGGGATAATAAATAGGAAGCAGGCATTAATTGATGGTGCAGCATTCGCGATAAAATCATCCTTTATCCTTAAATCAATAGAAGCAATCCCTCAGGATTCTTTGGATGAAAAACTGGTGGTGAATAAAAGAAATACATTGGCAGGTTTAAGCCGTAAAGATCAGTTCAAGAAACTGGAACCATATATTTATATGGTTAAGGTTTATTAAATATTTTGTTTTGTGTGTATAAAGGCTGATGGAATTAAAAATTCTTTCAGCCTTTTTTAATTTAACGGTCTACCTCGCCAAGTACAATATCAATTGATCCTAGTATAGCTACCAGATCTGCAATTAAAACGCCCCTGGATATTTCGGGGAGTACAGATAAATTATTGAAACTCGGGGCTCTGGCTTTTACGCGTTTGGGAATTTCAGTCTTTCCATCGCAAATAAAATAATAGCCAAGTTCCCCTTTTGGATTTTCAGCCCTGATATAAAAATCCTGCTCTTTGGGTATGATCTTTTTTGGAAGTTTAGCTCTTGGGTCGAATTCAGGACTTCGTTTTAATTCTTTTTGCAATCTGTTAAGACATTGTTCAATGATACGAATTGACTCTGCTATCTCATCTGTACGTATTTTATACCGGTCCCAGCAATCACCGGTCTTTCCCATTTCACCACTTCCAACAGGAATATCAAACTCCAGTTCAGGATAAACAGAATACTCATCGACACGCCTCAGATCCCATTTTAATCCGGATCCTCTGAGCATGGGTCCGGAGCAGCCATAATTAATTGCCACATCAAGAGGAAGAACCCCAATGCCAGCTGTTCTTCCAATGAAGATCTGATTATCCGTAAGTAACTGATTTAACTCAGTGAGCTTTGGCTTAAAATAAGAGATGAATTCAGCGCATCGTTCTTCGAAACCTACCGGCAAATCATAGAAAAGACCGCCAACCCAGATATAATTATATAGCATTCTTGAACCTGATGCCCATTCCAGCATATTCATGATGTGCTCACGATCCCGAAAACACCATAGAAAAGGGGTGAAGGCACCAATATCAATACCATAGGTTCCAATGGCAATGAGATGCGAACTAATACGGTTCAACTCACAAACCAGCACCCGGATGTATTCAACTCTTTTTGGAATATCCTTGTCAATACCCATCATACGTTCAACACCCATCACAAATGCATGATCGTTATTCATGGAAGCCAGATAGTCCATACGATCTACAAATGGGATAATCTGCTGATAAGTAAGGCTTTCGCAATGCTTTTCAAAGCACCGATGCAAATAGCCCATATGAGGGATCACTTCTTTCACGATCTCTCCATCGGTAATCAGCTCAAGTCTTAAAACGCCATGTGTGGAAGGGTGCTGCGGACCCATATTGAGTAGCATCTCTTCAGGCTTGAGGCCTTCAGTTAATTGAGCATATCTGGTTTTATTAAGCTGCATAAGGTAATAGCTCAGTTAATTTTGATTCCTTTATATTCTTCTGCCGCCTGGTAGTCCTTACGCAGGGGATAACCCTCCCAGTCATCAGGAAGCAGTATTCTTCTCAGATCAGGATGGCCTTCGAAATAAATTCCAAACAGATCAAATGCTTCGCGCTCATGCCATTCGGCTGTGCGCCAGACATCTGAAACGCTGTGGAAGGATGGCAAGGTGCCGCTATTGCTGTCGTGATCCTTTATTGTTTTGAGAACAAGTTGTTGTTTGTGCGGTATTGAGGCGAGATGGTAGACTATTTCAAATTTGTTCTTTTCTAGCCCATGATCAACACCACTAAGACAGGAGAGAAAATCAAACCAGGTGTTATTATTGTCTCTGAGCTCTTCACAAACCTGCACAATAAGTTCTGGATCTATTTGTAAAGCCGCTTGTAAGCCAGTTTTTTCAATAGCTGAGATCACACCATCCCCGAATTTATCCCTTAAGAGATCTGTTATTTCATCAAAATTCATAGGTAAAGATCAGGGTGCAAGCCTTACAATTTTCCAACTGGTTTTATCAGCTTTTTTATAAACTATTCTGTCGTGCAAGCGGCTTGGACGGCCCTGCCAGAATTCAATCACCTGCGGTTTTATCAGATAACCACCCCAAAATGCAGGTTTGGGTATCGTTTTATTCTCATATCTTATTTCAGCCTCTTTCCAATCCTTTTCTAGGTCTTCCCGGTCTTCAATTACCTGACTTTGCGGAGAAATCAGGGCGCCAATCTGGCTTTGTTTGGGACGGCTTTGAAAATAACGATCAGACTCTTCTTTACTAAGTTTTTCTACTGTTCCCTCGATTCTTACCTGTCTTGCAAGCTCAGCCCAGTGGAAAACTATGGCTACAACAGGATTTTTCGACATTTCCTTTCCCTTAGCGCTCAGATAATTGGTATAGAACATAAAGCCCCTTTCCTCATATCCTTTTAACAATACAATTCTTGCACTGGGTTTACGGTCAATGCTGGTTGTAGCTAGAGTCATTGCATTCGGCTCATGAATGCCTGCATCCATTGCTTCTTTAAACCATTTGCCAAATTGTTTGATTGGATCTTTATCTACGTCTCTTTTGGATAGTTTTTCAGAAATATATTCCTGACGGAGGTTTTCAAGTGTTTCTTTTTTTACTGCCATTTTAATTGTTTTTCACCTGCTTGGTACAAGGTTTGTTGTCTTATATTACAAACTTAACAATTGCAGATTGCATTCTATCATTTCAATGATTATTAGATATATATTGTAATTTTAAGTATAATAAATTAACGTGAGTTGAATGTATAAATATCTAAAGATTAAGATTTAACCACATAGATTGACTTATACTATGCTTAAAAGGACACATAGATTGAAGCGAAGCTTCGAGGCTATCTGTGTCTAAAATGAAGGTTGGCAGCTATAAAATGCTATGTTTCTATGCGGTTTTAAATATTATGTCGAGTTCAGGTTAAATTATGCTTTATCATTTTCTTTATGCTTAGTCCCCTTAAACCCAAAAGTGGAAGCCTGATCGTTTCAGAACCATTTATGTCTGATCCTAATTTTAAGAGGTCAGTTGTTTTACTTACCGAATCTGAAGAAGCAGGGTCAGTTGGCTTTATCTTAAATCAACGAAGTGATCTGCTTCTGAATGATTTGATCCCCGATTTAAAGGGAGCTGATTTTCCGGTTTACTTCGGAGGCCCGGTAGCACCAGATACTCTTCATTTTGTTCATTCTTGTTATGATAAACTGAATAGCGGAGTTATGATCAGAAAAGGAGTCTTTTGGGGAGGTAATTTCGAAACAATTAAGATCCTTTTTAACAATAATCAGCTTAATTATGAAGAGATCAAATTTTTCGTTGGTTATTCAGGATGGGGTGCTGGTCAGTTGAATGAAGAAATCGATCAGAATTCTTGGCTGGTAACCGATAAATACAGTCCTGAGGTGATTTTTGTTGAAGATGAAGAAAACTTATGGAGAGAAGTGGTTATTGGCCTTGGACCGAAATATGCGCACATTGCTAATTTCCCCGAAAACCCGCAGTGGAATTAGAGTAATCTGTTGTCAGTTGCCGGTTGTCAGTTACCGGTTAGCTCAATGTCCGTGCCTGAATAAGGTTGACTTTTTAAAGGTATACAAACCTGTTATTATTATTGTTGTAACTGTGGGAATGTGGTAAACTCGATAGAGTTTTCCATATTTCCACAGTTTTTTTCTTTTTTGCTTCTTTTTTCTTTT